>DATNLR010000089.1:0-40913 GCA_035602755.1 Binatus sp. (SeqCode) | reverse complement strand
TGGACACCCGGCGCTAGTGACGCGTACGCGATGGCCCCGGCAAACCCGCCATTTCCAACGCCCTCAAACTTTCCGTTCCAGTCCGAGGCCGGCATCCACACTTCGATCCCAATCTCGGAATCGCTGGTCGGAGTCAGCGTGGCTGCCACGCGACAAAACGCAGGCATATTTTCGAACATCTCACCATTCGGAGCAGTGTAAGTTCCCGCGGGTATCGACTGCGCCGCCGTGATCGTGGTGTTCGGCAGCTCGAGGGACGCGAGGCTCTCGCAAGTCCCCGCAGCAGCGTAATCAGCTCCCACCGTGGCAAAAGCAAAAATGGCCGCCGTCGCTATCCTTAGTAAGAACATGTCGGGCCCTTCCTCTGCTCTAATTGCAACATACCTGGAGTTATAAGAACCCGCCAAGAAAAATTTGTTGCCAACAAAATTACGACAGACCCTACATTAAACCCCTACAACCCCGCCAAACGCTTCGCGCGACTTTCGTCTTTCCCGCGTGTTTAACACAGTAGCGCCAAGAAACTGAGATCGCGGAAGGCGCCAGATGATTCACGGTTTCTGCGTCAGGGACTTATAAGAAGGAGAAGCACAATGAAGAAAATAGTGTTAGTCGGTTTGCTCATGGCGGTACTTGGAATTTTCATGATACCAACCACAACATCCGCAGCCGGCTTCGGCGTGGCTATCACCATCGCTCCGCCCGTCTTGCCGGTTTACACGCAACCAATCTGTCCCGGTGAGGGGTACATTTTTACTCCCGGTTACTGGGCTTACGGCGTTGACGGTTACTACTGGGTGCCCGGCACCTGGGTCCTTCCTCCACGTATCGGATTTTTGTGGACTCCCGGTTATTGGGGCTGGGGCGGCGGAGGATATTTCTGGCACGTCGGTTTCTGGGGACCACATGTCGGTTTTTACGGCGGCATTAACTACGGCTTCGGTTACGGCGGGTTCGGTTACCAAGGCGGGTACTGGCAAGGCGGTCATTTCTTCTACAACCGCTCGGTGAATAACATCAACGTGAACAACATTCACAACGTTTATAACAAAACAGTTGTGAACGATCGCGCTGCGAATCGCGTGAGCTACAATGGCGGCCGCGGCGGACTTACCGCGCGTCCCACGGCTACTGAAATGAGAGCGAATCGTGACCAACACGTTGCGGCAACTTCCGCCCAAACGCGTCAGGAAGGCGCCGCAAGCGCGGACCGGAATCAACTCGCGTCCGTGAACCATGGCCGGCCGGCGGTAACTGCCTCAACGAGGCCGGGTGAGTTCACTGGCGCGCGCAACGTTGCGTCACGGACTGAAAACAACCGCAGCACAACGCGAGGTACCGAACGAGGTACACAAAACAGCACAGCACGAACGAACACGCGAAGCACAACCAACGGATCGCCTTCGACCGACTTCCAGCGTCAGAGCACCGCAGCGCGTTCTACAGCTAACCGCTCCGCGATGAACAACTCACGCTCGAATAACGCAACGCGCTCCAACAATGGAACACGTTCACAGAACAACGCCCGTACATCGCGCCCCACGCCGCACACTAATACTGCGCAGCGTGTACAGAACAACGCGCGTATGTCACACACCGCAGCACGCACAAACACAGCAGCGCGTTCGCAGTCCCATGCTTCTGCTCCGAGAGCTAGCCATCAGTCCGCGCCGCAACAACACGCGGCCCGGCAGTCTAGCTCCCGCAGCAGTTCCGGCGGGTCACACGGCGGCGGCGGTTCACATAGCAGCGGGTCACGCGATAAGAAGTAACAATGGACCGGGTGATCGGTGGGCATCTACAAGAGGCGCTCTGGCGCAACGTACCAGGGCGCCTTCTCTTTTTAGCCGAATGTTCGGAAGGGCGTCTACATCCCACCGGCTGCCGTCGGATTCGCATCATCGTGAAACATGAAAAGTATTTGCGATCAGTCCGACAAGGCAGCCATCAAAGATAGCGACGCCGCGTTTACTCCATCCAGGAAAGCATTCGCCGGTTTCGATTTTCGAATAAGCGGCACCAGCGGCCCGCTCACCGCAACCAGCAAAAACGCCGGAAGAAAAATTCCCACCGTGGAAACGACCGTGCCGCGAATCCCTCCGAGGATGAACCCGATAAAGGTGGCAGTCGTGAACACCGGTCCAGGAGATGTCACAGGCCCTGGCAAGAATGCAAGACAATCGGAAGTCGGTAAGCGCTCTTATCCAAGGGAAGGTTCACCAATTCCGCTGCTTCCGCGGGACGTGTTATTATCGCGCGCGAAACCATGGCTACCCGCCGCATTGTCGCAAAACTCGCAATATGCGCTCTCTACTGCGCGGCACCCTTCATCCTACCAATTCACGGGCAAACAAACGGCTCGCAGGCCTCATCCGTGCCGCGCGCCATCGTCCTGCACGCCGCGCGCCTACTCGACGTCGAAACCGGCCGCATCGCGACCCCCGGCGAAATTCTGGTTCAAGGCAACCTCATCGTGGAAGTCGGCTCGCACGTGACGCATCCACACGAGTCCGATATCATCGACCTGGGCGACGCCACTCTCCTTCCCGGTCTCATCGACGCGCACGTCCACCTTTTCCTGCATCCGGGCGCCGAAGATTTGCAGACCGTGCAAGAATCCGTCCCGCAACGCACCATACTCGCTACCATCGCAGCACGCGACGATCTTCTCGCTGGATTCACCGCGGAGCGCGACATGGGCACAGAAGGCGCCGGCTCCGCCGACACCGCCGTCCGCAATGCAATCAACGATGGCTTGATTCCCGGCCCACGCCTGCGCATCAGCGGCAACGCCATCGACATTCTCGGCGGCCACGAAGACGCCATCGGCTACAACCCCGCGCAGCACGTGCTTTCGAACGCCACCTATGCCAACAACGCCGAAGAACTGGTCACCGCAATTCGCGGCGAACTAAAAGAAGGCGCCGACTTCATCAAAATTTACGAAACCGGTCCGGACAAAATTGTCGATGGCCGCTTCTCCACTCCCTATCAATACAGCGAAGAAGAACTCGCCGCTGCAGTTCACGAAGCTGCGCGCACAGGACATCGCGTCGCGGTTCACGCCATGGGCGAGCCCGGCGCACTCTATGCAGCCCAGTCCGGAGTTGCATCCATCGACCACGCTTTGCAACTCAGCGACGAAACCATGCGCCTGATGCGCGAAAAACAAATTTTCGCTGTGCCCACCTTCACCATCTTCGAATATTTCGCCGCGCACCCCAACACTCCGGCGCAAGGTGCGCGCGATGCTCAGCTTCTCGATCTTCACGCGCAGGAATTCAAAAAACAAATCGCCGCGGGCATACCGTTTGCCATGGGCTCAGACGTCGGCCCATTTCCGCATGGCACGCAGGCTCGAGAATTTGTGCTTATGGTGAAATTCGGAATGTCGCCGCTCGCTGCGCTCCAGGCCGGAACGTTGAACGGCGCAAAATTATTAGGCTGGCAAAATCAAATCGGCGCGCTCAAGCCCGGTTATTACGCGGACATCATCGCCGTCCCCGGCGACCCACTGCAGGACATCTCCGTCCTACAAAAAGTGTCCTTTGTAATGAAAAACGGCTTGATCTACCGCAAGTAGCTTAAAAATAATTTTGCGGGTGATGTGGCGGCGTCTGCCGGAGTTGCTTGGTGGGTCGCGGCTTTAGCGGCGACCCTTTTTGGATGCGCCCGATTTCGTCCTAAGGTTGCTCGGTGTCTTACTCGGTAGGTTGCCGGCAACTTTACCCACCGTCTTGGCATTCGTTTCACTTTTCTGCGCCGCACCATTCGGCAAAACTTTCCCCGCCTTCAAATCGACGCACACAGAATCCAAGGTCGCCAAGCCTCCATTGGGCGCCGGTGATTTAAATGAAACACACAACGTCTTCCCGTCGCACGTCAGCGTCAAATATCCGAATTTCACAATCGGATCGACCACCAAAGTATCGTCGCCCACCGTAATCGGCGCTTTCCCCACTGTGCTTTGCGGAGGAGTTGCCGCAAATCCGCCGCTGCCCGCAGTGATGTACGGCGTTTCCTTTTTGTTTGGCCCCACGATGCGTGTAAATCTCTGGTACAGATGCGCGTGACCAGACAGAACCGCGTCAGGCCAAAGTCCAGTCTCCTGGCAAACGCTATCCAAGTCCGCCTGCACGCCCGTCGATCCCGCATGCAAGGCGTCCACAGATAGCGGGGGATGGTGCACGGCAATAATCACCGCGCGATTCCCAGCATTACGGTCCGGCGTCAAACGCTGCAATTCGCTCTTTAAAAACGCAAGCTGATCATCAACAATCGGAAATTTGCCGCCTTGCGAAGAGATCACGCCCGGCCCGTCCAACACATTGCTGTAAAGTCCGATGATGGACACGTAGGGCGCATCGAGCGTGAAATAAACGCCCGGCTGCGTCATCACGCTGCGAACAAGTCCGCCCGCGTCCGGTGACTGTCCTGGCGTCTGCGCGCAAAAATTATTCAGGAATGCTTCCAGCGTGGGAACCTGCGGCGCGCTCGATCCCGGTCCAAACACCATGCCATCGTGGTTTCCGGGAATGGCCAAGATCGGTCGGTCGTACGCGCGGAACGGCTCGTAGAACTGATCGTAATAATATTGGCCTTCGCCGAAATTGTAGATCACGTCGCCCAGATGAAAAAAGAACGCCGGCCCATTGATATCTGCTGTCGCGACGTCGTTCGCCATCGCGTCCGCCACCTCCGCTTCATTCTCAATCGCACGTCGAACAGTCTGCTCGCGATTCACCTTCGCCGCTCCGGTATCTCCGACGGAATGAAACGTTATCTTCCGCGCCTGTTGAATCGCGCTGATGATCGCTGGCCCGGCGAAATCCGCGAGTTGCAATTGCATAGGAACGTTTTTGCGAGGTGGTGGAATCTGCTGCAAGTCGTTCTTGTGCAGCTGGTAGTACGGCGAGTTGTAATACGCCGCGCTGGTATTGTCCACGCGAAATGAGACTTCATCTTTACCCGGCTGCGGATCCGCAAACAGCCGCCCGCCCGGCCCTACCAAATTTGGCTTCCTAGCCATACGTTCTTTTCCATTTTACCTTTGCGCTCGCGTAATTCGAAGTACGCTAACGTGAAAATATTGCATGCTGTTTGGATGGCCGAATACAACGGCCCTGCCCGGCATCGCATCGCAACTGCGTAAGGGACGCGAACATGACCTCTTCGAGCCAAGCCGCCGCTGGCACACAAACTTCACGCGCATTACTGGCCATTCTATTCGCGGGTCTTCTCTCCGGCTGCCTGGACATTACCGCCGCCTTCATCACCTGGTGGCCAAGAGGTGTAAAACCCTCGCGCCTGCTACAAGGAATCGCTGCTGGCTGGCTCGGTCCCGCATCATTCAACGGTGGAACAGCCACAGCCGGGCTGGGCCTGGCATTCCATTTTTTGATTGCCTTCACCGCTGCCGCGGTATTTTTCGTACTCAGCCGCAAACTCACCTTTATAGTCCGCCGCCCGATTCTTGCCGGAGCGCTCTACGGCATCGCGGTTTATCTGGTGATGTACTGGATCGTAATGCCACTGTCGAATTTTCACGGCACCCAGACGGTCACTTCCTCAATCATCGCTATCGGCACCCACATCATCTGCGTAGGGCTGCCCATTTCGCTGGTCATCCACCGCTTCTCCCGCTCGCTGTGCGAGCTTAAGAGAATTTCTACGACGCAGCCTGTTATACTATCGGCACGCAGTAGCTGATGTTCCCTCAGGACACGCAAACCGTCTTGGGCCACTTCCTGGCAGCTTGCTGACGTGACGTGCTGCTGCAAACGCATCCTAAATCCACGATCTTCATTTTCGAGGTGTTTTTTGAACTTCATGCGCCGCGTGTGCATTCTTTTCACTTTGTCGGCATTTTCGTTGGCCGCTCAGATCTCGCCAGATCCTGCGCCCGCGGTAATGAAATCCGATAGCAAGATCGAGTTTCACGCGAGCGCTACGTTCGCCAAAGTAACCGGCGTGTTCCATTCCTGGGACATCAACCTGAAGATGCCTACAGACAAGTTCGACGATGCATCTCTGGACATGCAACTGGAAGCCGAGAGTGTCGCTACAGGAAGCGGGCTAAGGGACAAGGAAGTGAAAGGAAAGAATTTTTTCGACGTGAAGCAATATCCTCAGATTCATTTCGTATCGAAGACCATCACCCCGGACGGTGGTCCCGATCCGACGAAGTTTCTGATGAATGCGGAGCTCACTTTGCGCGGAATCACCCAGCTTGTGTCAGTCGCTCTTACCGTACGCCCGTCGGAGAAAGGTCATCAGTTCATCGATGGAGAATTCACCTTCAACAGGCGCGACTTTGGAATGACGCACAACGCGCCGCTGAATAAAGTGGCCAACAATGTTCAGGTCCAGTTTCATCTGCATGTTGCGAACACTCCGGCTCCAGTCGAGGCTGAGCAACTACATCCTCAAACCCACCCATAACCCGTGGTAGTTGACCTGTAGTCAAAAAAACTGCTTACATTCGCCAATTCCTGCGGGCCATTTGCATCTTGGTTGCAACCTTAGATCCCTTAGAAACCCAAAAAAATCTGATTTATTGGCTAGACGCCAACCTTGACTATCGTGATATATTTCGCCGGGGTTGTTCGTTCTAGACGTGGGTCCCGAGGGGAAATTCGCCGGCGAGTCGCCTATTCTCGTGTGCAGCGTTCGTGTGTTCCTTCGGTCCCAAGAGTTTCCGCATCGGAGCCCCTCTAGCGAATATTGCTCCCAATCCGAAGCGAGGGATGCGCGGCTATGAATAGAGCAATTCTGGGGACCGTTCTCATGGCGCTTTGTGAGTTGGGCATCGCCGGCTGCGGCTCGGGCGGAGCTCCTCTGACCATCGCTATCACCGCTCCCAGTAGTTTGGCAGCCAGCAGCGGCGGTAACATCTCCGCCACAGTCACGCACGATCCGACAGCCGAAGGCGTCACTTGGAGCTGCTCTCCCGCCGGATTTTGCGGCACATTCACTCTTACTCAAACGGCCAGCGGCACTGTCACCGTTTATACGGCTCCTCCCGTCGCGCCAACCGGTGGCTCGGTAACCATTACAGCCACCTCCGTTGCGATTCCGACACGCACTGCCACTGCGATGATAATGATCACCGGCATCGCCACACAAAATTTCACCTTCTACGTCACCGGCGAAGAAATTTCTAATTTAAGTACTGCCAACAATCCCTACCCCTACTACTCTCTTGCGGGCGTCGTGCAGATTGCCAACGCTCTGTCCGCGGGCGGCGTTTTCGCAGTGACAGGCGGAGAACAAGACTATAACGACGGTGACGGCATCACTTCTCCCCAGCCTCAAGGCGACATGATCACGGGCGGAGGGCTCGTCCCGAATGGCGATGGAACTGGAACGCTTACTCTGATCACCGATAACTCGAACTTGGGCATCGGCGGCACAGAGACTTTTGCAGTCGCTTTTGCCAATCCAAACCATGCGCTCATCACACAGTTTGACGGAACAGCGACCTCGAGCGGGAGCATGGACCTTCAGACATCTTCCGCTTTGCCTTCCGGTTCGTTTGCCTTCGTCGCGTCCGGTTCAAGCTCCGATGACAATGGACCTTTACCGGTAGCATACGGAGGGGTCTTCACGATCACATCTGGCGCGTTGAGCGGCACAGTGGACAGCAATCTCGGCGGCGCCGTTACCCCCGACACGCCTTTCACTGCCTCGCTTTCCACACCCGATGCTTTCGGCCGCGGCGCGATCAATAACAGCACTGGGATCGCCACCTCCATCAACTATTACGTCGTGGGCCCCGAGGTGATTCGTATTATCGACGTGGATTCCGCCACCAGCGATAACGCAGTAGGCTCCGCTTACGGTCAAGGTGCTGTGCCAGCTTTTACCGCTGCTTCCATCGGCGAATCTGTATTCGCGGTCGAGAATCCGTTCACTGCCTACGCTGCTGTCGGCCAGTTCAAGACGACTGCCGGCACTCATTTCAATGGTGTCGGCGATTTGAACGAGTTGAATAATGGAGTCCAGTTGACTGCGCAAGCCATCCACGGCACCTACACGCTCGCCAGCGACGGGTATGGCTCCATGACGTTTAACCCAACCTACGGAGACGTTTCGGTTTTCGGGATCTACGCCGTCGATCCCACGCTCAACATATTGGATCCCAACGCCACCACCGATGGCGGAGGCGCGCTGGTGGCGGAGATGGACGAAAACCTCGTCGGCACCGGCCAACTAGTTCCCCAAACCGATGTCGTGGTGGCCGACTTCTCCGGCTACTATGCTTTCGGAGCACAGGGCGGCACGGACGCCGACGGCCTCTTCGAATTTGATTTTGTCGGCGCTGCGAACGTAACGGAGCCAGGTGGTTCTTTCGTTGGGACCGGCGAATTGAGCGATCCGTTCGGCGCTCTAACTGGCATTGGACCAACTTACACCGGCGTCGCCTTCACCGGTGCCGCAGTTCCGGACGGTGCGCATCCTGGACGCTACACCATCAATCCCCTCACGTTGTCGAATGACAACTTCACGAGCGACATAAGCCTGACGGTCACCGCTTATCAGGCCAGCGCCAATCAGTTGTACTGGATCGAAGTCGATCCAGACAGCTACTTCGGCGGCTCGTTGGAGGCCGGGGCTATTCCGGCAGGCGACGCAAAGAAACCAGCACCGAAGATTCAGAAACATTAAACTTTGTTGGATTGTACGGCGAATGCGTTGTCTTTCCGCCCACGCGCTATCGGCTTCTCTGGTCGCAAGCCGTCGTTCCAGCCTTCGTAGCGCCGGGCGTCAGCCTGCTTTGGCAAAGCGTCGACCCTTCGTTCCGTTCCCGGGAATATCTACGCGCGAATCGCTTCAGGTCCTGTGTTCCAGGTGTTTTTCGTCAGGGCACAACTTTAGTCCTGCGGTAAGCTCTAGCCGCTGGCTGACGCGTTCCACCGGTTGCGAGATAGACTCTTAATTGGGTTCTCTTGCTTACGAATCGAAATGCAGGAAGAGGTTGTTCAGCGATTCGGCAAGCGTCGGGTGCGCAAAAATGGCATCGTGCAAAACTGTATGACTTAACTTTCCTATCATCGCCAATTCCAGCATCGACATAATTTCTCCGCCTTCAATTCCCAGCACAGCCGCGCCAAGAATCTGTCCGCTGTCGGCGTCCACCACAGCCTTCATGAATCCACGGGTCTCGCCCGTTTCCGTCGCACGCGCCACCGAAGTCATCGGCATCCTGGCCACGCGTACGTTTTTATTTCGCGCGCGAGCCTGCTCTTCGGTCAGTCCGATGCGGCCCAGTTGCGGATCGATGTAAACGGTGTAAGGCACCAGCCGCCCTTCCGTCGAAGCATTTCCCTTCTCGATCACATTCGTGCGCAAAATGCGAAAATCGTCGTAAGAAATGTGCGTAAACGCCGGCCCGCCGTTGATGTCTCCCATGGCGTAAATTCCCGCCACATTGGTCTCCAGTTTCGCATTCACTGGAATGAACCCGCGCTTATCCGTGGCGACACCCGCAGCCGCCAAATTCAAAGTATCCGTATTAGGCGTGCGTCCAGTAGCCACCAGCAAATGCGAGCCATCCACGACGTGGGATTCTTCGCCCACGCGCACGGTCACATGAATCTGCGCAGCGGTCTTTGTAACGCCCGCAGCTTTCGCGTTCAGTAGCACCGACACGCCGTCTTGTTGCAAAATTTGCGCCACGGCGCCGGCGACGTCCGCATCCTCGCCCTTCAACAATTGCAGCCCCGCCTGCACGATCGTCACGCGGCTGCCAAACCGCCGAAACATTTGCCCAAACTCCAGCCCCACGTATCCGCCGCCGACCACGATCAGATGTTCCGGCAGGCTGTCCAATTCCATGATCGAAGTGCTGTCGAGAAACGCCACGTCGCGCAGCCCATCGATCGCCGGCACCGCAGGACGCGTCCCCGCATCGATAAAAATCTTCTCGCCGCTGAGTTCGCGAACTCCTCCATCTCTCAACCGCACGCGCAAAGTTCGCGCGCCTGCGAAACTAGCCTCGCCGAAAATCAGCTCGAAGTTTGGCAGGTTCTTAAAACGCCCTTCGCGCCCGGTGCGAAAGTTCTCCACCACACCGCGCTTTCGCTGCCGCACGCGCGCCATGTCCACGCGAACGTCTCCGGTTTGAACGCCGTAGTCAATACCACGCTGCGCCAAATACGCGACACGCGCGCTCGCCACCATGGTTTTTGTCGGCGTGCACCCGTAATTCACGCATGTTCCGCCGAGAAACTGCCGCTCGACGAGCGCCGTACGAAACCCAGCTTGCGCCAACGACACGCACAACGGATTGCCGCCTTGCCCGGAACCGATTACGAGGGCTTGAAATTGATCGGAAGGATTCATCAGAAAAATACCTCGAGGTTAGAAATATTTCGCAGCTTCTATTTCGACCTAAAACGCCCGCCTAAAAACGCGACACGATAAATATTGCGCCGCCAATCGCCACCACATCTTCCAACAACGCGACAGGCAAATCTGGAATTTTCCGCCCCGTCACCAGATGTGTGCGAACTCCGTAACCTAAGAACGCACCCGCCACACCACCGACCGAACCTAGTACCGCTCCGAACGCAATCGATTGACCCCCTGCTGCTGCAAGGCAGGCGCCCGAAAGCCCCCCGGTGATGATACGTGCGATCAGACCTGGCGGCTTCAATCGGCTTGGAGTGGACGGAAGTTGATCCGTAATCAACTCAACCACAGCCAGCACCGTAAAAAGAATGGCGGCCGTAAGCGTGCCCATAAAGTGAAACGACGTGTGGGCTAAAATTCCGCGGCCGTATCCTGCCCATGCCACCACGGCAGGCGCGGTAAGCGAGCGCAGCCCGGCAATCACGCCAACCAGAAATGCCAGCGCCAGTACTTCCGTCGAACTCATACAGGCGTCTCCTTTTTTCGCGCTTATGGATTCTGGGTTTACTCCATCACGGTTGGCTCTGGTCCGTCGATCTGGACGATTTTTCGCTTCACTTCGCCGCTTCATTCAATAGCGCCGCGATCTTCCCATCCAACTCTTTTGCAACTTCCAGCGCTTGCGCATTTCTATAAGACGTCAGCAAACTGACCATGGTGTCGTAAGAAATGTGCACGCCGTCCGCCCGCTCGTCAACCAGTACCGTCACCGGCGCATAGGACCCCGCGTCCGGGACATGTTCCACCATTCTCTTCATCACCAGCGGATTGCCGATCAGAAAACGCATCACTCGCGGCGCCTTCTCTCCGTGATCCTTTCGCAGCACTTCGCCATGATCGAATCGCATAAATTCCATCAAGCCCGTCGGACCCAGCCCCGGCCGAATGATGTTCTCCACTTCGTCGTACTTTTTCGCCAAGCCGATGTTCTTGAACATCGCGCGCATATCCGGATGCCCAACTCCCGCCGCAATCTTCGCCACCACATCGTCAAACTTCTTTGAAGAAATAAGACTAAACCGCTGCACGCTGATTTGTCTGGTCCCCATTTTTTCAGCCCTTCCGGCAATATCAAAAAACTTCGCGCGCAGTATACCCCGTTTACCCCCGACCAGTCGTCCCGCTGACTGAGGGCCTGGTCCCGTATTTTTTCCTAGTTTTTTTTCCTTACATTGTTATCCCGACAGAGGCCGTTTTTCGGCCCACAAGGGACCTGCTGTGCAGCTTAATCGCGCACCTTCGCTGGTATGAATCTCTAAAACTTAGTCGATTCGATTAATGGGGATTGTTTCGTCGCCGGACCGCAAAACTATGCGCGTCACTCTGCCACTCGGGTCCATCTCAAAGGTGTACACATCATCCGCCACGGTCGAGAAAAATTGCGTAGCGCTCTCGGGGTCCAACTCCTGGACCGGCTCGTCGTTTTCCTGCAACGTAAGATGGTTGCCTTCATGCCGCACAACAAGAATCAACTTCGGCGGCGTGCCATATCGCCCCACATATTTTTCCAGCGTCTGCGCGTCAACACTCACTTTCGTGTGCTGCTTCAGCACGAGACGTGGAGGCAACTGATCGTACGGTGTAAATCGTTCCCACTCGATCGGCGTATAAGTATCCGCAAGCACTTTTTCCAGCAGCTCCTTGTAAATCCCTTCACCATTCCCGCTATTGGTCATGATGATCATGCCGGCTTTTGGCATCCGGAATCCCACGCAGTAATTGCGCCAACCGTCGTCGTGCCCCTCCTTAAAAAGTGCCTCGCCGTGCGGTGACCAGTAAAGTCCCCAGCCCAGCCCGTAACTCAGCCGTATGGATTTATTTTCGTCCGTCAGTTGGTTCTCCATGGTGGGAAATTCGTGTTTGGCCAGAATTGGAATCTGAGCGCTGAGCATGCGCCCCCAAGTACGTGTCCGAAGGCCCTCCGCATCCAAAATTGCCTGCACGAACCGCGCAAAATCCAGTGGCGTGGTCGATAACGATCCCGCCGCATTGGGATTCTTCCAGCGCAGCGGCCCCAGAGAACGCCCATATTCGTCGTAGCCGTTCGCGTAGTCGTCCTCGAACCGCGCTTGCCACACCATGCTGCTCCAGGTCATGCCCAAAGGCTGAAAAACATTTTCCTGCATCAAATCTTGCAGCGGACGTTTCGTAATTGTCTCGATAACAAATTGCAGCAGGTTAATTCCCTCCCCCGAGTACGCAAACCGCGACCCTGGCTCAAAATTGATATTCAACTTGCGGTCACCATTGATCCAACGATAATTGGGAAACCCGCCGGTGTGGTCCAACAGCATGCGCGCCGTGATCAATTTGTAGCGCTCGTCTCCCGCCAAATCTTTATAAAAATCGTATTCCGGAAGCGGCTTGGGCAAATATTCATAGACCGGCTTGTCCAAGTCCAACACGCCTCTGTCCACTAGCTTCAGCGCCATATAGGCGAACACCACCTTGGTGAACGACGCGCCACTCATCACCGTGTTTTCCGTCAGCGGAAGATTTTTTTCCTTGTCCCGCAGCCCATAGCCTTTCGCGAACACAACCCTCCCGCCGTTGATGATGACGATCCCCGCCCCCGGCACCTGCGCCGCTTTCAGCAACCGCGTAACAGTCGCATCAATTTCCGCGGCCGTGATTGTGCTGCCGTCCAACCGCTTTACAGTGGGGCCTTTATCTTCGAGCGAATTCATGGCCCGGACGTCTTTCGCCGCTCCGGACTTCGCAGACGACGGCGCGCTCACCGCAGCGCCCATGACAACTGCCGCCATCAACACCGCGCTCATTGCCGCCGACACTGCGGTACAATTAATTTTTCGCATGGTCGATTCCTGTAGACTCGCTAGCTGATCAATGGTCTGGCCATCAACCTGCCTGTATGAAACGTAAATTAAGCCCGCCAAGTTCCCAAACTAAAAAACAGTTCTTCTTACCCTTGGCGTCCCGAAAGAGGCCGTTGGCCGACCCGCGGCGCTCAGGCTCCCGATCGTCACCACCAGCATTTGGTCCAAAATTCGCGACCCAATTTATTTTTTCGGAGTGATTCTCTTCGCCAGGACGGCGCTCTATCTGACTCTTCCTCGGTAGATGCTGCTCTTAATGTTGCTGATAATTTTTATGCAAGTCTGGCGCGGGCGCAGCGAAGCCCGCGCACTTGAAGCAAGATTCGGCGATGCCTATTGCCGTTACCGCAGCAAACCTGCTTCTAGCTTCAGCTACCGGCTTCCGTCTCAATAGACGGCAAAGGAGAATGTGCGGTTCCGCGACAGTTCATTCCGCAACCGGACGATCCCCGGCCCTACGTTTCCGTTGACAGGCTCATAAGCCTAGACAAGACTGCAACTTAGTTGAGACGGACTTCGGAAGGGTATTTGCGTTTAGTGCAGCAGGCTCTTAGGGGCGAAACCGATGCAAACCCTGTGGCAGGACTTACGATACGGGCTGCGAATGCTGAGGCAATCGCCGGGATTTACCGCGATTGCAGTGCTGACGCTGGCCCTGGGCATTGGCGCCAACACAGCCATTTTCAGCTATGTGAACGCTTGGCTGATCCATCCTCTTCCTTATCCTCAAGCCGAGCGCCTGATGGTTCTTCTGTCTCACGACACAAAAAAGGGCTGGACCAGCAACAGCGTCACTTCGACCGCTGATTTTCTCGATTACCAGCAGCAGAATACTTCCTTTGAGCAGCTCGCCGGCTGGACGCAGTGGGCATTCAATCTCACGAGCGACGGAGCGCCCGATCGCATAGGAGGCGGTTTGGTCAGTTGGAATTTCTTTCAGACTCTCGGCGCAAAGCCTCTGCTTGGCCGTGTCTTCGTCGAACAGGAATCGCAGCCGGCGTCGAGCCACGTCGTGGTTTTGAGCCGCGGGCTGTGGGAAAGCCGCTTCGCCGCGGATCCGAAAATCGTTGGGCGCAAGATCGCTTTGCAAGGCGAGACGTACACCGTTGTGGGCGTGATGCCGGCGGATTTTCAGTTTCCTCTTATGGGCGTCGCCAACATTTGGTCGCCTCTCGCTTTCGATGATCCACAGCGCGCCGACCGCACAACTTCCTGGTTTGAAGGGTTCGGACGCCTTAAACCCGGCATTACCCAGGAGCAAGCCGGCGCGGAAATTGCAACCATCGCCTCGCGGCTGGAGAAACTCCATCCGCAGACCAACACGAATCAAATAACGCTGCTCAGTTCCATGGCTTTCGAAATCGGAAAGAACGAGGGCCTTCAACAGGTCATGGTCTGTTTCTGGATTGTCGGGCTGGTGCTTTTGATCGCGTGCGCCAACGTTGCGAATCTGATGCTCGCGCGCGCCAGTCGGCGAACCAAAGAATTTGCAGTTCGCGGCGCCTTGGGAGCTTCTCGTGGCCGTCTCGTTCGTCAGTTGCTTACCGAATCGATGTTGCTCTTCACTGCCGGTGGCGCCGCTGGAGCCATTTTTGGAATATGGGGCGTGCACTGGATCGAAGATGCAATTCCCGCGCGCATTCGCGGTTACCTGGTGAATTACGGCCACGCCAGCCTGGACGCCACGACGTTTGCATACACTTTCGGAATCGCTTTGCTTTGCGGCGCGGTCTTCGGGCTTGCGCCCGCGTTCGAAAACTCCGGCATTGACATCAGCCGCTCGCTCAAAGAAACCGCCGGACACCTTTCGGGCGGCCGGCGTGGCGTTCGAATGCGTCGCATCCTTATCGCCGGTGAAGTTGCAATTGCAATCGTGGTGCTGATCTCCACCGCTTTGCTGGTCGAAGACTTCGCTCGTGCGATGTACGGCGACCTCGGCTTTAATCCAAAAAACGTCACTACGGCCGAACTCGTCATCCCTCCGTCCAAATACGTCTCAGATGCGCAGATTCGAAATTTCTACGACCGTGTGATGGCTGGAGTGCGCGCTCTCCCGGAAGTCGCTTCCGCCGATGCAAGCGAGTACATCCCATTCGGTGAATCGAGCCAAACCTATACCATTCACGTGGCCGGGCGTCCACCGGCTCTGCCCGGCGAACAAATTGGTGCCGACTATAGCGCCGTGACTCCGGGATATTTTTCCACCATGCAGATTGCCCTGCAGCGCGGCCGCTCGATCGAACCGCGGGACGGCCCCGCCGCTCCAAATGTAGTGGTCATCAATGACACTCTGGCGCGCCAGCAGTTCGCGAAAGAAAATCCGCTCGGCCGTCAGCTCGAAATAGGCGACAAGCACGACGTCTGCACCATCGTCGGCGTGGTCCACGACGTAAAGAAATTCAGCCTCAGCGATCGACCGTACCGCCAAATCTACGTCTCGGCCGCGCAATTTCCGAACCGCTACATGTCCATCGTTGTGCGCGCGTCGCGTCCGGCCGCGGGCCTTGCTTCCGGGATTCGCAATGCAATCTGGGCGGTCGATAGAGAGCAGCCCGTCTCCACAGTGCGTCCGCTGAATGACTTGATCACCGAACGGAATACGCCGAACCGAATCATGGCGCAATTAGTGGGGTTCTTCGGCGCGCTGGCTTTGCTGCTCGGAGCACTGGGCATATACGGCGTAATGGCTCATTCGGTGCAACAACGCATTCACGAACTCGGCGTTCGCATGGCCTTGGGCGCGAGCCCCGGCGAAGTGATGCGACTCGTCTTGAGACAAGGGCTCAAGCTGACATTTGCCGGCATGCTTTTCGGCTTGCTCGCAGCGGCGGCGACTACCCGCGGCCTTTCAGCAATTCTGCAAAACGTCAAACCCGGCGACCCGTTCACGTTCAGCGCGGTCGCCGTCTTCTTCTCGTTCGTTGCGCTTGCGGCCTGCTATCTCCCCGCGCGCCGCGCCTCACGCGTGGATCCCATGATTGCGCTGAGATACGAATAGCCTTTCGCGCGACCGAGCCACAACCCTCTATAGCTCTGGCGCGCGCAGCGAAGCCTGCGTCCTCGAAGCAAAATTCGGCTCCGCGCCTTCCGCCAGTACCGCAGCAAAACCTGGTTTTTAGCTAAAGAAGCGCCCCGCTTACTTTTTGTGTTCATCCACCTCGCAACCTTGTTCAACCGGTGTTGGGTCAGGCATCTCAAATTGCATGGCGATTGGTGAGCCGTTCTTGTCCTGCGCATTTATTTCAACGGCGTGCGCGCGGAGCATTTTCTCAAGCGAACCTTTAGAAAAAGAGGCAGAAGTCTTATCCGTCGATGGCGTCCACTCCTCTTTTTCCTCTTTGGCATCGTTCAATCGATATACCACGTCAACTTTCGGAAAATAAGAGATTCCATGGATCTCTTCCGGCTCAACCCAGTCAATCTTCAGAGGGTCGCCCACCACGAGAATTCCACGGAAGAACTTGGACTTGTGCGAACGATTATAGGTTCCACAGTCCACCACCAATAAGGGGCGGCCGGACTCATCTCCAGGAGGCGATTTGATGAATTTACCCGCTGCACTATATCGCGTGTATTCACCGCGGACAGGATCCGTCCTTTGAGTTTGCCGCCATTCATTCCCGTTCTGCGACTGCTGCGGCATTGGCATTATTATTGAGAATGCAAAAGACATCCAAGCAAGCGGCAAGAGCAAGAAGGCCCAGGCTGCTTTCATCGTTTCATCTCCTTTTAGCCCTAACAAAAACTATGTGGGACAACGCTTCGAGGGGAACCATCACCCCGGCATTTAGGGCTAAAATACCGTTCCCAGGATATACCCTCGCAACATGACCCTCACTTAATAGAGTATCGCTTGACCTTGTTGGACGCGCTGGAATGATGGCCAATCAGCTCTTCGGCGTCAGCGCGCATGATCCACTTACGTTCGCCGGCGTCTCTGTGCTTTTGGTTATTGTGTCCGTGGCCGCATGCTACATCCGGCGCGCCGTGCAATGCGCGTCGATCCGATGCTCGCGCTGCGATTCGAATAAAGTTTGGAAGGCCCGTCGACGCCCGACAATCACAACCAGGCCCAATTTTTCTTGGCGGACGGATTTCTCGTCCTGGATTGCGCGCTAAACTTGGACCAGCCCTAACCGGGCAAGAGCGTTTCCTGGCTCGCAATGGCTTGCCAGCCACGTTGGCTCCATACATACACATGGGTAACGCGCGATTGCTGCGAAAAACTGTGTCCGTTCCTGGTCCCGTGCGCACTCCAGAGACAAGTGACCACCGCTGTCTCCTCAAACATACGCACCCGGATATCTGACGCAACAAACGAAGTGTAGCGAGCGCCGGAATTCTGCACTGAGGCAATCCACGCGGCCTTGTCCAGGACCTGTCCCGTGGGCAATATTCCCACGAAGTCCTCCCCATAGACTCGCCGGAACAGCATCACGCTGTTCGTCTCCAACGCCCGCACCGTATCTTTTTCTATGTTGACTAGCTCGTCTTGCTTGACCTCTTTTTCCTTCGCCAGCTCCCTTAATTCCGCCGCGTTTTGAGGGTTCTGCGCCCTGCTGCAGGGAACCAGAATGCTCGACAGTATTACCAAGAACAGTGTTGATAGGTTTCTCATAGTGCGACACCTCATCATCCGAATGGCCCTGACCTTCCCACCACAAAAAGTTGTTGTTCGGTGAACCTTCCCGAGTTACTGAAAGTATAACGCGAGCCAGGCCACCTTCGCAGAGCCTGCGTCCTTCTTCTAAACAGCAAGTACGCAGCCGATAAGTGCCTCCGCAATATCGCAAGGCATTTCGAAGCCCGCATTTCGCAGTGCTGCTCTTCGCCGCATGCTGCGCTATTTGCGGCTTCCTCGGTGGGTACTGCTCTCTCTTTGGCAGGGATTTCGGCTAATGCTCTCTCGTAGTTGTTATGCGGGTCCAGACTGCACAGCGAAGCTGGGGTCCCGCAACTAGAATTCGGCGACCGCTACTGCCAGCACCGCACCCGGCGTGGTCTGTGACGTTTTCCTTCGCTTTTTCGATGTCGCCCGGGGTTGGCGAGCCGCCGCTAAATCAGTGCGGCTTCCCGCTGTTAGAACCGCTCTGTTGCTTCGATGAACTCTGCGACGATTGCCGCTGCTCGATCTGCTTATTCTGGCTGGCGTGCTGTTGCTCGAGCTGCTGGGTTTGCTGAGAATGACGTTGCTCCATCTGTTGTATTTGCGCGCTACTGTAGTTTTTCTGAGTGGCTTGCTGGTGTTCTTGTTCTTGTTGCTGCTCGAGATTTTCGTGATCCTGCGTTTGCCGGGCAGATAGCTCGTTGAGTTGCTGCTGATAACTTTTGTTGGTTGCTGCGCTGCCGGCGTCTGGCGCGTTGAACTCGTGAGCCGGCAATTCGCTCGCGTGATTGATGGCCGGAGGAGCTTTGTACTCTCCCCCTGCTTGTTTTGCAGCAACAAAGCCCGATGTGAATTCACCGGGTTTGGCAGTAGCCGCGATAGGCGGTTTGCCTTGATTCACAGACGCGCGCAGCTCAGGATTATTCCGGGCGACCTGCATGTGTTGCGTTTGCGCCGCTACCGGACCCACGTGTTGCTCTTTGGCATAAGCCTCTTGCTGCGCCGTCGGACGCGATTCCACCCCACCACTACCTCCGTTGTAGCTGACATGATTTTCAGAAGCATTGCTCACCGGAGCGCTATAGGTGCTGTGGATGACGGCGGTGTTTACGTGATTTACAGAAGTGTTATACACGAAGTGATCCCCTTCCCAGCGTCCGCCTTCATATCCAACGCCGCCGTAACCGTAGCCGTAATTAATCCCGCCGTAATAGCCCACCGTCGGGCCCCAATATCCTTGATTAAAATAGTACGCGTTTCCGCCCCAGCCCCAATAACCCGGGGTCCACAGGAAGCCAGGTTGAGGCGGATAGACCCACGTGCCCGGGACCCAATAGTAGTCGTTAGCGGAGTAGTCATAGCCCCAGTAACCGGGCGCCCATAGATAGCCCTCGGCAGGAAGGATCGGCTGCTCGTATATGGGAAGCAAGGGCGGGCCGAAGCCCACCGAAATGCCGATTTGAGCAAATGCCCCATGAGAGAAAGCCAGCAACACCAACGAAAACAGCAACGAGCGAATTACGATCCCAGTACGCATAGTAGCTCCTGTCTGAGTTATCCTGTTTTAGTGCCTGTTGCGATCCCGGTTGCTATAAGAGACGGGCCGGCGCGGATTCGAGACGCTGGCCTTATTTGCAATCAAACGTGCCCGGACACTTTCACTAACTCTAGTGATTTGCACAAAACCGCGACAGCGTCTTGTCTGTAGGAACCCTAAATGAAAATGCGGCATGCGCCAGGATGCAGCATAGCCGCTCGCCTATGAACGTATCTATCACTTCAGCTCGTAAGGCACAATCAAATTCAATTTCGCACTTCTGATCGAGGATTTCTTTGACGGAGAGGCCAGCAAATCGAGTTAGGACCACAGCCTTGCGCTTTACCGTTTCCATGTCGCGAATCGAGTTTCTGGCCGGGTGGCGATCCTCTCAGCCGATAATCTTATACGGCCGCATCATTTCGTTATCCTCATGTTCAAGGATGTGGCAATGCCAAACGTAGCGGAACTCCTTTCCGGGCGAAGCCTTTTCCTGCTTTTTGGGGCGCTCCTCGCCGCGCACAACCCCTGTCTTGCTGCCGGCGCTGCAATCGAGATAACCCACAGAAAACAAAAGACGGAGAAATTTCTAATTGGGATCAGAACACACCTTGGGGAATCGCGCTTTTGCGCTAAAATGAGTGAAGAAACGAGCGAACTCCGATGAACGACCGCAAACCCCCATTCGCCACGGTGGAAGAAGCGCTAGAAGAAATCCGCGCTGGCCGCATGATCGTCCTGGTGGACGACGAAGACCGCGAAAACGAAGGCGACCTCGCCATGGCCGCCGAAAAGGTCACGCCGGAAGCCATCAATTTCATGACCAAATTTGGACGCGGCCTGATTTGCCTGGCGCTCACCGAGCAGCGCTGCGAGGCCTTGAATCTCACCGCCATCACACCGCGAAATACTTCCGCCTTCGGCACGCCGTTCTGCGAACCCATCGACGCGCGCCGCGGCACTACCACCGGCACCAGCGCTTCCGATCGCGCCACCACAATCCTAGCTACCACCGATCCCAACACGCGCCCCGAAGATCTCGCGCGACCGGGACACGTGCACACTCTTCGCGCGCGCAATGGCGGAGTGCTCGTTCGCGCCGGACAAACCGAAGCTTCGGTGGACCTCGCTCGCCTCGCCGGCCTTGATCACTCCGGCGTCATCTGCGAAATCATGAATGACGACGGCAGCATGGCGCGCATGCCGGACCTCACCGAATTTTGCCGCTTGCACAATATGAAGCTGCTCACCGTGGCCGACTTGATTCGCTATCGCATGCAGCACGAGCGTTACGTTCGCCGCATCGCCGAATCGATTTTGCCCACGCCGCACGGAAATTTCCGCATGATCGCCTACTCCAGCGACGTGGATCACGAGCTGCACGTCGCGCTGGTTCGCGGTGACATTTCTAATGACTCGGCTGGCGGGCCGCCTCTGGTGCGCGTGCACTCGCACTGTCTTACCGGCGACGTGTTCGGGTCAACCGCCTGCGATTGCCACGCCATCATTGACCGTTCGCTAGCAGCCATCGCGCAGGCGGAGCGCGGCGTCTTTGTTTATCTGCATCACACCGGGCGAGGATTTCAAATCGATTCGCGCCAACTGGACAATAATGAAATCCCCCAGATCCGATTTCATCAGCGCGAGGAACTCGATCAGGATTTAGGCAGACAGCGTTTAGTGCAGCGCGAAAGCGGCATCGGCGCCCAGGTATTGATCGATCTGGGCTTGCGCCACATCCGTGTCCTCACCAATCATCCGCGCAAAGTGGTAGCGCTGGAAGGTTACGGACTCGAAATCGCCGACCAGGTCCCGCTCTCGGTCGGCTCCGCCAAATCAACCCACCAAACTCTGTAGGTTGCGAGGCATTTGAGAAAAACTCTCAACGAACTTTGAAGCTGGCGAGAAAAATCAACTTCTCCAAATTGTAAACTAACGAAACGCTGCAATTCTTGAGTGAGTTTTAAACCTCTGTAAAATAACGCGCCGCCACTACTTGCCAAAGATCAAAACAACAAATGAATCCTTCACCATCGTCGGACGCGGATGCGCGTTGTCAGGCGTGGCTGCCGGCGTGGCACCGAAGTCCGCCGTCACCAGGAAAACTTGGTGTGTCTTGGGGTCCAGCGCCATGGTGCGGGCGTGCGCCTGCGTGGGCACGTTCTCCACCACGGAGTATTTGTCCGGCGCATCTTCGTGCACTACGGTGAGCGTCGCGCTCTCACCATTGGAGGCATATGCGTACTGGAGTTCCGGATCGAAAGCGTTCGCGTCCACTCCCTCGCCGATCTCCGGCGTCGCGACAACTTTGCCGGAATCGGCGTCGACCACCGCCATCATCTTGTTGTCGCAGCCAGCGAACACGCGCCTGTGCGCGATATCCATAGCTAGGCCGGTAGGTTCTTTGCACGGCGCTAGCGGCCAGGTAGCCGTCACTTTCAGATTTTGCGAATCGATGCGCTGCCCTTCGCTTTTGTCCTCGATGTTTAGGTACACGTGTCCAGCTCCATCGGCGACCGCAAATTCAGGTTTGCCATCCAAGGGAATCGTGCCCGCCACGTTTCCGGTGGCAGCGTCGATCGCTGTGGCGTTCTTGCTGCGGCCGTTCATGGCGAAGACGCGCTTGGAAGAGGGATCGTAAATGATGGCATCAGGATTTGTCCCGGCCTGCGCGCTGCCGATGACTTGCAAAGTTTTCAAATCAAAAATTGTTACCGTGCCGGCTCGGCCATTGGAGGTGAACCCGCGATTGAACTCCGGAGCGAGCGCGATGCCGTGCACCCCTTCGGTGTTCGGGATTTCGCCGACCACTTTTCCGGAGTCGACTCCCAACACAACTACTTTCGTCCCGCGCGAAATGTAAAGGCGCCGCGTGGCCGGGTCGAACGTGACGTAGTCCCAGAATTCTTCACCGCCCAATGGAATTTTCTTCAGCAAATGGTAGCCCGACGGGCCAAATGCTCGGGAGGCCGCGGAAACGACCGTTGGCGCAGCGACTTCCCGCAATCCTGCCGCAGACAGAAGCGGAGTCGCCGCGTGGGTCTTATTCACCACCACAGCCGCAGACACCGCCAACAACGCAATTCCGCAAAGGATCGCCAGCATGCTTCCCAGGAATGGCCCGCGCAACATTTTCATTCCGTTCTCCCTAAGTTTTTGCTTATTGAAATTCGCAACAATGCTATTCCGCGCTCGCATCGGCGTCAATTGCTCTGCCGCGCCCCGGTGCAATCACGTGGACGTGCAATAGGGACGCATTTTCTCCAAACCCCTTTTGGAAATACTCTTAACCGCCAGAAGGTCGTCAATTTTCCGAAAGGGGCCGTGTTTGGGCGGACATTTACGATGGCTTTTGCGGCGCTGAGGCCAATACCGGATACTTGTTGCGACTCGTCTGAGGTGGCGGAGTTCAAATCGACGGAATGCGCTGGAGGCAAGCGTTTGGCGTCCGCGTCGACTTGTACGACGAACAATGCCATCCGCGAAACGGAAACCGCGAGCAATGTGCCAGAGGTAATTGGACACCTCGGCGACTTCAGCTCGTCACACACGATTTCCTTGCGGGTCGTACTCCGTGACTGCGCCGAACAGAGCGGCTTGGTCGGCGATTTGTGCGCGGTCGCCGACTAGAACGATTTGCTCGTTGGCGGAATCGAAATGGCGACGGGCGGCGGCCAGAATGTCGTTTTCGGTGAGCGCCTGGATTCGTGCGCGATAGGTTTCCAAATAATCTTCAGGCAAACGGTCGAGAAAAACGGTGGAAAGCTGCGACAGCACGCCGTCCTGCGTGGCAACGCCCAGAGAAAAGACTCCGCTCAAATAGCTGCGGGCGCTTTCTAGCTCTTGCGCAGTGACGGGAAGCGAACGCATACGGTCCATTTCGTAAAATATTTCGGTGAGCGTCGCTGCAGCTACTTCGTTGCGCACGGCGGCGTGCACGGTGAAATATCCGTATTCGCGCAAGGCGTTAATTCCGCTGCGCGGGCTGTAGGTGTAGCCTTTTTGCTCGCGTATATTCATCACCAGCCGGGAATGAAACGCGCCTCCGTAGATTGAATTGGCGAGAACCATGCGATACCAGTCGGGATCGCGACGAGTGATGGCCAGATTCCCCACGAGAACTTGGGTCTGCACCGAACCAGGAAGATGAACCAGGTGAACCTGGCGCCCGGACTGACGCGGCGGCTCGGGCCATTTCTGAGTCGCGGGAGCGGGAGCGGTCCAGGGGCCAAATATTCTTTCGACCTGATCGAGAATGAGTTCGGCCGAAAAATCGCCCACCAAGATCAGCAACCCGTTGGCGGGCGAATAATTCTGATGATAGAACTCTTCGAGCTGTTCACGTCGGAACGCGGCGACTTGCTCTGGAACGGGAGCGACAATCGCATAGGGATGCTCGCCGAAAAGAGTGCGACGCAGGCGTTCCGTGGCGAGAAAATCGGGAGTGGTGCGCTGAATTTTCAGACCTTCGATTCGTTGGCGGCGCTCGCGTTCGAATTCTTCTTCGGGAAAAGAAGCATTGCGCGCGAGATCGGCCAACATTTCAAGCAGCCCTTCGGAGAAGTCGGCTACGCCTGAAATACCAATCGCACTGGTATCGGCTCCAGCGTGGGCTGCCAGATCGGCGCCCATGCGGCGGAGATCTTCCTCAATGCGGCGAAGCGGACGATTCGTGGTCCCCGTGCGCGCGACGGTTGCGGTGAGTTCAGCTAAGCCCGGAGCGCGATACGCGACTGAGGCATTCCCGCTGCGGAAAAATAGCTGCGCCGAAATTTTCGGGAAAGTGCGAGCCTCCGCCAGGACAACTTGCAGGCCATTAGCAAGACTTACGACAGTCCGCTTCGGCCATGCTACCGGACGTTCGGGGCCGAGATCGGGCGGAGAAGAACGGTGCGCCTGCGTAGTAACGGTTGTAGAGGTCATCGAGATTCTCCGTGGTTCACGGGAACCCGCGCTAGGACAGCACGGTTCGCGGGAACCAGATATTTCTTTGCAGCCGCTTGCACTTCCGCAGGCGTTACCGCCAGGAAGCCATCGAGCACTGTATTGATACGGTCCGGGTCGCCGTCGAAGAGTGTAAAACATGCGAGATAGTGCATCAAACCGAAACGCGGCATGTAAGAGCCCATGCCTCCTTCGAGCATCGAATAATAATCGGCGCGGAATTTCACTTTTACGGGCGCGAGTTCATCTTCGGAAATTTCTTTTTCCTGCACTTCCCGGATGACTTGGTCATAAGCCGCAACGGTTGCGTCCGTACTGAATTCAGGACGGTAAAAAACGCGTGTGACCATTTGCGTGGGTCCGTTCGCGTCGAAAACGTCCAGACTTCCGTCGGTCTCGATGGCGATTTGCTTTTCGAAAACGAGCTGGCGATAAATGCGCCCTGCGCGGCCGCCGTGCAAGACGCGGTCGAGAATGGTCATGGCGTACCAATCTTTTGAGCCGCGCGGTGGAACGGTGTAGCCGATCGCGAGAGCGGGAAGCGTTCCGAACTTCTCTTCGACATTGCCGCGACGTTCCTCCGTCTGCTTCGGCTCGCTCACGTCTGCGGGCGGCGGCAATGCGTGTGACGGAATATCTTCGAAATATTTTTTGGCAAGAGCGAAAGCTTCGGCGGGATCAAGATCGCCGAGCATCAGCAACACAGCATTATTCGGCGAGTAATAGGTGCGGTAGAACGACTGAACGTCGGCAAGGTTGGCAGCATCGAGATCGTTGAAATCTCCATAAAAATTATGCGCGTTGGGCCAATTGCGGAAAGCCACAGGCGGCAAATCCAGCCAGGGAAATCCGCCATACGGCTGATTCATCACGTTCACGCGAACTTCTTCTTTCACCACATCGCGTTGATTGCGCAGATTTTCATCATCCACTTTCAAGGCACGCATGCGGTCGGCTTCGAGCCAGAGGACCCGTTCGAGCGCGTTGGAAGGCACCGCTTCGAAATAATTGGTGATGTCGTAGTGCGTGGTGCCGTTGAGCAGGCCGCCAGAAGCATTGATCAGGCGAATGTGTTCCATCTTTCCGGCGTTTTCCGAGCCCTGGAACATCATATGTTCAAAAAGATGCGCAAAACCGCTGCGTCCGCGCGGCTCGAGGCGAAAACCGATTTGATAATAAACACCGACCGTGACGACGGGCGCAGAATGATCGGGTGCGACTACAACGCGCAGCCCGTTGGCGAGCGTGGTGTGCTCAACCGGAATATGCAATTTCTTCAACTTTTTCCTCCCCTTGATTTCTTCCATGCTCGCTTCAATCGATTCGATGGTCCAGCATGGCCTTTGGACAAAACCTTGCTCGAGAGAAGAGCAAGAGCCGCGTAGGCTTCTTGAAATTCTCGCGGATAACGCCGCATCGCTTTTGTATGTTTCGCTACCGTTTCGAAATCGCCGCGCGAAACCGGGCCAGTCCACGATTTCTGCGGGCCTAGTTTCTCAAAATTATCCAGCATCTGGCGCGTTAACGGCAGCAACGTGCTCAGCGCATCCCGCCGGCGGAAGCCCAGCTTCAGCAAAATCTGGGTTGCGGCTTCCATCAAACCCAAACTGTGTCCGGCGACCAGCAATCCGGCAGCGTGATACGCGGGTTTATTCTCTCCACTCATAGCCACCGGCACACCACGCAAAGAGCGCGCGATCTGGCGCGCAACTGCGGCAGCGCGGCGATCGCCTTCCACCGCAAATATAACCTTTTCCAGGTTCGGCGCGCCGCGTCCGCTGAACGTTTGCATAGGATGAAGCGAGCCCGTGGAAGCGCCGCGGCGAGCAAGAGGAGCTAGAACGGTGCGATCCATTGCGCCGCTGGTGTGCAGAACAATTTTATCGCGGAGTTTCGATTCGTCAAAACTCGCCAACGCGTTCGCAACCCGACCGAGCGCGCTATCGGGAGTGCTCAGAAGGATAACCTTCGAATCCAGAATCTCCGGACCCAGCCGCGAATATGGCTTCCCTGCTCCAATTTGCCGCACGGCTCCGCGCGAAGTGGCCGCGGAGCGTGTGACGACAGCTCCGACACGCCATCCCAGGCCGCGGAGACGCTTTCCCAACGTGCGGCCCACGCGCCCTGCTCCGACGATGGAAATAGAGCGCTCCATGGCACGTGATAGCATAACGTGTAAGCGGAATTTCAGGTGGGAGAAATTGTCTCTACATCTATTTTGGACGATTGCGTTGGGAGCGGCGGCACTGCTTTGGGTTTACGGGATGCTAGACGCGGCTGGGGGCTTGCGCACGTTCGAGTCTGTGGCCGATGTAACACCACTAAAGGATGATGACTGTCCCAACGTTTCCATTCTTTTCGCCGCTCGCGATGAAGCGCAGAAACTGCCGGTCGCGCTGGCGACATTTTTGCAGTTGGATTATCCACGATACGAAATCGTGGCGGTGAATGACCGCTCGCAGGATGATACGGAACAAATTCTGAAGAGTGCGGCATGCAATGATGCGCGCTTGAAGATTTTTTCGGTGGCCGAGCTGCCCGCTGGATGGCTCGGAAAACCTCACGCGCTGCAAAAAGCATATGAACAATCGACCGGAGAGTGGCTGATCTTTACGGATGCGGACGTACAGTTTGCGCCTTCCCTGCTGCGGCGTGCTGTTGCGCTGGCTCAGAAAAAGGGCTGGGACCATTTAACGCTTTCGGGCCGCACGGATATGTTCACCTTCGGTGAAAAGATCGCGATGACATTTTTCGGCTTGGCGTTTCTGATGAGTGTTCGGCCGTGGAGAGTATGCGACCCGCGCTCCGGCGCTTTTGCCGGCATCGGCATGTTTCAGCTAATCCGGCGCAGCACTTACGACGCCATTGGAACGCATCGCCGCCTGGCCATGGAAGTAGTGGACGATATGAAACTGGGTAAGCTGGTGAAACAGGAAGGTTTTCGTTCAGCGGTGGCGCTCGCTAACAACGAAATCAGCGTCCACTGGCATAGCGGCGTGAGAAATATTATTCGCGGGACAACCAAAAACTTTTTTGCGTTTACGGGATTTTCGTTTTGGACCGCCGGGCTGCAAATGTTTGGGCTCTTAATGATGTGCGTGGTGCCCTGGGTCGCGCTGTTCTTCGCGCACGGCTGGCCGCTGGCATTCGCTTGCATTTGCGTGGGACTGGCTATCCTTCTGCATATCGGCGCATGCTTGGAATTCAGGGTTTCGCCGCTGTATGCCTTGACCTTCCCTTTCGGCGCGCTGATTTTCATCTGGATGCAAGCGCGATCGATGATTGTCACGCTATGGACAGGCGGGATTACCTGGCGCGGGACGTTTTATCCGTTGAAGGAATTAAAACGCGGGTTGGTGTAGAGAAAAGGTTTTACGAAATTGCGACGAGTTGAGAATCTTGTTCTATTTGAAAAACGTATAGCCCACGAAAACGCCTTCCAAATCTACGCCCGGATTTATTTCGCCGCGCTGCGCGTTGGAGATGTGCTGATATTTGTATCCGAAGGTCCAGGCATGCGTGCGCGCAGAATTGAAGAGTTGGAATCCGAGTTGGAGGTCGAAGTCGTAATTGAATTGCGTTTCGCCGTGAATATCGACTGGAACGGGACGCAAGGACGAAACGAACCCTGCCGTGGAGGCCCCGTAAAGCTGAAGTTTGTGTGTACGGAAACCATTCAACTTCAGGCCGAGAGGATTTACGCCACCGCCATAGACCGCCTCACGCGCGCCGGTAAGGTAGATGATGTTGCCTTGGGGATTAACAAAACTACCGAGAATTTTCGGCTGCAGCATAATCGCCACAGGCATTACGTCCACGGTCCACTCCAGAGACCAACCCGAACCGGGATGCTCATGTATGCGCCGGGCGTAGCGAAATCCAAGAACGCCGAATTGACGCGGGCTGGTGACACCGAGCACGTGAGGCGCGTAGGGCGCATAGGAAGCCCATATGCCGAACTCGTTGTCTCCGACCTGGAAATGTGCTGGTTGGGCCGGCGGAGTCTGGCCGCGAGCCGCCGGTGAAACGCAGAGAAGCATCGCGATACTCAGAAGAAACGCTGAAAAAATGCGGCTAGAAACTGTTTCTAGTGAGGTCACGCGGTTCCTATCAGGAGATTTTTTTTGCGGCACGCTTTTTGACCGGCTTCACTGAACGGTCCTGAGCAGGAAACACGGTGGCCTCCGTTTCAGGCTTCGTCTCAGCCGGCCCAGAAGTAGATGCAATTTCCGCGATGGGAGGTGCAGAAAAAATCGCTCCCAGATCGCGCTGCTTCAGAGACCGTATGCGATCGCGCAAAGCTGCAGCGCGCTCGAACTCAAAATTCTTCGCGGCTTCGCGCATTTGCGATTCCAGTTGGCTGATAGCATGCACCAACCCGGCTTCGGTCGAGACGTCTTCGATCACCACGTCGTCCAGCGGGACAGTAACATAATCCGCTTCCACAATTCTGGCAAGCTGCATGTCCACCGATTTCACGATGGAGAGCGGCGTGATGTTGTGCTCGCGATTATAGGCTTCCTGTTTCGCGCGGCGGCGGTTTGTTTCGCCGATGGCTTGCTTCATGGAATCGGTCATCACGTCGGCATACAAAATTGCGCGAGCTTCCAAATGGCGCGCGCAACGGCCGATTGTTTGGATCAGCGAAGTAGTGCTGCGAAGAAAACCCTCTTTATCAGCGTCGAGAATGGCGCACAGAGAAACTTCGGGCAGGTCGAGGCCTTCGCGAAGAAGGTTGATGCCGATGAGGACGTCAAATTCTCCGCGTCGCAGATCGCGAAGGATGCGAATGCGCTCGAGAGTTTCAATTTCCGAATGCAGATAGCGGCAGCGGACGCCTACCTCGGTGAAATATTCGGCGAGATCTTCGGCCATGCGTTTGGTGAGCGTGGTGACCAGGACGCGTTCGTTGCGCGCGGCGCGGACGCGAATTTGTTCCAGCAGATCATCCACCTGGCCTTTTACCGGGCGAACTTCCACCTGCGGATCCACGAGTCCTGTTGGACGAAGCACCTGTTCGACAACCACTCCGCCTGACTTTGTGAGCTCGTAAGGACCCGGCGTGGCAGAAACGTAAACCGCTTGGTTTACGCGATGCTCGAATTCTTCAAAGTTTAGCGGACGATTGTCGAGAGCCGACGGCATGCGGAAGCCATACTCCACCAGCGTTTGTTTGCGCGAACGATCACCGTGATACATCCCGCGGATTTGCGGGATAGTTTGGTGCGACTCGTCCACGAACAAAAGAAAGTCGGACGGAGTGTAATCGAAAAGCGTGGGCGGAGCTTCGCCGGGCAACCGT
This sequence comes from Binatus sp. (SeqCode), assembly GCA_035602755.1. Classification (GTDB taxonomy): domain Bacteria; phylum Acidobacteriota; class Terriglobia; order Acidiferrales; family UBA7541; genus Palsa-295. The sequence continues at coordinate 11,274 of DATNLR010000089.1, read as the reverse complement.
CCTGAAAGGTGCCGCGAATAATTTTCGATTCCGTGGCAATAGCCGATGGTGCGCATCATTTCGATGTCGAAATGCGTTCGTTGAACCACGCGCTGAGCCTCTACGATTTTCCCCTGACGCTCCAGCTCACCTTTCCACCAATCGAGCTCTTCGTAAATGCTTTGAATGGCGCGCTCGCGCTGTTCGGCGGGCAAAACGTAATGGCTCTTGGGATAAATTAAGATGCGATCGATTTCTTTTTCGCCGGCGCGCGTTTTGATTTGTCCTGTGACGGGATCGAATTTGCGAATGGCGACGATTTCGCTGCCCCACATTTCAACGCGCACGGCAAGGTCGTCGTACGGCGGATAAATTTCGATCATATCGCCGCGAACGCGAAAAGTTCCGCGGCGAAGGTCTTCGGCACGCTCGTACTGAATTTCAACCAGCTTGCGAAGAATGGCTTCGCGAGCCACGGACTGACCCTTTTCGATGAGCTGCATCATGCTGTAATACGCTTCGGGCGAACCGAGACCGTAAATGCAAGACACGGAGGCGACCACGATGACGTCGCGGCGTTCGAACAGTGAACGCGTGGCGGACATGCGCAATTTGTCGAGCTCGTCGTTGATGGTGGATTCTTTTTCGATGTAAGTGTCGCTCGCCGGAACGTAGGCTTCGGGCTGGTAGTAATCGTAGTAGCTGACGAAATATTCCACGGCGTTGTTGGGAAAGAACGAACGAAATTCGTGATAAAGCTGCGCGGCTAGAGTTTTGTTGTGCGCCAGAACGATAGTGGGGCGATTGATTTGCTCGATCACCTTGGCCATGGTGAACGTTTTGCCTGAACCAGTGACGCCCAGAAGGACCTGGTGGCGGTCTCCGTCATTGAGGCCGCGGACGAGATTCGAAATCGCTTCGGGCTGGTCGCCGCGCGGTTCGTAGTCACTGGCGATCTTGAAATTCATCGGCGGACTCTTCGTTGCGAAAAATGGGTCAGGCTGAAAACTTCCATTATATCAAAGGTTGCAAATCGGTGCTCTGGGCCAAAAGCAGAGCGCGGCAAACGGATTTCAGGGCTGCGGAGCTGTGGACGGAGCATCCGTGGGCAACAAAGAAATTTCGGACTTGCTATCCACGCGGCTGAAGTAATGAATTTTCGAGCCGGTCTTTACACGAAGGATTTGCACGTCCATATTCTGCGTGGAATTTTGAGTGGACCGCATCAGTGTGCCGTCCGCGAGCGAAATATATTCAAGGCTGCCGCCGGAGCCGGTCCAGGTGCCGGAGGTGTCCAAACCCTTGCGGGAGTAATCGTCCGGCGTGGCATCACCGTTGCGAACGATTTTGAACTCAGTGACCACAACCGCGCATGAGAGGTTCGCATGAGCGGCAGACGGAGTGCCAGTGGAAGTTTTTTGCGAGTCGTCGGTTGGGGAACAAGGCTCGTTGTGAAGATATGTGGAACGGTTTCTCCAGACCAATCCGCCCAGAGGTGTGCCCTCCATGGGCTGATCGGTATTCCACTTCTGGCCAAGTTCAATTCCGCCCTTTGGGAGCCGCGCGCCGAAAGAAAGGCCGTTCATCCACGCGTGGACGTTTTCAGCTACCACAGGATTCGCCAGCAGATCGTCGATGCCAGTGATATGAGAAACCTGTCCGCCAGGCTCCATGGTGTATTCGAGCGAGCGGCCTTCCAGATGTTTGTATTGATCTTGCACGTTGGAGCCGGCTAGATCGAAAGCATCGCTTTTAAACGCAGCGTCAGATTTCTCGAAGGTGGTTCGAATCCGCACGCTGCCGGCGGGCGTTCCACTGGCAGGTGGCGTGTTCAGCACATCCAGACGCAGAATGAGGCTGACGGATTGCGTGGATTTGGAGGCCGCCTCGGGATTCTCGATGGGCGTTTCCATTTTGTTGTTCGCCGTGGTGCTGGTTTCAATTTGGTAGCGCAGGATTTCGCCTGGCGTGAATCTCATCGAGAGATGCACTTTCGCTGGCGCCGCTGGAAGAGAAAGCGCGGCTACCATGAGGCATGCGACGGTCGTCAGAAAACTGGGTTTGCTACGCAGTGAAGGCTGAGAATTCGACTGCATTCATGAACGCTAGCACAGCCTTATAGCGCGCGCAAATTCGTCTACAAGATAGCGTTTCAAGGACGGGCCGCGGGCATAGGGATGCGGGATAGTTGCGGCGACGAGAGCGGACCGCTAAGGCGATAGTCAGAAGCGGAGGCGCCGCTTTCTACTGCTTCGCTTGGAAGAACCCGTAAACGCAAATCGAGGTTGCGACTGAAACCGAGCGAACCGAAGCCTTCGATCTCCGACCCTGGGCTTTGCAGCAGCAAACCCTGGAACTTAATTTCGCGGTCGGCACATGTAAATGTAGTCGACGCCTGGCGGAAAGAGCTGCTGCCAGGTGTGGCGGCGCTGGCCTGTAGCGACTCCGCAAGATTCAGGCTGCGAATCTCGAGGTCGCTTACCCGCGCTTTTCCTTTGCACGAGAGCGAGGCTAGCATGTCCGACTTGTCAGTGCCGCGAGCGTTCAGCAAAAATTCTCCGGAGGCCACACCTGAAAACATCTTGGCCAGGTTTGGCGAATCCGCCGAAAGCGCCAGCAAATCCACGCGCGAAAAGTTCAGGTTCACGCGATAAGAAGGGATCGCCGCAAAATCCGCTTCGAACGACGCGGCGATGTTTCCTCCGTAGAGTTGGCCCCGAGCATTCGTAAGCTCGATGTGATGGCCTGAAACTTTCAGATCGCCCTGAAGGCGATGCACGCTAACTGGTGCCAAGGTGAATTCGTCGAGCGCCAGGCGGCCGCTGGCTTGCAGCGTATCGCTGACCGCGTTTGTCGGCGAGCGCGGATTCAAGAATGGCAGCATGCGGTCGAGAAAACTTTCCCGCCAGCGGGGATTGAGCCAGCGATCGACATCGGCGGCCGCCAGGTGGTCGGCTGAAAGCGTGAAAAGCCATCCGCTTGCATCGCGACGATCGAACGAGCCACTCCAATCCGCGCCAAATGCAATCGCTGATGACACCGCAATGTGGCGCGAATCCGGTTTCCAGTCTGCGTGGGCCTTGAGGTCTTTAATCGGCAAGTTCAGGAACGGCGTGCGAAGCGACATTCCGGTCTCTTCGCCGCCGAAGTCCAGGGTACCGGTTGGCTGCGTTCGCCAGGGATACGCAACGTCCTGCCAACGCAAATCGCAGCGCAACGGGCCAGCGAGGTCCCATCCACGCGAAATATTCCAGCCGAACGCGCTTGCGGTGGCCACCAAATCGCGAGCCTGCGTGAGATTTCCGGTCAAGTGGAAGACTGGCATTTCAGAGCCGCGCTTCGCGGATGTTTCCATGTGAAGCGAACCGCCGGCAGCGCCAAATGTTAGCGACACCGGCGAAAGCGCGGCAATGCCGCGATCGTATCGAAAGTCCACATTTCCAACACGAACGGGAACGCGCAGAGTAGCACCGCTGATCTCGGCCCTGGCAATTATTAACGCCGTGCGATTCATCCGCAGCGGCCAACCAGAAATGTTCCCTTGAACGCTGGCGAAACCGTGGAATGAAATGTTTGACGCCACGTCGGAATGGAACGCGCGTGCCCATGCGAGCAGATCGTTCAAATCAATGGTAGAGGATGCGACATTGACGGAGAGCGGAGAAGATTCCGACGACCAAGCGTCTGTTGGCAACTCCCAACCAATTCGTCCGGTGACCCTGGCGTTAGAATGGGGCGCCTCAATCGAGGCGTCGCTTATTTCGATAGCCGAGTCCATCGGATTCCAGTGAATTTGGGAAACTACGTTTACCGCGGGATCGTCCGCATGCAAAGGGAGATCCCAACGGTGAAGCTGGCGTAACTCGGCGCGAGATTGAATCGTCCATCCGCCATCGACGCGGTCTTGCGTTCGAGCATTCATCATTAGAGTGAGTAAGCCGCGCACGCCGTAATCGGAGCTGCGAGCCAGACGCAGAACATCCGATACAGAAGCGTCGCTCCACGAAGCATTTAATTCCGCCGGACGCATGCGCGAAGAAGTTCCTCCCATTTGCCCGCTTACGTGGAGAACACCGGCCTGTTGCACGATTACCGCGGCGCGAGTTGGAATTGCCTCCAGGTCCATGGTCCAGCGCCCCGGGCCGGCAGGTTCGACGTAACCGGTCACATCCACCAACGCGAACGGAAGTTTATCTTCGCCACGTTTGAAATTAATTCGCCCTGAATCTATCTCGATACGCCTGAAGCGCAGGGCGGGCGCGCCCGGCGCTTCAGAGCCCGAAATTCCGGCAGAAGACGCCGCGGGTGGAGGCTTGGGCAGCCATTCAGCAAGGTTCCAATCGCCATCGGAGTTACGCACCAGATTCAGGCTCGGATGGTCCAGCGAAACCGTGCCTAGCTGAAGATGGCCGAGCAACAGACCTTGCCAACGAAGGCGCACATTGACTGATTCAGCCCGCAGGAAATATTCGTGGCCGAAACGCGGATCTTCGCCAAAGGTCACTGATTGCGCGCGCAAGGTAGGACCGTCTAACAAAGTGAAATTGTAGCTGCCTACTTCCACCGGCCGTCCGAAAGCGGCTGCAAGACGCGCCGTGATTTTCTTTTGCAAAGGCGTGTGGCGAATGAGCAGCGATATCCCAGCACTGGCGAGCCATACAAGAATCAAAAAGAACAGAATCCATTTGGGCCAACGCGTCCAGCCATGCGGGCGCGGCCTCGCTTGCGAGACAGTTTGCGTGGGAACGTCGGGATGGGAGAGCGTGCTTGCCACGGCGATTTTCCAGCTTAACGAGCCGGCTAATGGACCTCGTGCATCATACGCCGCCAGCGGGTGCGTGCGGGAAGATGCAAAAGATTTTGCCCCAGGGCGCGAAGCCTGCCGAAGAAACCCCGGTCAACGTAATCTCCAGGAGCGGCCTCCACGGACCAGTAAATCATCGCCGGACGGCCCATCACGGCGTCACGATTCACAAAACCCCAGTAGCGGCTGTCCCAGCTTCGGTCGCGATTATCGCCCATCACAAAATAATTGTCAGCTGGAACGACCAGCTCGCCGTGCCGGACGTGGCTGAGAATTTGTTCCGCCCACTCCGGACGCAGCCCGATTTCAGCGAAATAGCGGCCCGCGGGCGGAAAATTGTCGCCGAAAGGATCTTCATAGATGGGATCGTGCATCACGTATGGTTCCGATAGAGGCTCGTCGTTCACATAAACGTGTTGATTGATGATGCGCACGCGGTCGCCAGGCAAACCAATCACGCGTTTCACGTAATGCGGATGGTCATCAAACGGAAATTTGAAAACGATGACATCGCCGCGCCGGATCTCGCGATAGGGCAGAAATTTTTCGTACCACGCGCCATGACCGCCAAAAATAAATTTGTTCACCAACAGATGATCGCCGATCAGAAGAGTGGGCTCCATCGATTGCGAAGGAATCTTGAAAGCCTGAACGATGAAGGTGGTGCCGAAAAGAGCCAGCAGAATGGTGACTAGAAGCGATTCGGCATACTCCGCGAAGGAACTGCGCCTGGCCACAACTTTCGCAGGTGCAGGCGCGAGCGTTGACTCAATCGAGGGCCCGGGCTCGGTGGTGTCTACTTCCACGAAACTCCTTCAGGCGATTCCATCGTTCGATTCGAAATGTTCCAGGGCCATTCTTGCAGCGCCCTGTTCCGCTTCTTTTTTGCTGCGTCCTTCCGCGCCAGAAAGTTTTTTTCCGGCGTGCCACACTTCCACCTCAAACGTCTTTTGGTGGTCGGGGCCGGACTCACTGCGTACCCGATATTCCACCGGCGGCAGATCGCGCTGCTGCAGCCATTCCTGCAAAGCGGATTTATCGTCGGCGCGTTCCAATCCGAACGATTGGCTGCCGAGTGCAGGCTCCAGCAAGGTGCGCTGAAGGAACGAAACGGCCGCAGGGAGTCCAGCATCGAGATAAATGGCACCGAGAATTGCTTCGTACGCGTCAGCCAGCAGCCTTTTTTTATCGCGGCCACCCGTTTTCTCTTCGCCGGGGCCGAGCCGCAAGTGATCGCCGAGCTTCAGCTCTTTGGCCGCGCCATAAATAGACGATGCGCTTACGAGCCTAGCCAAGCCCTTGGAAAGCTGCCCGGAGTCCCACTCGGGAAAGGTCCGGCAAAGTTCGTCGCTTGCAACCAAGCCCAGAACGCGGTCACCTAGAAATTCCAGACGCTCGTTATCGGTGTTGTTGGAATTTTGCCGATGAGAACGATGAATCAGCGCGCGCTCAAGTTCCACCGTGTCTTTAAAATGATGACCCAGGATCGTCTCCAGTTCCTCGCGCTCCTGTGGGGTCATGACTGAAATGGCCTCGGTTAGGGTTTGGATCCAGCAGGTTTTGCGGCGGCCAACTTTTTGGTTTCGTCCGCCTTCTGCTTGCAACGGTCCGCCAAAGCTCCGGGAATTTGCGCGCACTTTTGAAATGCATCGGAGGCATCGCTGAACCGATTTAGAGCCTGCAGCTCGATTCCCATCACATAAAAATCAGTGGGGTCCGGAGTGGTAGCGAGTTTTTCGCCCTGCTGCAGCTCGCTGACAGAGTTCGCGAAATCCTGCTTGCGAAAATCAACCAAGCCAAGACCGCTGTGCGCCTGCGACAACGCCGCGTCCTTTGCTTTCGAGAATTGATCGTCCGTCATACCGGCGGGCTTTGGCAGGTTGGGAATTAATTCGATGGCGTGCTTCTCGTCGGCCTCGGCCCTGTTCAACAGGCGCTCCGAGTTCATGTCGTTGGGATCGTAATTGTGCGGGATTACCCAACCTTCCAAAACCAGCACGCTGACGTTGTCCGGATTTATCGCCAGCGTTTTGGCGGCTGCGTCATACATTTTGTCAAACTGCTGTTTGTTGAAGTAATCCTGCATCAGCCGGGCGTAAACAACTTCCGCGTACTTACTCTTGGGATATTTCGCGACAAAATCCTCGCCGAGCTTGATGCGCGCGTCGGCTTGCGCCGGAGTGTTCGCGTCGTAAAAAGCTTTGTAAGCTTTCTCTTCTTCAGGATCAACTTTCGGCGCTTCAGCGGGGTTCTGCGTGCCGCTTTGCGGAGCCGCCGCTTGTCCCGGCTTGGTCGGTGCCGGAGCTGGCGCCGGTTGCTGTTGCTGCTGCGCCTGGCATGGCCGTGCTAGAGCCAATGTAGATCCCACTGCTAAGATGAGTGTGATGATCGCGTTTCGCACCGACTGGAAAATCATTTTTCACCTTCCGTGGTTGATTACCCCCGGCACGAAAAATAACGGCCTGGGGCTAAGGATTATGGGACGCTTTGTCGCTCTCCGGCGCGCGAGAACTATACGGCGAATCCAAACCGCGTTGCGCCGCTGCCCGCGCATTTTCCGGTGAGCCATGAACCGCCAAAGCCGCATGGTATTCCGCTACCGCCTCGTCGCGCTCGTCTTGCAGATCGTGAATGCGTCCCAGATATACGTGCGACCACGCCAAAATAGAAGGATCAGGTGTCCCTGGCGGAATGGGCGCACCAGGTATTCCCGAAGTCCAACTCGCCACAATCTGCTCGAACAATTCCTGGGCCCGCTCGCCGTCGCCTGAAAGTATGGAGGCCACTGCCAAGCCGTACACCGCGCGCGGCTCGTTCGGATATTTCTCCAATATCTTTCCGAATGTGGCTGAAGCGGCTGCGGCATCCTTTAACGCGATCTGATGATCTCCTTGCGCCAGCATGCTATCAAGCTCCGCGGTCTGGCTCGCGGGTGCGGCGGCGGTCTTCGATTCTGGGGCTGTCTGCACCGGTGCAAAAGCAAAATCTTTTAAGCGCTTCTGCTCCGCCGATACGTCGATACCCGTGATGATGTCGGGGAAATAATACGTCATAGCAGGCGCAGCCTTTTCAAACTTTTCCAGCTGAGTGACGATCGGACGCACGAGGATGAACCCCTCTTTGTCATTTTGCACCAGAGCCGCTTCGAGTTTTTCCGCCGTAAGGTGACGCAAACGCAGTTCGACCGCTTTGATCAGGCACTCGTCGGTGAAAGCGATAAAGTCGGTGCGGTATTCCACCGGAAGTTGCGGAGCGCGCGCGGCCACATTCAGCAGGCTATTTTTGCTTTCAACTTCCTTGCGATACCTGAGCGGCAGCGGATCCAGCATGAAGTGCAGGTAAGCGTGCTGTATGTCGTCGGCTGGAATCTGTGCGGTGAACCCCACGGCCATGGCGTAATGGTCGCCCAGGTTTCGGAAGTTGGTGCGGGCACCGACGAGGGGTTCCACATACACGGTGAATGTACGGCCGTGCGTGGACTTCAGAATCTCCCGCAGATAAGCGTTTGATACGGTCACGATGCGCCGCACTACCGGCTGATAACGCGCGATCACACGGTGATATTCAGGTTCAATTTGAGTCCAGCGAATATCGAGATGGGCCTCGTGATAAAAAGCCGCGAGAATTCTCTGGAAGCCTTCGAGCGAGCCAACATCGGGAGGAAGAAGGTCTGGATCGACCTGGTAGCGAAAATCCGGAGGCGGGCCGACGACCAGCGCGAAGGTGATGTAGCGCGAAAGTGTTTCGCCGGGGTCTGCCAGCAAGTGGTCGCGGTAAAACTGTCGCAACGCTTCCGTTGCAGGCCCGTGCAGATTCAGAAGTTCGCCGCGCAAAGCCAGGCGTGACGGCATTTCCGCCAGCGTGCTTTCGTCGGCGTCAAAGCCGGCGGCGTCGAGCGCGCACATGGTGGCAAATAATTGCTGATTGGCTTCGACGGTGATCCCACTGGTGAATTCCTGCTGAGGCGGCGCTTGCCCATGGGCTTTGGGGACGGGCGCAATACTCACCAAGAGCACAGCAATGCATGAACACAATGTAGGAAACGGATGAAAAAATCTTTGGATGGCCAGACTCCTCAACGCCTTCATCATCCGCTGGCAGCGCCAAGTTCCCCTGTTCTCAAGCAGCTGGCAGCGATCGTTCAAACATTGAAACTGTATCGGTCAGGCTTCGCCTAGTCAAGAAAACGCGCAGATAAATCAGTCGGCGAAGGAGCGCAGAGATCAGGACGAAAAATCTTATCCGTGGACGTGAACTTCGCTGAAGCTCAGCAGAACACGACCGCCGCCCGTCGGTCGTCCGAAGCTGAGCTCGGGACGGAAGCGCGAAAACAGAAGAACCTGGTCGATCTGATGTTTCACCGCAACATCGTTGGGCCCGGAAAGAATATTGTAGGAGACCACTTCGCCATGCGCATTTAGCGTGGCTTCCAACACCAGCACGCCGGAATCAGGATGCCCTTCAGTCGCTACCACTCCGGGAACCGGGAACGGCGCCAGACTTTCCAGCCGTGCGGGCTGAACCAGATTTAGCGGCAAATCATTGGCGACGATTCCCATCGGCACACCCACCAGGATGTTCTGTACTACCAGAACAAACACAACCAGTGCCGTAAGAATTCCGCCGGTGGCCGGGACAGCAAGGGGTTTGAAAACGTCCTGGAAGGACAATAGAGCTCGAGACCAGGCCCGCCGGAAACCTACCCAAGAAGAAACTGAGTGCGCCGCTTGCACACGAATTCGCGTGGCCAAATCAGCGGGCACGGCCACAGGCTCCACATTTGCCAGGCACACGGAAAGCCGGCGATAACTTTCCAGCAAATCTCGGCAGCTTCCGCAAACGTTTAGATGTTCGCGAACAATAGCGTGATCCTGCGCCGGAATAGCACCATCGATGTAACCGGGTAGGCGTCGTGCAGCGTCGCGACAATTCATTGGGCGCCTCCGTGCTTCTTAGTAGCGTAGGTTAACGAGCGCGTGAGCGCTGGCTTGGAGGCCGCTGAAGCCATGCGGACAGTTGCCGTCGATGTTCCTCGCGAAAATTCTGATGCGTGTTCGGTCTGGTTATTTCGCCCGGCAGTTTCCGCAGCTTGCGAAGCGTGCAAAACAGGGTCCAAAATCTCGCGAAGGATGCGGCGGCCGCGCAGGATGCGTGATTTCACAGTGCCCACGGAAACTTCCAGAACTTCCGCCACTTCTTCGTAAGACAAACCTTCGAGATCGCGCAAAATAACCGCGCTGCGGAATACGTCAGGCACTTGTGCCAGCGCTCTGTGTACCACTGCTTGCATTTCGGCTGCTTCCACTTGTTCCAGCGGAGTCGCTTCCAAATCTTTCAAATCGAGCGCGGGATTCTTCCCTTCTACTTCGGCGTCAATCGAAACCTGTTGGCGATGATGACGCCAGCACCAGCGCCGGTGGTTCAAAGCCTGTCGCACAGAAATGCGATACAGCCAGGTTTTCAGCGAACTGCCCTGCCGGAAGCCATGAATGCCGCGAAACGCTCGCAGAAAAACTTCCTGCGTCACATCCGCAGCGTCGGCAGAATCAGAAAGGATTCCGTAAACCAAGTTGTACACCCCGGCGTGATAATAGGTGACCAGCCAATCGAATGCCGAGTCAGACCCCGCCTGCAGTTCGGTGACAAGTCCAGCTTCGTCACGGCCCCACGGCAATATTTGTGCTAGGTCGGACATGCCTTACGCCAGTCTCCCTTAAGGGCCTGTCCCTATCTTAGGTTAGACACCATACAGCCTGGATTTGTTGCTAGGGTAACAGAAATTAAGGAATTGGCTATCCTCCGAAGGTACTACTTCGAAAAAGATTAGCAGGGCGAATTGGTAAAGTTGGCGCAGGACGTCCGCGCGGAGATAGAGGGAAAACATTGAGGTATGCTCCGAAGAATCAACCAGATAATCCACAGTGGGGTAGCGCGCACGGGTGCTGCGTCCGGTAAACGTCGAAAATTCGGCAACCAATATGGTGGAGGCGGGGGAGTCGGAATTCGACGGCGCATTGACCCGTGGGAAGTTATTGGGTGACATCCTCGGTCGAACGCTGAGCCATCCAAGCCTCAACAGTTTCAATACATTACACCCTGGATAAACAAGAGCCTAGTACGGGTCCCGGTTTCCCTCCGAGGTGTGGTCCTTATTTTTTTCAATTTTTGACGCACCCGTTTGCCATTTTAACCCTCATTTCGCGCCTTACTAGATAGAGGCAGTTCGAAAGGCAAGACCCCGTGTCAGCGAATCCGAACTGGGATCCACCTCCTCAATTTCATAGACGGTGAACTAACAGTCCGAACACGCGGACTTCAGATCTCGGGTTATCTAACTGACCAGGTGTCCAGCCTGCTGCGCTGTTGGGCCGATAACTGGACGGAGACTGCCGGAAACGTAAGAGCGCTTTGTTTTCTGTTGCTTAATCGCTTTCCAAATTATTTGAGAAAAATTTCAGCGCTTTCGCAAGACTTAAGGGACGGCATCTGCT
>DATNLR010000077.1:0-107135 GCA_035602755.1 Binatus sp. (SeqCode) | reverse complement strand
ACCGGCAGGGAAAGATCGTACCGTCGTGCCATGCGGCGTTCCGTCATCCCTGGTGCTCCGCTAAGAGTATTTTGAAGTTCACATCAACCCCCGTCGTGAGAGTAGCAATCCCTATTCCAAAGTGCACTAAGTGTTTAGCTTTGAACGTGCTCTACCAGGAACCTAAGGATTTCATCAAGTTCAGCCTAGCCAAAATATGGCGCTCGAAGCAAACCCTTTGAAAACAGCAACTATGATTTCCAAGATCCCAGCTGGGGGTGAGATCTCGGCAGGTTTTCCATATTCGGAATTTACGAAACGTTGTGTCGGAGCGGAATACTAGACCAGATTACCAGCAGGGTGGAAGACCTATTTCTTTGAATGTGCCCTACATATGCAACAGTTTGCCTGTGCAACTATTTGCCCGTAATAGGACTACGGAGTATTAGTCCTCAGCAGTACTACGTCAACTCTGGAGAAGTCGTTCGAGGGATCGATGCGCACGACCTCGAACGATGATTCCTAATCCCCCACAAGAAATGTTTCTAATGCTATGAGCCGCGAATCGCCGGTGCGCTTTCTTTTGCCTCGGCCTCTTTCGCAGCGGCCTCTCGGGCAGCCTTCGCCGCCGCAGAGCGCGCACCGCGCCCGGAATCCAAATTGAATTGTCGCATTTTGTAAAGCAGCGCTTTATAGCTGATGCCCAACATTTTTGCGGCATCCTTGCGGCACCAATTCGTTTTTTCGAGCGCATCAGCGATCGCTTCCATTTCGGCTTCGTCTTTCAAGCCACGCACGAGCGCTTTCAGGCCCTGCTCCTTCGGTGCGGGAGCTGCGTCGCGGGGGATCAATCGCTGCTGCTGGCCCGTCATTTCCAGCAATTCACGGAAGCTGCCTTCGTCATCTTCCAGAATCACGTAACGTTTGACGAAATTTTCCAGTTCCCGCAAGTTGCCCGGCCATGGGTACCGCAGGGCTGCCTCGATCAAATGCTTGGAAGGATCGGGAGCTGCCTTCTGATATTTTTCGCTGTATTTCACCAAGAAATGGCGGAACAGCAGCGGTATTTCCGTGGTGCGTTCGCGGAGCGGCGGAATATGAATCGAAAGAACATTCAACCGGTAATAGAGATCCTCACGGAAGCGACCCGAGCGCATGGCTTCTTTCACGTCCATGTTGGTAGCCGCGAGCACTCGCACATCCACATTTACCACCGCACGCGCGCCTAGCCGGGAATATTGACCGTCCTGCAAAACGTGCAGAAGCTTGGCCTGAAGATGCGGGCTCATCTCCGCGATTTCGTCTAGGAAGATGGTCCCCTTGTTGGCCAGTTCGAATTTTCCCGGCTTGGAGCGCACCGCGCCAGTGAAAGCGCCTTGCTCGTATCCAAAAAGCTCCGACTCAAGCAATTCTCCGGGAAGCGCAGCGCAATTCACCTTTACAAACGCCTGCACACGCCGCGTGGAGCGAAGATGAATCATTCGCGCCACCACTTCTTTACCCACTCCGCTTTCTCCGCTGATGAAGACAGGCACATCGACCGGAGCAATCTGCAAAATCTGCTGGCGAATCTTCAGCATTTGCGGGCTGGCTGCGAGGAAAGAAAGATCTTCGGTGAGCGCTTCGCAATATTCGCGCAGCGCTTTATTTTCCGAACGCAGCTGTTGCTTCTGGCGGCACTTCAAGAACGCTGCGTCGAGCTCCGGTTTCTCGAACGGCTTGGTCAAGTAGTCCAGAGCGCCTAACCGGATCGCTTCGACTACCGTGGTTACCTCGTTCGAGCAGGAAAGCATGATCACATTGAGAGAGCGGTCAATTTGCATCAACTGACGCAAAGTCTCGAGCCCGTCAATTTCGGGCATCAATACGTCGAGGATAATGAAATGCGGACGTAAACCGGCGCCGACTCTCTCGAGCGCTTCCTTGCCGCCCGGAACAGTTTCAACGTCGTAACCGTCCACTTCCAAAAGCGTCTGAAGATACTTGCGAATACTCGGTTCGTCGTCTACCACCAGAATTTTTTCTTTTTCGGCCATCGTATGTCCCTGGGAACGAACTAGTCCGTTCCAATAAATCAATGTTTCGAGTTACTCGGTGTTAATGGGAAGCAAAAATGAAAATGAGCTTCCGCTTCCTAGCACGCTATCAACCCATACTTTTCCACGGTGAGCTTGAATCAAACGCTTAGTAATTGCCAGGCCTAAGCCCATGCCAGAAGAGGATGGATCAACACGCACGAATTCTTCAAAAATCTCCTGATGAAATTCAGGGGCAATTCCTCCGCCCGTATCTGCAACCGAAATCAAGACGCTGTTAGCGCGCATGCCGCTGTCACGCCGGCGATCGGTGGAAGGTGATGCCTCTGAGACTCGCCGCTCCCAGAAATGAGGCTCGGCAACTAAAGTAACCGACCCTTCCGGCGGCGTGTGCTTCAGTGCGTTATCCAGCAGGTTGGCAACGCATTGCTGCACTTTTTGGTAATCGAATTTAAACGACGGCAAGTCCGGATGAATTTTTATATCCAGATGCACTTTCGCGCGCTGAAACGCGTCTTGCCAACGACATGTAAGGTCATTAACGCAATCCCGCAAATCGTTTTCGCGTAACTGCAATACGAGTTTTCCGCTCTCGAGTGCCGAATAATTTAAGAACATGGAAACCAAACGCACCAAGCGATCGCAGCTTTCTTTCGATTCCTGCAGCATGTCGCGCTGGCGATCGGTAAGTTTTCCCAGCGAACCCGACAGCAAAAGATCGTAATAGCCTTTCATAACCGCCAAAGGAGTCTTCAACTCATGTGCGGCCGAAGCTAGAAAAACCGTTTTCTGCCGGTTCACTTCCTGAAGCCGCAAATACGCCGCGAGCAGATTCCGATAAGTAATTTCGCGCTCTTGCATCAACTCTTGCACCGTCTGCCGCATTTCCGCTTCGTTGGCCAGCGACTGCGGGGCAGTTGGTTCCACGTAAACAACAAGCCAATCCGGTTCCGGGAGCCAGCGAACTCTTGCGCGGCTTTTTCCCGCCGGCGAATCCACTTGAAGATTCACTTCCTGTTCGCCGCTTTCCAACTGATCCACAATGCCTTTGCGATCAGCATGCAGAATGTCTCTGAAAAGATTCAGTTCGACCTTGGAGGGTGCCCCGTTGGAACTGAGTTGATCCTGGGCATGCAAGTTCGTAAACAAAATTCGACCCGCTCGGTCCGCGACCACCAATGGACGGTCAAAGGCGTCTAATAGACTAGCCACCAGGTGAAAAACCTGCTGGCCGGTCGCCTGGGGGTCTGCTGTGAGGCTATTCGTCAAAATTCCCCTCCCTTGGGGGCTTATCGCGGGGGCGAAGACACCATTCTCGAGTTTTCGCGACGGGCGAAGGGAACCGCGCTCAAGGAGACTCATGCTCGCAAAGCCTCGGAATGGAGTCAATGGTAAATACGTCCTAGTTTGCGCTATGCACTTGCATAAAATTGGAAATCTACTGGAGTATATTTGCCCTATTGACTTGGGGTCAGGGCTTCCCGAGGTTTCACGCTCTTGTAATCTTATGATAATGTGTGGTTTAAGTTTTGACGTGCCGACTGCAGGAAGTTGCATTCAAATTGCGTACTAGTGAGAGTACTAAAACTGGAGTACTAATGGGCGTCTCGGAAAACGTTCTTCACCACAAAGTAAGCATGGCTCCGCTCTATGAAGAGCGCAGGCGCTTCCAGCGAATCCATCTGCAGGTGCCGATGTTCATTCGCGGACGAGATGCGCATGATGAACAGTTTCTCGAGCTAGCTAAGACTTTAGATGTCAGCGGTTTAGGTGCTTTTCTTACTTGTCCTCGCTCCTTGGCGGTGAACGAAATCATTACCCTTACGATCCCGGCACCTTCGATTACTTCCACTGGTTTAGTTCCCGCAGGCATGCCGCCGATCCAAGCACGCGTAAAAAGGCAGCAGCAAGCAGGCGATGTTTACCTCGTCGGCGTCGAATTTCTGAAGCCCATTGGCTAAATCTTTTCCTCCAGGTTTTTCCACAACGCGCCGCTTTTTCCACAAGTCTCTCGTGGAGATTGTGTCTTGCCGTTGCCATAAAGTGGAATCCATTTACACGCTGGCGCAGCCTACGCCCTCAATTCGCCATTGACGTCCCGCAGAAACCGTGTAATTTTCCCTTTGGCAGCAACTTACGCGCCTTTTATAGCTCAGTATTCTTTTCAGAGATTGGACTGTCCCTTGCTGTAAGTCCTCTGCCCCCGCAGTGGCCCCTTAGTTAGGGAAGCTAGAACTTTTTCCGGAACCCATTGATGCCCCAGCCCGAATCCTTGGCTCCACAGCCGTCTGCGGAAGACTCCTATCTCGAAGTCCTCGCCGAGACCCTGGAAGGTCTCGAGGACTCCGCTCGCGGTCAATTCTTACGCCAGTTTTTCCGCACCATTGCCCGCATTGATCTTTCCGACGCACAGGCCAACGAATATTGGGAACGAATTTTAATCCGTCGCCGCGAACTAGCCGAAAGCATCGGAAAAAGGATTTCGTTGAAGACGGCGATGGTTGACGTACTGGCTTCCACGAACTTCTTGCGCGTTCCCATCCTGATGGAGTACGAAGAATTCAAGAAGTTGCAAATTAACGCAGCGACCGACCCGCTCACCGGCCTGTACAATCGCCGTCTCTTCGACGAATACTGCGACAAGGAACTGAATCGTGCGAAACGTTACGGCCACCAGCTCGCCGTAGTAATCCTCGACGTCCACAAGCTCAAAGAAGTGAATGACCGCCACGGCCATTTGCAAGGCGACCAGATATTGCAGCTCGCTGCAGCTACTCTGCGGAAAACATTACGCGCCTCAGACTTCGCATTCCGCATCGGCGGAGACGAATTCGCGCTGCTTCTGCCTCAGACAGATACCGAACAGGCCAACACGCTTTGCCGCCGCGTTCGCGCTCAATACGAAGGCGACATTCATTCGCTGAAACTGGATCCTAGCGTAACTCTGGACTTCGGTATCGCCGTGCTACCGGTGGATGGCGAACAGAAAAGCGAATTGATGGGAACCGCCGACGATCGCCTTTACCAACTGAAGAACGCCGGACGCATCGCCTCGCCCTTGACCCCGCCGGCATCTCCTTCATCGCCAAAGAGTAACCGCGACGAGCGCTCGTCGAAAGGCCAGGAAATTACTGGCGCCTCTCCGGAGAGTGCTCCGAAGGCACAACCGGAAGGCCCTTCGCCGATACCTGAGCGTGAAGTTCCGTCTTCAGCAGATTCTGGTTCGCTGGAAGCTGCTTCTGTCGAGCCGCAGCATGAGCATCGTCCCGTTGAACCTCCGCCGCAATCTTCAGGATCTGGCTCTGCACAACCGCCCAAGCCGACCCCCATTTCGACTTCGCCATCGCGTGACGAAAAACGCAAATGGGAACGCGTATCGCTCGCTGGAACGAAAGCTTACGCCATGCTCAGCGAAACAGATAAGCAAACGGCCACGGTGATTGACTTAAGCTACGGCGGAGTCGCGCTACTTCTGGAAAAGGGTGGAGAGCTGCCGAAACAGTTCAGCGCAATTCTTCACGTCCCCATTTTGCCGCCTGTACGCGTTATCCTGCGCCAGACATACATACAGCATCTGGATGGCGGTCGCATACGTGCCGGATGTTCTTTCGTTTCTTAAGCAATTCGAAGGGCTTTTGTGGCATCCGCGTGGGGTCCCTGAGCATCTAAGCCATCGTTGCAATTCAGCATAGATGCAATATAATTAAATTTTCCCGCTGACCTAGCGACGCGACCGTGTGTTCCGCCTGGTATTCGGTTGCGCAGACCGGTCAGTAGACAGGAGCGTCCCATGAAGGAAGGAATCCATCCCGATTATCATGCCGTAAAGGTGCATTGCGCCTGCGGCAATACGTTCGACACGCGCTCGACGATCAAGGGCAATATGATCCGCGTGGAAATTTGCTCGAACTGCCATCCGTTCTTTACCGGCAAGCAAAAATTGATCGATACCGCCGGGCGCGTGGAGCGGTTCCAGAAAAAGTATGCGGACAAAGCGGCTTCCCTGAAGAAGTAGCGCTACTTTTTCTTAGCTCGAATCTCGAAAATCAAAGGCCCTCGGAGCGAAAGTTCCGAGGGCTTTTTTTCGCCACACTGAATTAACTCCTGTGCGGTGTACAATGCTCGCAGAAAATGGCCACACAATTATTCCCATCATCGGAACCGCCGATTGGATCGCAGGTGGAAACCGCAGCGCCTCGGGTAACCTTACGCAACTACTTCGCTCACCCATTTGATTCCGCCATTGCGGCTGCCAGGACCTGCTACTCGCCGCGCTTGATCGGTCCCGACGAAATCACCGACAAGCAACGTGTGAACATTGGCTCGGCCACTTACTACGGCGGCCACCACACCGTATTCCAACACGCCCATTTCGAGTTCGGCTTGGAAAATATCAGCCGGCAATTTGTGTGGTCGTTTCTGCACGCGCATCCCTTTTATAACTCCGAGCAGCAAAGCCAGCGCTATGTGCGTCTGGATCGCCCGCAAGCTTACGTACCCGTAGACAGCGCTACCTTCGGCCCCGCCGAGCGCTCGATTTACGAGAAAGCCATCGCGCGCGCCTGGGATACCTATCGCGAACTCACGCGCGTGCTGCAACCCACCGCTCGCGGAATTCTTGCCGATATCTGGCACGTCAGTCCGATGTCACATCCCAAGCGCGTGCAAAAAGTGGATCGGCAAGCGGAAAAACGTGCGATTGAAGTTGCGCGCTACGTTTTGCCGGTAGCTGCTTTCACCACCATGGTGCACACGCTCTCGGGGATCGTTTTGCACCGGCTATGGCGCATGCATGCCGCGAGCGATACGCCCTCCGAAGCGCGTCAAGTGATTGCAGAGATGGTCGCGCGCGTTCGTGAAGTGGATCCGCAATTCTTCGATCGCTTCGATAATGCGCCCATGGACGAACCGCCCGAGTGGTACCAACCCAAGCGTGATGGCGAAGAATTTGCCCGCGAATTTGATGCCAAGTTGGCTGGGCTGACTTCGAGTCTTGTCGACTATCCGCCGCATGCAATTCCTGTGATGGCGGAGGCCTACCGCGCTGTGATGGGCTTGGCCGTCGCGGAATGTCCGGACGCCGAAGCGGTGGATCGCATGCTAAATCCGGCCCGCAATGCATACCGCCGCGAGACGCTCGATATCGGCGTGCATGCGCCCATGATGCGTGCATTGCAGCATGCCAATTTTACTTTCGCAAAAAAGATCAGCCACACCGCCGACAGTCAGGACCAGCGGCACCGTATGGTTCCTGGTTCGCGTCCCCTGCTGACTCTGGCGGATACCCGCTCGCCCGATTACGTCGCGCCCATGTTGATTCGCGATAACCCGCGCGCCATGGAGATCTACCAGCGCGCCATGGAAGAAGCGTGGACCGCAAAAAACGAATTGCTCGACCGCGGTGTCCCCTTGGAATTGGCGCTGTATCTCTTACCCAACGCAAAAGCAATTCGCCTGCTGGAGACAGGATCGCTTTTGCATTTGCTCCACAAATGGACCATGCGCACTTGCTTCAACGCCCAGGAAGAAATTTATCAGGCCTCGATTGAAGAAGTAGAACAAGTTCGTAGGGTTCTCCCGGAGCTAACCAGATATATCGGCCCGCCTTGCCATCTTCGCGCTGGCATTTCCACGCCGATCTGCACAGAAGGCTCGCACTTCTGCGGTGTGAAAGTCTGGCTCGATTTCCCCAATATCCAGCGTCGTATATGACGCGCCGCGGCAGTCTGGCGTATTACCTCACCGCGTGGATCTGCGGATGCTTCTTCATGAGCCTGGCCGTTTGGACCCGCGATCTCTTCGGTGCCTCCTCCAACGATGCGTTTTCTTCGCGCTCCGTCTTTGGCCTGATTTTTTTCAATTTTTACGGCCTGGTTTTTGGCGCCATAGCCGCGCTCCTCGGCGCATTTCTGTTAAGGCGTGTGATGGCAGCCCTCCAATGCCTCACCGCAACTCACTGGGCCGCACTCGGAGCAATACTCGCCCCCGTTCTCATCGCCATCCTAGGAATCTGGGGAAAGCGTATCGGCACGGAAGGCCAAGGTGGGTTGCGCGTGTTGAGACTTATTACCTACGGCCCCATGACCGTCTTCGAAGCAGGCTGGTGGCTCCCCATCCCTGCCGGAGCGGCCACCGCATATTTGCTATGCCGCGTACAGCGTGCCTTCGCTCCACAAAAATCCCCGCAGAATTAAATCGCCGCCAGAATATCCAGTTTACCTGCAGACCTAGCGTTTGAGGATGCGCGTACAGTTCGGAGAGACAAGCTCGTAACGAATGCCCCGCCAGCGGATGCGCTTACTAAGTGATGAAATCACAAAATTCCAAGCGAACAGGAACGGAACAACCGGCGCGAGAAAAACGCACGCCATACTTGTTTCCTGCAACTTCCCTTTCCACTCCGGAATCGCTTCGTTGATCGCGATGATTCTCAGCGCCCCTTTCATCGCTGCCAGCAACGGCACCGCGAGCGCCACCAACACCAGTTGACCCCACGGATCGCCATCGACAATGCAATAGAGAATCACAAATGCGGCATACAGCATGGTGAGTGTATAGGCCAGATTCATAAGGCCGCCGACCAGCCATCGACGATGCGAATACACTCGCGTAATCAACATCTGCCTGTCGGTGAATTCGAACAGTTCAGACCAGGTCCACGGATGTAAGGTGGCAGCGAAACATTCAGAACAAAAAACGATTGGCCTGTTTGCCTGCTGCAGAGCAGTTGTTAATGCGAAGTCGTCGCTGACCGCGCCTTTCCATGCTTCCAACACGTGCACATCCTCGAAAGTCTTGCGCCGGATCGCTGTAGCGCCTCCCCAACAGAAGTTATCGTTAGGTTTCCCCAGAAGCGTGGCCACCGCCGCGTTCCACGCAGATGCCATGGCGCTCGCCAGAGAGCTGGCTCCCATCCCGCCCGGAAAAATCCAGCGATAACCGGTAGTCGCTCCGATCCCTGCATCCTGCAGAGGAGCAATCAACTTCGTTAGCCATCCTCGTGAAAGGCGGACGTCCGAGTCCGTGAAAACGAGCACTTCGAATTTTCCCGGCAGGCCTTCCACCGTTCGCTGGAGATTGAACACTTTCTCGCCACAATCTTCCGGAGGCCCGGCAATCAAAATGTGCACCGGCCGTTGGCTCGCGGCTTTCACGCGCTCGATAATTTTCACCGCGGGGTCCAAACTTGTCGCCAAGGCAAAGTAAATTTCGTAGTTCGGATAATCGAAACGCGTGAGCGCTAGAAGATTCTCTTCCAGCCCACGCTCGCTTCCTTTACAGGGACAGATCAAGGCGGCTTGCGGAGTGTAAAAGCCCGCGTGGGAGGTGAGCCGCTTCCGCACCATGGTCACCCAAGCGAAGCCGTTCCAAAGGGAATACACCCCTAGGGCGATCTGCAGAATTACAACAACGTAGAAAACTTCCAGCATAGCGCGAGAATAGCAAAAATAAGCTGCCCGCCGTGCGACTTCGCAGGTTGACTTGCTCGAACCCGCAACGATAAAATCGGCTCATTTCCTCGGCCCACATTTCAAACCGGAGAGCTCACCTCATGTCCACGTCCGCGCAGCCCATAAACGAAGCAAAGCTTCACGAATTCATGATGAAAGCGGTGGGAGAGATGGGAGCAGCCATGAACGCAGCTCTCATCCTCGTCGGCGACAAACTCGGAATTTACAAAGCCATGGCCGGCTCGGGGCCTATGACCTCGGAAGAAATCGCCGCCAAGACAAAAACGCACGAGCGTTACGTCCGCGAATGGCTGGCAGCGCAAAGCGCCGGCGGCTTCATCATCTACGACTCTGCAACAAAACGTTATACGCTGCCGCCCGAGCAGGCACTCGCTCTGGCGGACGAAAACAGCCCCGTTTTTCTTCCAGGCTTTTTCGAAATCGTATCCGCCTGTTTGAAAGACGAACCAAAAGTGACCGAAGCCTTTCGCACCGGTAAAGGACTAGGTTGGCACGAGCACGATAACTGCTTGTTCGCCGGCACCGAGCGTTTCTTTCGACCGAATTATCGCGCCCATCTAATCAGCGAATGGATTCCCGCGCTTGGCGACGTGGAAAGCAAATTAAAGAATGGAGCAAAGGTCGCGGACGTGGGATGCGGCCTCGGCACTTCCACAATATTGATGGCGCAGGCCTATCCGAAGTCCACATTCGTAGGATTCGATTACCATCCCGCGTCGATTCAGATGGCGCGAGAAGCGGCCGCAAAAGCGGGTGTTTCTGACCGAGTTAAATTCGAAGTTGCCTCCGCAAAGGAATTTCCGGGCGAAGGCTATCAACTCGTTGCGTTTTTCGATTGTCTGCACGATATGGGCGATCCCGAAGGCGCCGCTCGCCACGTGCGCAAGACCCTTGATCCCGGCGGCGCATGGATGATCGTCGAGCCCTTCGCTAACGACAAGCTGGAAGATAATTTGAACCCCATCGGGCGCGTCTTCTACGCCGCTTCCACTATGCTGTGTACCCCGGCTTCGCTTTCGCAAGAAGTGGGACTCGGGTTGGGAGCGCAAGCGGGAGAAGCGCGTCTTTCGAAAATCCTGAAGAATGCCGGATTCACGCACGTGCGACGTGCGGCGGAGACGCCATTTAATATCGTCCTGGAAGCGCGTCCGTAGCTCGCCTGCGTATTTAATTGCCCCGGCGGCGGGCGAAGACCTTGTGCAGAACACGGTCGGCCGCCGTATTGAGCTCCAGCTGAAATTTTCCGGCCGCCCGCCGCGCTTGGTCCATCAGAGAGGGATCCAGTAGCAACGCTGTGCGATCGACGAATGGTCCGGAGGCTACAGCGCGGGTTGTACGTCCGGCTTGCCGTCTAGGTTCTCGCTGCGTCAAGGTCTCGTAAAGCTCCAGATCGTGCCAGAATTCTTGCGCGTCTTCATCGCTCCAATTCAGGGCTTGCCCGAGCGCCACAAAAAACTCTTCGCGGAAAAGATCGAGCAATGGAATAGCAAGATCGAGACTGGATTTTTTCCCCGGTTTGGCTTTCGCTCCCTTCCGTCCCTTCTTGGTCTTTTTAGTTTTCCTGATGGCACGCTTCGGCTCGCGAACGTTTACCCGAACCTTCAATCGCGCCGGTAAAACATCTGCCGTTCGCAGAACCATGGCGAGAATCGCTTCCCTGCGGATCGTTTCGAGTTGCTCGTAGTAGTGCGCTGGCTGGTCCGCTCGCCCTGGTCGGCGGTTTTCAGCCGCGTACATGTCCAGGAAGCGCGGAACCATCTCGTGATGATCGAGTGTGGCCAGCAAGAGCGTCGCGGCTTCCCGCGCGCGCACCACAAGTTCTCTTGGGCGGTAGGGCATTCGGAAGTTTCTAGCTGTACGCGATTGCGCTTCGCGCCGCAATAGGAAACCCACGTTGTGCGCTAATTCGGCATAGGGGAGCGGTCCCCCGCTCGCCCCTGCCACAGCGGGTCCGCATACGGCGGTTCACTGGGTTACGCGAGGTTATCGAGGAGTCGAGGAAGACCGAGAGCGTCAAAGTAGGCCATGGGTAGCGCGTATTGCAGAGCGGGGCTAATCGCCAGTGGCCACCGGCCGTGAGGACAACCCGCCGTTTGTGCGGCGAGAAACCTTAAAAAAAAGGCCCGGGAATTTCTTCCCGGGCCCTAGGGGGCTGTCTCTTATCCAACGATTTCGGTTTTAGTGGATGGGACCCGCTGGACCAATCGCCGGCAGCTCATCGCCACCAGTAATAGGCCGCACAGGCTTTTTCTCGAATTTGCCAAGTGCAATTTCAAGCGCTTGCTCCGCAGTACGTACGAAGTGGATCTTCATGCCGTCCAGCATCTCGGGCGGCAAATCCTCCAGCACGTTCGGTTCGTTCTCTGACGGAAGAATTACTTCGCGGATGCCCGCGCGTTTTGCGCCCAGCACCTTTTCTTTAATTCCGCCCACCGGAAGGACGATACCGGAGAGCGAAATTTCTCCCGTCATCGCCACACGCGGCCGAATCGCTCGTCCCGTCAATAGGCTGACGAGAGCGGTAACCATAGCCACGCCTGCTGACGGCCCATCCTTCGGAATCGCGCCCGAAGGAACGTGTACGTGCAAGTCGAGCTTGCGGAAGAAATCCGGATCGATGCCGTAACGTTCGGAGTTAGACCGCACCCAACTCAGCGCCGCTCGCATCGACTCCTGCATCACCTCGCCCAAGTGCCCGGTCATGGTGAACTGCTTTCCACCACGCGCCTTGCTGGCTTCGATGAACACAATGTCGCCGCCCACCGGAGTCCAAACCAAGCCCACCGAAACTCCCGGTTTCGTCACGCGCTCTTCCACTTCCTTTTCTATTCTGACTTTCTGTATTCCGAGCGCTTCGCGAACCGCTTCTGGAGTAACAATATGCTTTTCGGTTTTGCCTTCGGCGATGCGCCGGGCTTGCTTTCGCACGAGCGTTGCAATTTCGCGCTCAAGGTTTCGCACCCCG
The DNA here is from genome assembly GCA_035602755.1 of Binatus sp. (SeqCode). Classification (GTDB taxonomy): domain Bacteria; phylum Acidobacteriota; class Terriglobia; order Acidiferrales; family UBA7541; genus Palsa-295. The sequence continues at coordinate 94,683 of DATNLR010000077.1, read as the reverse complement.
GCTTCGCGAGTGTAGTGAGCGATCAAGTCATGAATCGCTTCGTCCGTGAACTCAATCTGCTCGCCCAACACGATGCCGTGTTCCTTCGTCTGCCGCGGAATCAGGAAGCGTTTTGCGATACCGATCTTCTCTTCTTCCGTGTATCCCGCAAGCTCGATGATTTCCATGCGGTCTCGCAGCGGCTCTGGAATCGGATCCATCCAGTTGGCTGTGGCCACAAACAGAACCTTCGAGAGATCGAACGGCACGTCAAGGTAGTGATCGCGGAACGAGGAATTCTGTTCCGGATCGAGCACCTCCATCAACGCCGCCGAAGGATCGCCGCGGAAATCGCGTCCAAGCTTATCGACCTCGTCCAGCATGAATACCGGGTCCATGGTCTCGGCTCGGCGAATCCCTTGAATGATTTGCCCAGGCAGAGCGCCGATGTAAGTACGCCGGTGCCCGCGGATTTCAGCTTCATCATGCATTCCGCCGAGCGAGATGCGCACAAACTTGCGTCCCATGGCCCGTGCAATCGATTTTCCAAGCGAAGTTTTGCCCACGCCTGGAGGCCCGAGGAAGCAAAGGATCGGACCCTTCATTCCCGGTTGCAGTTTTTTCACCGCCAGGTAATCCAGAATGCGTTCTTTTACCTTCGTGAGATCGTAGTGATCCTGGTCCAGGATTTCTTGCGCCTTCGAAATGTCGATGTCCTCTGTTCCAGAGGTTTTGTTCCACGGCAACGCGGTCATCCATTCCAGGTAAGTCCTCGCCACCATGTACTCCGCCGAAGCAGGAGTCATCTTCGCGAGCCGCTTCAATTCGCGCTCGCATTCTTTCTTGGCCTCGGCCGTCATTCCCGACTCTTCGACCTTCTTGCGAAGCTCTTCTATCTCCGCTTGGCCGTCGTCGGATTCGCCAAGTTCCTTCTGAATCGCCTTCATCTGTTCGCGAAGCAAGAACTCGCGCTGCGTCTGATTCACTTGCTCTTGAACTTGCTCGTGAATCTTGTTGCGTAGGTCGAGCACTTCGCGCTCTTTGGTTAACTCGTTGATCAGCGTTTCAAGCCGCTTCTTCACGCTGAAGGTTTCCAACAGCTCTTGCCGAACCATCGTGCTCAGGGACGGCAACGTAAATGCCACAAAATCCGACAAACGTTCCGGCGAAGGTTGATTCATCACTTCGGTCTGAAGATCGTCGGATAGCTGCGGTGAACGGGTCACCACCTCGCGAAACAATTCCTGCACGTTGCGCTCGAGCGCGGTGAGCTCCGCATCGCGCTGATTTTCCAGGTCGGGCTGTGCTTCCACACGGCCGCGCAAGAATGGCTTCAACGAAACCACTTCCAGCACGCGTATGCGTTCCAAACCCTCCAGGAATGCCACGATGTTTCCATTGGGCATCCGCACCATCTTATGAACCCTGGCGAGCGTGCCCACACTGTGCAGGTCGGCACCGGTGGGAACCTCAACGCGTGGATCCAGTTGTGCCACAACACCAAGGAGCTTCTCTGGCCCCTCCAGCGAATTCAAAAGCGCCAGAGAGCTCTCCCGCCCCACTGGCAGCGGCATCACCGCGCCCGGGAACAGGACGGTATCGCGCACAGGTAGAATCGCGAGTTGTTCTGGGATAACTCTATTTGTTTTACTCACCTGATCCCCCTTAAATTCCAACCACTCCTCCCAAATTTCTTACTTACAATATCGTTAGATGCAACGGATGCTGAAAAAGGTCCGCGATCAATTAGCTAGATGTTATGAAGTATGTTGATGCTATCACACTAAAGCTTGGAACTCAAGTCCTCTGCATCATCCTTAGTTATCCGTAAGCATAAGATAATACTCAACTTGCTTTATTCTTGACCGGCAGAGACTTTAGGAACTCGATGGCTTCTTCGCGGGTATGAATCAGATCGTTTAGCTGAGCTTCCTCGACTGCATCCAGAATCTGCCTGAACGAAGGCCCGGGCGGAAACCCCATAGCCACCAGGTCGTCTCCCGTCAGGAGCCTCGCCGGCCGGATCTGTTCTGCGGGGGTGTCGCGGACGTAGGCCTGCACGAACTCATAGTTGTCGAGCATTCTGTGGCTCGAAAGGCAGTCCAAGCGGTGCAGCTCAAGGTGCTCATCGAACCGATTTAGCCGCGCGAAGCGCTTCAGAGTGGAGGGCTTCATCTGCAGCACATCCTTGAACTTCATGTGATTGGCCACCAGCACCGCGATCTGCGCCGTATCCTCGTTCGAGAAACGAAGCCGGCGGCAGATTTCTTCCGCCATGCGCACGCCCACCTCTACATGGCCGTCAAAACGAATCCTATCGCCGGTCTGCGAAGCAGGCTTGAACGTGGCCGGTTTGCCAACGTCATGCAAAAGCACACCCCAAGCGAGCGTCGGAGGACAACCCGCTGGAAGCTGTTGCAGCATAAGCAGCGTGTGAATCCACACGTCCCCTTCGGGATGATATTGCGGGGGCTGCTCCACTCCCTTCATGCGCGCAATTTCTGGAAGAATTTCGGGCAGGAGCTTGGTCTCATCCAACAGCTCGAATCCCCGGCGTGCCGCGCCTTCCGTAAGAAGCTTGGTCAACTCCTCGCGAAGCCGCTCCGGGGAAACCTGCTTGATCTCCCGGGCTAGTTTCTGAATGGCCTGCAACGTCTTCGCTTCGATCGCATAATGCAGTCGCGCCGCAAAACGCACCGCTCGCACCAGCCGCAATTTATCTTCGCTGAAACGCTCTTCTGGATTTCCAATAGCGCGAATAATTCCAGCACTCAAATCTTCGCGCCCGCCGACGAAATCCAGCACTTCGTTCGTTTCCGGGTCCAGCAGCAACGCATTGATGGTAAAATCCCGCCGCTTCACATCTTCCTGCGCCGTTCTTGAAAACACTACATTATCGGGATGTCGCCCGTCCGAGTAACCTAGGTCTGAACGAAAGGTGGCAACCTCAACCGTCACAATTGGGTCGTCTTCGCTGTTCGCGGGCTCTCCCACGAGCATCACTCCGAATTTCGCCCCCACTTCCAGCACTACGAACGACCCCGAAAACAATTCACGGATTCGGTCCGGGGTCGCGTCCGTAGCAAGGTCATAGTCCGCCGGTTCGCGCCCGAGAAGGATGTCGCGCACACACCCGCCCACAAAGTAGGCCTGACGCCCAGCCCCTTTCAGAATTCGGCAAATGCGCTCGGCGAGAACACGCTGGTCCATAGCGCAATTATGAGCGAAATTCTTTGCAGTTGGTAGTTGGGGAGGCTGGTCAGTTCCATATTGACTCTGAAAAGAGGCACTGCGGCAAGGCTTCCAGCAATTTATCGAATGCCAACCTGGCCGCGTACGCTATCAATCAATTTCTTGGAATCGTATCCAACACCGGCCTTGAAGACCGTCTCCACATTTTCTATCTCTTCGATGTTCTTTGAAGGATCACCCTTTATCAAAACGAGGTCTGCCTGCTTGCCGGGCGCCAGCGTTCCAATTCGATCTTGCCGGCCCATATATATCGCGCCATTTTCCGAGCCGATCTGAATGGCTTGCACCGGGCTGAATCCTGCTTCAACGAGCAACTCGATTTCGCGTTGATCGCCGAATCCAGGAAGCACCCCACCGTTTCCAGTTGGATCCGGACCGCAGAGCAACAATCCTCCGGCCTTGGCGAACGCTACCTCAAAATCCATCTCTTTGCGCAGTAGCGCCGAATCCGAGCTCGAGTAGGCGCGGGCAATTAGATAGCTTTGGGCCGATTCTGCTGACATGGCATCTAGCGTGCGGCGCTGCAATTTCGGCCGCCCCGGCACATTCGCTTCGAAGACGGGCAGCGTCGAGGTCACCGCCACGTGATGTGTCACCAGATTATTTATAAGTTCCTGCACGGGAGCCCCGTGGACGTCTTGCTTGGCCCAAGCCGCGCTCCCCCCTTGCGGACATACATTCACTTTCTTATCCGCCACGAACTCGGTGTCCGCAAAAACAGGTCCGTGCTCCAGATCATCGATTCCCAGCGCCACCGCTTCCGGCCAGGTCACCGAACAAAGATGTCCGGTCAGTTTCATTTTGTGCGCATGCGCTTCCTGGATCGCCACACTCAATTCCTCGCGCGTGATGTTCATATACGCTTTGTACGACGTCATACCCTCCGCCGCCCAATAGTCCACCGTGCGTTTCGCATCATCCGGTCCGGTGAGTTCATGCATCTGGGCAAAATACGTCGTAGGGCCTTCCAGGTATGGCGCCGTGGCATCGATGCTGGGCCCCGGCATCAAGTTTGCATCGATCCGACTTTTAACTTTCAGATCCGTGTAAGGTTCCACGCTCCCAGTCGTGCGCATGGTAGTGACGCCCGCCGCAAGATAAAGTCGCGGTGCGGTGTAAGGAATTTCCGCGATAAACAATCCCGGCTCGTCAATTCTTCCGTTGGCAAATTGCATCGAGATCGAGTCCGTGTAGTACAGATGGTTGTGCATTCCAACCAGCCCAGGAATCACCGTGTAGCCAGTGCGGTCCATAACCTGCGCCCCCTGTGGGTTTTGCGCGGATGCAGCCGGCCCGATCGACTGTATCTTGCCGTCCGCGATAACGACCGATTGGTCTTCCTTAGGCGCCGTTCCCGTTCCATCGATCACGCGTACGTGATTCAGAACGACCACCGGCGCATCCACACTGACGAACTCGGCGACATCAGACGATTTCTGAGCTTGCGCGCGAGTGCTCGCGGCAACGAACAACCCAAGCAAAAATAGAAAACGCATCCATGCTCCTGGCAAACTGGCAATCGAAAATTCCCTAAAACGACAGTATCCTCCAGCAATTCGTTAAAAGGAATGCGAGAGGTGTCCGGCCAAGCTCTCACCGCAAATCACGCCGTCACACGAAGAACCAGCGCAGTAATGTCGTCATGCTGACGCGCGTAACCCACAAAATTGTTCACATCCGTCATCACCCGCGAAAGAGCCTCTGCGGCGCTCCCCGACGTCGTATTCAAACTGCCGAGAAGCCGTTCCTCGCGAAACTCTTCGCCCGTCTCGTTTACCGCTTCCACCACGCCGTCGGTAAAAACAAAAAGCAAATCGCCTGGCATCAGTTGCGTGCGGCCGGAAACATACGGCAGCTCGTTGTCCATGAAAACCGGCAACCCGAGTGGCGGCCCGCCAGTCGACAGCCTCTCAATAGCTCCTGAAGCGCGCCTCAAGATCGGGTCATTGTGTCCGCAGTTCACATAAGTCATCTCGCGCGTATCCAGATTTATTTCCGCGAGAAATGCGGTGGTGAACCGAAGGCCTTCCAAACTGTGCGCCCTGGCGTAGCGTTCGAGCCCCGCGACAATTTCATCCAACGAAGCCTTCGTGGCTGCCAACGCTCTTAAGCTTGCCTGAAACGTCGCCATCAGCAGCGCTGCCGGCACACTTTTCCCCGCAACGTCAGCCACAGCGATCAGCAACGAAGGCTTGCTCCCTGGGTTTCCCGGGAATGGACGCAAAAACGCATCGTAGTAATCGCCCGCTACAGTGTTTTGAGGCCGTGTCGCGAAGGCAATATCCATGCCCGGAATTTCCGGAGCATGGGCCGGAACCAACCACTGCTGAATTTCTCGCGCGATTTCCAGGTCGCGCTTCATGGTCACGCGATCGGCCAGCTCCAGCGCCAGCAAAATAAACAAAATGATTACGCCAATTCCTTCGAAGCTTATCTCGCTGCTGCTGCCGTCGCTTGAACGAATCTCAGGATGGATCACTATCAAAAGGAGCGCAATAATCAGCAGGACCCGCCGGGCCGGCGACAGCTTCATCAACATCGCCTGAAATAGGCCCCACGCAGCGAATAAAACTCTTTTAAACTTCGATTTTTCGCGTCCAATGGCGTCCCAATCCACGTCCTTCGAATAAAGGCCGTAGCTGGATCGCGCTTCGGATTTAAATTCGCCCCAAAGCTGGCCCATCTTCAGGCCCTCTGTCACGCGCGCCCAGAAATCGCGCACGTTGCGAATGGCGCCTTTGGAGCGCTTGTCCGGATTGGGAGCTTCCGCCATGAGAACGAAACTATAGGACAGGAGACAGATTGCGGCAAATTTGTTTGGTTCTAAAAGCGAAGGTTATGAGGAATGGAAAATTTAATGGTGCTCGCCATCGGCGCGACTCTTAAGCGACCCGCCCAACTGTACTTTCGAAAATCCAAATCGGTCGCGAAGACTGTCGGTAGCCCGAGCTAGACGCTCCAGTTTTTCGCGGCGCCCGGGATCGAGAAGTTCCATTTGGCCCGAGCCGCCGGAGAAGGAAGAAAGTTCCACGCCTACGAGCCGCAATTTTGCCGCACCATCCCAGGTGCGCGAGAAAAGATCTCGGATCGCGCGCACAAACACCGAATCTAGATCGGAAGGTCCGGCAAGCGTTTGACTGCGTGTAATGGTCCTAAAGTTGGTGTAACGCAGCGTGATCGAAACAGTGCGCGCATGCAGACCCGCATCACGCAAGCGCTTGGACGCCTTCTGGCAAAGATGGCTCAGCGTGGACTCCAGAATCTCCCGCTCGTTCGTGTCCTGGCCAAAAGTCTGATTGTGGGAAAGCGATTTCGGCTCCGCATCCACGAAAAACTCGTACGAATCGATGCCACGCGCTTTGCGAAACAGCGCTTGTCCCCATTTCCCAAAAACTTCTTCCAATTTTTCCAGCGAAACATTTTGAAGTTGCGTAATCGTCTCGACGCCGAGATTTTTCAGCGCCGCTTCGGTCACTTTTCCAATTCCCGGAATCCTCCTCACGGACAACGGCGAGAGAAAAGCAGCTTCGCTCCCTGGCGGCACCCAAACAAGCCCGCGAGGCTTGGCCTGCTCGCTTGCAACCTTAGCCACCAATCGGGTCGCAGCCAGTCCGCCTGAGCACGGCAGCCCGGTCGTCCCAGTGATTTCGACCAAAAGTCTATGTGCAGCGCCAAAAGACGGTCCATGTAACCTCTCCGTCCCCGCGAAATCCAGATAAGCTTCATCGATCGAAGCCATTTCCACTGTCGGCGAATATTTCGCGAGTACCGCGGCCACGCGATCGCTCCACTCTCCATAAAGTTCATGATGCCCGTCGAGAAAAACCGCATGCGGACAAAGTTTTGCCGCCGTTCGCAAGGCCATCGCCGAGTGCACGCCAAAACGTCGCGCTTGGTAACTCGCGGACGTTACCACGCCGCGCTGGTCGCGCTGTCCCCCGACGATCACCGCAAGCCCCACCAAGTCAGGACGCGCCAGCAGTTCCACGGAAACGAAAAACGCGTCCATATCGATGTGCAGAATGGTCGCCGATGAATCCGCCGCGGTGGGTGCCGGCGCATCATGCTTGGCGCGAAAATGGGCTAGCTTCGGCATTGCTAAATCGGGCGAGAGTTAGATTGTATGACAAAAAGGATGCCAAGTTCGGTCAGACAGTTTCCTCAGACGCGATCCGCAGCAGCCACCCGCGGTATACCCGCCAGATCGTTGGTAAGTGTGACGTTCCTCCAGCACTTCTGCTCCGTCAATATCGCGCGCACGTGTTCCGCGGAGTTATAGCCGAGCTCCAAAACCAGGACCCCGCCACCCCGAAGCCGACGGCCGGCTTCTTCGATCAACCGAGCGTACATTTCCACTCCGGTCGGCCCCCCAAAAAGAGCCGTATGCGGCTCGTGATCCCGCACCTCAGGCCGTAATTGAGCGCTCTTTTCGCGCGCCACGTACGGCGGGTTGCTCACGATCAGATCGAAGTCCCCCGATTTCTCGCCCCCGCTCGCGGACTCGTCAGTCAAACCATCCAGCAAATTCGCTTGCAGAAAATGAATGCGATCGCCGACATTGTGGCGTGCCGCATTGTGCCGCGCCACCTCAAGGGCAGCCGCGGATATATCGGTCGCAAAAATCTCCGTGTGCGGCAATTCGTACGCCAGGGCTACCGCCAGACAGCCCGAACCCGTCCCCACATCGGCAATGCGCAATTTCTCGCGCGGCAATCCAGAGTTGAGATGAATCTTAAACCCACGCGGACCGAGCCGCGCCAGAGCAACTTCCATCACATGCTCGGTTTCCGGGCGCGGAATTAGCACCGCTGGCGTAACTTCAAATTCCAATCCCCAAAATTCCTGTTTGCCGGTTAAATACTGCGTCGGCTCGCCCGCCGCTCTCCGCGCAATCAAACCCAAATACTTCTCTGCGTCGGCCGCATTAAGGGTCGCTTCAGGATGGGTGTAAAGCCAGGTGCGGTCGCGCCCCAGCACGTGCATCAGAAGAAGCTCGGTGGCCAACGTTTGCGATGGCACATGCGCCGCGCGCAGCCGCGCCATCCCTTCTTTCAAAGCTGCCCGGACATCCGAGGCAGATATTTTTGGAACGTTGTCCGAAGTGGACATGAAGTCACCGCGAGGTCGGCTTAGGCTTCAACGAGCTCTTGCTTCAGCCGCTCCGATTCATAATGAGTGGAAAGCGCGTCAACAATCGGCCCCAGCTTGCCTTCCATTACTTGGTCGAGTTGATGGAGCGTTAATCCTATTCGGTGGTCCGTAACCCGGTTCTGCGGAAAATTGTAGGTCCGAATTTTTTCTGAACGGTCGCCTGTTTTGATTTGCCCGCGACGCTCCGCAGCAATTGCTTCGTGCTGCTTGGCCTGTTCCATTTCGTATAACCGCGCTCGCAGCACGCGCATGGCTTTCGCGCGATTTTTGATTTGCGATTTCTCGTCCTGCTGCGAAACCACCAGTCCGCTGGGGATATGTGTGATGCGCACGGCGGAATAGGTTGTGTTCACCGATTGCCCGCCTGGGCCAGACGAGCAAAACGTGTCGATGCGCAAGTCTTTTGCTTCTATCTTGATGTCAATGTCGTCCGCTTCCGGCAGCACTGCAACAGTCGCAGCTGAAGTGTGAATGCGCCCTTGCTGCTCGGTGGCCGGAACGCGCTGCACGCGATGCACGCCGCTTTCATATTTCAGCTTCGAATAAACTTTATTCCCCTGAATCGCCGCCACAATTTCTTTCATTCCGCCAATTGACGACGCCGAACTTTCCAGAATTTCCACTTTCCAGTTCTGTGTTTCAGCGTAGCGCGAATACATGCGGAAAAGTTCGCCGGCAAAAAGCGAAGCTTCATCTCCGCCGGTCCCCGCTCGGATTTCCACGATCACGTTCTTGTCGTCGTTCGGATCACGAGGAAGCAGCAGGAATTTCAGCTCGCGCTCCACGATTTCGCTGCGTGCTTCGAGCTCGTGCTCTTCGTCATGCGCCATCTGCTTCATTTCCGTGTCATCCGTTTCCACCAGCAGTTGCTTGGCGCCCTGCAATCCTTTCTGAATTTCTTTCCATTCGCGATATTTCGCCACCATCTCGGCCATTTCGGCGTGTGTCTTCGCGAGCTTCTGGAAGCGCGCCGAGTCGTTGTGCACTTCGGGCGAGGAAAGTTGCTGCGTCAATTCTTCGTAGCGTGACTCGATGTTATCGAGTTTTTCAAATAACGTTAAGTTCGCCATGGCCGCGCCTCATAAACAACGGGAATACAAAGTTTGTAGATGGAGAAATCCGGAAAGGGCAGCGCTCCAGTCGGAGCGGGGAGCATGCGCTAATAAAAGGAAGCGAACATTGCCGTTAATCTGAGCTAAGCATATCCACAATCACCTTCCGAGTCAAACAAACGTCTGGGAAGGAGGAGGTCCCACACCCCACCAAGGCGCCATTTCCGTAGTAATCTCTGGAGCATGCGCCTCTTCCAAATTTTTCGGATTCTCCTGCTACTTTCTCTGAGCCTGACATTCGTGTCACTCGCCGGCGCCCAATCTGAAAGGGTTCCGCAGCAAATTGTAATCACCCATGTGACGGTCATCAATCCCGGAACTTCCTCGATACGACCCCATTCCACCGTCGTTATTACCGGCGCTCACATAACGGCTGTTTCCGACTCGGAAAATTTCCAGCCGCCCAACGGCGCCCGTGTCATTGACGGCCGAGGTCGCTTTCTAATCCCAGGCCTTTGGGACATGCACGTGCATTCTGCTTTCGGCGACTGGTTTCCCGGTGGCCGCGACATCATTTTGCCGCTCTTCATTGCCAACGGCGTCACCGGAGTGCGCGACATGGGTGGAGACGTTCCCGTCCTGCTAGCCTGGCGCAAGCAAATCGCCGATGGTCAGATCATTGGTCCCCGCATGCTCATCTCTGGTCCCATGCTCGATGGATATCTTCCGGACGGCAAAAGTTTGCGCTTCCCCAGCTCTCTCCCGGTCACGACGCCGGCAAGCGCGGTCGCCGCGGTCGACTCGCTGAAAGCCCAAGGCGTGGATTTCATCAAGGTGCAATCGGAAGTTTCAGACGATGCCTACCATGCGGCAGCCGCGGAGGCCCACAAACAAGGTCTGCCTTTCGTCGGCCATGTGCCGGACAGAGTGCGGCTGGAGGAAACTATAGCGGCAGGACAAAAAAGTATCGAACACTTGATGGGAATCTTCGAAGCCTGCTCCGGGCAAGAAGACAAATTTATCAGCGGTAAAGGTGACTTGAAACTGATGCTTTCGTCTCACGACGAGCAGAAGTGCGATGCGCTGATTGCCTCACTCGCCAAAAGCCAGACGTGGCAAGTCCCCACATTGGTCTGGCAGCGCGGCGGCACCTTTCTGGATCAGCGCGACCTGAAACACCAGCCGCTCGATAAATACGTTCCAGCCTACTGGCGCGATGTAACCTGGCGTCGATTCACCGACCAGATGATGCCGGACCTTCTGAAAGATCCGCTGGCGCTGCGTCAGGAATATTTTGCGCGCAATCTCCAAATGGTGGGAACCATGCACCGCGCTGGCGTGCCGTTTATGGCTGGGACGGATAGCGCGCCCGGCGTTTACATCATGCCGGGATTTAGCTTGCACGACGAACTCGCTAACTTTGTGGAAGCCGGATTTACGCCAATGGAGGCGTTACAGGTTGCCACCAGCAATCCGGCCAAATTTTTGGACGCCGAGAGCAGCTTCGGATCCGTAGAACCGGGTAAGACCGCCGATCTGGTTCTGCTCAACGCGAACCCGCTTGATGATATCCGCAACACGCAAAAGATCGCCGCGGTAGTCGCAAATGGCCGGCTTTTCGATCGTGCCGCCCTGGACGAAATCCTGAAGCAGGTGGAAGCTTCCGCTAAGCAGGAAAAGTAGAAGCGATCAATCCCGGGCGAAATCTAGTGAGGACAATCTTCTAGCCGCGGTGGCCCTTTGCTGCAACCGCTCGGTGTACTACGATACGACCCTATTCATGACCGCCGGCGACCCAACCACAAAGAATCACGCTCACGAAATGCTCTGGGGCTTTTGGTATCCCGCGCTGCGCAGCGAACAAGTGCGCGGACGCAAGCTTGTGCGTGCAATGCTGCTCGATGTCCCGCTTGTACTCGGCCGCGATTCTGCCGGAAAAACCTTTGCGCTGCGAGACGTTTGTCCGCACCGCGCCTTCCCCCTTTCCTTCGGCCAATTTGACGGTAAAACCGTTGAGTGCGCCTACCACGGTTGGCGCTTCGCAGCCCACACCGGCCAATGCCAAACGATTCCTTCGCTCACCGCAGATTCAAAATTAAAATGCGAGCGAATTTATGCTGGAAGTTTTCCCTGCGAAGAACGTGACGGCTACGTCTGGTGCTTCATGAACAACCCAGAAGGCCGAGAGCTCGAAAACCCGCCGCCATCCGCGCCCGAGCTGCCCACATTCAGCCCGCGCTATCAAGTGGCCCGTCTTTGGGCCGATCTCCCGTGCGGCGTCGATCAAGCAATCATTGGTTTGATGGACCCAGCACATGGCCCCTTCGTCCATCAAGCCTGGTGGTGGCGCAGCCGCCGCAGCATCCGCGAAAAACAAAAACAATTCGAGCCAATACCAGATGGTTTCCGCATGAGCCCGCACGCGCCCTCCGCAAACAGCGCGCCTTACAAAATCCTTAAACTCCTTACCGGCGAGCCTGCCACCACCATGATCGATTTCGTTCTTCCAAACCAACGCTTCGAACAAATTCGCGCCGGCCGCTATTGGCTCTCCAGCCGCACGACGGTCACGCCGATCCGCAGCGATCTCTGCCGCCTGGATTTCTGCGCCGCCTGGAACATTCTTACCTGGTTCCCGGTCGTCTCTTTCATCATTCACGTTTTCGGTCCACGATTTATTCGCCAGGATACCGAAGTAATCGAAAAGCAGGCGCTAGGATTGAAATACGAAGACCGCATGATGCTGGTGGACGACGCGGACCGCCAAGCGCGCTGGTATTTCGAATTGAAAGCCGCCCATCTGGAATCGCGTCGCACGGGCACCCTAGTGAAGAATCCGCTGGAAGGCCCCGTCACGTTGCGCTGGCGTTCGTAGCGAGAACGCGCAGGTCCAGTCTGAATCCGGTTAAGAGGAGTTCCAAATTTAGTGAAGGTGCCAGAGATCAAATGCGGTTTCGAGGTCCTGCTCATCCGGCGTGTGAACTCCTACAGTGGCATCATCGTAAGAATCGATCTTCTCTGTGTCATACCGCAATTCAATAATCGCCCCTGACATTTGATCGAGGTTTGCCACCGCATCCGAATACAGTAACGACACTTCAGTCGAGCGACGCCCACACGCACAACAAACGAAAATTCTTTGCTCGCGAATCTTTTCTACGTCTGGAACGTTTGGATTCTGCATTTTGACCGAACTCGACTATCTGGCTATAGGGAGTATCTACATGGGGGCCTCCTGAGGCTACTTACATTGACGTGCAGGGGTCGAGTTCGGGCGCACCAAACCTAGCGGCCCAAGGCGCTGAGGAATGGATAATGCTCTGCCGCACCCATAAAGAAAAGCATCGGGAAGGAAAGCCAGAAACCCACACGTGAGGCGAGAAAACTCCAGCGTGCCATTCGCGCGGCTTGCGGCGGCATGGGCGTGCCTTGCTCAGCGCTCGCCCGCGTCCACTCAATCATCCGCTTCTGCACGCGCCAAACCACGCCCCAGGCATTCAACAACATTAGAAGCCCCAGTCCTCCGCCGATACTGATACAAAGATGCGCATTTGAAACGTCCGCTCCGCCGTTCAGATCCAGCACTACCCACGACGCCGCAATCACAACGATCGAAATCGCGATCGTGCGCACCCAAGGATTGTCCAAAAAACCGTCGTGCGGAAGTTGCAGCAGATAGATCAGCGCGAATGCAACAAGCCAAACCAGCAGCCACCAGCCAAACCATTTCAAGGTGAGCGACGCGTCTCCCGCGTTGTGCGCGTCCACACCAAGCAGACGAAAGTAGTAACGAAGGCCCACCACCACCGTGATCAACGCCGACCATCGGAACCAAGCCATCGCCCGCGACATCATCACCGGATAGATTTTCGCGCGCACGGGTCCGTCGAGCTGCTTCATGGTTGAAAAGCCAACCAGATTGAAAAAATAAAGCAGTCCAATCCATAGGATTCCGAAAATAAAGTGCAGCCAGCGAAGAACAATAAGTTCGGCCGCAGCACCTCCGTCTGGAAACGAAAAATGCGGCGTAAGGACATGCGCTATCGTTGCAAGCGTTGCGACATTCACTAACAACTCCGTCGAGCCAAATTTCAAGTGCTTACGCTATCGGAAATTCAAGCAGCAAGTCAATTGCGCGTCGGCCTCGAACCGCTTCCTCAATCGCTGAGCCGCCTCAGCGCCCAGTGCGCATGCTCCGCAATCACCGCATCATCGTTGCGCACAAGACGTTCGAGTAATCCGATCACGCGCTGATGTGCACTTGAGCCCCGCTCGAGGCCAGAATTCCCCAGTGCCACACACGAGTTGCGAACCATCCCACGCCACTTCGCTCGCTTTACCGCACTCCCGCGAAAAATTGTGCTGAATTCCTCTGGCGTTAACTCCGCAAGCTTTTCTAGCTCTGTCGCAAACAAAGATTCTTCCTGTTTTCCGTTGCTGTATTCTTCCTCCTGAGGAAGCCGCCGAGGTTGAAATGCGGCGAGTTGTGTCGCGGGTGCCTTGCGATTCCAAGGACACACATCCTGGCAAATATCGCAGCCGATAACAGAGCGCCCCATCGACGGTCGCAGATCTTCGGGAATCGCTCCGCGCAATTCAATCGTGAGATAAGAAATACACCTCCTCGCATCAAGAACGTAAGGCTCAGGAAACGCCTGCGTGGGGCAGGCATCCAAACACAGCCGACAATTTCCGCAAAGGTCCGCCGCCGGCGGTTCACCAGCCGGCACAGAAGGCGCCAGATCCAGCGTCGTAACAATTACGCCGAGAAATAGCCAGGATCCGATTTCCTCATTAATCAGACAGGTGTTCTTCGCAAGCCACCCGAGTCCCGCATATTTTGCCGCAACACGTTCGATCACCGGACCAGTATCAACGTAGACCCGCGCTTCGAATGGCTCCGCGAATTGCCCGCGCATGGCAGTAATGACCGTCTCGAGTTTTTCACGAAGCGCGTCATGATAATCGTCGCCCCAGGCATAGCGCGAAATCCAGCCGCGCGGCGCATCGTTACCGCCAGGAACAGGCACTTCGGTCGAATAGGGAAAATCCGAATTATAATTTAACGCCACCACGATCAAACTTCGTGCCCCCTCCAACACCAGACGTGGATGCGCACGCCGCGAGTCCCGCAGATAATTCATCTCCCCCGCGTACCCCCGCGCCAACCATTCCGGCAAATACTCCAGCTCTTCAAATTTTCCGCTGGACGAATCGTTCTGAATATTCTCTACACTCTGTAGCGCAGTTGGAATAGGAACAACGCCGCATAAATCGAATCCGGCCACGCGCGCCTGCTGGCAAACCCATTCCGTTTTTTCAGCGTTTTTCATGGACTGATGTTTCATTATCGGCCCATTAACATACCGCCGAACAGTGACTTTCCTCCATTGGCCTATCTCTCCTGCGACTGCTACAATGCCCGCCATGGCAGATTGGCGCCAAATTCAGGCCCGCATTCGCAAAGCCAAAAATAGTCCAGACGCTCACGCCAAGCTCTCCGAGCTTTACCAGCGCACGCACGATGCCATGGTTGCCTGGGAACTGGCCTTAATCCAGGAAAAGGCCGAGCTCAAAGATGACGCCGTGAAGTGGTACACCATCGCCGCCGAACGCTTCCGTCGATCCGAGTGGAAGAAGAAAGCCGAGGAAGCCTTGACCAGGTTGGGCGCCGTGCTCCCGGTTGCGAACGATATGGCCCTGAATGCGGAGGGTAGCGCCGAAGAGCCGCGCGTTATTTCTGCCTCCGAGTTCCCGGAACAAAAAGCGGAGCCGTTAGCCCTCGGAGAAATTTCCGAGTCGCCTGATGAAGCCCCCCCGTCGAATGCCACCGAGGCTACGCCAACCGGCGCTCCTGAATCCGGCGACGCAGAAAAAAAGAAGCGCCGGCGTGGACGCCGCGGCGGCCGAGGGCGCCGGCGCAAAGGCGCATCCCCGGTGTCCGGTCTTCCGTCACAAGCCTTCGCTGACTCGACGCCATCGCAATCCGCAACGCCGCAACAATCGCGGCCGCCCGCGCAAGCCAGGCCACAATCTTCCAGGACCCCTGCGCCTCGAACTGAATCTTTAGAACGCGCGCGGATCCCTTCGGCGCCGCAGCCCAGTTCCTTTGAAACTCCCGAGCCGCCGCGAGCAGAGCAAGCTGCGCCCATGTTGCCATCCGAGCGCACCGCGCATGGACGCGCAGGTGACCCCGCGCTAGCGTCGCGCATGTCCCATCTCGAATCGATGCTGCGTCGCCTGGTAGCAAGTCCGCTGCATCGTCTCGATACAGAAGAAGCTCCCGCCGGTCCCGGCGTATTCCTGCTCTCTGATTCCGATCAAATCACTTCTTATTACGTGGAAGCCTGTCAGACACTCCGTGTCGGGGTAGGAAACCTGGCCCGTGGTTTGCGTGGCAGTGTCGGCAAACCCACGCGCGGTACCCGCACATCATTCGACAGCGGCCTGAAGGCCAAACTCGCCGAACATCTGGGAATCACCGAAGCAAAAGTTTCCCAGTATCTGAAGGACCACTGCGTAGTGCGCTGGATTCAACTCGACGACGACGCCCCGCACCTCGCCCATTTCGCCATCGGCGTCCTGCGCACTCCCCTAAACCTGGATTAATTCAAGCGTTCCTTAGTACTTAGCCGCTCCCATTGAGTGTCCTCCGGCGCCGTTCAACCCCCGAATTGCACCTTTGGATGCACCCACCTAGACCTTCCCTCCCATTCCGGGCAAACTTTGGTACGGTAACAAGTTACGGGTGTGGCTCACCCGTTGGGGTCATGGGGCATTACGGGGTTTTGCCACTTATAAAAATCATACGCATCAAAAGGAAAGGTGGAGGATTATGCCGAAAACAGTAGGCAATCAACTTTGGAAATCGTTCGATTGGGCGCTGTGCAAAACAGCGGGGGTAACCTTCGACACGATTCAATTTTTCAATAAGTACCGCCCGAATCCTTCCTTCATTCCCAAGTGGTCTGATAAGCCGATGCTGAAATCGTGGGAGAAGTCCAAGCCCACGCTCGGTTGGCCACGTACCACCGACTCACTGTGCCCTTCCTGTGTGCACGAGGCGCGCGAAGCGATCATGAGCGGCTCAAAAGACTGGACCGACCTGGTGCACGAAAAGGTCGGCGAGATTAAAGCCCAAATCATCGAACGCGACGGCCAGGTTTGGATGGTGAAAGAATGCCCCATCCACGGCAAGTGCGAAGATTTAATGGCCGCCGATTCCAAGTTCCTCGAATGGATTGAAAAGAATTTTCCCGGTCGCGATATTCCGGCGCACAACGACGAAGACCTGCACCGTCACGGCTCCAGCACAATCCGCCACGGCCGCGGATCGGTTCTCACCGTTGACCTCACCAATCGTTGCAACATGATGTGCGACCCTTGCTTCATGGACGCCAACCAGGTCGGTTACGTCCACGAACTGAACTGGGAAGAAATCCAGGAAATCCTCGAGAACGCCACCAAGATCAAGCCGCGCCGCCAAATGTCGGTACAGTTTTCCGGCGGCGAACCAACCATGCACCCGCGCTTCCTCGACGCCGTTCGCTTCGCTCGCAAAGTTGGTTACAACAGCGTGCAGGCTGCAACAAACGGAATCGAGTTCGCCAAGAGCAAGGAATTCTGCGCCAAGGCTTTCGAAGCCGGCTTGCGTTATGCTTACCTTCAGTTTGACGGCATCGGCAACGACGCCAACAGCCATCGCCAGGTCGGCAACCTGTTCGACGTTAAGCTCCGGGCCATCGAAAACATGCACGCGGCGGGCATCGACATCGTCCTGGTCACCACGATCGTCAACAATGTCAATAACGACCAAGTTGGCCCCATTGTGAAGTTCGCCATGGAAAATCCCAAGAAAATCTCCTTCGTTTCGTTTCAGCCCGTTTCCTTTACCGGACGCGACGAAGAAATCACTCCCGAACGCCGTCTGCGCCAGCGCTACACGCTTTCTCACCTAGCGCAGGACGTCAGCAAGCAAGTCGGACGAATTGAACCGACTCGCGACTGGTTCCCGATATCACTCATCAGCCCCTTCTCTGATTTCGCTGACTTGGCACACGGCCCCGATGCCATGTGGGGACAAATGAGCTGCGGCTGCCACCCGAATTGCGGCGTGGGAACTGCGGTCATGATCAACAAGGAAAACAAGGAATGGGCGCCGGTACCGAAATTCTTAAACGTTCCCGGTCTCGTTGCTGACATCAGCAAAGTTACAGACGCTTCGCGCGGCAAGAAATTTTCCGCCTACATGGCCGCGATGGCGCTGCTGAAGAATTACCATCCGTTCCAGGCCCCTCCCAGTTTGCGCCTTAAAGATCTTTGGAAGAAGTTTGACAAGACCTTCGGGGTCCGTGGGCAGGAAAAGGCTGATAAGGTTTACGGCAAGGTCGGTCCCGATCGCACCCTGGACGACTCCATGAAGCGCCGCCAGGACCCCTGGAATTTCCTTTTCCTTGCGGGTATGTGGTTCCAGGATCTTTTCAACTACGACTTCCGCCGCACCGAAATGTGCATCATCCCCTACGCCACGCAGCAGGGTGAAATTTCCTTCTGCGCTTACAACACCGGCATCGGCTGGCGCAAAATTATCGAGAACATGTACAAGAACGCGACCGTCGCCCAGTGGTATAAAGAGCACGGTAAGCACGAAATTTTCGCCAAGGGCAAAAAGGTTGACCTCCAGAGCTACGAACACACCCTACGCATCGACGAAAATGATGCAGCGCGCGTTCGCCACCTGGAGCACGACATTCCTCTGACCGCGGCCGAAGAAGACCGCGCTCGCCGCCGCAAGGCCAACGAGGAAGCTGCCAAGGTTCGCCGCATCTACGAAGAGCTCGTGCTGAAGAAGTCCACCGAAACCGTCGTTCAGATCGGTTCCATTCAGCAGATCCAGATGGCAGTTCCGGGTGCGACGGTCAAGCCGGTGCAGATTGCCGGCGCCCATGGCAACAGCCATAGCAACGGAAACGGCCACAAGAATGGAAACGGAAACGCCGTCAGCCTAGAAAAGACCAATGCCGAAGAGGCTGCCGTCGCCGGCGACTAAGATTCATTAATCCCTGGCAGATTTGCCCAACAGCCCTGGCTCCGGCCGGGGCTGTTTTTTTTGGTTCAGTCGTCGCCTATAATTGGGCACCGGGGAAGAACAATAGGAGAGATAAATGCCGATATACGAATATCTCTGCGATGATTGTGGCGAGCGCTACGAGCGCATCGTGATGAGCCAGACTCAAGCCATCGCTTGCCCCAAGTGCTCTAGCGCGAGACACACCATCCAGCTCTCGGTCTTCGCCACGCCTTCCAACGGCGCAAAAGCATCTTCAAGTTCTTCCGCCTCATCGGGAGGCTGCGGCTGCACGCCTCGCACCTGCGGTTGTCACTAAGCGCTCACCCAAAATCTTGGACCGAAATCCTAATCGCGCTTCAAATGCTGCGAAAACAACCAACGTGATAAATCCGGTTCGCTGAACGCCACATCCCACACCGCGTGGCCAACCCCCGGGTATTCCGTGTACCTCGGCGTCCCGCCAGCCTGTTTCAACCAAGCCACCCACGCGCGAGCAATCTCCACATTCACCATCGGATCTGCCTGCCCTTGAAAAATCCACACCGGCACGCTAGCCACACGCGGAACGATCGACGCGTCCCCGTACCCGCACAACGCAATCGCGGCGGCAAATTTATTCTGAGACATAGCCAGCGCGCTCCAAACCCCTTCGCCTCCCATCGATTGCCCAGCCGCGTACACTCGCTCTGGATCGATGCTGTATTCCTTTTCCACCGCGTCAAGAATTTCCAGTGCGAGCCGAATCGAAACAGGAGGCGTATTTGCATGCGGCCGCGCCCACGCTTTCGTTATATCCACCTGCGGCGCGAGCTCAAACGCGTGGTACTTGGCTTGATTTTCAGCGCTAGTCCAAACGTGCGACCCAAGGAAATTGCTGCCCGAAATTTGCTTCAGATTATCTGACCCGCGTCCTGCCGCATCGTGTAGCCACAAAACAACCGGATATTTGCTCGCGCCATCGTACCCAGAGGGCACGAACAATCGATACTGCATCGTCTCGCCGGTCGAACTGCGATAGGACCGCGCCAAAAATCCTTCGCCCGGCGATTCTTTTGATTGCGCCTTCGCGACGGCTGCCGTCAGAAGTAAAGAAATCGCAGCTAGGGCGAAGCCCGATCGAACGAGCATACCTCCAGATTACCTTTCCAGGCAGGATTGCACATCGGAAAAACAACAGGGAAGCGCGCTGTTAAGGATTTTGAAGCTAGCGCCGCGGCCCTCCGTGTGGCATCTTCGCTGGCGAGCCCACACCCTCCGACGCTTAGGCAAGGCCAGCCAGTGAGGTTGTGAAAAGCCGCAAAATCCAAAAACTCAGCGCGAATATTTCTTGGCGTATGCCGGAGGCTCCAGCCCCGGCTTCAACCGCGGATCGGCAACGGGAGCCGCAGGCGTAATCGTAAGCGGCACCACACCCGCCCAAATCGGCAATTCATAATCCTCCGCGTCATCTTTCGGCGGACCTTTGCGAATCTTCGCGGACACTTCAGCCAGCGGCAACGCCAGCACAGCCGTAGCCTTCAGCTCAGCCTCGGTCGGCAGCCTCACGTCATTCCAACGTCCGCGCACGATATGTTCGGTAAACGCTTGGAGCGCCTTCATTTTCTCCGCCGGATCGGAAACCAGCGTCGCACGCCCCAACATCACCACCGACCGGTAATTCATCGAGTGATGAAACGCCGACCGCGCCAGTACCAATCCATCCAACAGCGTCACCGTCACGCAAACTTGAACGCCTTCCGACAGCGTCCGCAACATCCGGCTCGCCGCCGAGCCATGGATGTACAACCTATCTTCCACTCGTGCGAACCCGGTAGGGATGACGTAGGGCTGCCCGTCCACCGAGAATCCCACGTGGCAAATCAATCCTTCCTCGAGAATCTTATAGACGATTTCAGAATCGTAAGCCCCGCGATCGGGCAAACGCTTCACCTGCGTACGCTGCGTTGGCTGGAATTGGCTCATACAGCCAGCCTAGGCTCGCCGCCAAGGCGCCACAAGAGCCAATCTGGCCTCCCATCAGAATGTTGAATGAAGCGAAGGTTTTCTTGCCTGAAGAATTTGTAATCGCTAGGTTTTCGATTTCTTGCTATTCCCAGCCAGTGCGCTATGACGCGACAGGAAACCCAGCCGCACTTTATTTCAGGCTCAGCCCCCGGAAAGAATTGTTAATCACTAGAGTATTGGTTGTTGCTATCTGATCCGGTTCATCGGAACGCGACAGGAACTTAGCCACACGTTATTTCCGGCTCAGCCTCAACCGGAAAATTTACCGAATTCGCAATGAAGCATTTCGCGTGAGCGGCATGATGCAATTCTCGCGCCTTCTCGACGTCCGCGCCGGGCGCAAGCGTCACTTGTGGATGCAGTACCACCTGCACAAATCGCCCCGATCCGTCCGCCGTTTCTTCCATCACCCCTTCGGCACGGTCGAGGTAAGATGTCACAACAATCCTCGCATCCGAACACAAATGCAGATACCAAAGCTGGTGGCACACCGATAACGACGCCACCAGTAATTCTTCAGGATTCCAACGCGCCGCATCCCCCCGAAAATTAGGATCCGACGAACCTGCTATCACCGGCTTCTGCGACCCCGCCGATATCTCGTGCCGCCGTTCGTAATTCCGATAGCCGGACGTCCCGCTACCGGTGTTTCCGGTCCACTCAACGGTCACTTTGTAATGATGCGTCTTAGCCATTTCCGCCCTTCCGCGAAACCCGGCCGGCAGCTCAGCGAACACAGCATTCGACAATCTTAGAGTGCATCGCGTTCTTTTGCGCTGCTGCTTTCGCAGCATCTATTCGCGATTCGCGCAATCCGCACGAAAGTTAACTTCAAGCCAGCGCTTGTCGCAAATCCTCTATCAAGTCTTGGGCATCTTCCAACCCCACCGAAACGCGCACGGTCCCCGGTTCCACGCTGGCCGCGCGCAATTCTGCGAGCGACATGTTGTAGTGAGACGTATAAATCGGCAGCACAACCAGCGACTCAGCTCCGCCGAGACTCGCCGCCAGCAAAAAAATACGCGCGCGGTCGCAGAACCTTCGCGCCGCCGTCAGCCCGCCTTTCAAATCGAACGCCAGCATCGCTCCGAACCCGCGCATCTGCCGCTTCGCCAAACGGTGGTCCGGATGCGAAACCAAGCCTGGATAATGCACTCGCGCAACTTTGGGATGTTTTTCCAGGTATTTTGCCAGCGTTATTGCCGTGGAGCACTGTCGCCGCACGCGCAGCTCTAAGGTCTTCATCCCCCGAATCAAAAGAAACGCCGCTTCGGGGTCCATCGATCCTCCCAGATGAATAATCATGTGCCGGATTTCCTTAATCAGTGACTCTCGGCCCGCCGCAGTGCCGGCAATCACATCGGAATGTCCCGCCAGGTATTTTGTCGCGCTGTGCAGCACTAGATCGAACCCCAGCTCGATCGGCTTTTGCAGCACCGGGCTCGCAAACGTATTGTCGATCAGCGAAATCAAATCCCACTCTTTCGCAAACGCCACCGCTTTGTGCAAATCCACCAACCGCAAAGTCGGATTCGTTGGCGTCTCAATATAAAGCGCCTTAGTACGAGGATTCACCAGACGCTCGATCCCCACCAGGTCAGCCTCCACATGCCGGACCACGATGCCCATGCGCGGGAACACGTCGCGCATCATGCGGTAGGTTCCGCCGTAAACTTGCCGCGTGGCGATCACTTCATCCCCGGCCTTCAACACGGAAAGAAGCGCGCTCGAAATCGCCGCCATTCCCGAAGCCGCCACCACCGCGTCTTCCGCGCCTTCCAACGCCGCAATCTTCTTTTCGGCAATCGTCAGCGTGGGATTTCCGTAGCGCGTGTAAATGTAAGCTCGGCTTTTTCCCTCGGCCCAACGCTTCATTTCTTCCGTGCTGGCAAATGTAAAATTCGCCGTGCGCGCAATCTCTACGCCAACGCTGGCGCCCTTGTGAAATTTGCCCTGCCCCACGTGGATCGCAAGCGTAGCGTCCCCGCTCACCTTAATGGTCTTCTTAGTTTTCTTCATAGCCCCGCAGGATTGCTCATTCCGCCACGCAATCGCAAGCGCCAATTTGGTTCACGCCAGTCAGCGTCGTTCCTGTAACAGAAATTACTTGACCTATTCACCGTTAATAGTGCAAAGATGACATAGTCATGAATGACCTAATACTTCTCGCGATCTTAGCGGACAGCCCCCAACATGGCTACGCCTTGAAAAAGCGCGCTGGCATAGCCTTAGGCCAGCCCGACATGCACAACAATCTCGTGTACCCGTTGCTGCGCCGCTTTATGTCGCAGAAATGGGTTACCCAACGGAAAACCGCCGGTCAGCGCGGACAGACTCGCCAGGTTTATTCCCTCACACTCTTGGGCCGCGCCGCACTGGTCAATCGACTCCAGCAATTTGACGATGCATCTTCCGCCGAAGCCTTCCGCCTCCGCATTGGCCTGTTTGAATTACTGAATCCAGCCGCGCGCGAGGAAATCCTCAGCGCACGAGAAAAATATCTGGAGTCTCGCGAAAAACGCTTGGCGCTTCTGCAAACCGGGGTCGATCTCGGCCGCTACGGAAGCGAAGTCACAAAGTTTATGCGCCAACAAAATCGCGCCGAACTTTCCTGGATTTCGCGCCTTCGCCGAATGAATCGAGCGCGCTAAGTCAGGATGTGAAGGAGAATTAGCATGCGTATTACGCCGCAACAAATCGTCTATAGCTCATGGCTGCTGTTTGGAATTTATTGGATTGTCTCCGCCTTCCGCGCGAAAAAAACTGAAAAGAGAGAACCGTGGGCAGAACGTCTCGGTCACATGATCCTAATGGCCGCAGGCTACATTCTTTTATTCCAGCCTAACGATAACTGGGGGGTCCTGAATCAGCGCTTTCTCCCCAACCGTCCCTGGATCGCCTGGCTAGGCGCCGCCATGACTCTCACCGGCGTTTCATTCGCCATCTGGGCGCGTCGGAACCTGGGACGAAATTGGAGCGCCGCGGTGACCATCAAGCAAGGCCATCAAATCATTCGCACGGGACCTTACGCCTACATTCGCCATCCGATTTACACCGGTATGCTCGTCGCCGTAATTGGATCGGCGCTTACAGCAGGCAAATATCGCGGTCTGCTCGCTTTCGCAATTATTTTGTTCAGCTTTTATCGAAAGGCCCGAAAAGAAGAAAAATACCTCGCCGCCAATTTCGGCGAGCCTTTTCTGGAACACAAGCAACGCACTGGCTTTTTTCTTCCGCGTTTCTCGTAAAATAGCTGTCCCAACGTACAGTTTTGTTCTGCACAAAACACTTACAACTGCATTTTCACATCGACTTTGCCTTTCATTCGCTGACGGATACGCCGCAAGCCAACCTGTAAGTCCGAAGCATCCATGAAATCCGTGCCAAGATGGGAGGAATAGAGTTCCACCTGGTCAATCGTTCCGTACGAGATTTTCAACGAGGGCGCGCCCATGAAGAGAACCATCTCAAAACTTTCACTATTCGCGGCTTTGCTTATCCTATCGACCTGTTCTCTTACAGGCTGCTACTTGCTTCAGCCCACTGGCCCTTGTTTTGGAGTCGGCTGCCCAGCTCATACGGTCGGTCAAAACGGCCAGTACAAAAAAGGCGAAGGTCCAAAATCGCAACCCGCGAATGCCCAGGGTAAAGACTCGCAGCCCGCGAACGCTCAGAGTAATCCGCAACCCGCGTCGCCGGGGCCAAAAGAAGGCAACTTCTTCACCAACGCCTGGGCCAGACTTACCAGATCACGCTGACGCCGCTTCGCCTTCCTCTTCGCCCGCGTGATGCGGCTTGTGCGCCGCAATCACTTTTTCCGCAATTTCCGTCGGCACAAAATCGTAGTGTGAAAACTCCATAGAGTAGCTTCCGCGCCCCTGGGTCATCGAAATCAATTCGTTCGCGTAGCTCAGCATTTCCGAAAACGGAACCTGTGCTTTCACCACCACGCTGCTCCCGCGCGTTTCGCTCCCGCTGATTTTTCCGCGACGCCCGCTCAGGTGTCCCATCAAGTCGCCTGAATATTGATCCGGCGCATAGACCTCGACATGCATGATCGGTTCCAGCAACGCCGGCCGGGCCTGCTTCATAGCTTCCTTGAATGCCAGCGATCCCGCAATCTTGAAGGCCATGTCGCTCGAATCCACATCGTGATACTTCCCGTCGTAAAGACTCACGCGAAAATCCGTGACTGGAAACCCCGCAAGAAATCCGCGCTCCGCTGAATCGCGCACACCTTTTTCCACCGATGGAATCCAGTTTTTCGGAATCGCCCCTCCGAAAACATCGTCCACAAACTCAATTCCTTTCCCGCGCGGCAGCGGCTCCATCTTGATGCGGCACAATCCAAACTGCCCGTGCCCGCCCGTTTGCTTTTTGTGCTTCCCTTCCGCGTCCGCTTTGCCGCGGATCGTTTCGCGGTAAGCAACCTTGGGCGGATGCAGCTTCAATTCCACGTGATAGCGCTTGCGCAATTTCGCCACCACCACTTCGATATGCTGCTGCCCCGCTCCGCTCAGCAAAAACTCCTTCGTTTGCGGGTCGCGCGCAAAACGCAACGCCAGATCCTCCTCCAGAATCTTGTGAATGGCTACGCCGATGCGATCCTCATCCGCGCGCGTTTTCGGTTCCACCGCAAACGTGATCGAAGGTTCTGGAATTCGCGCCGGCGGATAGAAAATCGGGGCGCTCTTTTCGCCCATCGTCTCGCCGGTAGTGGTGTCCTTCAGTTTCGCCACCGTGCCCACATCGCCGGCATGAAGCTCGGTCACCGCGGTTGCCGTCTTCCCCTGCATCACTTGGACATGCTGCAAACGTTCCTGTGTGCTGCGATTGAAATTTGCCAATGTGGCATCGTTTTTCAACACGCCAGACATCACTTTGAAATAAGTGATGCGTCCCGCAAAAGGATCCGCCAGCGTTTTGAAAACGAAAACCGAAAGCGGCTCGGAATCCGCAATCTTGCGCTCTACCGTGTCGCCCTTGTGGTCCGGGGTCTTGTGTCCCGCCACTTTCCCGCGCCCCGCCGGCGAAGGAAAAATCTCCGCCATAAAATTCAGAATTGCGTCGCTTCCCACGTTATGCAGCGCTGAACTTAGCAAAATCGGAAAAATTCTCTTGGCCACAACCGCTTCACGCAAACCTTTTTTCAGGTCGTCGACTGGCAGGGTTCCCTCATCGAAAAATTCCTGCATCAACGCATCGTCGCCTTCCGCCACCATCTCCACCAGCGCTTCGTGCGCGGCCTTGGCTTCTTCAGCAAGTTCCGCCGGAATTTCTTCGACTTTCGCTTTCCCGTCGCCATCCGGCGCATACAACAATGCTTTCATGGCAATCAAATCCACCACGCCCTTGAACGATTTCTCCTGCCCGATCGGCAATTGAATCGGTATGGCTCCGCGCCCAAACACGTGTTGCACCGAATCCAGCGCTCGTTCAAAACTAGCCAGCTCGCGGTCCATCCAGTTCAGCACAAACGCGCGCGGCTGGTCGTACTCCGTCGCGTAATCCCAAACTCTTTCGGTACACACTTGTACGCCCGCCGCCGCATCCACCAGAATCAGACAGGCGTCGGTCGCAATCAGCGAAGATTTCGTCTCATTAATGAAAGTGGAATAGCCCGGCGTATCGAGGAAATTTATTTTTACTTTTTCCTGCTGGCCTGGCGCTTGCCATTCAGCGAACGCTAAGCCCGTGTTAATCGAAATTTTCCGGGCAATTTCTTCTTCGTCCCAGTCGGTGACGGTCGACCCCTCCGCCACTTTTCCCAAGCGCGGCGTCATCCCCGCAGTGAACAGCAACGACGAGACGAGCTGGGTTTTGCCCGTGTCGCCGTGGCCTACAATGCCAACGTTTCGTATCCATTCGGTGTTATACGATTTCATAATTCACCTCACATAATAGGATCCAGCTGTGGAAAAAACTTCCGGACAGGCATTTGGTGGCGGATTATTGCGAAGAGCTGTTTCGAGTTGTAAGAAAGGACCAACATCACGGCGCCGTCCCCGACGGCTACGCGCATGACCCTGCGGAACCGGGATGCTAGCACACGCCGCGCTCCAGGTTCAATACCCCCGGTCGGCTCAAAAAACCCTCCCCTAGGTGTACAATAGCTCCGTTCCCAAGTCGCACTAGATACTCAACTTCGGCCCAATTTCCTGAAGTTCTGGCGGCAAAGAAACATTTTCAGGTTTGTCTCGTCTTACTGTCAGAGTTTTCGCGTCTCCGGCTCCTGCGTCGAAGCAGATCACAAAGCTAAAGGAGGAACCCGATGAATCACGAACAAGCAGCCTTTACCGCACACATGTTTACCGACGGCCTCGAACGAGAATATGAGATAACCAGAAAAGTTTTAGCTGCCGTTCCCGAAGGCAAAAAGGATTATCGGCCTGACGAAAATGCCCGCACAGCTTTCGATCTCGCAACCC
Organism: Binatus sp. (SeqCode); assembly: GCA_035602755.1. Lineage (GTDB taxonomy): Bacteria > Acidobacteriota > Terriglobia > Acidiferrales > UBA7541 > Palsa-295. The sequence goes on along the minus strand of DATNLR010000077.1, from coordinate 67,747 downwards.
ACATCGCCACTTCTGATGTTTGGTTCCTGCAAGGCATTGAGAAGGGCGAATTTGGTCCCCCGCTCGACAAGCACTTCGGAAGCGTAGCTGAAATCGTGGCCTTCTATGAAAGAGAGTTCCCAGCCGCGTTAAAAAAAGTAAAAGCGCTCCCGCCCGAAAAGCTTGCGAAAATTATCCCGGCATTCGGAATGTTCGAATTGCCCGCGGCGGCCTATCTCGCATTCGTCAACAATCATTGCATCCATCATCGCGGACAGCTCGCCACCTATCTCCGACCGATGGGCTCCAAAGTCCCCAACATTTACGGCGGCAGTTTTGACGAACCCATGCAAATGCCCGCCAGCGCCAGCTAAATTTCCACGGACGCCTGGGGCGAGTCGACTCTCGCCCCGGATGTCACCTTTTAGCGTCCCGCCTTCAAATAATCGTTGTAGGAATGTCTCGCCCAACCCAAGTAATGCGGATCCGTGCGATTTGCGTCGTCTAGCGCTTGAAGCATCGCAGGAAGCAGTTCTCCGTAATCCGGTGTGCGGAGCCCCATCACCAGCTTCGCGAGATTACGATCGTCTATTCCTTGGTAAGCCATCGACAGAAATTTCCCGCTCGCCGTCCGGACTTTTTCCGCCATCTGCTCGGCGCTTTCTCCATCGCCCGGGCTACTTAGTTCGTACAGCATCAGCGTAAGCCGCGGTAACGACGTCAGCAACATTCTTCTCTCGCTTAAATCGCCTTTTAAGAGTTTGTTCTGAATATCCGCGTTGACGCTTAAGTGCGACGCCTCCGCCACAGACCGTACCTCGCGAAAGGCGTCTACTAGTCCCGGCAGAAATTTCAGGTTTCCGGGCCCTTTATTCTCCGGGCGTTGTTGCGGTTCCACGTCCAGATGGATCCCATCAAATCGTTCCGCCGGATGCCTTTGATTGAATTGCACGATTCCCCGCACATGCTCCAGGAGCTTTTCCCGATGCTTGCCCGGCTCGTCGGCATCCGCACTTGAAAGCAGTGCTTCCACACGAATATTCGCCCGATGAAGTAGCCCGATCAAATGTGCCAGACGGGTATCTTCCGACGCTTCACTTTGCGCGGAAACCGACACATAAACTTCGTTGATGCCCTGCGATTTACAAAAATCTCGTAAATTTTCCGAGCTATGCTCTCCTTCCAAAATTTGCGCGCTCTTCCACACCCAAAGCCCATGTACCGGCTCCCCCCTCTGTTGGCCAAATGCGGAAGGTGCGGAAGCAGCGAGGAGCGTCACCGAGATCAGCAAAAAATAGCCGGCAAAAATACGTTCCACAAAAGTGAAGGTCATAAGGAAGTGCCTTCTCTCAGGTCACGAGTCTAAGCGTGGAATACAAGTCACGGCGACATTTGATGCAGCCGAAGGCCGCAAGCTCTGCACGCTCGATCCTTTTCATTCTTAGTTCCTGGCCATTCGCTATGGCATCGCGGGCACTGCCAGTCTAAAAACCGCTTCCTGCCGTTGATCCAATAGAAAAGCTCCGCAACACCAGCAGCACCCAAGCAAGCAAAAATTACGACCTTAGAGCCTCTCGCGAAGTGAAATCCGTATATTCCGACAACCGACATCGAGAATTCAAAAACCCTAACCATCACTCTGAGCGGGCCGCCTCCTTGAGCTGTTTTGTGCAATCTGTCGAACTCCTTCCAAGCATTCTCATAGGGGAAATACTGCTGAGTAGGGAGCGGCGCGGACACCGACCTTGTGGCCCTCTCGAAGGAGAATAGGTCCGTGCCCAAGTCTCTCTTAGACATGCGACCTCAACCTAATTCTGACCATCGTCGCGATCACTCCAACGAATCTTTTGAGAATTCGTTATTTCGGTTTCTGCTTTGCAATGATTTTGTCCGCGATCTTGTCATACGTCGCTTGCGGAATAATTTTTTCCTTCACCAAATCGGTCTTGGCACGGTAGGGCCGCCCGTCGATTATCTTCTGCGCGTAAGCTGGCCCAATTCCCGGAAGCGCATCCAGCTCGTCCTTTGTAGCTGAATTGATATCGACCAGCTTGTCCGCTTGCGCAACCGCTGAATTCAGCGTTGCCGCAGGATGGGCCGGAGTCGTACCGAATAAGAAGTCTGGACGAGCTGAAGCCGACGCGACCAGCATCAACAGTAAAGCAGCTAGAAGAGCAAGGGTTCGTAGGCTCCATCTGGACGTCATTTATGTTCTCCTTTTCGCAAGTAGTTCGAAAGTCTACAGAAAGGGCTGGGCAACCTTACTCATACCTCAAAACACGCGCTTAAACGAGTGTTTCCCACACGAAATTAAGGTTTAACCCGTATTCCACCCTGATCACCGTCATGCTCAAATAACCACCGCAAAAGCGTTCTAATTGGTGGCGAAATGAAAAAACGAATATTGATAGTTGACGACCATCCTCAAATCGTCGATTCGCTGCGCAAGACCTTCAGCGATCACGAGTATTTCGAGGTTTGTGGCCAAGCCTCCACCGGCCAGGAAGCCGTAGAGAAGGCCCGCATCCTTTATCCGCATCTGGTGATCCTGGATTTAGCCATTCCCGAGATGAACGGCCTGAAGACAGCCAATGCCATATCAAAAATCCTGCCAGACACTCCCATCATTCTCTTCACGCTCTACGCCCAGAACATCAAAGACTCCCATATGGATGTCTCGGCCATTACCCGAATTGTTCCGAAAGGCGACCCGAACACATTGCTGGCAAACGCCGAAGACTTAGTACGCGCCGCCTGACCTCACACACGTCTGTTTGGCGGTGTCGATCAGGACTTATCGTCCTCCGGATCCACCAGATGGCATACCTTCAGAAGATCGGCTTTGTCGTCAATCGTCATGCAACACCCATCCACTTGCAAACAGAAATCAGGGCGCGCGGCCACCACTCCTTTTCGTCTCTCTCCACGGACGAAGGACCGTATAACGCGGCGTGGCCGTCACATTTTCTTTGCTCGCAGCCAAAAGCTTTCTCCGTATCAACCATTTCACGGATGCTTGTGCCGAGCTTTTTGAAACTCCAATCGATTCTGCAAGCTCCTGGTAGCTGATTTGAACCGCTCCATCTCGCCTCCCCTCTTCCGCTGCCAGCCACAAATACACCAGAAAGCTTACCGGTTTCCGGTCGTGCCCCACCAGGTCCCGCATCAAAACGTCCGTCAGGTACTCATCGATATTGGTCATACTATACCAATGGTTAGTATAGGATTGGTTGCCTGATTGCAACCCGAATTTCTCCAAGTTATCCTCCGCTCGAGGTCAGAAAGGTTTCCATGTAGCGCCGCGGTCTTCAGCGCGGCAGCCTTTCCTAGCGGCGGCATCCCATTCGCTGTCTGCAGATCGTCGCAACAACTTAATGGAGGATTTCTAAAATGATCCGAGGACTAAAATTCGTAAGCATCCCCGTTCGCAATCAGGACGCTTCTCTAAGATTCTTCACAGAAAAACTTGGTTTCAAAGTCGGCACCGATCAGCCCTTCAGTGATCAGCAGCGCTGGATCGAACTCCTGATCCCCGGCGCGGAAACCGGCCTGGTCCTTTTCACTCCGGATGGCCACGAAAATCGCATCGGCGATTTTCAGCCAATCTCGTTTTGGTGTGACGACGTTTTCGCCACCGCGAAAATTATGAAGTCGAAAGGCGTGGAGTTTGCCGCGGACCCCAAAAAGGAATCCTGGGGAACTTCAGCGATCTTCAAGGATGTTGACGGCAACAAGTTCGTTTTAAGCAGCAGGTAACGAAAAACCCGCGCGCGGTTCCTGGAAGATGCCCTCTGGGGCGACTGCCAATCAAGCGTCGGACGGAAGCTCGCCTTCCGACCGTGCAATGACGGCGCAAGCCAAACAATTTCCGATCACATTCACCGCCGTGCGCGCCATATCCATCAGCGCATCGATACCCAAAATCACGAAGATCGGCTCGGTCGGCAAATGGAACATCGACGCAGTCGCCATCAATACCACCAGCGTCGCGCGCGGCACTCCCGCCACCCCTTTGCTCGTCAGCATCAACGCAAAAACCATCGAGAGTTGTTGTCCCGAGGACATATGTATTCCCGCCGCCTGCGCCACAAATATCGACGCCACTGCCAAATAAACCGACGACCCCGCCATGTTGAAGCTGTATCCAGCCGGAATCACAAAGGCGACAATCCTTCGTGGCACTCCGAACGCTTCCATATCCTCCATCGCGCGCGGCAGCGCAGCTTCGGAAGTGCTTGTTGCGAACGCAATCGTGGCTGGCTCGGCCACCGCGCGCAGAAATCGCGCGAGCGGAATCCGCGAAAGAATAGCAATCGGAAGCAGCACCACGAAAACGAACGCAATCAGCGCAAGGTATCCTGTCAGCAGCAGTTTCGCCAACGGCAGCAAAACACCAACGCCCATGTGCCCCACCGTGTAGGCCACCGCCGCGCCCACGCCAATCGGCGCGAAATACATCACCAGATTCGTGAACGAAAACATCGTCGCGCTCAGCGACTCGCAAAACTTCAACATCGGCTCGCGCTTGGTCTCCGGCAACAACGCCAGCGCAATTCCAAAAAGCAGCGCAAATACAGCAACCTGCAGGATTTGGTTCTCCGCAATCGATTTCGCAATATTTTCCGGAAAAATATGCAGCAGAAAGTCGCCCCAACGCATTGGCGCCGCATTCTGCGCCAGCGCCACTTCCGGCGTAACCGGCAGCGTCAGCCCTTCGCCTGCCCGGCTGATATCAATCGCTCCGACCCCGATAAAAAGCGCCAGCGTCGTCACAACCTCAAAAAAGATCAGGCTTTTCAGTCCAATGCGTCCAACGCTACGCAGATTCCCGTGTCCCGCGATGCCCGTAACCAGCGTGCCCAATATCAGTGGCGCGACAATCACTTTGATCAAACGCAGAAAAATGTCGCTCAGGACGCGCAGATGTTCAGCGAGCTGCGGCCAATCCAGTCCAATTTCCCCACCCAGCAACATCGAGAAAAAAATCCAGTAGGTGAGCGAACGACCGCGAAACCCCGCAGCCGCCATGCCGAGAAGTCCAACCCAGCGCAGCACGGTAATCCAAAGTTGAGGCCCCAGCACAATCGCCCAACCCGCGCCCAACAGAAACAACAAAGCTCCCACCATAGGGACCGCGCGCCACGCCGCCGAACTTTCTTTGGTGCTCAAATCCTTTTTAGCCGTCTCATTCATTTCAATTTTTCTAAACACAATCGTTCACCGCGGGCATCATCACATTCCACCTACATTAATTTTTAGCCTTCAGCAAATCTTGTTGCGCATCCAACCCATCTGCTAAGGTAACAACGATGCCAGTAATCAAAAGTCTCGAATGCTCCCGCTGCAATTCCACTTTCTCTGCCCAACGCCCGCAAACACTGTGCACCAAATGCCAAGGCGCGCTCTACGTTCGTTACGATCTCGGCTCATTCCACGGTCCCGCTGCCCGCGACGCTGCTATATCGCGACAAGCGGTCTCGCCATGGTCCGGCATGTGGCGTTACCGTGCCGTGCTCCCCTCCGTTGACCCCGTCACGCTAGGAGAAGGCTGGACCCCCCTGCTTCGCAGCCGCCGCCATTCCGGAATTTTCCTCAAAGAAGAAGGCGCCAATCCCACCGGCACTTTCAAAGCGCGCGGACTGGCGCTCGCCGTCACCATGGCTCGTCACTACGGCTTGAGAAAATTGGCGGTCCCCTCTGCCGGGAACGCAGCCGGCGCTCTTGCCGCCTATGCCGCCGCTGCCGGCCTCGAAGCTCACATCTTCATGCCCCAAGACGTCCCCTTCGCCAACTACGTCGAGGCCGTAGCCTATGGTGCCAACGTCACCTTGGTCAACGGCCTAATTTCAGATTGCGGTCGCATGGTCGCCGAGCGAAAAGAGAAAGAGGGCTGGTTCGATGTTTCCACTTTGAAAGAGCCTTTCCGCATCGAAGGCAAGAAAACGATGGGCTACGAAATCGTCGAACAACTCGGCTGGAAGTACCCCGACGCCGTGATTTATCCCGCAGGCGGTGGCGTGGGACTAATCGGTATGTGGAAAGCTTTCGCGGAATTGGAAGAAATGGGCTGGGTCGCTCCCGGCAAGCGCCCAAAAATGATCGCGGTACAATCTTCCGGCTGTGCCCCGGTGGTACGCGCCTTTGAAAATAAATCCAGCGCAACAGACCCTTGGCAGAACGCGGAAACTTTCGCCGCCGGCCTGCGCGTCCCAAAACCGTACGGCGATTACATTATGCTGGGAATCCTGCGCGACTCCGCAGGCATGGCCGTCGCCGTCCCCGACGATCAAATCCTAGCTTCGCTAAAAGATTGGGCGCGCAACGAAGGAATTTTTCTCTCGCCCGAAGGCGCCGCAGCCACTGCCGCCTACAAAAATCTAATCGCCACCGGTTTTCTGAAGCCCGAAGAAAACGTCGTAGTCTTCAACACCGGCGCCGGCCTGAAGTACGCTGACGTCACCGCCCAAGCCATGAACATTACTCGTCCGGGCACTCCTGTGTAAGCCCCCCCCATCAACGAAGCAAATTTCGTTTTCCAGCCGATTAATTCTTCGGCCACGCATCAAACAAATTCGTAGCGTCCACCGATCCCAGCCCCGTCGCCAAGTCGTAGCCCACCGTCGCGTTGTACGCAGGCTGCGCCTTTGAATCCGACGACGACAACTCCCCGATGATGGTCGCGCCTTCTGCGCCAAAGCAGTCGAAAAACTTTCCGCCCGGCCCCTTGCCGCACGGAATAATCGTGTCTCCTTGAGTCACGTCGTGAAATACGCAGTTTTTATTCGGCAGCTCGCCGTCTGTACGGCTGGCATTGCAAGCCGCAGCGCCTCGCTGTTTGAACTGCGCCGCCGCCAGCGCGTAGTAAACGTAGTTAGCATTCCCCTGCGGCCCATATTTCTGATCGATCAACGCTTGAATTCCCGCCATCGCCGGTGATGCAAACGAGGTGCCACCGCCGCCTTCCAACAACGCGTCATTCTCCGCAGTGCAAGGCGCGCCACCCTCGTTCACATCGGACAAGCATTCCACGTAAAAGCTTCCCCACACTCCGTTGCTAGCAAACAACGAAAGATCCGGTTGGTCGCGCAGCCCGTCGCTCGGAATTCCTGGAACGCCCGTCTGCCAAGCCGGCTTCGGATTGCCTTTGCAACTTCCGCTCACGACGCCCGGAATAGAAGGCTTCCCGGTAAAACATGTGCTCGGTCCGCCACTCCCGCTCACATCAATCAGAAAAAATTGCCCCAAGGACGAATTGCAAAATCCCGAAGGCCCGTACGCCTGCGTAAAACTCCCATTAAACGGATCGCTGAAAATCAGTTTGCTGGTGCACCCATCGTTCCAGGGAATCTCCGGTATGTAAGAAAGCGCTGACGCCTTGGTCACCGCTTCATTCGTCGCGCTCCAATAGTTACTCAAAGGCACGCCGCTCACATCCGAATTGTATTGCGCCATGAAATCCGTGCCGCCAATGTCCACCGCGTACGCCGACGCCGTGTTGTCTCCGCTATTAATCCCTAGAATCGCGTAATTCGTGGGTTCCACCGGAGCGCACTCATCGGCGCCCGTGTCTCCCTGCGCGATGAAAAATGTGGTGCCTTCCGCCGTCGCCAATTGCGCCTCGCGATTCTCCAGCGCCACTTCCGCCGCGCCCGTAACTGTTTCGCAGAGTCCGTAGCTGTCCGAAATAATGTCCGGCGGAGCAAAATCAATTAGTCCCAGTATCGCCAGATCGAGTCCGGAAGTGGTTTGCGTGTCCGCGCACGCCGCAAGCTCGATGTTTGCATCCGGAGCCGCTGCGCTGGCCCATTCCACGTCCAGCGCTGCTTCTATTTCAGCGCCGTTCTGGCCCGGGTTCTTGCACCCCGGATACACCTGCTTAAAATTCCCCTCTGTAAATTGATCCAAGCCGAACACATTGCGGAAGGCATTCCAATCGCCGGGATGCGCCAGATTCGTCACTTCCACCGCCGCGATGGTCACACCCTTGCCCGTAATTCCGCGCTTCCACAGCGGCAACAAATCATAAATCGTCGCGAAATCGTAAGGTCCCAGCGTATGGAAAGTGGTGCCCTGGAAGTTGACGTTAAAATGGGGCTGCCAAGTGTTCGTCTTGCTGTTGTAGCTCACCGGCCCCAGCTGAATCGCGCGCGATCTCGGGAAAAAATTGTGCAACGACGCCACGCCCTGCACCGCCGGCGCCAGCGCCGCCGGAATCTGCGGATCGCTTATGTTCGATATATGACGCTCGCCGTTAGCCAGCACCACATTGTGAATCTCCGTGTGAAACGCTTCCCGCACATTAGCCGCAGTCCCCGAAAAGTCGATCACGAAACCATTCTGATATACGTGATTCACCTGGAACCCGTACGATCCCAACCAGGTCCGTATCGTTTCCAGGTCCTGAGACGGAATTCCGAACCGTGCAGCAAGCTGCTGCGGCGTCAGCCAGCGATGATATTCAGGAGAATTCGGATCGTGCATATCGCCAATCAATTTTTCGAAACGAGCTTCGGTCTCCGGCGCGCGCTTCAGCGCCAGCAGCATGTGCTCCATTTGCATTTCGTCAGCGACCGGCCCTCGATCGCTCTCCGCGTCCATCGCCGCAGCTGGCGTGTTGCCCTCAAGCGTCACCAGCACTCTTTCGTTCACCGGCGCGGTAATCGCCGGCTTGGCATCCTGCGCTAAAGCCGCCGCCGGACAAATCGCGAGACAAACCAAACAAAGTATCCAGTTATAGGAAGTTTTCTTAACGCTGGCTTTCAGCCCGGCAGAATTGCTTTTGCGCATACGCATGTTTGTAACCTCGGTATCCCTGCGGAGGACTCCAAATATCGTCTCAGTGGTTTCGTTTCAGCGAGAGCTGGGTCACAGAACGCTGCGCGATATCGTATGCGCCCTCGCATCCTCGGTCAAGGTCCCAATGGACAGTGTCGCCGCAAAATGAGAATGTCCGGTTTGTGCAAAGTAGAAATGCCCGCTTTGATGGATGGCCCCAATGGACCGCTCATCAAGCGCATCTCAGGTTGCTGAAGTTAACACGACCGTTTACGACGTCACGCGATGAAAGGCTCTTGGCCCTGCCTTTGAACTAGATGTTGTCATCCCAAGAGGCCGCAGTATGGCCGACGAGGGACCTGCTGTTGCTGCTTGCATCCGCCTCGGCTCGAGCTCGAACATCTCTTCGCTGTGCCCTTAATGTAGCTCAGCTCTTTCGAGGCGAGGCATTTGCATTCAAGTTCGAATATTGGGGAGTCCGACCTTTGCGGTCAAATGTTGGTGCGTCGGGTCTTTTGCGGTTCGAATTTTTGTGGGTCGGCGGCATTACTAGACCGTCCACGGCACAGGTCCTTGAATTCCATCAAACTGCGTGCTACCGTCGCTCGTGATTAAAATAGAACGGCATCGGACGCTTCTCCCCGACCCAAAACTATCTGTGCCACTTCCACCGCCCCAGGCTCCCTTTTTGCTCCGATCATCGACGCAAATTCGCAAGTGGTCTAGAGCACTTCAAACCGGCACAGCATCACAAACCGAATTCACCGTAACTCACTCCAAACAAGTGACGGAAAAATTTCTAACCGGGGCCAGAACAGCGATTAGAGATACAGCAAAACGCCGAGAATTTTTCGCAATCTCGGAATTCAATCGCCAAATTCGGAAATTAGGACGCGCTGCAACTGGCAGAAAACAATCAGCCGTCAACTGCTCAAATCGCCAAAAAATTCAAAAACGCCCGCGCGCGTTTTTCGTGCCTGCTTATTTGTCTCCATCGTGGCAGCCCCAAGGCTTCCTAAAATGAAAATCGTCGTCGCGGACAAAATCAGCGAGCGCGGCATCGAGTTGCTGCGAGAATTTGGCTGGCAAGTTGTACTCCCCGCTGCTGGAACGCTCCCCGCCGAAATTGCCGACGCCGATGGCCTCATCGTCCGCAGTGCCACCCGCGTCACCGTCGGTCTCCTCGACAAAGCCCGCCGCCTCCGCGTCGTAGGCCGCGCCGGAGTCGGCGTCGATAACGTGGACATGGACGCCGCCACTCACCGCGGCGTCCTGGTCATGAACACTCCCGGAGGCAACGCCGTCAGCGTCGCCGAACACACTTTCGCGCTGATGCTAGCCCTCGCGCGGTCCGTGCCACAATCCAACGCCGCCATCCAAGCCGGACGCTGGGAAAAATCTTCCACCGGCATGGAACTGCGCGGTAAAACGCTCGGCCTCGTCGGCCTCGGTCGAGTGGGCACCGAGGTGGCCCGCCGCGCTCACGCCCTGGAAATGAAGGTTCTGGCCTACGACCCTTACGTCGCCCAAGCTGCCGCGCGTGAACTGGAGGTCGAGCTGATTCCCTTAGAAGATTTGCTCCGCCGCTCCGACGTGGTATCCCTCCACACTGCGCTCAGTGCTTCCACGGAAAAAATAATCAACGCGGAAACTCTGGCGAAAATGAAACCTGGCGCTCGCCTGATCAATTGCGCTCGCGGCGAATTAATTGACGAAGCTGCGCTCGCCGAAGCATTGCGCTTCGGCCACCTGGCTGGTGCTGCCGTGGACACTTTCACCCAAGAGCCGCCGAAAAATTCTCCGCTGATCGGCTTGCCTAACTTGATTGCCACGCCGCACATCGCCGGCTCCACAGCCGAAGCGCAGGAAGAAGTGGGCACGCTGATCGCGCAGCAAGTTCGCGACTATCTCAGCGAAGGCTTGATTCGCAACGCCGTAAACATGCCCGCGCTTTCCGCTGAGCAGTACCGCCTCTTGCGCCCTTACCTCGAACTGGGCGAACGCCTCGGCGCCCTCGTTGCGCAAGCAGCGCCCTCGGCCAGCTTCAGCCGTATCCGCATTCGTTATGCGGGAGAGCCAGCCGAACTTGGCTCCCACGTAATCCGCAGCGCCGTACTCATTGGCTTGCTGAATAGCGTCCTGGACGAAAAAGTGAATCTTGTAAACGCATCGCAAGCTGCCGCCGCACGCGGATTGATTGTGGAAGAGACCACTCGCCGCCGCGAACGTGGCTTCCCCAACACTGTAGAGGTCTCTGCGGCTAATAATGGAGGATCTGAGCTGGCCGTGGAAGGCACCGTAATTCAAGACGGCTCGCCGAGAATTCTGTCGCTCGACGGGATTTCGCTGGAAGCTCCACTCGAAGGCACTCTATTGATGACTCGAAACCGCGACGTCCCCGGCGTTATCGGCATGATCGGAACGTCATTGGGAAATCTCGGCGTGAATATTGCCACCTTCGCGCTGGGCCGCCGCAGCCCGGTTCACGGGGCCGAAGCCGTCGCCTTAGTGCGCCTGGACGGCAAGGTAGATCCCTCCATCTTGAAACACATCCGCGCCATCCCTTCCATCACCGAAGCTCGCCTGATTCATCTGCCGGAATCGTCACATGAGCCCAATCAAGCCTAGGATTCGCGTCGCCGTGGTTTCCCCGTTTCTGGACAAAAGGCACGGCAGTGAGCGAATCATCACGGAATGGCTGGCGCATCTTCCCCATGAGTTCGAACTTCATATTTATAGCCAGTATGTAGAGGATCTTGATCCATCCCGATACACCTTGCACCGCATCCCCAAGCTGCCCGGGCCACATCTTTTCAACTTTTTGTGGTGGATCGCTGCGAACCGATTTTCGCGCTACTGGGATAAGCGCTTCGGCGGATTGCGGCACGATCTTATTTTCAGCTCCGGCGCAAACTGTCTGGATGCGGATGTGCTGTGTGTCCAGATCGTGTTCGCTGAATATTTGCGTCGAGTGGCGTCCAGCATGCAGTGGGACAGGAATTCTCTCCGGGAGTGTCCGCGACTTTTGCATCGCAAAATCTATTACTGGGTTGCCCTCGCGATGGAACAGCGCGCCTACAAAAATCGCGAGACGGCGCTTGTTGTGTATTCGCACAAGTCCGCCGATGAACTGAAAAGATATTACGGGCGGGGGGAGCCCATACCCGTGCTGCACTTGGGACTGGATCACGACATTTTTAATACCGCCGCCCGTTCGGCCCTCCGCGTGGCGGCTCGAAATGAACTGCAACTGCCCCCGGGCCGATTTACTCTGATTTTAGTTGGCAATGACTGGCGCAATAAAGGCCTTCCGGCCCTTCTCAGCGCTCTGGCAGAGTTGCACGACTTGGAGATTGGATTGCTAGTTGTAACCGGCGAAGACCCATCTTCGGTTCGGCAGCTCATCGGCGAGAAAAACCTATCCGATCGAGTTGTGATCTTGCCTCCACGAAAAGACATTGAGTTCTACTATGCTGCGGCGGACGCCTATGCCGGACCTTCGCTTCAGGATTCTTACGGAATGCCTCCAGCGGAAGCGATGGCCTGCGGATTGCCCGTGATCGTTTCCGCGGCTGCCGGCGTATCCGAAATAATTACGGACGCCGAGGATGGCATGATTTTGGACGATCCCACCGATAGTGCCAAGTTAGCCGCAATCATTCGGCTGCTGTACCAAGACCGCGAGCTTTGTAACCGGCTCGGTACTAAAGCGGCGCAGACCGCGCTGAAATATACTTGGGGACGAAATGGCCGCGAACTAGCTCTGATCTTCAACGAGATTGTGCAGCGCAGAGCGGATACGGCCATGCAAACTCTGACGCCAGAATCATGAGATCCAGTGACACACAAAACCGGCGAAAGACTCGCCTGTCCCTGCGTCTTTTATTTCTTAGCGTTTTTATTTCTTAACAATGACGCAGAAATTAGAGCGGCCGAAGAAAATTATTGGTCTTTTTCCTGAATTACTCGGTGTCGGAGGAATCCAGGAAGCGAGCCGACTGACGGCCGCGGCGCTGGGCGCGATTGCGGCTCGTCGGGTTAACTGGGCAACGTCATTTCTAAGCATCAACGACGGTCCGAGTGAGCACGATTTTGAAGTTGCTCGCCAACGAGTGTCGTTGCGCGGCTTCAACCGTTCCAAGGTTCGATTGGTCGCCTCTGCGCTAAATGAATCCAAACACGGCGCGCGAGTAGTTCTCGCTGCGCATCCTTATCTTGCGTTCCTTGCTGCGTTGATGAAGTTGCGGTCACCTCGCATCAAGACGATCGTGATGTCACACGGTGTGGAAGTTTGGAAGCCTCTGCCTGGTTTGCGGCGCCGCTCGCTTTTATCCGCGGATTTTGTACTCGCTCCGAGCAGTGACACCGCGCAAAAACTTGCGGAAGTTCAAGGTGTGCCGGCCGCAAAAATCAGGAAACTCGCTTGGCCGCTGAATCCAGATTTTTTGGGCATGGCGGACCATCCCGACAACCTTCCATTGCTGAAAGGTTTTCCCGACGGCCGCGTGGTTCTGACGGTAGGCCGCTGGGCCGCCTCGGAGCGTTACAAAGGTGTGGATGACTTAATTCGCGCCAGCGCACAACTTCGCACGAAGTTTCCGGGTTTGTACCTGGCGGCGGTGGGCGATGGCGATGACCTTTCAAGACTCCAAAAAATTGCCGTTGATTTAGGAGTTTCCGAATCCGTGCGATTCTTTACGAACTTGTCACGCGCGCAGATCGCAGCTTGTTACGCTCGCAGCGAAATCTTCGCGCTTCCGAGCACCGGTGAAGGTTTCGGGCTGGTCTTTCTGGAAGCGATGGCTTTCGGCAAACCGTTGATAGCCGCAGCCTGCGGAGGAAGCACAGACGTCGTGCAAGATCGCGTGAACGGTCTGCTGGTCCGGCCACATGATCTGAAAGGCTTAATCGAAGCGCTTTCGCGATTGCTCGAAAATTCCACGCTGCGAATGGAACTGGGCCGGGGCGCTGCGGAGATCGTTCGCCGACAGTATTCTTTCGAGGTTTTCCAGAGCCAGCTCGAACGAATCGCGGAAGAGTGCGGAATGGATTCCGAGGTGTCGGGATAGTATTCTTTGTTCGCAGCTGGAGGGACAAAGAATCGCAACAAGCAGGCTCTCGTCGTTGAATTCCGATGCGCATTTTAAAGGTAGTTCAATCTTATTTTCCGTTTCAGGATAGAGGTGGCCCGGTCGTTAAGGTGCGCGCTCTGGCGCGTGGCTTGGCCAAGCGTGGTCATCAGATCACAGTTCTAACGGCAGACCTGGGAGTGAAAGGGGCAAGCAATAACGCTGCTGGCCTGAAGTTCGAACGTAATCCCTGGGGATGGCGTAACGACGAGAATGGTGTCCAGACCGTTTATCTCAGCAGTTTGGTACGCTATCGCGCACTCACGCTGAATCCGCATGTGATAGGATTCTGCCGGGCGTCCATCTCGCAGTTTGATCTGGTTCACCTGTACGGCCTCTACGATTTACTGGGACCAGCGGCGAGCTATTTTTGCCGAAGGCATAGCGTTCCTTACGTGATTGAGCCCATGGGGATGTATCGTCCAATCGATCGAAGTTTCCGGCTAAAACGGTTGTGGCATGCCGGTCTGGGAGACATTTCCTGGCGGCATGCGACTCGGATCGTAGCCACCTCGGAAATGGAGGCGCAAGAATTGCTCGACGACGGCGTCTCGGAGAAAAAAGTGATACTCCGATATAACGGCATTGATCTCGACACCAGTCCGACGAGCCAGCTGCGCGGCGTTTTCCGGGAAAAATGGGGGATCCTTCCCCAAGAGCCCTTGGTTGTTTTTCTGGGGCGCCTGATTCCACGGAAGGGCGCCGATGTTCTGATCGACGCATTTGCGCAGTGCTGTCCTCAAAAAGGACGGCTTGTAATCGCAGGACCGGAAGGCGAACCGGGTTATCGTGCGATGCTCGAGAAACGAGCGCGCGAAGCGGGAGTTGGATCCAGGGTGATCTTTACGGGCGCTCTTTACGACCGGGATAAATCGGCATTGCTGGCGGACGCCGACATTTTTGCTCTGCCATCGCGCTATGAAAATTTCGCGAATTCCGCAGCAGAGGCAATTGCATTCGGTGTACCTGTAATTATCACGGAGTTCTGCGGCATACGTTCGTTGGTCAGCGGGCGCGCGGGACTCGTGGTGGCGCCAGAAAAGATGGAATTGGCGAAAGCAATCAGCAGCCTGATTAGCGATGTCGAGCTTTACAGGAAATTGAAAGCGGGCTGCGCCGAAGTGACAGCGCAATTGGGTTGGGATCGTTTGACGGAACAGATGGAAGGATATTACGCGCAAGTTTTAGCCGGCACGAATGGAAACCTACGATGACGGCAACTGAATCGGTCACCTTTTACGACCAACACCCGTTCGACTGGGCCCCGGCAGACGAATCGGCGGAGATGAAGTCGGTTGTCTCACCGCTGTTGGCTGAGTTTATCAATGGGCTTGAGGTGAATTCGCTGGTTTTGGATATTGGTTGCGGTCCGGGACGCGTTTTGGGCTTTCTTGCTCGAAGAGGAATCCGGTGTATTGGACTTGAGCGCAGCCGCGTCTCTTTAGGCTTGGCGATCCAACGATACAATCGACCTGGTGTAGTGGGGGATAACTTGCACCTGCCGTTCCTGGAGGGATCCGCAGATGCGATTATTTCCGATGGCGTGATTCACCATACCCAGGACCCGTTTGCCGCTTTCACCGAGAATTTCCGGACTCTAAAACCAGGCGGGCAAATGTATTTGGCGGTTTATAAACCGAGCGGCCGGTATCCCGCGCTCTACCGGTTTCCTGGCGGATTTATTCGCTGGGCGCTGCATCGTGCCTGGAGCAGGCCGCTGGTCACACTACTTTTTCAGGTGCCATATTTTTTGGTACATTTTGTGAGGTCTAAGGGTAAACGCACCTGGCCCGGCGCCCGGAACCTCTTCTACGATTACTTCGTGACTCCTCTTGTCGCGTTTCTGCCTCGCCAATTAGTGGAAGAATGGTGCGCGCAGCAACAAGGACGCATCGTGCGATATGACGAGAATCGCGGCCAGAACGTGCACTCATTTATTGTGGCGAAGGAACCTGTCGAAAAGCGGAGCCGTCTGAACACAATGGATGCCAAGGCTGAAGAGGTGCGCAAAAACGCATGATAGAGGATCGCTCGAGGACGTCGAGTGCAGTAATAAGCGCTCAGCGAGAGCCTGATTCCGCTGTAGGTATGGGGCGCTGGCCGATGCCTGTTGAAGATCCTCACCTTCAGCGCCACAGCTTATTCCGAGCCACGTGGCTCGCGGTGAACGTACTGCTGATGGTTTCTGTTCTCTTCGCCGCATATTCCGCAGGATGGGAATTTTCGACGCGCAGATACCTGGAGGGATTCTCAGACGCCATTGTGCCGGCCACTTCACCGGGCGATGAGAAAGTAGAAGCCATATTAAGTTGGATGGCTCACGGGCCCGCTCGCAGAAACTCAGGAGTTGAAGCATCGCAATCAGATCGTGATCCCACAGACACGCTCAATTACGATGCTCTCTTGCGAGTATGCGGGACGGCGACGAATGCGTTTATCAATCTTGTGGACACCGGAGGCATGCAAGCTCGCAGGCTGCTTTTGGTCGATTCGCGCCAGATGACCAAGCACGTAGTATCGGAAGTTCTAGTGGATGGGCGTTGGATTATTGTGGATCCGAGCTTTCGCGTCGTCTTCCGCGGAGTGGATGGAAAGACGCTGACGCGCGAAGAGCTCGCGGATCCTAAGATATTTAAAGCGGCTACAGGCAATATTCACGGATACGACTCGAGCTATACCTACGACCATACCGTGCATATTCGACTCGCGCGCATACACCTAGTCGGATCGTTGCTTCGACGGATACTGGATCGGCTGATTCCCGGATGGGAAGACGCACCCACCGTGACTTTGCTCGTAGAACGTGAATCCTTCGCCGCCCTGACCTCCTCGTGCCTGTTGGTAATCTTCTTAATTCTGTTGCGTGCATCGCTGCGTTGGTATGGTGAAAAACGGCTGGGCCTGCCATCCGTTCGCATCCGACAGCAGCTTCGCAGAGCTTGCCACGCATTTTTGGATGCGCCTTAGTCCTCATGTGCGGAATCTGCGGCATTATCGGGTTTAGCTCGCGGGAAACGGGTGAGACCCTGGTCCGCCGGATGCTTAGAGCAATCGTGCATCGGGGACCGGACGACGAAGGAGTAGTCCTAGCTCCGCCTGTGGCCGCGGGGGCGCGCCGGCTGAGCATTATCGATCTTCCCGGCGGTGGGCAACCAATCTGGAACGAAACGGGAACGCTCGCGGTCTTGTTCAACGGCGAGATTTATAATTTTCAAGAACTTCGCGAAGAATTGAAATCGCGCAAGCATTTATTTCGATCGCAATCCGACACGGAAGTGGTAGTTCACGCTTATGAAGAGTGGGGGCAGGATTGCGTAAAACGATTTCGAGGAATGTTTGCGTTCGCGGTGATTGAATTACCGCAAGGACCCAATGGCCGGGCCACGCGCGTATTCCTGGCTCGCGATCGTGCCGGAATCAAGCCGCTCTATTACGCGCAGATCGGCAGCATGTTTCTATTCGCCTCTGAAGTGAGAGCGCTTCTTGCCAGCGGCTTGCTTGCGCCAAAGATTTCCGCGCAAGCAGTTATGGCTTATCTGCTCTTTGGATCCGTGGGCGAGCCAACTACGCTGGTGGAAGGGATTTTTTCTTTGCCGCCAGGGCATTGCATGGCAATCGGTTCTGAGGACCAAAGTATAGCCGTCAAGCCGACAGCATATTGGCAACCCTGGCAACTTTCCGGTGACGGCACTGGAGCCAAGACTGGCGCACCGAACTCGGATGCTGGAACAACGCCCGCTGCGCGAGTTCGCGGGTTGCTGGAAGACGCTGTGCGGTGCCATTTCATCGCGGACGTTCCGATTGGCGTGTTTTTGAGCAGCGGAATCGATTCCACAGCCATCGCGACGCTCGCATCAAAAGCACGGAGTGGAATTCATACTTTCACCGTTTCGTTTCCCGACACGGAATTCAGCGAAGGTGCAATTGCGAAGCGAACCGCAGAGCGCATTGGAAGCCAACATTGCGAGGCCATGATCTCCGCGGAAGAAATGGTTAGCCGGCTCCCCGAGGCGGTGGCGGCGCTGGATCAGCCGTCGATGGACGGCGTTAACACTTACTTTGTGTCTTGGGCGGCACGGCAAGCGGGGTTGAAAGTGGCGCTTTCAGGCCTGGGAAGCGATGAACTTTTCGGCGGTTATGCGACTTTTCGAGCGACCACGAAAGTTGGGCGCGTGGCAGGGGCGGCTCGCTTGTTCCCGGAACTATTTCGCCAGTGGACCGCTTCGGGAATCAAGCAGACTCCTTTTTTCAAAGCTTCTCCTGATGCTTTTCGCAAAGGGCTTTCTGCCTGGCTTCAGCCGGAGTTGTTTCCTCATTCTTACTTTTTCACGCGGGCGCTTTTTACTCCCAAGGCTTTTGTTTCGCGTCTCCATGGCGGCGCGGTGGACTGGGAATCGATGCTCTGGTACCAATGGCTCGAAGGGGCTGTGGAGCAATCGCGGGCGATGGACAAGTTCACACAAGTATCGTGGCTGGAGCTGCGTTCGTACATGGTGAACACGCTGTTGCGGGATACCGACGCGATGAGCATGCGCAATTCGCTCGAAGTGCGCGTTCCATTTCTGGATACCCCGCTCGTGGAATATGTTCTGGGGCTGCCGGAATCGATCAAGCGGCGCGATGGACGTCCGAAGGCTTTGCTCATCGAAGCGCTTGGGAATTTGCTGCCAGAGGAAATTGTCAACCAGCCCAAGCGCACGTTTACGTTTCCTTGGGAACATTGGATGCGTGGAAAACTGGGTGAGCGCGTGGCTGTGGGGCTTGGCGATTGGGCCCCGGCTTTGGGAGAGATTGTGGACATGAAGTTTGCGCAAACGGTTTGGAGGAGTTTTTTGCTGGACCGGACAACCTGGTCGCGGCCGTGGAGTTTGTACGTCTTGAATGAGTGGGTTAAACGAAACTTGAACGTTCCGCCTGCCAGCGGTGTGGAAAACCGCGCTACAGCAGCGGTACACGTGAATTGAATTTCGGAGGCCAAGGCTTCCCGCAGTCGGTCGACGCGATCACACGATGATTATCCTTGGCATTAACGCGTATCACGCGAATTCCTCTGCGGCCATCGTGGTTGACGGACAATTGCTGGCGGCTGTGGAAGAAGAGCGGCTCAATCGCGTGAAATATGCGGCGGGCTTGCCGGCGCGCGCGATTCAGTACTGCCTGGACCAAGCCGGCGTAAAACTCTCTGAAGTCGATCATATCGCCGTGCCGCGGAATCCCTGGGCGCGGCTGGGAACAAAACTTCGGTTCGCCATGCGCATGCCGCGCTTTGCCGTAGATCGCGCGCGTGTGATGCGGCGATTTGCCGGCGTCAAAGAGGATCTGGCAACGGCTTTCGAGATGCCCGCGGAAAATATCCGGGCACAATTCCATCGGATCGAACATCACACTGCACACCTGGCGAGCGCCTATTTCGTTTCTCCGTTCGAAAATTCCGCGGTGCTCTCCGCCGATGGCTTGGGTGATTTTGCCAGCTGCATGTGGGCCTTGGGCGAAGGGCCAAAGATGCGCGCGCTGGGAGAAATCCGTTTCCCTCATTCGCTGGGAATCTATTACACCGCGTTGACGCAATACATCGGCTTCTGGAAATTTGGCGACGAATACAAGGTGATGGGTCTGGCGGCTTACGGTGAGCCCGAATTTTTGGAGGAATTTCGCCGCATGGTCCATGTGCATGGGCCGCTTTCGTTTCGCCTGGGGCTGCAATATTTTACGCATCAAAGTCAGGGTGCGGATATGAGTTGGCGAGAGGCCAATCGCACACCGCTATTGGGCAGGCTCTTTTCGGCTTACCTGGAAAAGCGGATGGGGCCGGCGCGCAAAGAGGGGGAACCACTCGAACAGCGGCATCGGAACATTGCCGCAAGCATGCAGGCTGCGCTCGAAGAAGTTCTCGCCGCGCACTGGAGCGCGCTGGCGGAGAAAACCAAACAGAAATCGCTGTGCCTCGCAGGGGGCGTAGCGTTCAATTGCCTTGCGAACGGGAAAATATTCGATCGTTCGTCATTCGAACGCGTTTACGTTCAGCCCGCTGCGGGAGACGCGGGATTATCGGTGGGAGCGGCGTTCGCGGTGAATCATCAAGTACTCGGACGCCCGCGCGAGTTTGTGATGGATCATGCGGGGTGGGGTCCGGAATTTTCGCAGCAGGATATTGCGCGCACGATCGACTCTCTTGAAGCGCCGGGAGACCAGGCCAGCATCGCAGAGATGGATGAAAAGAGGTTGCTTGAAACCACGGCAAAACACATCGCTGACGGAAAAATCGTGGGTTGGTTTCAGGGGCGTGTCGAATGGGGCCCGAGGGCGCTGGGCCAGCGAAGCATTCTTGCCGACCCTCGGCGCCCGGCAATGAAAGACATCTTAAATCGCCGTATCAAGCACCGGGAAACATTCAGGCCCTTCGCTCCTTCTATTTTGGAAGAAGCCACCGGTGAATTTTTCGAAAAGACGCAGCCTTCGCCTTTTATGACCTTCGCTTACAACGTGCGTCCGGAGAAACGAAGTGTGATTCCAGCGCCCACTCATGTGGATGGCACGGCACGGCTTCAAACCGTGAGCCGGAACACGAACCCACTGTACTGGAAGCTTCTCCGAGCTTTCGGGGATCAAACCGGGGTCCCGGTGGTGTTGAATACATCTTTCAACGATAACGAACCGATTGTCTGCCGGCCGGAAGAAGCGCTGCATTGCTTCCAGCGGACGCAAATGGATGTATTGGTAATGGGTAACTTTATCTTGGAGAAAAAGTTCACAAGTGGGCCGCGGGAAGAAAGCACGGATAATTTCGCAAAACGCGCAAAATAGGGAGCGGTAGTCCAGAGCATCGCTCGTCGCCAAAGTTGTCCAGCGGCGCCGGGATCGCCATACGAATTATGCACATTCTTCTTCTCAATCAATATTACCCGCCGGATACTTCCGCGACTGCCAAGATGGCTGTGCAGATTGCAGAGAAATTGGCACAGCGGCATCGCGTCACGGTGCTGGCCGGGCGTCCTTCCTACGATCCTGACGAGTATTACCCCTACTCGTTTCAGCGAAAAGATGTTCGAAATGACGTGACAGTCGAACGCGTAGGCTCGACGGCCTATCCGCGGCATCAGATGTGGCGACGCGTTTCAAATTATCTGTCGTATCTCGCCTTGGCCGTGCCGCGTGCGCTGGCTATTCGTCCAGACATTGTTCTGGCAATGACCGATCCTCCGGTGGCAGGCATCGCCGGAGCGTTCGTCGCGCGTATGAGCAATCGGCCCTTCGTATATAACATTCGCGATCTGTACCCGGACATGGCGGTAGGCGGTGAAATCGTAAATTCCGGTTTCTGGGTTGACGGCTGGGAAAAAATGCACCGCCGCGCGCTTAGACACGCTGCGCGCGTGGTAGTGCTCGGCGACGACATGCGCGACCGAATCATCGCAAAAGGCGTTGCGCCAGAGCGCGTGGTTATAGTCCGGGACGGGAGCTCGTTTTCGTCGTCCCTGCCAGAACCTAGCGATCCACTGATACAGAAAATTCGAAGCGGCTTTTCGTTCGTGGCCATACATGCAGGCAACTTGGGATTCTACGGAGCCTGGAATACGCTGCTAGAGGCTGCCGAGATTTTGCGCAACGAAAATATATGCCTTGTGTTTGTAGGCGATGGAGCAAAACGCGCGACTTTGGAAGCTACCGCGCATCCTTCGCCGAATGTACGCTTCTTACCATTTTTCCCGGTGCAGCAAGTACCGCAGGTAATGATGGCCGGCGACGTACACATTGTCACCGTCCGGCGCGGCCTGGAGGGCGTGGTGGTACCAAGTAAGCTTTATTCGATTCTTGCAGCGGGCCGGCCGGTACTTGCGGTAGCTCCGGCCTCCACCGACGCGGCGCGCATCATTACTGAAACCGGCTGCGGAATGTGCGCCGATCCCGATGACCCAGCCGCGGTGGCCGCCGCTCTAAGCCAATTGCGAAATGACCCGGCCCGCTTGGCTCAAATGGGAGTTCGAGCCCGGGAAGTTGCGGCCAAATATGCTAGAGTCAATGAGCTCGATAGGTTCGTAAATGTAATGGAAGAGGTAGGAAATCACTCTAACGTATAGCAACTTTATAGTGAGTGGAGGCGGCCATCTGGACTCGTAAGAAGGTACTCGTAACAGGCGGAGCATCGTTTATCGGATCGCATCTGGTGGACGCTCTGATAGCGCGCGGCGCGCAAGTGCGCGTGGTAGATGATCTGACCAGCGGCAGACTCTCGAACATCGAACATTATTTAAGCGATGGCCGGGTGACATTCGTGGAAGCTGACTTGCGCGAACCCGGGGTAACGCGCGCGGCGATGAATGGCATTCAGGTAGTTTTTCACTTGGCTGCCGACCACGGCGGCCGTGGTTACGTGGACCTGCACCAGGCGGGCCCCGCTTCGAATCTCTTTCTCGACGGGCTTGTTTTCTGGGAGGCGGTGAAGGCGGGCGTGGAAAAAGTTGTTTACGCCTCCTCGGGCTGCGTTTATCCCAACAACATGCAGACCGACACGAAGCAAGAGCTTTATCTGCGAGAAGAAGACGTGAAACCCCCGCACGACGCCGACAATATGTACGGCTGGGCAAAGTTGATGGCGGAGCTGACGCTGCAGGCCTATCACCGCGAGCATGGACTGAAAGCGGCATCCTGCCGGTACTTCACCGTGTATGGGCCGCGCGGAGTGGAAAATCATGCCGTGATCGCGATGATCGCCCGCGCTTTTATCGGGCAGAATCCGTTTGACGTCTGGGGCGATGGAACGCAGATTCGTAACTGGACCTATGTGGATGACATCGTGAGCGGAACAATGCGCGCCGCCGAGAAAATCGATGACGGCACGGCAGTGAATCTGGGAACCATGGAGCGAATCCGAGTGCTCGACGCCGCAAAAATGGTCCTGGATTTCTCAGGACAGGAGGCGGAAATCCGTTTGCGCCGGGACATGCCTACAGGCCCGGCGAATCGTGTGGCGGATAACTCCCTAGCGAAAAAATTGATGGGCTGGGAGCCAAAAACGCCATTTCGCGAAGGGCTGCGCAAGACCATGGACTGGTATTTCGCGAGCAAACAGAAAGAACAAGTCCGCGACGTTCTGGAAAAAATGCTTACGGCGCGTTGAGCGGAGTAACTGCAATGAATTTCGTCAACGCCGATTGGATCGCTTTTACCGTTGCACTGCTGGCTTCACTGAGTCTCACGATTCCAGTGCGCCATCTGGCATTGCGTTATGGCATGGTGGACCGCCCCGGCCCACGTAAAGTTCATCTGAAACCAATTCCGCTTCTTGGTGGCATCGCTATTTATCTGGCCTTCGCGCTTGCCATTCTGATTACGGTCCATGGCGTTCCGCAGCAACAAGTCGCCGGAATACTTTCCGGAGCTACTCTGCTTGCGGTGGTCGGTTTCCTGGATGATGGAAAGTTTTTGCACCATCAAGTAAAACTCTTCGTCGGGATGCCGGTAGCCGCGCTGATGCTGATTGCTTCCGGAATTCACGCGCAGCTTTTTTCCAATTTTGTGGCAGGGCTCACCGGGAAAGTTCTGGATGGATGCTTCACCGTGTTGTGGGTTGTAGGAATCACAGCGTCCTTCAGCATTCTCGACCATATGGATGGCTTATGCGCGGGAATCGCCGCGGTAGCGGCCGCATTCTTCACTATTTCGGCCAGTATGAACGGACAGACGCTGGTTCGTAGTCTGGGTGCCGCAGCTTTGGGCGCATCCCTGGGATTTCTGCGCTGGAATTTTAGTCCCGCCAAAATTTTCATGGGTGACGGCGGTGCCATGTTCCTCGGATTTTTAATGGCCACGCTAGGGCTAAAGGTGCGGCCCGACGGCGTACCTTTCCCCATCACCTGGCTGATTCCACTCCTGATTCTGGGAGTACCGATCTTTGATACGACGCTCGTGTCCATTTCTCGGGCGCGTCGCGGCCTGCTTCCTTTCACATCACCGGGAAAGGACCATACGGCGCATCGACTATCGAACCTTGGTCTAGGTCATCGCGGGGCGGTTCTGGTGCTGTATTTATTTGCCATATTGTTCGGCGTGGCTGCGCTTATCATCCCTTACTATTCGGCCGCGATCGCCTACGCACTAGCAGGGCTGATCATTCTGGGAAGCCTGCTGGTCATATTTCTGCTGGAATCTGCTCCTTATGAACGTCAGACGAAAGTACCGAAAACATTCCTGCCCAGCGATAGCTGAATGAGCCTATCCGTGTTGATTGCGGGACGGTAAGATATATACTTCTTCCTCGGTTAACGGGGGCATCAAACGATCCGGGATAGGGGTCGACGGTAATCCCGGCAGGTAGCTTCCCTGAGAACGTTCCGGTAATTTAAGCAAAGGCAAACTGTACGTGACGAATATGGCGCCCGAATTACGCGACGCGAAAAATATTGTACGCAGCAGTTCCCGCACAAATCCTGAAAGCGTGGCCGTGGTAGGGGGATCAGCCGCCGGTCTATTTACCGCTTCCATACTGGCTCGGCAGGGCATTTCTGTCCGCGTGTTCGAACGCATCGAGACACTGGAACCTGACGAGCGAACTCTGATCGTAACCGATCGCATGCGTGCCTTGCTTGGACGCGCCGCGCAGAAAAGTGTGCTGAACGAAATCCGCCGCTTTGAGCTTTTTACCGACGGCCGATCTGCAACGATATCTCTGAAGCATCCGGACCTGATTATTGAGCGCCGAACCTTGATTCAAGGGTTGGCTCAAGAAGTACAACAGGCTGGCGCCACTGTCGAATTAGGACGCCGCTTTCACGCGCTGCATTCCAACGGCCGCGGGATGGTATTGGAAATCGATCGATGCAACGACGGGGGCCGCGAAGAAGTTCACGCGGATACGATTGTGGGCGGCGACGGAGCTTCCAGCCGTGTGGCCCAGGCGGCGGGATGGGCGCCGCTTGAAACAGTTCCGTTGGTGCAGGCGATTGTTTCACTGCCCCAAGATATGTCTCCCGATACAGCGCGCGTGTGGTTCGTGCCCCAAGACACTCCTTATTTTTACTGGCTCATCCCAGAATCTCCGACACGTGCCGCCTTGGGGATTATCGGTGAGACTGGCGCGGAAACGCGCAGCCACTTGGAAAAATTTCTGGAAAAACGGAAGCTCGAACCCATCGGCTTTCAAGCGGCACGCATTCCGGTTTACAAACGCTGGGTTCCGGTACACCGCCGCGTAGGCCAAGGGTCGGTGTATTTGGTGGGAGACGCTGCAGGTCAAGTAAAGGTCACCACCGTAGGCGGCATCGTCACCGGCTTTCGCGGAGCGCTCGGCGTGGCGCAACAGATTTTGCATGGAGTATCCGGCGAGCTGCGCACATTGCGACGGGAGCTGGATCTTCATCTGCTATTGCGCCGTTCACTCCATGATTTCCAGCAGGCCGACTACAGCCGGCTGGTGGACTTGTTGAATGATCCCACCAAGCAATCTCTTGCCGAATACTCTCGCGATGAAGCGTGGAAAATTCTCTGGCGAGTATGTTTGAGCCAGCCTCGCTTGGTATGGTTGGGGCTGCGCGGGTTGTTGTCACGCAGAGGCTCGGCAAGCCGGGCTGGCTTCTAAGCTAGAACTTCTTGGTCGATTTTTTGCATGTTCCATATTGCACCGACGCAAAATTAAGACATCACCGAAGCTACGGCCGGTGTTTTATTTGGTTCTCCCTTGGGTAGCGCGGAAAAGTCAGAATCAATGGAAGGCATCGAAAAGCCCCGGCGCGATGGAAAGCGGAATCCGAGCTTCTTCTTAGCCTTTCTATTATTGGCGCTAATCGTTTTGGGAATTATTGCGTTTCGGGGAGTCGGACGTTGGTTGGTTCGTGAAGACCCACCTGCTCGCGCTGACGCCATCGTGGTCTTGAGCGGAGGCTTACCTTATCGCGCGGAGGAGGCTGCAAAATATTTCGCATCCGGATACGGGAGCGAGGTGTGGATCACGCGCCCTGACGGGCCTGCCGAGCAGCTTAAGGAAGTGGGAATTTCGTTCATCGGCGAAGATGAATATAGCCGGCAGGTTTTGATTCATAGGCAGGTTCCGGAGAGCGACGTTCTGATTCTTCCCGGCACTATCGTTAATACCCAGCAGGAAGTGGAGGAAATAGTTCGCGAACTGCACAAAGAGAACAAGGTCAGCGTGATGATTGTGACTTCGCCGCAGCACACACGCAGAGTGAAAGCGCTATGGAACAAGATGGCTGACAAAAATTTGAGTGCGATTGTAAGAGCAGCGCCCGATGATCCCTATGATGCAGATCATTGGTGGCGCAATACGCGGGACGCGCTTTCCGTGGTGCGCGAGATTTTAGGTTTGCTGAATGTTTGGGCAGGTCTGCCGGTACATCCTCACACGGATTAAGCGCTTGCTGCCTTAGTACGTTTCTGCGCGTTTTGCTCCACGACATCGCCGGGCGATTCCAGGATTTTCCAGCGCTCCCATTCGGCCTTCTTGGCTAGATCGCGGACCCAAAGCTGCCATTCGAATCCGGCGGCTTCATCACTGTGAGAATAGAAGGCACGCCAGAAATTACGATCGCGATAAGGATCGGAGGGTTCGCCATCGTCGGAGCTCTGCAGCGGATCATTGCGGCGAAATTCTGCAAGCTCCGCGGAATCTAGCGGGACTTGAAACAACACAATGTCGTCCAGGCCTGCGGGTTTGGCCGAACCGCTGCTTGTGGCAGACCGGAGAAGATGAGCACACAACTCGATAGACCGTTCTTGGAGCGCCAGTTCAAGCGAAGGGGGACGCTCCGAATTTTGCACGCGAGCGAGCGGAACTTCCCAGAGAGTTAGGCTGTCGTAGCCGGAAGACTTGTCGAAATAACAGTCGAGCGAACGAGTCTGCCAAGCTGCGGACTGGCGTGCGGGTAAAACCTCGGAGATTGTGGTCACTGTGTGGCCGCGCCAGCGCTCGATTTTTACCGAACCCAAAAAACTCCCGAACGCGCCAATGAAAGATAAGTCTTCTGCAGTTGTCTTCAGGGTCTCGCGCCAAAAGCGATCACTCAGACGGAGGGAAAAAGTGAACACTTGCTCCAGTGGAGAAGGACTTGATTCGTTAAGACGGCGGCGAAATTCCGGATCATCCATGGCTTCCAAGGTCCGCACTCTGTCGCTCAAGCGGCGTATGGTAAAGTTTTGATTCCGCAAAAGGCGCTGCCAATGCTGAGCTAACACAAAAAACACAAACCCTACCAGAACGCAAATGCCCAAGGTTGGCCAAAGGATTTCCATGCCTATGCTTCCGCGATACTCGAACGAATCGCCTGCGAAGCGGTTCTGATTGGCAGGATTCTACTATGGATGAACTCGCCTTCCTACGAAGCTTTCAGCGGCGCGAGTTCGTAATTATTTGGCTGGTTGGGTGATCTGCGCGAATCGTTGCCGGAAATATTCATAAGTAAGCCGCAATCCGTCATCCAGTTTCACTTTGGGCTCCCAGCCTAAGACGCGACGCGCTTTGCTGATATCGGGACAGCGCTGCTTGGGATCGTCCTGCGGCAATGCATGAAAGATGATCGGAACGTCGGCGGCGACCAGTGCGCGGACGCGTTCCGCAAATTCCAGAATGGTGATTTCCTGCGGATTACCGATGTTCGTTGGCTCGTGCTCGTTTGATTCAAGAAGCTTGTAAATCCCATCCAGCAGGTCCGAGACGTAGCAAAAACTCCGCGTCTGCTTGCCGTCACCATATACGGTAATCGGTTCTCCGCTGAGTGCCTGGTAGAGGAAATTCGGAAGAGCGCGGCCATCGTTCAGCCTCATGCGCGGACCGTAGGTATTAAAAATACGCACGATGCGAGTATCAAGACCATGATAGCGGTGGTAAGCCATGGTCATGGCTTCGGCGTAACGCTTGGCCTCGTCATATACGCCGCGAGGCCCTACCGGATTCACATGGCCCCAGTACGTTTCTGGCTGTGGACTGACCTGCGGATCTCCGTAGCATTCTGAGGTGGATGCTAGAAAAAATCTCGCCTTCTTGGCCATGGCTAGACCAAGCGTGTTGTGCGTTCCCAGAGCGCCAACTTTCAAGGTCTGTATTGGAAATTTCAAGTAATCCGGAGGGCTCGCAGGAGAAGCAAAGTGAAGCACAGCTTCCACCGGCCCTTGCACTTCTATGTAGCGAGTTACGTCCTGATGGGCAAATCGGAAACGAGGGTGCGGGAGCAGGTGCGCTACATTCGATTGGTTTCCCGTCACCAAGTTGTCCAGACAGAGAACATCCCAACCCTTCTCGAGCATCAATTCGCAGAGATGAGAACCCAGAAATCCCGCTCCGCCTGTGATGACTGCGCGCAAACTCGTTTCTCCTATTTAGAAGTTTTCAACAAGCTGCCATTATCCCTGAAAAAATGTTTATGCTGGAACTATTCCCAACTGCTTGCCGCTTTTTCCGCACTGTCTTGAACGACCAATGGAGATTTTCGAACCAGCGCACGCGAGCAAGCCTTGAAACCTATTGAGAAGTTGCCGGCGCATGCGCCGCAAAACCTGTCGTATGATCCGCAACGATTCGCCAACCTTCTTTAAACTTCCGAAAATTTAGCGTAAACACACCGCTGGGCCGGTCTTTTTCGCGCTGGAGTTGGAAATTTCCGATTGCAAATGCGGCATCCGGACATACCAGGTGAACCTCAAGATTGGAGAAGGACAATTTACCCATGGCCTCCCCATCGGGATAATTCCGGCGATAACGATCGAGGACGGCTTGCCAACCCTTGGTGATCCCGCTCGCTCCTACAAATTCGATCTCCGCTGATTTCCAATATCCCTCCATGAACGCGTCGATATCGCCTCGGTTCCAGGCAGACGATTGCATGTCCAAGACTGACCGAATTTGCGCTTCCGCAGACTCATCCGCTGCCTGCGCACGCGGATTGATAGCAAAGGAAATCGCAAACACAAAACCAGCGCACAAGATCCAGGCCAATAGCAGTTTACGTGTCATCAACTCCTCCTAGCTTCATGCAGTAATCATTCAGGCTTCGATCGATCCGG
This sequence comes from Binatus sp. (SeqCode), assembly GCA_035602755.1. Classification (GTDB taxonomy): domain Bacteria; phylum Acidobacteriota; class Terriglobia; order Acidiferrales; family UBA7541; genus Palsa-295. The sequence continues at coordinate 38,855 of DATNLR010000077.1, read as the reverse complement.
CCCTGGCCTTGATTCAATGCCCGCCGGTTAGGGCCGTGTGTCATCCCCTCAAAAAAACAGTACTGACGTTCCATTGCCACGGGCGCCTGAGAATGCCAAACTGTCCTTGGTCGAACATGTTAATCGCATCCTTCATCCTCGTGATCTCAACCGCAGCGCTGATGCAGTTCGCTGCCTTCGCATGGCGAGCATCTCTACTGCGCGCGGTTTCCGAGCAGTACGCAAACCAAGCCGACGCTTCGCTTCAGCCCTACCCTAACCTATTAAGTTTCAGTAGCTTCCAAGAAGTAACGGCGGTTTATCACGATCTCTGCCCGGAACTGAGGTCCGCTCCTGGCGCCAACCTAGGCCCCGTGAGCATCTATTACTCCGCCATGGGCTTTCTTAGCCGCTTAGGCGCTTCCATTATGCCCGCCGAAGGCTTCCGCTGGGCACACCGCGAAATGGCCCTCTGCACTCAGTACGCGACGGTGCGTCTGTCACAGCGTCTCGAGCGCAACATGAACGTTGTGAATCAAGCCCGCTCCTACTAGTCGATGCACTTCCTTCCACTTTAGTCCTGCCCGACTCTATCTATCGAACCGAATGGTACGGTCGTTCTATTGTCACCGTCGGCATAAAAAGAGAAACTGTCCTTGGTCGAAAATGTTAATCGCAGCCTTCATTCTCGTGATCTCAATCGCAGCGCTGATGCAGTTCGCCATGTTCGCCTGGCGCGCATCTCTGCTGCGCGCGGTTTCCGAGCAGTATGTGAACCAAGCCGATGCTTCGCTCCAGCCCTATCCCAACCTCCTAAGTTCCACCAGCTTCGCAGAGGTTAAAGCGGTTTACCGAGATCTTTGCCCCGAGCTCGAAACCAGCCCAACCACGAATTTGCAGGCAGTAAGCATCTATTACGCCGTGCTGAACCTCGTGGGCCGCGTGGGCAATTCGATTCTACCGGCAGAAGGCTTCAGCTGGACTCAGCGCGAAATGGCCTTGTGCACCCAGTATGCGACGGTCCGCCTATCGCAACGCTTGGAACGTAACATGAGCATCGTGAATCAAGCCCGCTCCTTCTAGTTTCGTTACCGTCCTTCATCTTCTTCCACCTTCACCAGATACCGTATATTCGTCTGCTAGGCTGGCCTCGCAGATCCTTGCTGCGCCACATCTTCGCCTGTTCCCCCGGCCCGGTTGCCTGATACGCCATTCCGAGAAGTCATTTCTCAATACTTAGCCCGTTTTTGTGGCCCAATTAAATCTTACAAACCCCAGGGGCATGCCTGTCCCAATTGAAGGAGGCGCCACAATGAAGCGCGCCGAAGTTTCTATTTTGCTTGCAGGTGTCTTATTCGCGCTGATCCAGTTCTCCGGCTGCGCTCAGAAGCCACCCACCTTCAATGAAGTGCAGATACTAGCTCCGAAGGGCACGCAAACTGTGGCGCAGAGCCAATCCGTAATGATCCAGGCAAACGTACTGAATGATCCCAACGCGGGCGGCGTGGCGTTTAATTTCAGCAGCCTACCCGGTTTCGGCGCCCTGACGCAAACCAGCACTACGACTGCTACTTATACCGCACCGAACGCTGTCACAGCGGCCACAACGGTCAAAATCATAGTCAGCTCCATAGATTTTCAGAAGCAGTTCGCCACGGTCACCATTAATGTGGTGCCGCCGCCGACCATCACAACTACTTCGCTGTCCACCGCAACGCTGAACGCGGCATACAGCGCCACGGTGACGGCAACCGGGGGATTGCTGCCTGTTTCCTGGGCCATCACCTCTGGCGCTCTACCTACCGGACTTTCTTTGGCGCCCAGCACCACAGACACTGTGCAAATCACCGGCAAGCCGACTGTAGCGGGGACCTACACATTTACGATTACGGTGACAGATGCAGCAGGCTTCAGCAGCTCAGAGCAATTCATGCTGGCAGTCAGCTCGCTCTCGATCACTACAACGTCGCCTTTGACGCCCGCAAGCACGACCACAGCTTATTCGGTAACTTTCGCCGCTACGGGCGGCTCTACGCCGTACTCCTGGTCTGTTGCCAGCGGCTCGTCACTTCCCGCGGGTCTCACGCTGGCTCCCGCTACAGGGGTTCTCTCCGGGACACCAACAACGGCAGGAACTTACACTTTTGGCATCACCGTAACCGACAACTCGAGCCCTCCTGTTTCCGTCACCGCCACTTTCACTCTTGTTGTCAGCGGCGCTCAAAATCTCACTGGACTCAACGGCTCCTACGCCTTCGAATTCAGCGGTTACAACAGCGCTGGCTTTGTGGCCTTTGCTGGAACCTTTACCGCAAATGGCACCGGCGGAATTACCGCGGGCGAGGAAGATTACAACTCCATTGGCGCAACTCCGATAACTTACACGAATCTTGTGGGAACTTATACTTTGGGATCTGACGGGCGCGGAACGTTTACGTTTAGCGGGAGCACTCCGGCACAACCCACGCCACAATTCACCTATGCGTTTTCAATTGATGCGACAGGCAACGGTAGATTCATTGAATTCGACGCCAGCGGCACCAGCGGTTCGGGACGAATCGCGCTACAGACTCTCAGCACTTGTGTGGTGGGTACCACAACCACGTACATAGGATCTTTTGCGTTCGGAGGATCGGGATTCGCCGGGCCGGCAACCGCTGGATCCGGTCCCATCGCATTTGCTGGAGCGTTCACTGCTGTACCCCCCATTGCTCCCTCGACGCAGGGAAGCATTGGTCAAGCTGAGTTTGATACGAATGTACCGAACCAAACGCAGGCCTTTGATCCGTCCTTGTCAGGGCTTTATCAATCCGGTCCAGACGCAACCCATTGCACGATGTCACTGACTTCCGCGAACTTGGCCAGCCAGACCTACAGCGTCTATCCAGTGTCTGCGTCTGAAGCCTTCCTGGTGGAAACGGACACCGTAAGCCCTTCTACACCATACTTAGCCGCAGGTGGGATGATTCAACAGGCCGTCCCTGGAGGAACGTTCCCATTGGCGAATGTACTCTCGCAAAACATCGCCGGCGGACTGAGCGGCCAAATTTTGAGCGGAGACATTTACTCGCCGGACGTTTCCGTGATTCAAATCTCTCCGTTGGCCAGTAACAGCGTTCAGTTTTTGATCGAGGACAACCAAGCGGGGAATGTTTCGAACTGGACCAGCCCATTTACGGTTACTTACACAGCCGACAGCCTAGGCCGCGTCCTAGTAAATCTTCCGAATCCGTTCGAGCCAATTCTCTACCTGGTCAGCTCAAGCGAAGCGTTTTTTGTTGGCACACTAAACGGTGGCCCTACCTTCGGACATTTTGAAGCTCAATCCGGTTCACCTTACACCGCGCAATTGATGGCGAACACTTTTGTAGAAGGCACCTCGGCGCCGGCTGCCAGTGGCGACATCGATCTTTCCGGGTTCCTCACACTCAGCGACACATTTGGCGTGACCGGAACGCAGGACGTGAGCACAGCCACGACGAACACATCGGCACAAACCGTGACCGGAACCTACGCGCTTACTAACACCGGAGCCACCGACGGCAGCGGGACCATGACCTTCACTTCGCCCGTCTTTACCGGCGACTTCTTTATCGTCACGCCCAGCAAAATTGTGATGATTACTACCACGGCTGGAGATGTGAATCCCGTGCTGATAATTATTGGACACTAGCGCGAGGTTCTTGGCGCAAGGTTAGTAGGCCCAGCGCATCAAGACGGCGCCGGTGGTGTAACCCGCGCCGACCGTAATCACGAGCACCAGATCGCCTTTGTGCAAACGATCCTGCTCTAACGCATCCATCAAAGCCAGCGGTATGGTCGCAGCGGTGGTGTTCCCAAAGCGATCTATATTGATGATAATTTTCGAGTCATCCACGCCCAGCCGTTCCTGCATGGCATGAATAATGCGCAGATTTGCCTGATGCGGCACTACGAGCGCCAGGTCACGGCTGGTGAATCCGTTGCGCTCTAGAATCTGGACGGCCAACTCGCTCATGCGTCGGACGGCATATTTGAAAACTTGCGCGCCCTCTTGATGCACGTAGTGCATCCGCTTTTCGACGGTTTCCATTGACGCGGGCTTCAGCGATCCGCCGGCCGGCATGTAGAGATTGCATCCTCCCGATCCATCCACATCATGAGCAAAATCCAGGATGCCTTCGTTATCGGAACTGGTGGGTTCCACCAACACGGCGCCGGCGCCATCGCCAAAAAGAACGCAGGTGGCACGGTCCTGGTAATCCAGTATGGAGGTCATCACATCGCTGCCTATCACCAGAGCTTTTTTATGCGTTCCAGCTCCGACGAACTGCGCGCCAACAGTTAGCGCATAGGCGAATCCGGAACAAGCCGCGGAGAGATCAAAACCCCACGCATTTTTCGCGCCGATACGGTCTTGAACCAGGCATGCGGTAGCGGGAAACAACATGTCTGGAGTCACGGTGGCCACTACAATCAGGTCAATTTGTTCGGGCGGGATTCCCTTTGCAGCCAGCAATTTCCTGGCTGCTTCGGCCCCCAGATGCGAAGACCCCACGCCCGGGTCCGCATAGTGACGTTCACGGATTCCAGTGCGCGTGCTGATCCATTCGTCATTTGTGTCCACCATTTTTTCAAGGTCAAAATTCGTGACCACGCGCGGCGGAACGTATCCTGCCACTGCGGTAATTTTTGCGGCGATGCGCCTGCCCATTCATCTTCTCCAGGATGCAAACAATAGCCCGCGATTGTATGCAATCGCTTGTATGCGTGACAAGCAAAACACGCTGCGAGACGGTCACGGAACCGGCTAGCAGCGGCTTCCAAGCGGCGATCGATACCGAGTGATTGGATCTGCGGATCCCTCACCGAAAACATTCTTCGTGAGCGGCCGTGGCCCCCTCCTACCCCGTTGCTATAACTTCTTAGGTTCCCGATGCCGCTGCGGAGCGGCTCAGGCTTTGCGCCTTGCAGTATCAACGCCAACCCTTCACGAAAGCGTCGGTCGTAGCGGTCGAACAGGATGGTTCGAGGTCTGCCGGAGGAACGGAAACAGTGAAGGATAGAGGCCTGCGGTCCGCCCCTCGACGGAATACCGCGGAGACCGCTCACCCGCTAGCGGAAACACCGCCTGCTCTTCTATGACGAAGCTTCGAGTGTAGTTGTAGATTGTGCTGAACAAAACAACTGCAGCACGGACTGAAAAGGCGGCTGACAGCATTTGCTTTCCTACAATGCTTGGACCGAGTGTTGCTGTAGAACGTATGTCGATTAACCTAAAATTTCGAAACGGTAGGTGATCTCGGCAGTCTTTCGCAGCATGGCCGCTACCGAACAATATTTCGTCTGACTCAATTCGATGGCATCGCGCGCCGCTTTCTCTTCCACCGCGCCGGAGAGGCGATAAAGCATGTCGATTTTTGTCCACACTGCGGGCGGCTCAGGGGCGCGCTCCCCGGAAATAACCACTTCCAGCGACACAAGTTTTTGGCGTTTCTTCGCGAGAATACTAACGACATCGACCGAGGAGCACGTTCCCAAGGCGCCCAGCAGCATTTCCATGGGGCCCGGGGCCGCGTTGTGTTTTCTGTCCGTATCGAATGGCACCGCATGCCCCGAAGGCATTTGGGCCACGAATTCTTCGCCCCCAACCCACTTCACCGTGGCTGTTTGCAAGACTCCTCCACTCAAGACTCAGCGCGTATCGCGCGGAAAACCGTATATGAGCTTGAAGCCAGACGTCCAGCAAATCAAGAGTGTTAAGAAATTTTCTGGATACGAATCGGTACGGTGAGCGTGGTGACCGAGCGGGTTTAGTTATAGCGAAGAACTATCGGACATATCCGGGACGCTTACGCTGGCATCCATGCGAACTCGCGGAGACCGCCGCATGGTCTCGATAAATAGCGCAACGAGCTCCGGATCAAACTGGTTCGCAGAGCAGCGTTCTAGCTCCCTGAAGGCATCTTCGGAGGTTCGCGCTTTTTTGTATGTCCGTTCCGAAGTTATGGTGTCGTAGGCGTCGGCTATTGCAATCAGGCGCGCGCCGTAGGGAATCTTTTCGCCTTCCAGCCGGTCCGGATAGCCTGTGCCATCGTAAAATTCGTGGTGATGCCGGACCATCAGGCGAATCTTGTCCATCGTTTGCAGCGGCTCTAGGATCTTGGCTCCCAGCTCGGTGTGGGTTTTCATCGTTTCCCACTCGGACGCATCCAGCGGGCCTGACTTGTTCAGAATCGTCTCCGGTATTCCTACCTTTCCGATGTCATGCAGCAACGCGGCTAGGCGGATTTCTTCCACCTCCGGCTCGCTCATCGCCAGCGCTTTGGCTATTACGACGGCGTAGGCGGAGACTTTTTGTGAATGCCCCTGGGTGTAGTGGTCTTTGGCATCAATGGCGAGCGCCAGTGAGGTCACCGTCTCGACTACCGCCTCCGGCAGCGTATCCGGCGCCTGGCCTCCGCTCTGCTCTGCCAACGAACGCGTAAATTGCTCCAGACGCCGATAAACTTCGTCAAACGCTTCGGGACCGGTCGAGAAGAGCCTCTTCAACGTCACACCCAAGTAGGCTTCGAGTACGTCCTTCTTCCAGCGCTTGGTGTCGCCCGGACCGCCTTCCTCCGCACTCGACACCGAGTTCCCTCCTTGATGTTTGGATAAGTACATCGAAGAGTCCGCTACCTGTATAAGCTCCTGCGGCGTGGATCCATGAATCGGGAAGCCCGCGATGCCGAAGCTGGCGGTAATATTTTTGTCACGAAGAAGCGGATCGGACGCGACCCAACCGCGCAGTTTGCTGGCGAGTTGGCGAGCCTGCTCCACCGTGGTTTCCGGCATCAGTATGACGAATTCATCTCCGCCATAGCGCGCCACCACATCGGACCGCCGGCAATTCTGTTCCAGTATGTGACCAACGCGCTGCAATACGACGTCGCCTTCCAGATGTCCGTAAAAATCGTTTACGAACTTGAAGCGGTCGAGGTCCATCAAAACCAAGGCAAAGGGGCGATTCGCGCGTGTGGAACGCTTCCACTCTGACGACAACGCCTCCATCAAATAACGGTGCGTCTTGACACCCGTTAAACCATCGGTAATTGCCTGCTCTTGCGCTTTCTGGAATGTTAGGGCGTTGTTCAAGCCGCCCGCAAAAAGATCCGCGAGAGTGCGAAGCAGCAGCACTTCTTCCTCTTCGAATTCGCACGGTTCCGAGGATTCCACGTACAACACACCGAGCAAATGTTCGGCGTAGGTTACCGGTAGCGCGATGGCGGAGACGGAGGTAGGTAGCACGGGAGACGGGGTTGAAATGCTCACTTCGCGGACGATGGCCATCTGCCCGCTGCGAGCCACTTGGCCGATGATGCCCTCGCCCAGAGCAATCCTGCGCCCGACCGCGTCACGCCTGGCGCCAGCCTCTGCCTGAATTACCAGCTCTTTCGCCGGATAATCCACGGTGGCAATCCCGATATGATCGTATTTCAGACCGTTTTCAATTTCTGCGGCGATCTTCGCCAGCATTTCTGCCGGATCCAGCGTGGTGATCGCACGGCTGGATACGTTGTTGATGAGCATCAGATGACGCGACTTCTTCTGCTCTTCGGTGAAGAGCCGCGCGTTTTCCAGTGCCACGGCCGCTTCGCTGGCCAGAACTCGCATCAACTCCACGTGCCCTTCGTCAAAGGCCCTCTCTTGCTTGCTGTGCACTGCCATCACCCCGATTGCTCGGTCGTAAAGAATCAACGGCACAGCACAAATAGACCCGGCCATGCGGGTTGGTTTTATGCCCAGCCGTTCGGTTTCTTCTGCATAGTGATCCCGGATTAGGAGAGGCTGGCACGTTTTGACCACATGTTCAGTGAGATGATTCCCCGCAGGGCGAGCTCGTTTTGGCATTCGCTCGCCGTTTAACACGTCGATTTCAAATCGTACTTGCTGAGTTTTGTGGTCGTAGAACGCGATAAAAAGACTATTTACGTCTAACAGCCGCTTCATCTCGGAATAGATGCGTTCAAACAGAGCGTCCGGCTCGAGTGTTGAGCTGAGCGCCCGCCCAATTTCGTTCAGGATGTGCAGCTCTTCACTGCGTCTTGATGTCTGCTGAACCAGGTAGCTGTTCTCTACCGCCATTCCTATTTGGTGGCCCAAGGCGAGAAGCAAGCGCAACTCCGCGGGCGTGAAATTGCGATTGTCAGGTGTACCGAGCAGCAAAACTCCAAATACGCGCTCTTTTGCTTGCAGGCTGATTCCCACTACCGTATGCAATTTTTGGCCGAGGAGAAGTTTTCGTACGTGGCGGAAGGATTCTTCTTTCTCCAGCGCCTCCCATTTTGAGTCCGTCTCTAAATCGCGCAACACCACCAGTCCACCGAGACGCGCGACCAGACTGACTACGTAATCGTCTAAATTGTTACTTTGAATGGCTGCGCAAAAGGCATCGCCCAGCCCGGTAACCACCACGGAAGTGGGACCGTTCTCTTCTCCGTAATGCAAGCAAAGTGCACCGGCAGGGATGCGCACAACATTCAGGACGCGGTCAAGCGCTTGCGCCAGCATTTTCTGTATCTCGCCGCCCGCGAAGCTCGACGTGGCCAGGTTCAAATTAGAGAGCGCAAGCATGTTGCGCTCTACTCTACGGCGCTCTTCTTCGTAAACGGCCATCACCATGAGCACGCCGCCGAAAAGTTCAGGCAGCAGAGCGAGTGGCAGTAGATCCTTCCCCGCCAGCGGTCCAAGTCTTTCTTGAAAAATGATGGTCAGGCGCAGTAATCCCCACGCGACGAAAGTAATGGCAAGTAATTGGTCCGCGCGGGATTCCTGTTTGAGACCTTCTTCCCAGAAAGTGCGCGCGACGAAGAAAAACATCAGGGCAACTGCCAAGCCAAGAGGGACGTTTATCCAGCCACGTGAGTAACCCAGAGCCCAAACTCCGGCAGCAAAGCCCAGAGCTGCTATCCCTTTCCACGGTACTGGGAGACGCGCGTACATCTTGGCGGCGCAATAAAACGCCAACGCGGCAAGCGCAAGCAGCCACTCCGTGGCCGGATCCGCCCACCATGGAATGGTCAACTTCAGGCCCAGGGACCGAACCAAAAAGTGCAGAGCAATGAACAGCCACCCCCCTGCCCACACCAACATGTATTGCTGGCGCTTCTGTTGGTAGACGTAGGAAAAGAACAGCGCCAGCAGGAGGGCTCCTGCCAGGAGAACGGACGCCGTCATATTGATGTGAATCAGCAAGTTACCGCTCCAATTCCTGAGGCTACTTCCGTCGAGAATAGCAGAGATCTGCAAGCTATCCGTGTGCGTATCCGGCCAAGTTTCGTGGAGGTCAACGTCTGCCGCAGCTACTCAAAACGGGCAAAAATCGACCGGATCTGCGGTGTTCAAAAAGAGCTGAAGCTCATTCAAATATGAGGGTTGGGGGGCGGGCGCGTCAAGGGTACCTAGGGGCCAGTTACTATCGAACTGCCGCGGTTGTTACGCGGGGCGCTCGATTTTGCACACTCGTTCCGCTAAGATACTCGTTTCCATTTGAGGGAAGCAACTCGCAGGGACAATGACATCCAATCAGAAGCCGCGCGTGCGCTTTGCCCCATCGCCCACCGGATTTCTGCACGTCGGGGGAGCGCGCACAGCCCTATTTAATTGGCTTTTTGCAAAGCATGAAGGCGGCACGCTTTTGCTGCGCATTGAAGACACCGATGTTGAGCGCAATAAGCCGGAGTTGGTTGACGGAATTCTGGTGGCACTTCGATGGCTGGGGATTGAATGGGATGAAGGGCCGTTCTTTCAATCACAACGCATCGAAATGTACCGCGCAGCAGCCGAACGCATCCTCGTCAGTGGCGCGGGATACGCTTGTTATTGTAAAGCGGCTGCCTATACGGGAGGCGACTCTGCCGAGGAGAACGAAGGGGAAGGCGACGACGAGGGAAAAGCCGCGAAAGCGGTGGCTTGCTCTTGCCGAGACTGGACTCCGGAGCAGCGCGCCGCGAAAGAGAAAGAAGGCATTCGACCGGCGATTCGGTTTCGCACTCCGCGAACTGGCACGACGCATTTTGAAGATGCGGTGTTCGGTCCGCGCGATGTACAAAATGCGGAAATTGAGGATTTCGTTCTGTTGCGGTCTTCGGGCTTGCCGACCTATCAACTCAGCGTGGTAGTGGATGATATCGATATGCGAATCACGCATATCATTCGCGGTGCAGATCACTTGTCTAACACGCCCAAGCAAGTGTTAATTTACAACGCGCTCGGCGCTGAGCCGCCGATATTTGCGCACGTTCCCCTTATCCTAGGACCCGATCGCACCCGGCTTTCGAAACGCCACGGTGCTACGAGCGTTGGATCGTATACCGAAGAAGGATTTCTGCCCGAAGCGTTCCGGAATTTTTTGGCGCTGTTGGGATGGTCGTCCGGCGACGATTCGGAATACCTGCGCACGAATGAACTGATCGAAAGATTTTCTCTCTCAGGTGTAAGCCGCACGAATGCTATTTTCGATCGCGCAAAACTGGAGTGGTACAACACGCAGTATTTGCAGAAGCCGCCGGTAGAAGAGCTTTTGCCGTACGTGCAGGCGGAGCTGAAACGTTCCGGGCTGTGGCAAGAGGCCTGGGCCACTACGCAGCGGGAATGGTTTGCGCATACCGTGGATTTGATTCGGTCGCGAACGCGATTGCTGGGGGACTTCAGTGGTTGGGCTCGCGCATTTTTCACTGATGATTTTGAGTACGAGGCCGAAGCGCGCGCAAAATTCTGGAAAGACGAAAAGCTCCCCTCCTTGATACCCCCATTAATTGGAGCGCTGGAGGCGGTGACGGACTGGAACCATGATGCGTGCGACGCGGCCTTGCGAGGTGTGGCGACTTCAGAAGGGGTCAAAGCTGGCCTACTCATCAATGCGACGCGCGTGGCCATCGTGGGCCGGGCTGTCGCTCCTCCACTCTTTGAGACCATGGTTGTGCTGGGAAAAAATCGAGTGATCTCGCGACTCCGCAGTGCCCTGCCAGCCATTTCCAGCCGTTAACGGTGCCACACACCCTAGCTGGGATTGAACTAGCTTCCGAAAACAAAGGCGGGCGTGTCAGCGGGCCGGAACGAGTCTGGAGAAAATCTCCGGATGAACTTCTTTGAGTGTGGTGCCTTCTTCGGCCAAATTAAATTTTGCACTCAGCGGAAGCTTTACGGGGGGCAGACAAGCGCTATCGTTGCACGCCTGGTAACGCAAGACCATCGGGATTTCCGTGGGACCGAGCGCGGCAGCGAATTTTGGGGACAATCGCAGTAGCAGTGTAACGCTCTCGCTGTACACATCGAGAGGATGGTTCGGCGAGAAACTGAACTTTTCGAGCTTGCCCTGGGGGTAGATCGTGTCGATTAACTCAAAGCCAGCAGGAAGCTGAACTTTTAGAGTAGTGGCAATCAAATAATCGTCCGTGGGCTGGTGCGAATTCATGTGGAAACCCGAAGCGATATCCGCCACAACCGCAATTTTGAATTCCTTTCCTCGCGGAACAGGGTCGAGCGAAACAAATAGGTGGGGCTTGACGATGGTGGATGCATTCGGAAGGTTTGATTCCTGAGGCGAAATCGGCGGTGCGGCTAGAGGTTCGCGCGCAATAATAGATCCAGAGCCGCAACACATAAGAACCCAAGAAATGAAAGCGGCCTGCAAGGACCTCATCTTAGACCTGCACCGTCGAACCAGTTTTTTCACTTAGGATGCGGCTCATAACCTGACGCAAGGTCTCACCGGTCTTCTCTAACACGAACGACTGAGCGGTATCGGACCATCCTAGTTTGAAGCTCGTGGTCAAAGCGGAAATCCAAATCTGGCGGACAGGCGCGTTGGGGCTGATTACGAAGCGGGTCTCGTCTTGGTCTTCAAATTCGATCTCTAATTTGCCGCTACCGCCCTCCACTTCGAATTCATGCTCGTCGCCCAATTCAAGCAAGCGCTTGCGAAGGCCTTCGAAGGCCGCGTCGCATCTCTTTTGGAATTCTTGTTCGTCCATCATATTAGAGGAGCGCCTTGATTTGTTTCCCGAGCTCATCTTCGTCTGCTAACCCGATGAAGCGTTTCTGAACCTTACCATCGCGGGAAATGACAACCGTGGTCGGAAAGCCGATGAGTCCGCCAAATTTCGCGGCGATCTCATCGTTGCCCAGGACGATGGGGTAATTCATGGTCATGGGGTGGCCATTCACGTCGAATTGGGTTGATTGCACGTAGGGCGCGACCACGCTTTTCCCTTCCTCGTCCATTGCCACACCAAGTATGGTGAGTCCTTTATCCGCATATTTCTGCTGGAAGGCAATCATCCACGGTATTTCGGCGCGGCAGGGTTCGCACCAAGTGGCCCAAAAATTTACGATTACCACTTTCCCTCTCAGACTGGCTAAGGAAACATCCTGACCTTGCAAATTCTTGAAGGTGACATCGGGTTCATCTGGACGAGGCCCGTTACTCGCGGCGGATTTACCGCCGTCGGCCCTTGAAACTTTGAATAGATCGCGCGAGTTACAGCCCGAGAAATTCGTGGTGACAAGCAGCACGATCAAAAGAACAAACCAAAAAACACGGGGGACCCGTCGCATTCGCTCTACTCCCATCACCAGGAAAACCTATTCAAGAATGCAAGCTTACCTGAAAGCCAGGTCAGGCGGTTCATAAACACTAAACCGCCCACGGCAAGCAAAAGTGCGCCGCTGAAAACCTCCACGGTGTGCAAGTGGCGTCGAAAGCGCTGGTAGAATTTCAAAAACCCGCCAATACCCAGGGCCGTAACAAGAAACGGGATCGCCAGTCCCGCCGAATAACAGGCTAACAGGAAAATACCTTGGCCGATGGTCTCACGGGTGGCGGCAATAGCCAGCACGCCTGCAAGGATCGGGCCGATACAGGGCGTCCACCCGAAGGCGAAAGCAAACCCCATCAAAAACCCACTGACCATACCGGGCTGGCCGCCCAGATTTCGAAAATGCACGTCACGATTTAGCCAGCGAGTCATGGCCGGTCCCAAAAGAAAAATTATAGCGACAGAATAGAAATGAACGGCTTTCAGCGCGTGGCCGGCCACTGCGGGCCGAAAATTCAGAACGAGGCCAGCAGCCACGAGAAGAATTCCAATCACGAATCCCGCGCGCAGGGAAATTTTCGCCAGCCATCCTACCAGGTGCAATCCAAATAATACGATCAAGGCTCCTGCCAGGGGCGCGAGAAGGCTGCGGTTCCGAACCAGGAAGGAACCGACGGCGCTTGCGGAAGCGCCAAAAGTGATGAACACGATGGAAAATCCAAAAACGAATGCGAGAGCGGAAGTCAGCAATCCTCCGCGCGGAGTTTGTCCTTCTTTAAGTTGCTCAACGCCGATACCGGAAAGCATGGAGATATAACCGGGCACCAGCGGCAGCACGCAGGGCGAAAGAAAAGAGACCAGTCCTGCGACGAAGGCGGCTAATGCGGAAACTCCCATTGGTGTCTTGTCAGCCCTCTTGAATCGTTCCGACGCTCCGACCGGCGCGCCGTGCGTAATCCGACCTATTATATTTACACATCCATTAGACGCGTGCTTGGGCTTTTTGACGCGAAGGGGGTGCAGGAAACGTTGGATTGCGACGGGGTCCATCCGTGGCCTGCTCGAAGGCAAATGCAATTGCCAGTAAAGTGGCTTCTCCCCAATGCGGGGCGATCAGTTGCATTCCCACGGGCAATCCATGGCGAGTGAACCCGGATGGAATGGAGATAGCGGGGTGCCCGGTTAAGTTGGCGGGCCGGTTCAGGCGCACGAGTGCTGCACGAACTGTTTCTTTCTGGCCTTCGATTATTACTTCACCTTCTCCGATGAGCGGTGCAGCGATCGGGACTGCAGGTGCCAGAATCGCATCCACGTGTTTGAAGGCAAGTTCGAGATCTCTTTCCACCTGCCGTTTCACTTCGCGTGCTCGAAGATAATCTACGGCGCGAACTTGCGTGCCCGCTTCCAAGCGACTGCTTACGTCTTCACCATAGTCGCCGGCTTGGGCCGGATAAAATCCCCGCGATTGGTGATAGTGCGTGGCTTCGGCTAAGGCGATGTGTGTGGACGGCTCCTGGGAATCGGCGAAGTGCGGAAGTGATACCTCCTGGATTCGACCGCCAATCTCTTCTAATACTTTTGCTGCAACGTTAATGGCGCGCCGGACTTCAGGGTCGACCCGTTCGAAAAAATATTCTTTTGGCCAACCCAGTCGGAATCGGCGGAGACGAGTTCGCCTGAGTTTTCGAAAATCAGGGCGGGTCGCGCCCTGGGGATATTTTTCAGCAATGGCCTGCAGCAGGATGCACGCATCGACAACGCCGCGGGCGAGCGGGCCCGCGTGATCGAAGCTGGGTGCGAGGGGAATTACGCCCGACACGCTCACCAGTCCATAGGTGGGCTTCAAACCAACAATGCCGCAAAGCGCCGCTGGAATACGAATCGATCCGCCGGTATCGGTTCCAACAGACCCAAAACACATTCCCGCTGCTGTCGCTGCCGCGGAACCACCGCTCGAACCACCGGATATGCGATCGATCGCCCAGGGATTGCGCACCGGACCATAATGCGGATTTTCATTTGTGATGCCGTAGGCAAACTCGTGCATATTCGTTTTGCCGAGCAGAATCGCCCCCGCGCTGGCAAGACGCGCGGCAACCTCGCTGTCTTGCTGGGGAACGAAATTCGCGAGGATTTTGGATCCAGCAGTGGTGCGCACAGCGCCCGTACAAAAATTGTCTTTGAGGGCAACGGGAATGCCGAACAGGGGGTTGTTGATGTTCGCCCCGCTTCCGCGCAGGCTGCGGACAAGCTTTCGCTCGGCCAGGCGCGCTTGCTTTTGCGCGCGATCGGCGAGAACAGTTAGGAATGCGTTGATCGACGGATTCAGACGCTCGATTCGCTGCAGCGCGGCATGCACCAGATCTACAGGGGAGATTTCTTTGCGACGAAGCAAGCGAGCGGCCTGCTCGATGGATAGAAAGGCCAGCTCGGATTCTGATTTCGGTGTCAAAGCGGCCTGCTTCAGAAAATTTTCTCTGCGCGCCGCAAGGTTCCGGCTGAGCCGAGATTGGCGATGCGGAAAACGACCAGATATTGATTTTCGTTGCGAATGGTACCGAACGAAAATCGCCGGTATTCAAAACCAAACCCACAGCAAGAGCCGTTGTAACTGGCTTCCAAAACCTGGTTTTGAAACGCTTCCTGCGTAAAGTCGTAACTCAAGCCGGCGGTAACGTTCAAGCCGATTCGGGTCAAATCGCCGTAACCCACGAGCGCGCGAACCTGATTCGAGCGGGTTTGGAAGACGAAGTCCGGCGGATTTTCGTCGAGCGGTGTGGGGAGATTGGTGGTCGAAAAGTGTGCCAGCGTCAAAAATGATTGCTTATAAGGCTTAAGTTTCAGCAAGGTTCCAATAGCAGTCAATTGATTTCGCTGCGGATCAAAATTCAAGATGAATTCGGTGTCGAAGCGCTTGCCAGGTTCGATGACCAAATCGCTAACGATGGGGGAAAAACGTCGAGGCGATGCGGCAAATGCGAAGGGCGTGATGTCGTCCAGCGCTTGAAATACGTTGCGTTGACCGTTTATTAGCGCCCCGCCGAAGGTGCGGTCGAAATAATATTTTTGCAGCAGCCGCCAGCGAATCAGTTCCTCCGCATCACCGTCTTTTTTGCGCCGATAGAGGCGCTGAGTGATTCCATACTGGATTTCATTTGTGTCGGTCAACGTTTCGTCTTCATCAAAACGTATGAAGCGCGCGTAATCATTCACGCCGTTTACGTAACTGTAAACAATGTCAGGCTCGATCACGTGTTTCCATTTTGTTCCGGATTTGCCCCAGGTACGGTCGAGTGAGGGTGGACGAAAATCGACAGAAAATTCCTCCGTAGTGCGGAAAAAACCTTGCGGGACGTAGACGTTATTTTCCTGCTGCCCGCCATAATATGTGGAGCGAAGAGTAAAGGTAGGTGTTACATCCAGCCAGTTCCCGAAGTCGAGCGGTATGGTCACCGTTGGCGCCAGTTCACTTCGCGGAACAAAATTAGGGGTATCCAATGGCGTTGCTGTAGCCGTCTCGCTGCGATGCACGCCATCTGAAAACCCTTCGAATGAAAAATAAATGGGAAGCTGCGGAAAGGGTGCCTGGTCAACAGAACTGAAGCGCACTTCCGGCGCGGCTCGCAACGAAACGTAAGTGTCAGGCGAAGCGCTCAAATAGTTCTGATAGCTCAGCGCCGCGAAGTTCAGACTGAATCCGCGAAAATTATTGGTGAGGAAGGCGGAGTTGCGCACCTCGGAGTTCACCGCCTGCGTATAGGTCTCGCTCCAAGCCAGACGGTAGGTCAGCGAAGTTAAGTTGTCCAAATCGGCCACCGCGCGCCAGCCGTCCGGCAACAAAGCAGTAAAGAGCAGCCGCGCTTCGTGACCGCCCTGGTTAATGGCGGGCACCGGGGGCTCTCCGGGTATTTGCGGCTGTTCCAGTCCGCGGTCGATCACGCCAGTGTATGTGATGTCGAGTTTGGCGTTTTCCCACGGACGCATTCGCAGATCCGCTCGCTGTCCCCAGCCCCTTCGGCTGTAATAAGTTCCGCCGAGGCTGGCGTCCATCCAATCGGTGGGCGCCCAGTAATACGATTCGCCCAAAATGTATCCCTTGCTCGAACTGTCTCCGATATTTGGAATCATGAATCCGGACTCGCGATCTTTCCCGGCGGGAAAAGTGGCGTAGGGAAGATACAAGACCGGAACCGAGAAAACCCGAAAGTCGCCGTTTTCCAAATGCACCGATTTCTGTAAGTAGACGGTCGCTTCCGGCGCATAAAATTTCCAGGTGGGCTTGTCTGGATCGCAAACGGTCATCCAGGCCTTTTTTACACGGTAGGTGTGCTCATCCAGCCGTTCTGCTTCTTGCGCTTCAAAATAGAGCGGGTTGGAGCTGACCAGCAGGGTTGGTGAGGGCTTGCGCTCAATCGAAAAGGTAGCGCGCACGTGAAGAAAAGTTCCGTGACCGGTACGAACTTCATAGTGCGCTTCGTCCGCCTCGATGTGTTGGGTCAGGTAGTCGAGCTGCACGTGACCTCGGGCGATGGCGACATAGGTGTCTTCGTTGTATTCCACATGGTCGGCGCGCAGGCGTGTGTTCTGATAGTGGATATCGACGTTTCCGTCGGCGTAATAAATTCTGCCTACCTGGCGTTGCTGGTCTGCTTCGAGCATGGCGGTCTGGTCTGCGTTGGCGCCGGCCTGAGGCGCAGCTTTGCTGACCTGGGAAGACTGTTTTTTTGTGGAATTTTGCGGAAGAGGCTTTGCGGTGTCTTGCGCGAAGGCCAAACCTGGAGCGGTGAGCGAAATGATTAATGCCAAGAAAAGAGAATGCAGCTTGCCGGATGGCTGAGTGAGTTTCGCGTGTGGCATCACGGGAGAGTGCTGAAATCCCTCGAAAAGCGCGGAAAAAAGAAAGTTGAGCCTAACACGTGGCTTCCGCAGCCGCAATCGCACGGTGTTTGTCGAGCCTCGAGGTATTCAGAATAACCGGACATGCGTACGGTTGCCTGATAGGCGACATTGCACTACATCCGAGTTCCGCCGTTTCGCGGCTTACCTGCTAACATGGCTGTCGTTCCGCCACTGGAGCTTCCGCAGCGCAAAACGGACCAGTGATAAGAATATGCACGGAGTGTGGCGCCCTCTTGCTCGAGGTCGCCAACAATTGTTCTTTTTGTGACGCACCTCTCGCCGAAGCTGGCGAAAATCTCGAACCGGTGGCGGTTGGCGCCGGAATAACCAGTCGTGCTTGGTCCTCGCGTAGGTCGTCAGTCTCGCTCTCACTCGAAGAACAACCGGTTGAACCCGAATGGCGTCAGGAGGTTTCGCGCCGGCTGGAGGACTATCGCGCGCGAAGGGGACATCTTCGTTCTGATGATTTACAGTCCGGGTTGCCATTTTCGCGTCAGTCCAAGATCAACGAAGAGCTGGCGGCCGAGGAACGCCAGCGAGAAGCGGACCGCCAACGGCAAGCGGAACGCCAGCGCGTGCGAATGGCGCAGCGCAAAACTGAACATGTGGACATTTGCGTTCAGCCCGAACTTGATTTTTCCAGTGCTGCGCACGAGCGCGCGCATCCCCAGACTGCTCTAGTGCCGGTAGCAAGTCTGGTAGAACGGCGGAAGGCGGGATTGCTCGACGCTCTGTTTCTGGGACTGACCTACGCTGGATTTCTTGGGTTGTTCCGCTCGCTCGGTGGCCAGCTGGTGGTTGAAAAAGCGGACACTGCCGTATATCTTCTAGCTTTTTTCCTTTTCTACGGGCTGTATTTTTCTCTCTTTACCACCTGCGCTGAGGCTACGCCTGGTATGCAGCTACGCTGCCTGACTGCCGTGCGGCTCGACGGAACCGTTCCCGATACTCGCCAACTTCTGTGGCGCAGCTTTGGTTACTTGCTCGCGGGCGCCACTTTTATGCTCGGTTTTGGGTGGGCTTTGTGGGATGAGGATCACTTCACTTGGCAGGACCGCATCTCCCAGACCTACATTACAGCCGCTATGCCGCTGATGGAGCAAGACGCTTTCGAGCTCCCCGCCGGACGGCAGACCTTCGCCCGGAAATGAAATCTTGGGATCCAGGAACGCAACCAAAATCCCATAAACTATTGAAAATAAAACGGTAAGTTCTGGTTTTTGCGTAAGACGCGAACCCTTTGTGCCAAACAGTCCCTCTCCTCCCGAGAAAATTTGAATATTGCAAAGGTTTGAGCCTGATTCGCAGGCCGCGAACTATCTCCAAATGGTATAATTGTTTGTTCGCAAGCGAGACCGCTCAATAGAAACCTCGGGAGCGCACGGGCGTCTAAGAAGTCATAGCGGAAACTGGGGAAAAGGAAAACGCGTGAGCCCACTATACAAGAAAATCGTCATCCTATTGTCTTTGGTTGTCATAGCGTTTGTTGCCACTGGGTACGTTCGGGCGCGCTCGAACGACGAAAAGGCTTACCGCGCGCTCACCGTCTACAGCGAAGTACTCGATAAAATTCAGAATGACTACGTGGATGATCCCAACATCGGCCAAGTGACCAGCGGCGCGCTTCATGGATTGCTCGATTCACTGGATTCAGAATCCGCCTACCTGAGCCCTCTGGAATACAAAGACTTCAAAGAAAAGAGCACCACCAGCGCGGCGGGTGAAACGGGTTTGGTGCTTATCAGGCGCGGCTACATCGGAGTGCTCGGATCCATGCCTGAAAGCCCGGCGGCGAAAGCGGGATTGCGGATCGGCGACATCGTTGAAAAAATTGCAGGCTTCAGCACGGCGCAGATGGCCATTGGCCAAGCCGACTTGCTGCTTCGCGGAGCGCCTGGAAGTGTCGTAAAGCTTTCGGTCATTCGACGAGGTAAAACGGAGCCACAAGACGTGGAGCTGACGCTGGCAAAACTTCCTGCGCCTCGCGTTGTAGAAGATAAACTACCGGGCGATATCGCTTACCTTCGCGTAACGGAATTTAGCGCGGGTACCACAAAACAGATGCACGAGAAACTCGCCCAATTTCAACGTCAGGGCGTCAAGAAGCTGATCCTCGATTTGCGCGATTGCCCGTCCGGCCTGGATGCGGAAGGTGTTTCGACCGCTCAACTATTTGTTCCTTCTGGCACCATCACCACGCTGAAAGGCCAAACCATCAGTCCGGTTGTTTCTTCTGCGGAGGCATCGAAAGTTGCTTGGAGCGATCCGGTGACGGTACTGATTGGAGTAGGAACTGCGGGTCCAGCGGAAATCGTCGCCAGTGCAATCTCCGGGAATCATCGGGGTGAGACCGTAGGGGATCGCACCTACGGCACTGCTTCGATGCAAAAGCTTATTGAAATGGATGACGGCTCCGCGCTGATTTTGACGGTGGCAAATTATTACACTCCGGACAACAAGGAAATTCCCGCCAATGGAGTTGCAGCAACGGTCGAGGTTCATCCTACGATTGATGAGGCCATCGCGGCGAACGACGAAACCCAGCCAGTTCCGTCCGAAAAACCGGTTTCTGCCGATGATCCGGTGGTCAAAAGTGCCATTGGAGTGTTAGAAGGAGCCCCCGCTCCGGCACGAAAGGCGGCTTAACCGCTCGTGGCTCGATCGCGCGAAACTGCGCGACAGAGTTTTACTTTTTCCCCTCAAAATAGAGCCCCCGTTCGGCTGATTCTTTTCTTGATCACCGCAAACTTTGTTTTTTTCGTTTCCGGGTGCGGCAGCAAGGAAATTTCCAAGACAGAGATTCGTGCGGTTACGAGCGAGATTGTTTCCGCGGCGCAAAGAATTTCCGGGCGCAGGTCGGAGGTGACCATTCGTCCGGAACTTCAACCCTCAAAAATACGCGTGGGCAGATCATCGGTTACCGACAACATCTACATTTCGCTGTGGGATAGTTCGGAGACAAATGCAATCAGAAAAACTTTAGAGGAAATCGCGGATCGTCACAAACTTTCGGTGGTAGAAACCAGCTCCGCGGGCCTGGTGCGTTTCGATTATACGTTCGACGGCGTTCGCACACATACAATCCACGTGGTTACTCCTCTGAGCGCAGCAAGGCGGGCGCCAGCGGTCCACGGCGGTGAAAATTCGCGGCTGGCAATCATCATTGATGATCTAGGCTACGACCGAAGCGCGGCGGATGCATTGCTCGCGCTTGGTTTTCCGCTGACCGTCTCCGTCCTTCCGCATTTGCCATTGTCATCGGAGGTCGCCGAAGAAGCCTATCGACGCGGCGACGAAGTGATGCTGCATCTTCCGATGCAATCAGAAAGCCCGACAGCAAAAACCGAGGAAGTGGAGCTACGCGTGGGAATGAATATAAAGCAAGTGGATTTGGCGTTAGCCGGAATGCTGGAAACGGTGCCTCACGCGGTCGGCGTAAACAATCATCAAGGCTCGCGCGCGACGGCCGACCCTGCGTTGATGGCCGAGCTGATGCCGGAACTGCGCCGGCGGGGACTATTTTTCGTCGACAGCCGCACGCTAGCATCCACAGTGGCTTATGACACGGCGGAGCGATTCGGAGTGCGCGCGGCGTCGCGCAAAGTTTTTCTGGATGATTCAGCAAAGCCTGAGGCCATTCTTCGGCAGCTTGAACTGGCCGCACGAGATGCGGAACGCGATGGATCAGCGATCGCCATCGGACATCCCCGGCCGGAAACAATTGCGGTACTTGCGCAAGGACTGCCTGGCCTGGAATCTCGAGGCCTACGGTTGGTATTCGTTTCGGAATTGGTGCAGTAGATCTTAGTAGTCACCCCCTTCTTTATCGAAAAGTGGTGTGCATGGAACGAGCCTTGCTTTCGTACCGTCGTGAACAGCAAATTGCACACGACGTCCGCCCGGATGCATGCCCCACAAACTCCCCGCCCCGTACTCTCCATTCTTGTTCAGCGCGTAAAACTGAATGTGAAATTGCTTCAGCCTTTCGGGGAACGGCTTGTAGTTCCGCGCCACACGCTGCAGCGCTTCCAGGCACGCATCGGTAGGTGACCTACCCTTGCGCATCATTTCCACAATGGTATGGCCGCCGGAGATTTTGATATTTTCTTCGCCACGGCCGGTAGAGCCGGCGGCGCCGATGTCGTTATCGACGCACAGTCCGGCGCCGATAATAGGGGAATCCCCTACCCGTCCAGCAATTTTCCAGGAAAGCCCTGAAGTGGTGGTGGTGCCGGAAATATCTCCCTTCGCATCTAGCGCAAGACAATTAATCGTTCCGGTTTGTGGATGCAGGACGACATCTTCGATATGCTCGCGCCAAGCCATTTTCTCGGGAGTGTCGAGCAGCTGCGCAAGTTTTTCTTTCCATTCGGGGCTATCGAGGCCGGGGCGCCAATTCTCTGACGACGATGCTTTCCAGGCGAGCCAGGCGATGCGCGACCGGTCGGTGAGCAAGTCCATGGTCTTGAATCCTTCATCGACGGCGAACTTCTCAGCGCCGGAACCTACTATGAAAACGTGATTTGTTTTCTCCATCACAGTTTTTGCAACGAGTGAAGGATTTTTGATTTTCTGGATGGAACCTACCGCGCCGGCGCGGCGCGTAGGACCGTGCATAACGGAGGCGTCCAGCTCGACAACGCCATCTTCATTGGGCAAGCCACCATAGCCGACGGAGTCGTCGTTGGGATCGTCTTCAACCTTAGTGACCACAGCGAGCGCGGCGTCGAGGGTGTCGCCACCGGATTGGAGGATATCCATGCCGTCATTCAGATGCTGCAAGCCATTTGCGGCACAAACAATTAGCGGGCGAGCGGCTTTGGACCAAGCTTGCGTGCCCGCTTGCGGAAAAGCCGCTTCAGCAACTGGCGCGGAAGCTGCGCACAGACGTCGCGAGCTTGCAGCCAGGCTGCCTGCCAAAGTAGAGAGGAAGAATTTCCTGCGACTCCAGTTTTCCATTCGGTTGCCTCGATAGCGATTGATGCGAGCGCAGCATAGTTCCAACGAAGCGCAGGAAACAAGCGGAATCGTGGAAGTAAAAGTAATATTTTCTTAAGGTTTAAAACCCACGCTCCGCCATAGTTCGGCGCAGTTGTACAGGACACCGTTGGTGATGACGAATTCAACTTTGCGAATGTTGTGAATGGATTCCAGCGGATTGGCGTCCACGATTATCAGATCGGCGCGCTTCCCGTTCTCTACGGTACCGAGTTCCTTGTCGAGGCCCATTACGCGAGCCGGCACAACCGTGGCCGATTGGATGGCCTCCATTGGTGTGAAGCCTGCCTCAACATACAGTTCGATTTCTCGGTACAAGCTGTAGCCCGGGACGGTCTGATCGGTGCCCGCGACGATGGGAATTCCTGCGTGATGAAGCGCGCCGACGATCGCTATATACTTCTGAACTAATTTCTCGAAAACAGGCGCAGCCGGCGAGGGTGGCCCGGTCTCAGCGAGGATCGATGCCAGCTCGGGGGCGACTTTGGCAACTCCGGGCTCGATAGTTACGGGTAGTTTTGCGGTGTTGGCAGTGAAGAATTCAAAAAGCGCCAGGGTTGGGTCAACCACCGTGCCGTGCTGAACCAGGAATGAAATAGCTTTCTGAGCTTCGGGTGAATTCAAATCGATATCGCTGCTTGCCTTAAGCCGAGCAAGGCGGCTAGCGTTGGCGGGAAGCGGCGGAGCCATAATGTCGGCGATATACTCGATATGATTGATCTGATCCTGCCCGGCGTCGATAGCTTGATAAGCAGTGAGACCCTCGGGAACATGACCAGTGACGGTCATACCGAGACGGTGCGCCTCTTCGGTGACTACTTTTAACTCTTCCAGCTTTACAGAGCTGTAGATTTTCATCTGCTGAAAGTTGGCCTCGTGATATTTGTCCGTCCACATTTTGGCTTGCTCGGGCGTGTCCACGCGTTCAACGCCGAGCGCAAGCGGACCTGTGCCGTCAACAATTCCCGCGAGCAACAGCCGGGGCCCCAGGCCGCGGCCCTGCGCAATCGCGTCACGTACGGCGGTGATGAATTCGAATTCGTTCCCGCAATCACGGACGGTAGTGGCTCCTGCCGCGAGGTAAATCGGTCCCCATTCGACTTGCTCGAAATGGGAGTGCATGTCCCAAAGTCCGGGAAGAATGGTTTTGCCGCGCGCGTCAATTTTTGTGGCGCCTCTGGGAATTTTTACTTGTTTGCGTGGGCCGGCGGCAACGATCTGTCCTTTTTCAATCAACACGATTGAATCGGGCAAGGGGTCTTTGCCGGTGCCATCGATCAGAATGCCGCCCACCAGCGCTAAAGTTTCAGCGCGACTTCCTGAGATTCCCTTGGAAAGATCGGCCAGCGCGGCCATGCCATCGGAGCCGGCTTTGCCCACGAAGGTGCCCAGCGCGCTTTCGTATCCGTCGCGGATGGCCTCGAAATGATCGAATTCGGCGTCGGTGGTAACGGCGGCCACCAAATTTTTTTCCGAATCAAACCAGAGCGTTTCGCGTCCCCAAATCAAACCTTCGACTGTAAAACGGTCGAGAGTTTCGTTTTTTCCGTCCCTGCTGATTTGGTCTTGGCCGCGAGGCTCAATTTTCACGCGTCCGCTAGGAAATGTAGCCAGTTCTGTGGGCGAGCGGTGCGAAGCCCAAAACCGGACCATGAGCATTTGCATGGTTGCCGGAGCGTACCCGGCGATGGTGAAAAATTGCGCGGGGCGTGCAGACGCGGTCCATTTGTCGCGGTCGCGCACGCGGATTTGGGTTGACTGGACTTCGACCTGTTCATCGATATCGGTCGAACGGGAATTCTTGCCCTTAATTTCAAATGCTTCAGGGGTTAAATCTTGGGAACCGCGGAAGGAAGCCGAAAGTGGCACAGGCGTGCCGCGGTCAGTAAACTTAAAATCCATCTTTACGTTGAGCAAATCCCCGTCACGCACAATTTGAAACGTTTCCTCACCGATTGGATTCTCAAATTTGTGGAGAATGAACTTACCCTGCTCGGCGACCATAGCGGCCGATGGCGATGCCTGCGTTTGCGCTGGTTGGTTCTGGGCTGGTTGCGGCGGCGCTTGGGCAAGCAATGGCAGCGCCAAAATCAATGCAAAGAGCAGCGCAGTAAAACTGCGGATTACCAGTTTCGCCTTCACAAATTTCATAAGGTTGTCTCCGATTCGCAAGCGAGGATATCCGCACCGGCGGCCGGCTGCAAGGTAAGAAACCACAGGAAAACTGGGGGTGTTGGCTTGCTTTTGTCGCAGCAACCGCGCACCATGGCGGCGTCTAAAAGAGGAACCATGAGCGAATATTTGCGGACGGATAAGGCAATTCCAGTGGCACGAACAGTGCAAGGAGCTGTTTTATTCTTGGGCTTGCTGATGGCATCGATCGCGATGGTGGCGTCGGTTGCATGGGCGCAGAACGCAACGGACGGGCTACGTTCGCCGAACGCAAAATCGCTCGACGACGCGACCAAGGCGATGTTTGGCGTGCGAACTTTTCAGCAAGCGGAGATCTCTGCGGATGGGAAATTGGCAGCGTGGGTGGAGTCACTTCCCGGCCCTGGTGGAATGCCCTCGTCTGATTCCGCGATTTACGTTGCAGATTGGAAGGCGCCTGACGCCGTCAAGCGAATTACGGCAGGTGACGGCAAAGTGGCGCACGAAGAACATGACCTTGCGTGGTCGCCCGACAGCAAGAGAATTGCGTTTTTGTCTGACGCCGCGACGAGCGGGCAACTTCAGCTCTTTGTGGCGAATGTTGCGGATGGCAGTGCGAAACAATTGACGCATCTGAAAGGCTTCCTTGCGAGCCCTGCCTGGTCCCCGGATGGTAAGACGATTGCGCTGCTTTTTACCGAGAACGCCACACGCGCAGCGGGACCTTTGGTTGCTGAAACTCCCGATGAGGGCGTGGTCTCGGAGGAATTTCTCGAACAGCGATTGACGATGATAGATCCTGAGACGGCGAGCATGCGGCAAATTTCGCCGGCCGACATGTATGTGTACGAATTCGATTGGGCTCCTGACAGCAAGCGCCTGGTGCTTACCGCCGCGCATGGCAACGGCGACGACAATTGGTACATCGCTGGCTTGTTTACTATGGATGCGGACTCAGGCGCGATGGCGGACGTGATCGCAAAACCTGGAATGCAGATCGGGGTTCCGAAGTGGTCGCCTGACGGAAAGACAATCGCGTTCATTGGCGGCTTGATGAGTGACGAGCCCATCGTCGGCGGCGAAGTTTACGTTGTACCCCAAGCGGGCGGAAAAGCCCAAGATCTGACTCCGAATATGGCGGCAACCGCGAGCTGGCTTACCTGGACTCAAGATTCCAAAAAAATTCTGACCGCTGAATATGTTGACGGCACGACTGCGATCCATGAAATCAGCACGGACGGAGCCATTGGAAATACACCGGACCTATTTTTAAAAGGCTCAATTCTGTCCGGTGATTTCGGAATGCAGTTCTCAATTTCAAGGAATGGCAGCACGCTCGCTTTTATTCAACAGTCGTTCGATAAGCCGCCAGAGGTTTGGGCCGGAAAGTCGGGCGAGTGGAAACAGATCACGCATCGAAATGACGGGTTGCGACCGGCGTGGGGCAAGTCGGTGAGCCTGCATTGGAACACGGACGCCGGAATAGTGCAGGGTTGGCTGACCTATCCGAGCGATTTTGACCCGGCAAAGAAATATCCGCTTGTAGTGCGAGTGCACGGCGGGCCGTCTTGGGCGGTCACTCCGGTGTGGCCTACGCGCTGGGATTACGTGCTCGCGCTACCTTCGCAGGGTTACTTCGTGCTGCAACCAAACCCGCGGGGGAGTTATGGACAAGGCGAGAAGTTTACGGCAGCCAATGTGAAGGATTTTGGCTACGGCGATTTCCGCGACATCATGGCGGGAGTAGATCAAGCCCTAAAATCCGCACCCATCGATCCAGACCGCATGGGGCTTACCGGTTGGAGTTACGGCGGATACATGACTATGTGGGGCGTAACGCAAACAAACCGGTTCCGGGCTGCGGTAGCGGGCGCGGGGCTTTCGGACTGGCTAAGTTACTACGGCGAAAACAAAATTGACCAGTGGATGACCCCTTTTTTCGGCGCCGCTGTTTATGACGATCCTGCGGTGTACGCGAAAAGCTCACCCATTACATTTATTAAGAACGTGAAGACACCTACACTGGTAGTGGTCGGTGATAGTGATGGAGAATGCCCGCCTCCACAGTCGTACGAATTCTGGCATGCGCTGAGAACACTTGGTGTGCCGACACAATTCGTGATTTATCCACACGAAGGTCACGAGTTTGCCGATCCAGCGCACAGCCGCGACGTAATCGAGCGGGCGGTGAATTGGTTCAATCAGTACCTACAAACTTCGCACTAAAATCCCTGAAATCTGTGAGTTTCCGCTAACTGAGGAAGAAATTTATAGCCCGCCGGATTGCCTTTTTTTTGCCTGTCTATGTGGCCAGTAGGGGTTCTAGCCCTAAAACTGTTCGCGCGTTCTATTTCCATCGATCAGTGCGGAAGGTAGTCTCTGACCATTGCCTCGCGAGTGTCCAAGGAGGCGAAGAAGGAGCCTATGTCCCACTGGATCGGAACTACCTCCCCGGCAGACGCTGGAATGAACGATTTTAAGGAATGCTTGAAAAATCTTCGCGACGGCCATGCTGACGAAGCGCTTCAGCACGCGCGGCGCGCCCTTGGCATCGCTCCCAAGAACCCGTTTTACCTTTCCTATACCGGCTTGCTAGCCGCGCTTTCCGAGAAGCGTTTCGGTGATGGAGAAAGCTTGTGCCGGGAAGCGCTGGGAATGAAGCACAACCACGCTCAGTTGTATTTGAACCTGGCGGAAGTTTATTACCAGGCTGGAAGAACCCCGGAAGCGATTCAGACACTGGAAAAAGGGTTGGTATCGGCAGGACGCGATTTTCGAATTCGCAGAGCGCTGGAGAAAATTGGCATGCGCCGGCCGCCCGTGCTTACCTTCTTGCACCGCAGCCACCCGATCAATGCGCGGCTGGGAAAACTGCGCCACCGTTTGACCGGACCACATAAAGCCGCCTAGCGCGAAGAACTGAGTCTAGGCGCTAAAGCTCTCCTCCTTGCCGTACCCGGGATGAGGTCACTGGCGGGTGATCTTGTCCCGGCCCCCTTTTCTTCACAGATATTTTCGAAAACCTAGAAACCCAACTCCTCTAGCTTTGGCCGAGCGGTAGGAAATATTGCGTACCTTTTACAGGCTGGCGGAGACGCCGCAGAAGTTCCTGTAAATCCTGATTGCGCTCGACAAAATCAATTTCCGAAGTGTCCACGACGAGTAGGTTCGAAGCTGAGTAGCGAAAAAAGAAATGCTCGTAGGCGTTCGCTACCGCTTCCAAATATTCAGAGGAAATTTGCGTCTCAGCAGGATCGCCTTTCTTCGAAACTCGCTTCAGCAGAACATCCGGCTTCGCTTGCAAATAAATGACCAGGTCCGGCGGGGGAATTGACGATGCAAGCATATCGAAATAACGCTCGTAAAGCTTCAGCTCTTCATTATCGAGATTCAGGTAGGCAAAAATTTTGTCGCGTTCGAAGAGAAAATCGCTGACCAGCGGCCCCTCGGTATCCTGAGACTGAATTTGAGAGAGGCGTCGATAGCGCTCATGGAGAAAGTACATTTGAGCGCGGAAGGCTGCGCCGCTTTTCTCGTTATAAAAATCAGCCAGGAACGGGTTGTCCTCGCAGTCGAAGATTCGGCGAGCGTGAAGCTGTTCGGCCAACACTTTCGCAAGAGTAGATTTGCCGACGCGTATAGGCCCTTCGATCACGATATGGCGGGGTGATTTGAAGCTGGGGCTGGGCGTGCTCACGCGCGAAATTATAGCAGAGGGTACAAATTGTCCCGCGGTTGGGGACATCGATCAGGACTTCGAGACTTCGTTGCTATTGTGAGCTACCAGGATTTTGCGATTGTCGTAATGATACGAGCAAGCGAATCCACGTCATGTGTGTCGATCACTTCAGCGGGCGAATGTGAGTAACGCAAGGGCCAGCCGAGCGGAATGTCCAACGAACCGTAACGGACGAAGGCCGAGCCGTCGTTGCCGCCGCCGGTAACACCGTACTGCACGGGAACCTGATTTGTGCGCGCAAGCTTGGCGACTTTCTCCACTAAATCGGAAGGCACGATGTTGGAGTTATCCACAGCACGTATTACGAAACCTTTGCCGATTTCGGCGTCGGCGAATCGCTTTGACTCGATCGGCGAATCGGAACTTACGAAGGTATCGATGGCAAAAACGTAATCCGGCACAGGGCCTTCGGCGGCCAAGCGTTTTGCGAGTGCGGCTGCGCCGAGCAACCCCTCTTCCTCACCGGTGGACCAAACAAACGTTACATCGCGGTCTTTCAGCGGGCCGCCCAGGGCCCAGACCGCGGAAATCAGAGCGCTGTCGCCGACTCGGTCATCGAAACTACGGCCGTTTGCGCGTGTGCCCAGAAGATTTCGATATGCTTTCGGAATCGTGACCGAATCACCGACCTGGATGCCCAGTTTTTCGACTTCGTCAATCGTGCGCGCGCCTACGTCGACACGAATTGCTTTCTCGGGTTCGCGCGGCCATTCAAATTTTGGCTCATCCCAACCATTGGGGAGTTCAACAACGGCGCCATAGTCACCGTTTGCGTTGTGCACCAGGGCCGGATGGCCGGCAAAAAAGCTTAGTTCCCCGCTGCCCCTCCATTCGACCTCCAAGCGGCCGTCTTTCGAAATAGATTTAACTTCGAAACCAATTTCATCCATATGCGCAACAACTAGAACGCTCGGTGTCTGGGTTCCAGCTGCGGAGCTGCCCAGTCGCAAGATCAAGTTTCCTGCTTCGTCGGTTTGCGGTTGGGCCCATTTCGGGAGAAGCTGTTTCACCCACTCTCGGACGGGTCCTTCGTGATAACTCACTCCATAGCACTCGGTCAGGCGACTCAAAATTTCTTCTGTTGCTGGCGGATGGGAAACTGGTCCCCCATCACGGTGAGACGAGCCATGGCGGACGGCTGAAGGCGGAGGCGGAGCGGGGCTAAGGTTTCCCTGCATGTAAAGCTGCAGCAGATTCTCTAAATTCGCGAGATCCGCAGTATCGATCAATTCGGCGGGCGTGTCCGACCAGTCGGTGGCAATTCCCAGATGCGCTAGTCTCGCAGGCATAGGGGGCAGCGGAAGATAACTTCGCGGAACCGGAGACGCGGAGAAATCGGTATTAATCGGTAACCTGTTAGCCTCGGCCAGCTGCTTCAGTTCGGCGGCGAGACCTGCCGGAGTCCCGTTGGTTTCCTCAAGCCCGATAAGAATTCCGCTGCCGGGTTCCCGGCGTGGCGCTCGATGCATGCTCTCGGACCCCGCGACAGCGCCGCCGGGAGTGAGTCGACCAACATAAATCATCTCGTCTGGCTTCATCGTGCTCAAAATACGTTGCAGCCCACGAGCACCAGTCCATTGCTGGACCACGAAAGCAATCGTCAGCGTTCCTTTCACCCTCGAGGGATCGATCTGATGAAGAAAATCGACAAGCGCGGCTGCGCCAAAGCGATCACCGACGGACGCGCCGGCCATCTTGTGGTAGCCCAGTTCAATTGGCTGGCGATTCATGGCAATAGGGTTAAGCACGGCAACACCCGCCTTGCGAACTTCAGCGCTAGAGGTGGCGCCGATGTCGATGTACATATTCTCGAGATCAGAAGATTTCGGAGCGTCGGTGCGGGCGCCCTGGAGATGCACGGAAAGACCCGCGACGACCGCGTCTATCCATTTTCCGTTCGCGTTTCTGATCCTCACCGGTTGGGCAGAATACAGTTGGTTAAAGATTGGAGCCAGGCCGGATTGAGGAAGGCGTTGTACACGCAAGTAACCGTCGTCGGTAATTCCGCTGACAACGAACCCAGGCTCGTCGATGGGAGTGACTAACAGGCGATTCGGCGCGCCGGAGCCGATGGTGACGATTAGGTTGCCGAGATTGTCCATCTTTGGATGGAACGCTGAGATTTCGTCTCGAATCTTCTCAGCGAGTTCGTTTTCATATCCGGAAATCGCAGGTGTAACAACGAAGCTTTTCAGGGATTGCTCCGTTTCGTTTCGA
The DNA here is from genome assembly GCA_035602755.1 of Binatus sp. (SeqCode). Lineage (GTDB taxonomy): Bacteria > Acidobacteriota > Terriglobia > Acidiferrales > UBA7541 > Palsa-295. Next base: position 8,312 of record DATNLR010000077.1, on the reverse strand, counting down.
GGTGTCGCGAGATTCGGAGATGGACTCGTTTGCGCTGAGAGGGGCCTAGAATTTGCGAGATTTAAGATGAATAGAAATGAGAACAATGCTCGAAAACGTTGGTGTCTCATAGGGTTCCTTTAACTCAGCTATGAACGATCATGCGCGGCAAAGCTCGGCCAGTATTGCGTCACGGCGATCGAGAGCAATCCGGTCAACGCGTTCGAGCACCACGGAGTAAGCGATGGCCGCAACGACCGCGAGAATCAGAAAAATGACAGCGGCCAGCCAGATTCTTCCAAATGCCCTGGCGAATACGAGTGTTACGGCAGCCAATCCAAAAACTGCAAATTGAATGCCCAAGCTGGCAAAGACAGTACTGGTTGATGCACGCTGTTTCCCGAAGGCTCCGTAGTCAATTTTCTTGGGTGTGTAAATTGATAGCAGATTTCCTGCCGTTAGATTCAGAAGAAGCGCGAAAGCAACGCCCATGACGGTCGCAACGGTTACATCCACAGACGGCGGATGAAACATGAAACATACCGCAAACCAGACCAGGACTACCTCGCATCCGAGCAAAAGAGCATGGGTGAGATTTTTGCCGATCAAGATTTCGCGGAACCTGACCGGGCATACATAGTAAAACTGCATGCCTACGGCATCGGCCCCCAAACAGTTGTAAACCAGGTTGGTCAGGATCACTAAGGCGTAGGCTGCGCCAACCGGAAACGCCAAGTCAGGAGTGTGCGACAGAAAATCGCTCTGCCGCCCGGATGTTCCTGCCGGCCCCAAACGAAAAATCAAAAGAATAACCACCGGCATTATGAAGGTGAATAACATCGGTCCGCTGCGCGAAAGGTAATGAACTTCTTTTTCGAGCATGGCCGCAACCGGACTAGGAATGCCCGATATGTTCCAGCTAAGACGGAGGGCGCTTTTTTCTTTCGGTGAAGCTTTGCGCGCCGCCGCTTCACTGAGATTCTCTCCGCTATATTGCGCTCGGAGACGAACGTTAAGCAGCCAGAGAATTGCCAGCGCATAAACGGATTCGAGAGCGAATGCGCCAAGCGCTGGCGCAAATGCGCCTTGCACCGCTCGGGCCATCGCGGCAGCGGCTAAGCCTGGCGGAAGCGCGCGTTCGTAAGGCAAAGCCTGGGCGGTAACTCGGGACGCGCCAGGATGCCGGTGTTGGCCATACCGGGACATGAGCGGGCCGATGAACTGGAAGCAGATAATGAAGATGAAAAAAACGGCGCCCAGAATTTCGCGCGTGCGGCGTTGAGCGAGCCAGCGTTCGATCCAGGCGAAAATCATACGGGCCAGAAGAACGTTGAATATCGCGAATACAAAAAGAACCAGAGCGGCCCAGAAGAAGAGACTGGGCTGAGCAGTGCCGATGCCAATCGCGAGACCGAGCAGCCAGAGACAACCTAGGATGGTGGACGGGTCCAAAGATCCGTACACCAAACGGATTAAAAAGTAGGATGGAAAAGAGAGAGGAAACCGCAGCAAATTCGAGGAATCCACATTTTCGCTAAATGCCGAAGCCATTAGCGGGAAAAGCTGCCAGAACAAGAACACCGGCCAGAGAAGGATCGCGATCCACTCCACAGTTCCGCGAGAAACAAAGTACCAAGCCGCCAGGCCCAGACCCAATGAGCCGCCCAGACCGGCGAGGCCAAACATCAAAAACATGATTCCGCGGGCTACTAATTCGAGCCGCCCGCGAATTGTGCGCAAACCATTGACGAAAAGTTGAAAGCGGACGCGGGCGATAGCAGCGAGCTGTCCGCGCATTGCGGGATGAGAGCTCAGCCCAGCCATGACAATTCCTGTTCGGCATGGCGCGTGCCACCCACGATGCGCAGGAAAATTTCTTCGAGCGTAAGTTTTTCTCCTGGGGAAGGCTCGCCGGATCCACCAGCAGAGGTACCAGCGAAGGCCGCTGCGGCTTGCGCTTCCACACCAGCGCGCAGCTCTTCGAGCGAGCCTTGAGCCACCAATCGGCCGCGATGGATGATGGCGAGGTGACTACAAAGACGCTCGACAATTTCGAGCACGTGCGACGTGAGAAAAATCGTGGCGCCGCGGGCAATCATGCGTTGAAGCATGGCCTTAAGTGTGCCGGATGCAATAGCGTCCACACCTTCGAATGGCTCATCGAGAAAAAGAACCCGGGGGCCATGAATGACGGCGCCAGCCATCGCTAGTTTCTTTTGCATACCGTGGGAGTAGTCCGTGACTAGAGTTTTCGGCCGATCGGCGAGCTGCATGAAATCGAGAAGTTCGGCCGTGCGCTTGCCCGCAGTTTCCCGGTCAAGACCGTACATGCGGCCAACAAAATTCAGATATTCAGCGCCGGTTAGCCGGCCGAACAAAGCCATGCCTTCGGGCACCACGCCGATCTGGCGCTTCACCTCCACAGGATTTTGCGCGAGATCGAGGCCAAGTATTTGAATTCTGCCGGAACTTGCCGAGAGCAAACCTGTAAGCATTTTTATGGTGGTGGATTTTCCAGCGCCATTGGGGCCCAGAAAACCGAAGAACTGGCCTGGAGCAACGCATAGGTGCACGTCTTGCACGGCAAGGAGCTCGCCAAAACGGCGCGTTAAGCCCTGCGTTTCAATGGCCGGAACGTCCATAGATTTTCGACTCTAACATATTCGCCGAAATACGCAGCGAGTGTACGGCCCGCAGAATGGAACAGAGGTTCTAGCGAGTGTTGATGGGGGCAACAGGCAGTGCGGATGCTTGTGGAAAGACGGCCAGCACAGCGGGCAACTCCAAGCGAAAAGTGCAGCCGCCTTCCGGGCGATTAAATCCTAGAATCGTTCCGCCATGTTCTTGCATGACGCCGTAACAAATACTGAGGCCGAGACCAGTGCCTTTGCCCACTGGTTTGGTGGTGTAGAACGGATCGAACACCTTTTCAGGATCCTGCATTCCCGGGCCAGTGTCGGAAAATTCCACGATTACGTTACTGCGCTCGCGCAACGTGCGGATCATAAGAATGCCACCGCCGCCTGTCTCCATAGCATCGACGGCGTTACTGATCAGATGATAGAAAACCTGAAGTAACTGGTTCGGGTCGCCACGAACGGCAGGAAGGACACTACGGCTTTCCAGTTCGATGCGTATGTTTTTTCCGCGCAGATCCAGGTTGCGCAGCTGTACCGCGCCGGTGAGAACGGTGTTTAAGTCGAGCAACTGCTTTTCCGCGGGCACTTGGCGCGCGAAGCTAAGAAGATTGTTAACAAGATCTTTTGTGCGCCGGGCTTGTTCCCGGATTTTTTCTCCCAAGGAATGTGCGCGCGTGTTTTGGGGATTTTCAACCGTGAGCACATCCGCGTAACCAAGGATAGCGGTGAGCGGATTATTTATTTCGTGCGCGGCGCCGGCGGCGAGCTGTCCAAGCGAGGCTAGCTTTTCCGACTGTACAAAGTGAGTTTGCAGACGTTTTACATTTTCGAGCGATTCCCACAGGTCGTGCACCAGGCTGGTGCGCTCCTGGTAAACCAGATGCTGCCGGTAGAAAACCAGCGACGTTCCAACGAAGAGGGTAATCAAGGTAACGATCAGCCGAAAGCGCTGAACGGGCAAAGGGGCGTCGCTGAGGAAAACATCCCATCCTGCCAGCACCAGGGCCGCGAGCACACCCAGCATAGCTAAACGGACCGGCCATTGCGTGTTCCTAGGAGTGGGTGCCGGTGAGACTTCCGGTTCGAAAACCAGATCGTGAGCGACAATTCCGGTGGTTCCCAGCCATACAAATGCGGCAAGCGCAGGCAGCCGGACAAGCGAGCTACTGTAAATAGTCCGATTCAGCACGGCGAAGGCTGTCAAAATAAAACCGACGATGTACAGGGAAGTGGCTCCGAAAAGGTGGCCGTAAATCTTTCGCCAGGTGCCAGTGGAGCGAAAGAACAAAAACCCAAAGCCGATCACAACCACTAAATTCTCAATCATGTAGCTGCCAATGTCGTGCGATCTGAACACCGCGATATTGGGCGAGATTGTCTTCCAGGGCATGGCGGCAAAAATATAAACGTAGAGCCAAAGAATCGAGAGAAGCATTAGATCGAGCAGACCGAAACGAAGCGTCTCGCGCATTTTCCTGGCATGAGGCGCCAAAGCCAACGCGGCCATGAACGGCACAGTATGAAGGAAAAAGAGAAGATCGATATAAAACGGAATATATCCGGTCAAGCCGACCACGAGTTGTCCGTAAGTGAGCACCAGAATGCCCGCAAGCCACAGGGTGCAGCCGAGCGCGAGAAGCATCCAAAACGCGTTACGTCGTCGATAGGGGGTGGCGGCATTCCACAGCAATGTAGTGTTAGCAAAAAGCGGGGTCAAACAAGCGAGGAGATAGCTCAGAGCCGTTTGCGTTGAACCGCGCGGCACCAACACACCAACAACCGCGTAGCCACCAACAAAAAATAACCAGGCTCCCCAGATAAAGACGGATAACCGAGAGGATTTCACTTAGATAACGTCCGGATTCAATTCTATCGTACGGTTACAGACGCTCGGCGGCGAAGTTCAGCAAAGCATTCTAATAAATAACTGGGCAGCGCGATCTCCGCCTGGAAAGCTCCGCGTGATGGATTTTGGCTTTCTGCTGGTGGTATGCTTCAACCTTTCCTAAAATTCTCTGTGTGAGGTTCACCTGATAGCAGAATTCCCAACAAGCCTATCGTAGAGCGAAGTTTAATTTTGGTGCAGAGAATTTTTCCGGGCTCCGCCAGTAAACCTCCTCTCTAAAATGAGCCGAAATCTTAAGAAAGGAATCCAATGGGGAGCCTGTAGAACAGTCGCGAACGTTCTCTTCCTTTCCCGACTGCAACGCAGGAATGAATATCGGGATTCGATAAAACAAGCAATTCGGTAAAGGCCCGCGATGGGAGACAAATATGAGTAGGGGACGCAAGATCGCAATTGGAGTGGTAGTGCTGGCAGTCGCCATTGCGGCTACGGTCGTGGTGATTCGCTTGAAGCATGGTGCGGGGGGCCCGCCCGGAGGAACCCCTACGGTTGAAGTGGTGCAAGTGGAGCAGAAGGATGTCCCAATTTATGGCGAGTGGATCGGCACGCTCGACGGATTCGTGAATGCCGACGTCCGGGCGCAGGTTACGGGCTACTTACTGCGGCAGGGATATCAGGAAGGCTCATTCGTCAAGCAGGGCCAATTACTTTTCGAGATTGACCCGCGGCCCTTTCAGGCAGTACTCGATCAGGCCCAAGGGCAGTTGGCGCAGGCCAGGGCCACGCTCGCTAACGCCCAAGCAGTCCAAGGCAGGACGCAGCTTGACGTCAACCGCTACACTCCTCTGGCGAAAGAAGAGGCCGCGAGCCAGCAGGATCTCGACAACGCCGTGCAGAATAACTTGGCTGCCAAGGCTACCGTGGCGACATCTGAGGCGGCCATCCAGACCGACGAGGCGGCCGTCGAAACAGCCAGGATCAATCTCGATTTCACTCGCCTCATTGCGCCAATCGACGGCATCGCCGGGCAGGCGCAGCTTCAGGTGGGTGCCTTGGTAAGCCCAAGCAGTGGAGTTGTAACCTCCGTTTCCACCGTGGACCCTATCAAGGTTTTTTTCACCGTCAGTGAGAGCGAGTATCTCGATTGGAACAAACGGTTCCCGACCGAGACTACTCGCCAAGCGGCGGACAAGAGCCTGCGGCTGCAACTGATTCTTGCCGACGGCTCAACCTATCCGCGCGACGGCACATTCTACTTCGCGGACCGCCAAGTGAATGTGGGCACCGGGGCAATTCGGATCGCCGGCCTATTTCCCAATCCGGGGAATATTCTGCGTCCCGGCGGCTACGGCAGAATTCGAACGGCCGTCCGAGTCCAAAAAGACGCGCTACTCGTGCCCCAGCGTGCGGTGACTGAGTTGCAAGGCGCCTACCAGGTAGCCGTCGTCGATAGCGAGAACAAGGTGAGCATACGCACGGTTACAGTCGGCGACCGTGTTGGCTCCCAGTGGATCATTGCCGACGGACTCAAGCCAGGAGAGCGCGTGGTGGCCGAGGGAGTGCAGAAGGTGCGTCCCGGTGCGCAAGTAAACCCCAAACCGTACGTGCCGGATGGCGCGACGGCGCAGGCAAGGTAAAGGCCATGTCCAAATTCTTCATCAACCGCCCCATCGTCGCGATCGTGATTTCAATTGTTATGGTAATCCTGGGTACCATCACGATCGTCAGTTTGCCTGTCGCCCAATTTCCGAACATTGCTCCGCCCGAAGTTCAAATTCAAGCAACCTACGTCGGAGCGGATGCGCTGACGCTGGAGCAATCGGTAGCCACTCCGATCGAACAGCAGCTCAGCGGCGTGGACAACATGAACTACATGTATTCGCTGAACGCGAACAACGGCCAAACCACGATCATCGTCGATTTCGATGTGAAGACCGATCCCAACACCGACCAGGTGCTCACCGACCTGCGAGAGACCCAAGCTGTATCTCAGCTGCCTCCGGAGGTCAACACCGCCGGCATCACCATCCAAAAATCTCTCACCGCGCCGATGATGTTGATCGACCTGTATTCTCCGCGCAGCACGTACGACAACATTTTCCTCGCAAACTACGCCTACATTAATCTGGTCGACGAATTGACCCGCGTTCCCGGAATCTCCCGTGTGCAGGTCTTCGGCGCCGGGCAGTACGCCATGCGAATCTGGGTGAAGCCGGATCAGCTCGCAAAACTGGGAGTCACGGTTCCGCAGATCGTAAGCGCGGTTCAGACGCAGAATACCGTCAATCCCGCAGGAAAAGTAGGCGGTGAACCGGTGCCGCAGGGCCAACAGTTCACCTATACCGTTCGAGCCCAAGGCCGGTTGGCGTCGCCTGAAGAATTCGGCGAGATCATCATTCGCTCAAACCCCGACGGGTCGACCTTACGTCTGAAGGACGTCGCTCGGGTTGAGCTCGGGGCTCAGACCTACGACCTGAAGGGTCGGTACAACGGCAAACCGTCTGCCATTCTCGCCATCTATCAATTGCCGGGAGCGAACGCCGTGCAGGCGGCCGCGGGCGTTCGGAAGCGGATGGAGCAGTTGAAGAAGAGGTTCCCGGCCGATCTGGCGTCCGACTATGGTCTGGATACGACGCTGGCCGTTTCGGCCGGCATCAAAGAAATCGTCGAAACACTTTTCATCGCGCTCCTGCTGGTGGTCGTGGTCACCTACATATTTCTGCAAGGCTGGCGGGCGACGCTGATTCCACTGCTCGCCGTGCCGGTCTCGTTGCTCGGAACTTTCATTGTCTTTCCACTGCTGGGTTTTTCGATTAATACGCTGTCGCTGTTCGGGCTGGTGTTGGCCATTGGACTCGTGGTCGATGACGCGATAGTCGTCGTCGAAGCCGTCGAGCACCATATCGAGGAAGGCATGACGCCTCGAGAAGCCTCGCTGAAGGCCATGGAAGAAGTATCCGGACCGGTCATCGCCATTGCCGTGATCCTGACGGCGGTTTTCGTCCCGACGGTATTCATTTCCGGAATCACGGGCAGGTTGTACCAGCAGTTCGCTGTCACCATCGCCATTTCCGTTCTGTTTTCGGCGTTCAACGCGCTTTCACTCAGCCCGGCGCTGTGCGCGCTTCTGCTGAAGCCGAAGACGGAAAACAGGGGACCCCTCGCTCGATTCTTCCAGCGATTCAATCGCGGTTTCGCCAAGGCGACGGACGGATACGTCGGCTTTTGCGCCGTGCTGATCCGAAAGTCGGGGTTCAGCCTTGCGTTCCTTGTGATTGTGGCCGCCGCCGCTGCCTTGGTGGGAACCAGGCTTCCTACGTCGTTCATCCCCGACGAAGACCAGGGCTACCTGTATGTGGCGCTGGTGTTGCCGGAGGCTTCATCCTTGCAGCGCACCGAAGAGGCGACCGCGCAGGTGGAGGACGCCCTGCTGAAAACGCCCGGGATCCAGGGCTGCACGTCGGTCGTCGGCTTCAGCCTGTTGAGCTTCACGCAGAACACCTACAACTCGTTCTTTTTCGTCACGCTCAAGGATTGGGACAAGCGCAAGAGCCGTGATGAGCAGTACGAGGCCATTCAAACGCATCTGGCGGGCGCGCTTTCGCAAGTCAGCAACGGTCTTGCCTTTTCCTTTTCGCCACCCTCGATCCCCGGTGTCGGAGCTTCTGGCGGCGCCACCTTCGTTTTGGAGGACCGTTCGGGCAGCGGACCCGATTTCCTGACCGCGAATGTGAACACGTTTGTCGCGGCTGCACGCAAGCGGCCGGAACTCGCAGGACTTATTACTACCTACACGCCGCACGTGCCGCAGGTCTACGTGGACGTGGACCGCGCCAAGGTCATGCGTC
>DATNLR010000074.1:0-69254 GCA_035602755.1 Binatus sp. (SeqCode) | reverse complement strand
CAACTTCGTTTCAGGATTCATTACTTCGCCAAACTTCTGGGATACGGTTATTAGCTCATGCCATTGCGCCGATAGGGCAGGATCTTTGGGCTCGCTGGACGGAAGGCGCCCGCCGTTTGCAGCGCAAAGGTTTTTTGCCAGTTCGACGTAGCGCGCGAACACATCCTCGTATTCAGGGCCCATGTCGACGGCAAGCGCCGCGCAACCTTGTTCGGCGTCGGGGTCTTTGCGTTGGCGCAATTCGTCGCAATAGGCTTGCTTGTCTTGCGAAAGTTTCGCGCTGCCACTGGCACCGCCTTTGGATTTGGGCATATTGTCGTCGTCCAGCACGATCGCGGACTTTGGTGCGGACGATTTTGCGGCACGGGCTTGACGAGCCACATCGCCAAGCGATTGCGATTGCGTTTGCGATTGAGATTCAGACTGTGCTTCCGATTGATTGTCCTGAGCGAGTGTGGCGCTCGCGAACGACGCAAAAGACAAGATCAGGACAACATTCCGAATGGTCGCTTGTTTTATTCGTCTCACTCGTTCGCTCCCAAGGTGGCCTATCGTGCTTCGTACTGCCGAGCTTGCTGTTTGATTGTGACAGTAACACCGGCTGGCTGCCGGAGAAAAGTTGATGCGGCATTTTGTCAAGGAATTGGTGAAATCGTCTTATGGAATTTTGAGAATACTTGGACGCTTCCCATTCAAGCCGAAGTACCCGGAACAACCGTACATCAAACTTTCTAGTTTCCGATCTCGATCAAGTCTCCTTTCGCATCTCGGTCGCATTTTAAGAATCCGAAAATCCTGCTTTTATGGCTTACTCTAAACAGGGTCTTTGCTTTTCAGGTTTTGCTCTTTTCAGTTCAATTTAATTCAATACATGCCATGACATATTCACTTACCTATTCCCCTGATAGATTCTTACAGATTCGTACGACTCCCTGACGGGGTTTCGCGACTGTGTGACGGGGTTAAGGGTGACTCTCTGACGGGGTTAGTGTGCGACGAACTTTGTAACTTTGTGTGTAGGTTTTGGTGTAGCACTCTAACCGTGTCAGCGTGACGGGGTTTTCTTTCTCCGTTTGCTCGACCGTTTTTCCCGAGCGGCTTCGCGCTTCTGCCAGCTCGCTACCAGTTTGTCGGTAATTTCTTTGCTTCCGAGATCGCTAATCTGATAACAACAGCTCCTCCTGCTGCCTCCGTACTTAGTGGAACGCTTTCGCTTGCCGGTCAGATCTTCTGAATATTGCGTAACGTCGGTAATGACACCTAATTTCTCGTACTCGCGAAGTGCGCGTTGAACCGTCCTCTCGCTAACGCCGGCTTGAAGCGCCATTGTCCCGACACTCGGCCATGCAATGTGATCTTCGTCATTGGCGTGCCTAGCCAGCGAAGCTAGAACCCATTTGTCTGGAGATTCAAATAAGGTTTGACCAATGACTTCGTCCACAATTTTATAACTCACCTCCGCACCGCGTTGCGCGGGTCGGAAGATGAAATAACATCAACTAGTATTGCGCGCTGATTGTGACTAAGTGTTTCTGGTCCTACTTCAAACTTCACCAGCTGACCAACCTGAAGATCTCGCCGGCCTGCTACGTCCTTAATGTGGACGAAGTATTGTTTTCGGCTTTCAAGGTCCCGAATAAAGCCGTAACCTTTGCGGCCCGAAGCTCACGACCTTTCCAGTTTTCATTTTTTCAAAAAACCGCATTCTCCCTTGAACTAGGTTTTAGTGACAATTTTACGATTCTTAAAATGGTGGGTCGTTGGTCCCTGTACTTTCTCGCGGAGCTTCTGAATGCCTTTGTGCACGTTCTGTTGCGAATGCTCGGTTAGAGCACTTATGCATGAAATCACCTGCAGGATCTCCGCCTTCCTCTCGGGCGTAATCGGCTGATCGCCTTTTTCAACCAACCGCAACCAGCCAAATAAAACCGCTAGCCGAGATATACAGCTATTAACGGTAATTGCAGCGACACCATGCAACTCAAACAAAAATAGAGAAGTAATTTTTTTTCAACACTTTGGCGAACCCGCTGATTTCGCTTAGAAGGCAGACGCTCTTTCCAACTGAGCTACGAGCGCTCTCCTGATTCTAAAAGATTTCGCGTCCTCGCGACCATCCATTTGTTACCTTTCGTATCAAATGGAGTGAACCCTATTTTCGGGAAAGGAGATTGGCCATGAAAGTAGGCTTTATAGGTGCCGGTAACGTAACGGGTACATTCGGCCGCCATTTGATCAGCGCTGGTCACACCATCGTTGTATCCAATTCCAGAGGTCCGGAGACACTGGCTGATTTTGTCGCTGATCTTGGTCAAGGCGCCAACGCCGGCACAAAGCAGCAGGCGGCCGAATGTGACGTCGTTGTTCTTGCTGCACATTGGGTGAAGGTACCTGAAGCGCTAAAAGGTATCGATTGGCGTGGCCGCATTCTGATCGATGCGACGAACGCGCATATGGATCCTAAACCCGATATCAGTCTGGCGGGAGTCACCCGATCGCGGGCCGCGTTGAAGTTGACGGGGCGCACATCCAGCGAGCTAGTCGCGGAGATGGCAGTTGGCGCACGGCTTGTTAAATCGATCAGCAACATGCCGATGGCCTGGATACAGGACTTTTCGCCGAACAAACCCCGTACCGTAATCTTTACATCCGGCGACGACACCGAAGCCAAACAGCTAGTGATCGAGTTGATCAACAGCACTGGATTAGTCGCGATTGATCTCGGATCGCTCGCAATAGGCGGTGCTATGCACGAGGTTGGCGCCCCTTTGTCCGGCCTGGATCTCCACTTCGTCCGCCGACTGCGGTGAGAGCGGGCTTCATGGAAGACACTGAAACGCGAGGAAATCTACGCCATTGAATACCGGGATTACTAGGCTTGAATAGTGGGTGTGACTTCGATGCGGTTACGTCCCCCGCGCTTCGCTACGTAGAGCGCCGCGTCAGCTTGGTTTATCAGCTTCGCAAATTCTGGCACACCCGCTCCTTGGAATCCTGCAATTCCGAAACTCGCGGTTACCTGAACGGCTTCCGTGCCAAACGAAAAGTCATGTTCTCGAAGTTGCCGCAGGACACGCGCCACGACAATTCCAACGTTGCATTCGTCAGCATGAGTAAAAATAATGATGAATTCCTCACCGCCCGTCCGGCCGCAGATATCCGAAGACCTCACACTTCTTTTCAGGATTCGCGCAAATTCCTTGAGAACGGTATCTCCCGCGTCGTGACCATAGGTATCATTTATAACTTTGAAGTTATCCAGATCAGCGATTACTACCCAAAATGAATAGCCATGCCGGACCGCAGCGCTCAACTGACCGTTTGCCCAATCCTCCACCGCACGACGATTTGGTAAGCCCGTCAGTGCATCTGTAAGTGCCAGCTCCTTCAAGAGTCTGTTTTGAGACTCAATTTGCTGGTGTAGGTCAACGAGTCTCCTTCCCACCCCCACTCGCGCTAACATCTCCTTGGGATGAAAGGGCTTTGCTAGGTAATCGTCGGCGCCAGCTTCAAGCCCTTCCACCACGCGCTCTTTTTCCGATGCGCTCGTAATGATAATGATGTAGGTATAAGAGTTCTGGGCGCTTGCGCGGATTTGCCGACAAACTTCGATCCCAGTGAGATCGGGCATAACCCAGTCCGTTATGACCAAGGCTGGGCAGTGTTGCTTGAACAGATCGATCGCGCTCTGACCTGTCTTGGCGAATAAGATTGAGTATTGATCTGGCGGGAGCGTTTGCTCCACGACCTTGCGGTACACGGCCGAATCGTCCGCGACTAGGATCTTGAGCTGTTCGACAGATTTATTCATGGTCCTAGACTAACCTAGTTCACAGGCTCTAAGAAGAGGAGGGAGACAGCTATCTCAATTGAAAGGAGAATTCAATCTCTTCAAGAGTCTCTTTTGGCCCAGGCTCATATGTCCATATGTTTGTGCTCAAGAGCGGCGTCGACCAGCAACGGACTGTCGCCGGACTACACGGGTGTTCTTGGCGCTGCCATCCGCCGAAAACAACCACTTCTACTCCTACTTTTTTGTGTGCATTCATCGGACCAGGGTTAGGGAGCCGTGGCGGAGATCCCGGCCCTGAGCACAGAAACTCGAAATTAATCGGGGACGGTCGACTTTGCAAAAATGTACAAAAGTATACAGAAAAGGTTAAATCGATCTTCTACACTTCCGCGCATCCTGGAGGTACCCGGCGATGATCTTGAATTGGAAGAGCGAGTGGCAACGGCTCTACGTAGAAGCGCTGGTGGAGACAAATACATTGAAACTTATCGAGCGGGTTGCGCGCGCAGAGAATGCAATGCGTCTGCGGGCCGAAGAACTGGGCATGAGTTCCGAAGGAGTAGAGGAAAGCCGGGCGATCTCAGACGCCGAACGAGGTCTCTCTGCTCTCAAGAGAGAGATCGAATCGCAGGTTAGCGAAATCACAACAGAAAGACTGGAGCCAGCCCAAACCCCAACGCATGCTGACTAATTTGAAATCGAAAATCAGCTCATTGGCGGTGCCCTACAGGCGCGCAATCCGTTCAATCGTCAGTTGCTCAGGAGGCTAACTTAATCATGTAGGACAACGGTTAGAAGTGACGGATTGATATGGAGCCCGTCAGCAGTGTGAATGAATCCCAGTTTCTTGAATTTATTCATAAAAAAATTAACGCGAGACCGCGTGGTGCCAACCATTTCCGCCAGCATTTCTTGCGATATTTTGGTTATCAGTTTTTGAGGTTGGTCGTCTTCGCCATAGCGAGCGAGCAACAAAAGTGTACGCGCTAGGCGTTTTTCGCTGGAGTTAAAGAGCTGATCCACCAAATCCTCTTCGAGGCGGATACTTCGCGTCAGCAGGTACGAAAGAAAACAGTCGGAGAGGGCATGTTCGGCGTGCAGTTCGCGAATCATCTCATCTTTCTGTATAGAGAGCACCGTGCAACGAGAGACGGCTGTAGCTGTTGCCATACGGGCAGGCAGTCCCAGCAGGCATCCTTCACCGAAAAACTGGCCCGGCACTAGAACCGCGATCACGGCCTCCCGGCCCAACTTGTTTACCACGGAGAGTTTTACGCCGCCTTTCTGGATGTAGAAAATCTGCCCCGATGGATCGCCCTGGCGGAAAATAATTTCGCGGTCGCGAAACTCTGCAATCTTCTTGGACACAGATGCGGAATCGAGAAAAGCTTGCGCGTCAAACGCGGGTTTTCTATGCGATTTCTTAATGGTCGGTCCGCGGACTTGATTCATAGCCTAAACTCCGCAGCGAACTCTCGAATATCTAGTGTACGGTACCGTACACTCATAGAAAGTTGCAATTTTTTCTTTGGATAAAATAGACAAACGGTCAATAAAGGGCCGGCGGACGATATCCGCGGTTTTTACCTGCGTGGGGCTGCTAACTTACGCTCAAGGGGCTCACCCACGATCAGCTGCGAGGTATCGCGTCATTTCGCTGTCGTTAAGGGACTCGTTGGATTGACGCGGGTCGCTCGTATCTGTCCCGGGTATTGACTCGTTGGTCGCAATTTTTCATCCGCCTCTGCGCCCAAATGGTTAGGGACAAATTATTGTCCGTCCCAGTCTTTTCCCGCAAGTCGCGCATCAGGCGGTGGAATAAATTCGTCGTCAGGCGGAGATTGTTACAAATTTGCTTGTCCGTTCTTCCCGCCACCAGCGCACGCATTATTATGGTTTCCTCGCTCGTGAACGTTGGGTCCGGCCGCGATTTCACCACAGGTATGGGAACGAGAACGCTCGACGCAAATTTCATTGGATTGCGGACATTCCCACGCGGCAGATGGAGAGGTCGATTTTCACCGGTCTGGAAACGCTTCAGTTACTTGAGCGCACCCAAATTCGCGGGAGCCGGGCCCAGCGCCGAGCCCCCGGAATTGGGCGCATCCAAGCACCTCGACGGTAATGCAAATTCCGCGACCGGATGTGTGCAAAACTGCACAGTGTTTATTTGTAGTTACCTTATTAGACATATAAATCCTCGAGCTAAAGCAACTGTGCAAAAGTGCACAGAAAAGTCCAAGCCGCTCTTCTACACTTTGTCCCACGCGTGGAGGATTGGCCATGGCTTTGCAATGGGCATCGGAATGGCAGCAGTGCTACCTGGAAGCGTTGCTGGAAACAGATGCAGTGAATCTCGCGGCAAGGGTTGCGATCGCCGAACGAGTGATCTTGTCGCGCGTTGAAGAGCTATGCATCGGTTCGGGCGATGAACAAGAGTGGCAGGCCATCGAAGATGCAATTTCAGGTTTGGCAGTCCTAAAAAGAGAAATACTCAAATCTCCGATTGGAATCAAGAAAGATAGAAGACCAGATATCATCAAGCCGCGCATCTCCGCCAGCTAGTACGCGCTAGCGATTGAAGCCGAGAGGTCGGCGACAATTGCGTGGAAGGAACCTCTCAATGACTCACAATAGTGCGTGTCTAGCGATACTTCTGATTCAAAACGACCCGGCAGCCGCTGGTCGGATTGGCGTGGCATTAGCCGCGGGGGACGCAGGATCATTCGAAGTGGAATGGGTGCGAGAGCTTTCTCGAGGGCTTGAACGGCTGAGCAAGAAGGGAATTGCCGCCGTCTTGCTTGATTTGTCATTGCCAGATAGCGAAGGCGTCGCGACATTCGACAAGTTGTTCGCCGCCTCACCCGATATTCCGATTCTGATCCTCGCTGGAAACGCCTCCGAAGAATTGGCTAAGGAGGCCGTATCCCGTGGCGCGCAGGATTATCTGGTGGCGGCCCATTTGGATACCTATTCGCTCCAGCGGGCGCTGCGGAATGCGGTCGAACGCAAGGGTATCGAGGACGCGCTGTATGTAGAAAAAGAGCGTGCCGTGGTCACGCTCAACTCCATTGGTGACGCTGTCTTGTGCACTAACATCTCCGGCAATATCACCTATCTGAACATCGTTGCAGAAAGGATGACCGGTTGGCTCCGCAAAGAAGCCATCGGCAAACCGCTCGCCGAAGTCTTTCGAATTATTGACGGCGGCACCCGCCAGACCGCCCGGGATCCCATGGAAATGGCCGTAGAACAAAACGCGACGGTCGGACTCACGATCAACTGCGTGCTTATCCGCCGCGACGGATATGAGTCCGCGATTGAAGATTCCGCCGCACCCATCCACGACCGGTCGGGCCGCGTAATTGGAGCGGTGATTGTGTTTCACGATGTGAGTGCTGCGCGCGCCATGTCGCTTCAAATGACGCATACCGCGCACCATGATGTAGTGACGGGTCTTCCCAATCGCCTGTTGCTCAACGACCGTATCACGCAGTCAATTGCCTTAGCTCACCGCCAGAGCAGACCCTTCGCTGTGTTATTTCTGGATTTGGATCATTTTAAGAACATCAATGATTCACTGGGACATGCCGGCGGCGATGAGCTCCTTCGATCGGTTTCCACGCGACTGCTGGCTGGCGTGCGCGGTTCGGACACCGTTAGCCGCCAAGGCGGAGATGAATTTGCGATCCTACTTCCAGAGATAACGCATGCAGAAGACGCGGCCACCTGCGCGGCCAAAATCCTGGTGGCGCTCAATGCGCCATACGTCATCGGCGTTCGGACGGTGCACGTGGGGGCCAGCATTGGCATCAGCTTGTACCCCAGAGACGGAGAAGATTCCGAAACGCTCATCAAGAATGCGGACATGGCCATGTACCACGCCAAAGAGCGCGGCCGAGGGAATTTCCAGTTTTTCGAAGGCGCAATGAATTTGAAGGCGGTAGAACGGCAATCAGTAGAAAGCGAGCTGCGCCGCGCCCTCAGTAACCAAGAGTTCTTGTTACATTATCAGCCGAAGGTAAACCTCGACACCGGAGACATCACCGGCGTGGAAGCCTTGATACGCTGGCAACAATCCGACCGTGGTCTTGTGCCACCCTCAGAATTCGTGCCCATTGCCGAAGATTGCGGCTTGATTGTGCCCATCGGCCGTTGGGTGATGCGAGAAGCTTGCACGCAGGCGCGGGCCTGGCAGGATGCCGGATTGCCGCATCTGCGCATGGCCGTCAATGTTTCTGCCATTGAGTTTCGCGCAAAAGGTTTCGTCGAATACGTCCGAAAGATACTGTCCGAGACGGGCTTGCAAGCGCGCTATCTCGTACTGGAGCTTACCGAACGTGTGCTGATGGAAAATGCCGAATCCACCGCTCTCCTTCTGGAAGAGATCAAAGCAATGGGCGTGCATCTTGCGGTGGATGACTTCGGGACCGGCTACTCTAGCCTCAGCTATTTGCGGCAATTTCCCATCGACGTTCTCAAAATCGACCAGTCCTTCATCCAAAAGATCACATCCAATTTGAATGACTCAACAATCATAGCCGCAATCATTGCCATGGGAAGAAATCTTCACCACATTGTCATCGCCGAAGGCATCGAAACTCAGGAACAGATAGCCTATCTGCAATCTCAACATTGCGAAGAAGGTCAGGGTTTTCTTTTGAGCCCGCCGGTAAGTGCAGCCGAATTTGGCCTCTTACTCGAAACAGGAATAGCGGCATCGGTTGTTAACTGAAGGCTTGATTAGTGTGCTGTTTTGAACGGAATTCCTTCCCCCGAAAAGTTAACCTCAGCACATGGTCTACAAGCATGACAACCAACGTCAAAGTGACGCGACTCTCGCCAGCGTCACCAAAGAAATGGACCTTCCTCGTTTGTCCGCCTCTGTCGAAGCGGGCACTACAAGAAAACTCCCCAGTCGGCTCAGCGTTACGGGCGGAAAAATGAAAAAACGAGTTCTTCTCGAAACATCGGAATTGTCGGCGGACATGATCCGGCCCAGGCCCCTAATCCACCAAAAGGTCAAGGCCGCCCGCAAGAAACCCGCGAAGTAAATCGTGATATCTCTTTCGTCCCAGGTTTAAAGGCACCTATGAGCTGTGAAGAATGCCAACGACTGCGTGACTTACAAACAAGAGCGCACTGGTCATGTCTGGAGCACATCGGCGGCGATCCCCGAGAAGGTCAAACCAAAAAGACTCAGACCAATCCCAAGCGTGAGCTGCAAGACGCCTACGACGCGGCGGCAGCGGAGTATAAAAGCCACCTCTCCACGACGCACCGGTTCCCGAATGCGAAGAGGCATCCGCACAGTTAGATCGAAATCCGACTGTGTCTAATCTCACGTCTGTGTTCTGCCGCCCGAAAAAGATAAGAGCACACATTTGGAGGATCGAAAATGAATGAAAATGGGCCGGACCACGTCCAGCTAGAGCGGTTGGCTGCAAGAGGCGAAGCCACTCATGCTCCCAATGTTTCCTGACCAGCAAAAGCTATGGCTCGCAGAACGCTCGCTAACCTTGAGGGCTCAACGTAAATCCGCGCCCGGCTAGAGAAATTCAGTTTTAAGACACCCATCTGCTCAGGTCTCCGTCCACCATTTGCAATTCAGCAGCTCCACAGCGCCATGCGCAGTCGGAAGTCTTGCAGTACATTCCAACTCGGTCCACGCTTTCTTTAATGACGGAGCCGGGTAGCTCGGGATTGTTGGAACACATATTGCAAGTATGGCGCTGAGAGCACCTTGGGCATTTGTAAACCAAGAAGTAGAAATGAAGTTGAGCCATGTCCCGGCACTCTCTCAAGAATTGCCAAGTGGAAGTCTACCGAACGCACTAATTCCGTTTGGGGTCTTGACCTCTCTCTTGAGGATTGACAAGCCGCTTAGGGCATCTTCTATGGCCTGCCACTCCATCTCTCCGTCTGCGCTTGTGCGCAGCTCGGTCGTTCGCGAGGCAATTGCTTTTTCTGCATCAATAATGCGCGCAGGAAGATTCAGAGCATTGGTCTCCAGAAATGCTTGCAGATAGAGTCCTTCCCATTTCCATTGTACGTTGTCCATTTTCTTCTCCTCTTGCGGAGTGAAGGTAGAGTAGAGGTTCCGTTTTCTAATTTCTGTATCCTTTTGCACAGGTTTGTAAAGCGGCCGTTTGAGCTGGCAACGTTAATCAGCCCTAGCTCCACTTGCGTGCTGACAGGCTTTGTTCTCAGGATCCTTCAGATCGAACCGGCGCCCCCATTCCCATGGGAGCGCACTGGATGATCACATTGCCTTTTGATACGGTGGCAAATGGCCTGCCAACCCCTGCTCGTGACAAAGGCGCTTGAGTAATGTTGCCGGAACCCCGTATGTTGTATTTGCACATCTGTGGCATTCTGTACGGAGGCAATGAATATCACGAGGGCGATAAGCCCGTCTGGACCACGTCTTATGCTCATCGCTGAATGTCGACAGCCACGGATTCCGTAAGGTTAGCATTGGCTTGTTGCTTTTCCGCGGTGTGCACTTATCCCGAATTTCGCGGCCGCACGTCAAGTCTCAGAATGGATCAAAAGTGGTTTATTTAAAAATTGGATTCCGTTTACAGCGCTCGGCAACGAGGAGACCTGGCCAGGGCGCCGCATGCAGCGTCCGTGAAACGAACTGTCAACGCGGTGCATCCATTTATTAGCAGCCAGTTTGAAGGCTGCTCTTTGCAGAGGTGACAGATGAAGGTTAGTCCCGCCGCCGGGAAACCGGCTGATCCCTCGATTTTGGTGAATGTTCCGAAGTTGGTCACGGCCTATTACGAGCTACGGCCTGACCCGAGCGACCCGCGACAACAGGTCGTCTTCGGCACCTCCGGGCATCGGGGGTCTGCTTTCGACGGAGCGTTCAACGAATGGCACATCCTAGCAATCACTCAGGCCATTTGCGACTACCGCAAGGTGCAGAAAATTGACGGTCCGCTCTTCCTTGGAATGGATACTCATGCGTTGTCGGAGCCTGCATTTGCAAGTGCGCTAGAAGTCCTTGCGGCGAACAACATCGAAGTGATGCTTTCCGAAGGGACTCGGTACACGCCAACTCCGGCCATTTCATACGCGATTCTTCGCTACAACGAGGGCAGGAAGACGGGACTCGCCGACGGCATCGTGATCACGCCGTCTCATAATCCTCCGGACGACGGCGGGTTTAAGTACGATCCGCCGCACGGAGGGCCGGCCGATGCGCAGGTAACGTCCTGGATCGAAACTACGGCCAACGAATTTTTACGCGGCGGGTTGGTAGGCGTAAGGCGCGTACTCTTTGAGCAAGCGTTGCGCAGCTCGACGACTCACCGGTACGACTACTTGCATACCTATATCGGCGATCTCGAAAGTGTCATTGACGTGGCGGCGATCCGCAACGCAAAGATTTCCCTCGGTGTGGACCCACTCGGCGGCGCGGGCATTGATTATTGGCCCGTGATTGCCGAAAAGTACGGACTGAATCTGACGGTCGTAAATAAAACTGTAGATCCCACATTTCGCTTCATGACCGTGGACTGGGACGGCAAAATCCGCATGGATCCCTCTTCGCCCTACGCCATGCAACGGCTCATCGGCCTAAAAGATAAATTCGACATCGCTTTCGCCGCCGATACGGACCACGACCGTCATGGCATCGTCACCAAGGCCAGCGGTTTGCTGCCCCCGAATCACTATCTCTCGGTCTGCATTCATTACCTCTTTAGCAACCGGAATAAATGGGATAAAGAAGTCGCCGTCGGCAAGACCGTGGTGAGCAGCAGCATGATAGACCGCGTCGCTGCGCGTGCAGGACGCGCGCTCTACGAAGTTCCAGTCGGCTTCAAGTGGTTCGTCGAAGGCTTACTCACCGGCCGTTTGGGTTTCGCGGGCGAGGAGAGCGCCGGCTCGTCGTTTATCGGCCGTGACCGCAGAGTCTGGTCCACGGATAAGGACGGAATCATCCCGTGCCTGCTCTCTGCGGAAATCACCGCGCGTCTGGGAAAGGATCCAGGCGAAGTCTACTGCGAACTCACGCGCGACCTGGGAGACCCAGTTTACGAACGCATTGAAGCACCCGCCACAGCGGCACAAAAAGCCGCTCTCGCAAAATTGTCGCCAAGCGACGTGCAAGTCACCGAAATCGCAGGCGAAAAAATCGAGCAAATTCTTACGAAGGCCCCTGGCGACGGCAACGTCATCGGCGGAATCAAGGTAATCGCCAAGAACGGCTGGTTTGCAGCGCGCCCCTCGGGCACCGAAGAGATTTACAAGATTTACGCCGAGAGTTTTCTCGGCCAGGACCATTTACGTAGAATCGAAGAGGAAGCTCAAAGCATCGTTTCAAAGGCGCTCACGAAGAGCAGCTCCGCAGCCGCCGCAGTCTAGATTCCGAGGAGGATGCAATTATGAGCTCTCCGGCCTTCCGTAGTCCCCCCTCTGAAACCAGCACCCTGGATGCCCTGAGGGAGCTAGCGCTTCGGCCGAGGAAATCTCTAAGGCCGCGCAGGTACTTGATTCCACCGCATTGACTTTGGGTTTTGCCCGCCGTTTCGCGACCTACAAGCGTCCGAACCTCCTCCTGCACGACCCGCAAAGGCTGGTGCGCATCCTGACCGACACCGACCGTCCGGTCCAGCTCGTTCTGGCAGGCAAGGCGCATCCTCAAGATGGTGCGGGACAAGACATGATCCGCCAGTGGATCGAGTTTGCCGATCGCCCAGAGATTCGATCCCGCGTGGTCTTCCTCAGCGACTACGACGCACTAATGGCCGAGCACCTGGTTCAGGGTGTCGACGTATGGGTCAACACTCCGCGTCGCCCTTGGGAAGCGAGTGGCACCAGTGGTATGAAAGTGCTGGTCAACGGCGGACTAAATCTCTCCGAACTGGATGGTTGGTGGGCGGAAGCTTATTCTCCAGAAGTCGGTTGGGCCATCGGCGATGGCCGCGAGCACGGTGATGATCCCGGTTGGGACGCGGCAGAAGCCGAAGCTCTTTATAGGCTGCTTGATCACGAGGTGGTTCCCGAATTCTACACACGCAACGACCAAGGCATTCCACTCCGGTGGGTTAGCCGCATGCGGAAAAGCATGACGCGGTTGACTCCGATTTTCTCCACCAACCGCGTGGTCCGCCAGTACACCGAGGAACATTACATTTCGTCCGCCACGGCCTTTCGCAATCGAGCTGCTGGCCAAGGATCATTAGGAGCACAATTGCTGAATTGGGTTGCTGAACTCGCGAAGCACTGGCCGAAAGTCCGGTTCGGTTTGGCGACAGTTGAACGAATTGGGCAGGAAGATTTGTTTCAGGTTCAGGTATTTCTTGAGGATCTCGATCCCAATAGCGTGGGCGTCGAGCTCTACGCGGAAAATCGGGATGGACATCCTCGCGTTCGGCAGTCCATGGAACGCGGCGAGCGCCTCGCCGGCTCGGTGAACGGCTTCGTGTATACTGCTCGCGTTCCGGCCACTCGCCCGGTGGCTGATTATACTCCGCGGCTGATTGGGTATCACGATGGAGCAATCGTGCCGCTGGAGGCTCCTTACATCCTGTGGGACGATTCGCCGTCCTGGAGATGAGCGGCGTACGAGACGCATCGGATTTGCTCTGTTTTGATGTGGCCAACCCGCAAGCAAAGGACCTAACAGCAAACGCGCCTCAGTTGGAGGAAGCCATGTCAATTCGTCCCGCAAAGCGACTTATCAAGTCCAAGCCCACCTTCGAGGGCGCGGGCTTAGGGTGGCGGAGTCGAGGGCTCTCTGTCGAGTGAGTGAGCAGATGCATGGACACTCCAACGAAACGAGGCCACTAACCATAACGGGAGAGGGGCCAGCGTGGTCAGGACGGGCAACCTGCAGATAGGTGAAACGCGGAAACCATGTGAGTGCTGGCTTCAACGTGGTTTGGAAGCACTCCGATTAGGCTTGATTTGAGCCCGCCCGATCCGATCGAAGCACGTTTCTCGCAATCCCCGCTGGTCGCTTCCAGCAAGCGGCTGCTGCCATGGCTGATCGCCGTGGCGTTTTTTATGGAATCGTTGGACACCACGATTCTCAATACCGCGGTGCCGACGATCGCGACCGCACTCCATGTTGCTCCACTCAGTATGAAGTCGGTACTGGCAAGCTATACCTTGAGCCTTGCGGTTTTCATTCCGATCAGCGGCTGGATGGCGGACCGGTTCGGAACGCGACGTGTGTTCGCCTCTGCCATTGGTATATTCACGCTAGGATCATTTCTCTGTGGCATGTCGAGCAATATCCATGCGCTGGTCGCGTGCCGCATCCTGCAGGGCTGCGGCGGATCCATGATGGTGCCCGTCGGCCGACTCACCATAGTGCGAACCTTCGCCAAATCCGAACTGGTTCGCGCTATGAGCTTCGTCTCCATTCCCGCGTTGATTGCCCCCATGCTGGGACCGATCGCTGGCGGCCTGATTGTCGGATACCTTCACTGGAGGCTCATTTTCTTCGTGAATATTCCGATCGGCCTCGCCGGCTTGTACCTGGTCTACCGCCATTTGCCGGACTATCGAGAAGACACCAATCCTCTCGATGTAACCGGGCTAATTCTGTTCGGGTCCGGCGTCGCGCTGCTTTCGTATGTGCTGGAAGTGTTTGGTGAGCATACGCTGAACTTGTTCGAAACCCTGGGACTCTTCGGCGCTTCCATCGTTCTGCTGGCTGGCTACGGATTTCATGCAACGAGAACCGCGTATCCTTTGCTGCGGCTCAGCCTATTTCGGATTCGTACGTTTCGCGCGGCAGTGAGTGGGAGCTTTGTGACCCGCCTTGGCATCGGCGGCATTCCGTTTCTATTTCCGCTGCTGTATCAGGTTGGCCTTGGGTTCACGCCGATTCAATCCGGCCTGCTGCTGATGCCGCAGGCAATCGCCTCCATGAGCCTGAAGCCGGCGATGCCGCGAATCCTGGCGCGGTTTGGCTACCGCGCGGTGCTGGTATCGAACACGCTGCTCATGGGCCTGCAGATTCTGCTTTTCGCTGCCATCGGGAAGAGCACGCCGGTATGGCTGATCGTCATGGAAGTGTTCTTCTTCGGGTTCTTCACATCACTGCAATATACGAGCATGAACACGCTGGTCTACGCCGACGTTAGCGAGGAACAGGCCAGCAGCGCGAGTTCGATCGCGAGCACGATGCAGCAGATGGCCATCAGTTTCGCCGTGGCTTCGGCCTCGCTGGTGACCGCATTCTTCATTCCCGATCGCCATACTTCCAGTGCCCCAGAATTCATTCACGGCATCCATCGGGCGTTTTTTGTGCTGGGTGGAATGACCATTGTCTCCACGATCGTTTTCCGCGAATTGAAACGAGGAGACGGCGAAGCAGTGAGCCAGCGCAAGGAGCTACATGCCGGCTAGAGCAAGGATATTGAAAAGAACGAACGCGGTTGCAGCACGTGTTGGGTTATCCGACTAATGTGTGCCAGGAGCACGAAGGGAGTTCTGCTGTGCGGGGTTAGGGAGGAAGGTTTTGAATTCGGAGTGAATGCATTACGCATACGTAACGACCCGTCGACGAAGCGACTAATTCCCAATTCACGGAATCGTAATGCGACGAGCCTGCCGCCTTGCAGTAAAATGTGGCTTGGTCCGGGCCACCGGATAGCAGGAGGCAATAGCCATGGCTTCTACAGCGCCAGAACCTTCGAAAGTTCCGATCGCGGAGCAGCCTCTATCGACGGAAGAATTGCGCAAGATGCAGGCCTATTGGCGCGCAGCGAATTATCTTTCCGTGGGGCAAATTTATTTGTACGCGAATCCGCTTCTGCGCGAGCCGCTGAAGGTGGAGCACATCAAGCCGCGGCTACTGGGACACTGGGGCACCACTCCGGGATTGAATTTCATCTACCTGCATTTCAATCGGCTGATCAAAAAATACCATTTGAACGTGGTGTACATTGCGGGGCCTGGTCACGGAGGGCCGGGGCTTGTCGCGAATACATTTCTGGAGGGAACTTACAGCGAGATTTATCCCGAAATTTCGCAGACGGAAGAAGGTCTGAGAAAACTGTTCAAACAATTTTCTTTTCCGGGTGGCATACCGAGCCACGTGGCTCCGGAAACTCCCGGCTCGATTCATGAAGGTGGCGAACTGGGCTACTCGATCGCTCATGCGTACGGGGCGGCATTCGATAATCCCGATCTGTTGCTGTGCTGCGTGGTTGGCGATGGGGAATCGGAGACCGGGCCTCTGGCGGCTAGCTGGCATTCGAATAAATTCCTGAATCCTGCGCGCGATGGCGCCGTGCTTCCAATTCTGCATTTGAACGGATACAAGATCGCGAACCCCACCGTTCTCGGGCGCATGAATGACGAGCAGCTGACGCAGCTTTTCACGGGATACGGCTACCGACCGTATTTTGTGGAAGGCCGCGAGCCAGAACCTATGCATCAGCTGATGGCGCAAACGCTCGACACGATCGTCGAGGAAATTCATTCCATTCAGCACGCCGCGCGCAAGGGAGGATCCAAAAGCCTTCCGGTCTGGCCCCTGATCATTTTGCGAACTCCAAAGGGTTGGACGGGGCCAAAAGTGGTCGACGGGAAACCGGTGGAAGACACTTGGCGCGCGCATCAGGTTCCAGTAACCGATTTCGCGACGAAACCCGCACACCTAAAAATTTTGGAAGACTGGATGAAAAGCTATAAGCCCGAGGAACTTTTCGACACAAGCGGAAAACTGATCTCCGAGCTTGCGGATCTTGCGCCGAAGGGCGAGCGCCGGATGGGAGCGAATCCGCATGCGAATGGCGGATTGCTGCTTCGAGATCTGGTCATGCCGGATTTTCGCGATTATGCCGTGGAAGTTTCCAAGCCCGGCACGGAAAACCAGGAGGCCACTCGCATCCTAGGGAAATTCCTGCGCGACGTGATGAAAGCGAATGCCGTGTGGACAAACTTTCGTGTTTTCGGCCCTGACGAGACTGCGTCGAATCGGCTGGATGCGATCTATGAGGTTTCCGGCAAAGTTTTTATGGAGCCGATTCTGCCGACCGATGAGTTTCTTTCCAGAGATGGCCGGGTGATGGAAGTGCTCAGCGAGCACATGTGCCAGGGATGGCTGGAAGGCTATCTGCTCACCGGGCGACATGGACTTTTCTCCTGTTATGAAGCGTTCACGCATATCGTCGATTCCATGTTCAACCAGCACGCGAAGTGGTTGAAGGTGACGCGGAAGATTGCGTGGCGGCGCCCTATTGCTTCGCTGAATTATCTGTTAACTTCGCACGTGTGGCGCCAGGACCACAACGGTTTCACGCATCAAGACCCGGGTTTCATCGATCACGTCGTAAATAAGAAAGCGGACGTCGTGCGAGTTTACTTGCCGCCGGACGCCAACACGCTGCTGTCAGTGGGCGATCATTGTCTGCGTAGCCGCAATTATGTGAACGTGATTGTTGCAGGAAAGCAACCGGCGCTGCAGTGGCTCAACATGGAATCCGCCATCGAACATTGCACCGACGGACTTGGAATTTGGGAGTGGGCTTGTACGGACAACGATACAGAGCCGGACGCGGTGATGGCCTGTGCCGGAGATATTCCGACGCTGGAAACTCTCGCCGCTGTGGATTTGCTGCGGCAACATTTTCCGGACATCAAGATTCGCGTGGTCAACGTGGTGGACTTGATGACCATCCAGACGCCCTCAGAGCATCCACATGGGATTTCTGATACGGAGTTCGACTCGATGTTCACTGCCAACAAGCCCGTGATCTTCGCCTATCACGGTTATCCGTGGTTGATTCACCGCCTAACTTACCGACGTACCAATCATGACAACTTTCACGTCCACGGCTACAAAGAGGAAGGAACAACTACTACGCCGTTCGACATGACTGTGCTGAATGATTTGGATCGATATCATTTGGCCGGCGATGTGGTCGATCGCGTGCCTCGGTTGCGAACTATCGGCGGCCATTTCAAGCAATTCCTGCGGGACAAACTCGTGGAGCACAATCAATATATTCGCCAGTACGGCGAGGATATGCCGGAGATCCGCAACTGGAAGTGGCCCTACTAGGCCATGAAAATTCTCGTTCTAAATTCCGGTTCGAGCAGCCAGAAAAGTTGTGTTTACGAAATGGGCGATGTGCTGCCTGCGCATCCGCCTGAGCCGGTGTGGGAAGGGAAGATTGAGTGGAAAGACAGTGAGGCGCAGATTCGTCTTCGAAATTCGCAGGGCGCCACGCTGAAAGAAAGTTTAAAGATTGCATCCCACGCCGCGGCCACCGAGCGTCTGCTCGATCTGTTGTCCTCCGGAGGAGTCCCAGCAGTGGCCGCGACTTCTGAAATTGATATTGTTGGACACCGCATCGTTAACGGAGGCCGTGAGTACACGGAGCCTACGTGGATCACGCCGGAAGTGAAATCGGCCATCGCGCGAATGTCCAAACTTGCTCCGCTGCACAATCGAGCCGAGCTTGAAGGAATCGAGCTGGTTGAGAAGAAACTGGGTGCCGTTCGGCAGCTCGCGGTCTTTGATACCGGCTTCCATTCGAAGCTGCCTGACGCCGCGGCTGTATATCCCGCGCCGTATGAATGGTTCGAGCAAGGCATTCGCCGATTCGGATTTCACGGGATCAATCATCAGTATTGCGCGGGTCGCGCGGCGCAATTGCTTGGCAAAGATCTGAGCGAGTTGAAGCTGGTGACATGCCATCTCGGCAACGGTTGTTCTCTCGCGGCGATTCGCGGTGGGAAGAGCATCGACACCACCATGGGATTCACTCCACTCGAAGGCCTGATGATGGGAACACGCTCCGGCTCGATCGACCCGGGGATCATGACCTACGTGATTCGTCAGGGACAATACACCGCTCAGCAGCTCGATGAATTGCTGAACACAAAATCAGGACTCTTGGGCATTTCCGGGATTTCCGGCGACATGCGCGAGATTGAAGCGGCGATAAAAAAGGGTCATGCACGCGCGAAGCTCGCCTTCGACATGTTCATACACCGTTTGAGTGCCGCCATTGGCGCGATGATCGCCGCATTAGGTGGAATTGATGCGCTGATTTTCTCGGCGGGTATCGGCGAGAACTCATCTGAAGTTCGTTCCGCAACTTGTTCCAGGTTTGAATATTTGCGCATGAAGCTAGACTCTAATCGGAATCAACATTGCACGAAAGATGCAGACGTTGCTGCTAGCGAGTCAGTCGCGCGTGTCCTGGTGGTTCGTGCCCAGGAAGACTGGGCCATCGCGCAGGATTGCTGGAAACTTAGGAGTTCGATGCCCAGGAATATTGCCAGTGCAACTTAGCCGGCAAGTGCTGTAAATCAGAGGCGCAAGTTCGGTCAGACTACTTCTTTCTCCGATTCGCAGTTCCTCGTCCTGGCCCTGTACAGATCAGGAGATGGCATTAACGCAGATGTTTTCCCCTCCAAGCATCCCTAAGGAGATGTCCGGTAATCCAAGTAACCGGCAGTAAGTGGTTTAGTTCTGGCAAATCCAATGGCGTCCCTCAGTTGAAGGAAGAGGGAAAGGTATAGACTAAAAGACGTGAATCAGAGCAATAAGGGCTTATCCAAGAACTGGTTGAGTGGAAAGTACGGGAACAGGCTTTGTTCGCCTAGCTGCTTATTATGGCTGACGTTAGCGGTCTTGCTTTGCGCCTGTTCCACTTGGGGACAGTCTCAGAAGCCCGCTTCAGTCCCCGGAGACGGGAGCGCTCAGCCGAATACCCCGCTACCGGACGCGCCAGCTGCAACAGTTGAGCAGCAATCCGTCCAACGATCGACAGGAGAGGTCACCGGAACGGTTTTGGATCAGACCGGCGCCGTTGTTGCCGGCGCCCGGGTGACGCTTACCAGCGAAGGGAATCCTAATCGCGAAGCTCTCTCCGGAAACGATGGTCAATTCTCATTTGCAAACGTAGCTCCTGGCACTTTTCAACTCACGGTTGGTTTGTCCGGCTTCACTACGCAAAAAGCTTCTGGAATTTTGACGCCCGCGGGCGTTTACATTGTCCCGCCGATCGCGTTATCTGTTGCGACCGAAATCACCGAAGTGCACGTTGGACCGCAATCGACCGAATTAGCGGAAGAGCAAATCAAGGAGCAGGAGAAGCAGCGGGTGCTGGGCGTTATTCCGAACTTTTATGTCAGCTACATCCCAGATGCAGTTCCGCTCACGCCCAAGCAAAAGTTCGAGCTAGCCTGGAAGACGACGATTGATCCAGTCACCTTCCTTATCGTGGGGGCTACTGCCGGACTTCAGCAAGCGCAAAATAGCTTCAGTGAATACGGGCAGGGCGCGCAGGGCTACGGGAAGCGCTATGGAGCGAACTACGCTGATACCGTTACCGGCACTTTTCTGGGGGATGCCTTGTTTCCATCTTTGATGAAGCAAGATCCGCGATATTTCTACAAGGGAACCGGGAGCATACGTTCTAGGCTTCTGTATGCCATCGCTATGTCAGTAATCTGCAGGGGCGACAACGGACACTGGCAAGTATATTACTCCGGAATTCTTGGAGGTTTAGCCGCGGGGGGCATCTCGAATGTCTACTATCCGCCGAAAGATCGCGGGGCTGGACTGGTGTTTGAAAACGAGATAATCGGAATCGGCGGAGCCGCAGCCTCCAACATCATCCAGGAATTTATCGTCCCCAAACTGACGCCGAACCTCCCGATTCATCGAATAACATCCAAACAACCCTGAAGCATCCTGGCTAGTCTGCGATATCCGCGCATGCACATCGGTATCGGGTGGGAGTTAGACCGACAACTTCTCGCGCGCCTGCGCAGAGAAAATTTAGAAATAAAATTTCAGCGCGAATTGAATCAAGCGAGGGGCTCGCGACGCAGTGGGAAAGCCGAACTGCGAGGTTCCGCGCTCAGTGGAAAAATTCTCGTTCGTAGTCATTTCGTCGGCGAAGGTCAGATTCGGATGATTCCAGATGTTGAACAGTTCCGCTCGAAATTCAAAGTGCATTTGTTCGTGCACCGGAAATTCCTTTATGAACGACATGTCCCAGTTTTGCAGGCCAGGACCTCGAATGATATTCCGCCCCGCATCGCCGAACGTTCCGAACGTGGTGTTCGCGACGAATGCGCAGGTATTGAAGATCGTGCCGGGAATGCAAGGAGTGCCGTTCGGATTTCCAACCACGTCGGGACGGGCGCAATTGAACACAGCTCCGCCGCAATCGGAGTTGGAGATATTTACGAGATCGTCGGTGGGAGTAAACCAGTTCCCCGTCTGAGCGGAGACGATTCCAGTCACTTGCCAGTTTCCCATCAGCTGATTCTTGACACCGGTTGCATCGCCGCCGAAGCGCTGCCCGTTCCCAAAGGGAAGATCGTAGATGTAGCTGAGAACGAAGCGATGGCGAATATCAAAATCGGCATTGCCATACTCCAGGAAGGGTGCTGTCTGCAGACGAAAATCTCCTTGGTTCTGCGAACCCAGGCTCGCATCCGAAGCATCGTCTAGCGCGTGACTGTAGGTATAGGCAGCTTCAAATTGCAGCCCGTGAGAAAAACGCTTTTCTAAGCGCACTTGTAAGCCGTTATAGTTTGAAAAAAGATTGGCGCGCAGGGTGTCAATTCCCGCGTCGATATTGGGATCGGGACGCCGAGGCGCGGTGGGAATAGTCGGATCCGCCGTTGGAACGGCTTGGTTTCCGTTGAATAAACCAAACAGATCCGCGCCGTGCGAACCTACATAAGAAATTTCCAAAACTGTATTCGCCGGAAGCTCGTACTGGAATCCCATGAACCATTGCTGCATGAACGGCGTCTCGATATGGGGATCGATTGAAAACAATATTGGCGTGTTGGGATCAACGAGCGCATTGGCCGGAAACCCTTGTTGCAATGAGCTGAGGCCGGGAATCGAACAATTCACCTGGCCGGGATTTGGGTTGGCGGAATTGATCAGGCACGGCATGTTAAATGATTGCGTCACGAAAAACGGAGGATTGAATCCCGGACTTGGATTCGAATACGGCCCATTTTCTTGCCCGCCGTAAAAAATTCCGTAGGATGTGCGGAAGACAAGGTTGTTCGTGATGCGGTAGGCCAAGCCGACACGCGGCGCGAAGTTGTGCAGGTCAGGCGACACCAGGCCGGGCGAGCCATTGCGATTGATGATAAGTTGCGAAGCGAGTGTGGGAGTGAGTTGTGCGTTCTGCCCACTCGGCACGACCAAACAGTCGCAGTTGAAATCAAAGTTGGCCTGTTCGTTACCCGCCGCTTTGACTGTGGTGTAAAGCTCGTAGCGCAATCCCAGATTCAGCGTAAGCCTCGAAGATTTCTTGAAATCATCTTGTATGTATCCAGCATAAATCTGCCGCCGGTAATCGACGTTGTGCAAGTTTACGATCGAGCCGTTATCAGGAATGCCCAGCAGAAAGCTGGCGAACCCATAGCCGCCGGTTCCCGCAGCCGCGGGATTATCGGTAAATCCCGAACTGAAATCCATGGTCCCGCGGGAGGCCGAGGGCTGAAAAATGGTGAATTGTTCGTAGCGGATCTCCGCGCCGATTTTGATCGAATGCCGCCCTTTAATCCAAGTGAAGTTGTCGGTGAATACGTAACTATTCTGTTTCTCGATCGAGGGCAGAAAACCTGAACTGCCAAGCTCCGGCGCAGAGCCGTCGCTGAAAGTGAGTGCTGGAAGCCCACCGTTAAATGTACCGGGCTCATAAGGGACTCCTGGAAAATCAAGCTGGGCCGACACATTTTGATTGAAATTGTTTTGGTAGCGATGCGCGTTGATGCGGTTGTAACCAAATCGAAGTTCATTGATGTGAGTAGAATCGAAGATATGAGTTTCGCTCACGGCTACGCTGCGATAAGAGAAGTCCTCGTTGCCGTCGAAAAACCCTCCTCCATCCAGCACGTTCTGAAAGGGTGAGGGGATGAAACTGGGCTGACTTTCATAACTGAAGCGTCCAAAGATCGAATCTTTGGGGGAAAACGTATGATCGATTCGCACATCGAAATTGTTGCGGGTTTCATCTCGTGTGGGCACGGCCAGGTAGTTGAACCCGGGATTGCTTGAATTCGGCGGGGGAATCAGCGCGGACAAGCGCGCGGCCAGAGGATCTACCGAACCGTTGGGGAAAATGTTGGTGGGGGCACCGGCGGAAGTGCCGATCGGCACTCCGCACAATCCGGTTGGATTGTGAACGGTCGTCGGCACCACCTGGGTTAGCCTGCCATTAAAAATTTCGCCCATAAATGTGGGGTTGCCGCTGCAATCAAAAGCTACCGCGCCCGTGGGGTTGCCGTTTAAATCAATCGCCATCGCCGGCGTATTGGTGAGCAGCTCGGAGAAATTGCCCTGGTCCATAAGTTGGTCGGGGATTACGGCAGTCTGCGGAATGCCCTGGCGCAGACGGAACCCTTCGTAGTCGCCGAAGAAAAATGTTTTGTCCTTTTGAATGGGTCCGCCGATGGTGCCCCCAAATTGGTTCTGCTTGTACGCTGGTTTCTGCGAGGTAACGACAAAGAAAGGAGAAGCGTCGAGATCATCGTTGCGCAGGTATTCAAAAACATCTCCGTGAAACCCGTTGGTGCCGGATTTGATTACGGCATTTAAAATTGCTCCATTGCCTCTCCCAAATTCAGCGCTGTAATCATTTGTTTGAACCTTGAATTCCTCGATGGCATCCACCGGCGGCTGGATCACGTAAGAAGATTCGTTCAGCAAGTCGCCCAGATTCGAATTGTTGTCGATTCCGTCCAGTAGAAAATTATTCTGTAGCGCTCGCGCGCCATCGACGCTGAATCCGAAGCTTCCGCTTTCGCGCGAGCCAGGTTCGCTGGGCACTACGCCGACGCCCAGTTGCGCCAGTTGCGCGAAATTGCGTCCATTCAACGGCAAAGTTTCGATACGCGTTTTGTCCATCACCTGGCCCATGGAACTTGTCTCGGTTTCCAGCAAGGGGCTCTGCACCGTCACTTCAACTTTTTGCGTAACTTCGCCAACGTCCAGCCGGACATTGGCCTCCACTCTGCCCTGCACATCCAACTGCACGGGACCAGCCACGGCGGTCTTAAATTTATCCTTTTCCACAGTGAGGGTGTAGCGTCCCACTTTGAGCGGCCCGGCGACGTATTCTCCGTTCGAATCCGTGGTGGTTGTGAATCGAACTCCGCGATCCACATCGCGCGCGGTCACTTTCGCGCCTGGGACGACCCCACCTCCGGCGTCTTTCACCACACCGACGATACTGCCAGTATCTTTTTGTGCATATATCTGCGAAGTGAAGAACAGGATCAGCGGAAGAATGAAGATGCATCGCAGCAGTTTGCGCAGTCGGTTCATCGAACGTCTCTCCTTCCGAGTACGGATCGATCAGGGTCGGCCTGCAGGACGCGTGCGGTTTTTCGCGCAAAAGATACCGCTCGAAGTCGCTTGCCATGGGTGTTTCGATTTGCTACTTTTACTTTCGATTTCTTTGCGTGTCAAGAAGAAAACCAACCGGCCTGCTTATTATCGAGGCCTTGTAAGCTTGCGTTTTGCTGGAGCTAGCCTTGCGCGCGAGATGTGCTTGCCGATGAGGTCTATCATAGAGTTGGTCGGCCCCCGATTTCGTAGGATCGAGCATCTGGCCAAAATGAGGGAAAGCCATGAGGGTATTTCCGGGTTGTGCGAATCGGAATAAGCGCGCTGGCATTATGGTTCTATCGTTCGCCGCCAGGACGTTGCTGGTTGTACTACTTGCCTGGAGTGCCGGCTGCTCCAAAAAACCTGCCGCGGAGTCGGCCTCGGCACCTGTTGCGCCCGCTCTTCCCGCGACGCAGATCCGCGTTTCGGCCGACGCGAGTTCAATTTCGATTCAAACGTCCAGCGCCGAATTCACCGTGGGGCCCGGTGGTTACGTTGCCGCCAAGCTTTTAAGTAACCAGCAAAAACTTTCACTCGATGATGCGGGCACGGATCCTGGCGCCACGGCAGTGGTGGCCGGCAAAGAAGTGAAAGATTTCGTGTTCGATCTGGCCAACGCTAAAACTGTGACGCCGGAAGGAAAGCTCGGCGGGCGAGGCCAGAGGGTCGTAGTCCAAGGAAAAAGTCCGAGCAGCGGTTTAGAAGCCGCTCTCTCCGTCGAAGTACACGACGATTTCCCCAATGTTGCGCTGGTTTCGGCCAGCCTTCTGAATGGCAGCGCTCGTGACGTTTCGCTCGATCAAGTGGACCTAGATCGCCATCGTTTGAATGCCGGGCTCATGGACGCGAAGTCTGCTCCTAACCAGATGTGGTCTTTCCATGGCGCGAGTATTCAATGGGGTAAAGACAACGTCTTCGAGATACCCAAGAATTTTCAGCAGCAGAATCAGATGGGCTCCATGGTTGAAGTAAAAGGTGACTTGGGACGCGTCGGAGGCGGCATCCCGGTCGTCGCTTTCTGGACCAGACAAGTGGGCGAAGCCATCGGGCACGTGGAAACTCTTCCACTGGTGCTATCGATTCCAGTAAAAACGGAAAGCGATGGGCGTGTGGACGCTTCCGTTCGCATGTTGCCCAAGATGGTGCTGAAACCGGGAGACCTATACGCTACGCCGCGAACTTTTATTGCCGTTTACTCCGGCGATTATTACGAACCGCTGCGAATGTATTCCGACTTGATCGATCGTGAAGGACTCACCAAAGCGACCAGCACGAACGAAGATTACGCCGTGAGTTGGTGCGGCTGGGGTTATCTGGCGGACGTAACGCCGAAGCAAATGCTGGGCACCATTCCGAAGCTGAAAGAGTTGGGCATTCATTGGGCCACGCTCGACGATCGCTGGTTCAACAATTACGGAGACTGGCAGCCTCGCGCGGATACATTTCCGGATGGCGAAATTCAAAAAATGGTTCAGCAATTTCATGAGCAGGGAATCAAAGTTCAGCTTTGGTGGCTGCCGCTGGCGGTGGAAGATGGCGGGCCGGGATATGAATCGCATCCATACGGCGTGTCGCAGGTGGTCAAGGATCATCCCGACTGGCTCGTGCTCGACAAGGACGGCAAGCCAGCAAAAATGACGCGCAATCTGGCCACGCTTTGCCCGGCTGTGCCGGAAGTTCGCGAATATTACAAGCAGTTAACCGAGCGATTTATTCACGATTGGGATTTCGACGGCCACAAACTCGACAATATTTACAGCGTGCCGGCCTGTTACAACCCCAAGCATCATCACAAATCTCCGCTGGATTCCGTTTATGCCATGGGCGAAATATATAAAACAATTTTTGAGTCCACGCGCGCGCTGAAACCGGAAAGCGTCACGCAAAGTTGTCCTTGCGGCACGCCTCCCAGCATCGCATGG
The DNA here is from genome assembly GCA_035602755.1 of Binatus sp. (SeqCode). GTDB lineage: Bacteria > Acidobacteriota > Terriglobia > Acidiferrales > UBA7541 > Palsa-295. Next base: position 43,186 of record DATNLR010000074.1, on the reverse strand, counting down.
CTGCGCTACATCGATCAGGCGGTCACCGCCGATCCGGTAGGCTCCGTGCAGGTACGCCAGCGAGTGAAAATGTACAAGGCGTTACTCGGGCCGCGCGCGGCCGTGTATGGCGATCACGTGGAACTCACGCGGATCCAAAATCCCGATAGCAACGAGCGCGATCTGGGTTCGGATTTCGCTTCCACGCTCGGCACGGGCGGCGTTCTGGGCACGAAATTCGCCTGGCCGGATTACGGACCGAAACTGAGCGATGTGTATCTGACTCCTGAAAAGGAAGCGCACTGGAAAAAGTGGATCGGCCTGTACAACAAGGAGATGCTCTCGCGCGGCAGGTTTGAAAACTTATACGTTTATGGCTACGATGTGCCGGAGGCTTATGCCATCGAGAAAGACGGCGCGATGTACTACGCGTTTTTTGCACCGGCTAACGATTCAAAAAAGAATAGGCCGCAGAATTGGTCAGGAGAAGTGGAGCTGCGAGGCCTGGAGTCGGGCAACTATCACGTCGTCGATTATGTGAACAATAAGGACTACGGAATCGTTACCGCGCCTGACACAAAACTTAAGGTTGATTTTACCGATAACTTGCTTCTGGAAGCGACCAAACAATAGCTGTTCGATTCGCCAGCAAAATTTACTTGCGCTGGGATTGCTCGCGGAAAAAGCGGGTGACCTCTTGGCGATCGCGAAAAGCTTCCGTGCCTCCTTCGCGCGTGGTGGAAAAAGCTCCCGCAATATTTGCGAATTTCAGGCACTCCTCGACGCTCGCTCCTTCCAGGAAGCGGTGAATAAAACCGGCGTCGAAGCTGTCGCCCGCACCGACGACATCGATTACCTTCATGGGCAACTGTGGGGCGCGCCATTCCTGCGCGCTTTTTCGCGCCAAAGCCCCCTGAGGCCCTAATTTCACGACTACCAGCGGAAGAGTCTGCGAGAGTTTTGCAATCGCTTGCGTCAAATCTTCCGTTCGCGAAATTTTCTTGGCTTCGCGCTCGTTGGGAAAGAATATATCTACGAATTTCAGGACTTGCTGCAAATCGTCGCCCCAGCGGTCTTCGGGATCGTCGTTGGTGTCCAGGGAAGTCGTAAGGCCCTGCGCTTTTGCGCGGCGAAATAATTCTGGGATTTGCGGCCGAAGGGCTCGGTGCAGGAAAAACGAAGAAAGGTGCAGATGGCGAGCAGACAGAATGTAGTCAAAATCGAGATCCCTGTAGCTCAGTTCAAACATCGTGCCGGGATAGGTGAGAATGAAGCGTTCATGCGGGTGGGTCAGGATTACGGAAAGACCTGTCGCTGTAGCTTTCGCGACGGAGACGTGAGTTACATCCACTCCACCAGCTTCCAGCCAGCCGGCTGCCATCTTCCCGAATGGATCGTCGCCAATTTTCGCAACCATTCCTACGTGGGTGCCAAGCACGGCAAGGTTATGTGCAAAAATTGCCGAGGAACTTCCCAACGTAAGGCGAAATCCCGGCACTAAAGTTTCCTGTTCGGGTTTTATTTCTTTCGGAAGGCCGTAGAGAATTAAATCCGGATTGATCTCGCCCACCACGCAGACATCAGGTCCTGGCACGAGGAGAACCTCCATCCCTGCCGTCCAGCATCACCACCCGTGACAAGTTGCGCGGCCGGTCGGGATTGAATCCTTTGCGCATCCCGGTATAGAAACCTAGGAACTGTCCGGCCATCACCGCGGCTACCGCTCGCGCTACTTCCGGAACGTCCAGCGACAATTCAATGGAATAATCTGCTGAAGCGCGGATGGCGGCGGTAATCGAATTGGAAATCACGAGCGTTGTGCCACCCAGCTCCTTCATTTCCCGTAGAACCGAAATCTCATCAGCAAATCCGCTTTCGCTCACAAAAAACGTCAGCAGAGTTTCAGGACTTACAATCGCTTTGGGGCCGTGCCGGAATTCCAGAGTGTGAAACGCCTGCGCGTAGGAACAGGACATTTCTTTCACTTTCAACATGGATTCTTGCGCCACGCCAAAGAAGGGACCTTGTCCCAGGAACACATAATCGGCATAGGTTTGTTTGTCGACCAAGGAACGAACGGTACCTTGCATGCTATCCAGTCGCAGCGCAACTTGTGTGGGAAGCGCTTGCAAGCTAGTCAGAAAACTCTTGCTGCTCGCGCGCACGGCTGCCAGCGCCTGCAAGGCTAATAGCATGGAGGTGAACGAGCGGGTCATCACCGTGCTTTTCTCATCTGCCGAGGAAAGGCGGACGACCTGCGAGCAAATTTCCTCGATCGGAGTTCCCATTCCGCAAGTGATAGCCAAACTCTGAATTCCAAGATCGCTTTCAGCGTACTGAGCGGCTTCGACGATTTCCGACGTGCGTCCGGAGCGAGAAATAAACACGGGTTGGCAGGGAGCCGGAAAAAGCTCCGGAAAAAGCAAAATTTCCGATGCCGGGATGGCGCGCGCCGGACTTCCCGTCAAAATGGACCAACTAGATGCCGCAATCTGCGCGAGATAAAAACTGGAACCGCATCCGACAAAAATCCATTCAACATTCTTATTCAGTTTTTCGTTTACCTTGACAAGTTGACCGTTCTCCAGGAGTTCAGACAGGCATTGCCTCCAGGTCTGCGGCTCCGACAGGATTTCGGCAATCGTGTGCAGACCCTCGGTTGAACTAGAAAAGGTCAAACAAGCCTCCCAAAAGTTGTTTAAACCAAGATGGTTTTTATTCCGGCTTCGCGAAGGCCGCGCAAATCTCGCGACGAAATCTTCTTATCCGTGATGGTGTGATGCACCGCGGATGTGGGAGCAATGAGCGAAAGGCTGCGACGCCCAAATTTGCTGGAATCACAAACCACTACAGTTGCTTTGGCGCTTTCCATCATCACGCGGTTAACCCTAGCTTCTAAAATATTGGGTGTGGTTAGACCGTAGCTGACATCGAATCCATCTACCGCCAAGAAAAGAAGGTCGGCGGTTATATGTCGGAGAGAATCCTCGGCCAGCGGTCCCACCAGCGAAAATGAATTTTTTCGCAGCACGCCGCCGGTCAGGATCACTTCGATACCAGTTCCGGCGAGTTCTGCTGCTATATTCACTGCGTTGGTGATGACCGTCAAATCGCGGATATGTTTCGTAGCGCGGGCTACGGCGGTGCTGGTGGTCCCGGAATCGAAAATGATCACCTGGCCCGGCTTTATGAGGCGCGCGGCCGCTTCGGCGATGCGCAGTTTCTCCTTGCGGTGCAGCCGCTCCTTCTCGTGCAGCGAAGGGTCGCGCAACGCTGCATTGTCAACCGGGAGCGCGCCTCCGTGAGCGCGCTGCAAGCGTCCCTGTTCGTGCAGATGTTCCAGGTCTTTGCGGATGGTAATAAGGGAAGTGGAAAAGCGGCGGGCCAGGTCGGTGACCACCACGCGGCCGTCGCGCTGGACTAGCTCGGAAATCTTTCGTCGGCGTTCTTCGCTCAACACGCTGGGATTTACCCCTTTTTGCCGGGGTTTCGATTCATTTCTTTTAGTTATTATTTTTAGCTATAGTAGCTTGACACAAATACCGCGGCAGGACAAGAGTTTATGGTTTCTTCGAAGATCGTGTGCGTTAGCGCTAACCCAGCGGTGGACCGCCGCGTGTACCTCGATGCGCTTATTCTTGGAGAAGTAAACCGCGGGCGGAGTTCGCTCGCCATGCCGGGCGGGAAGGCGGCCCATGTGGCTATGGCGGCACGAGCCCTGGGGGTAGAAGCAAGCTGGATCGGTTTTCTTGGCGGGGCCATCGGCGAACAAATCGAAAAAGAGTTGCGCAAACTTGCCATCGCGGTGAGTCCGATTCGAACGGCGGCGGCCACACGCGTGAACCTGGAAGTAATCGAAGATTCGGGAAGAATTACGGAAGTATTGGAACCTGGTGGACCGATTACCGGCGACGAGCAGGCCGAAATGCTTCGGCTGTTCGCGCACAGGTTAAGGGGGGACTGGGAAGGGGTGTTGGTTGCCATCTCGGGGAGTTTACCTCCAGGCTTGCCGGCTGATTTTTTTGTGCAGTTGATCCATGTTGCGATGGAAGCCGGCTCCCAGGTGTTTCTGGATACCAGTGGGGACGCGTTGAAACAGGGAATTGCGGCCCAGCCGAATTTCGTGAAGCCGAATCGCAAGGAAGTTGAAATTCTGCTCGCTCGCACGTTGCCTGATGTGCCAGCTGTGGTGGCCGCTGCGCGCGAAATAATTTCCCACGGCGCTGGGAGTGTGGCGATAACGCTCGGCGCGGAAGGCTTGGTGTGGCTCGAAAGCAAAGAAGGGCCGGCGTGGTTTGCGCAACCGCCGAAGTTGAAAACGATTTCTACCGTGGGATGCGGGGACACGACGCTGGCCGGTTTCGCCTACGGCGCGCTTCGAGGATTGCGTGGCGAAGAGGCCCTCAGATTTGCGACCGCTTGCGGCGCGGCGAACTGTCTGGCCAAGTCGGAAGGGCGCATCTCACCGAGCGACGTCGAAAACCTAGTTCCCAAAGTCACCATAAAATCCTTAGGCTAATTGGCGCTGTTCGCGGCCAGGCGCTTAGCGTGTGCACAGAGATTGCGCGCCGCGATCGCTCCCACGTCGCTTTGATAAAGTTCGCCAAGCGATCTCCTGAAGCGCCGGGCACAAATACGGCGGCGCGTTCTTGGATACATCCCTCGGCCATATTTTTGTCAACTTAGAACGGCTATTTTTTCAGGAGTTGGCGCTTACGCCAGAAGGATTCGATTTCTTCCAAGGTGCGGCCTTTGGTTTCGGGCACTAAGTAATAGGAGAAGATCCAGGCGGCGACGGCCAGTAGCGCGTAGAGCCAGAAGGTCGATGTGGGGCCGAATTTGACGAGCAGAGTGAGGAAAGTTAGAGAGACGACGAAATTTGCGGCCCAGTTGGAGGAAGCGGCGGTTCCTTCAGCCAAGCCTCGGGTCTTCAGCGGATAAATTTCGGCGATGATGAGCCAGAAAATTGGGCCCAGGCTAATGGCAAAGCAGGCCACGTAGGCCATTAGGGTTATGACCGCGAGCCGGCCGAAGGCAGCGTCATGCTGGGTGGCCGAGGCGCGAAAGATGAAACCGAGAACGCCGAGAGAAACGGTCATGCCAGCGATACCGGTGAGCAACAGCGGGCGTCTTCCGACGCGGTCGATGAGCCACATGGAAACGAGAGTCATAATTACGTTTACCAAGCCGATTCCAGCGGTGGCCAGAATTGCTCCCGATGCCGAAGAGATGCCCGCGGAACGAATGATTTGGGGCGCGTAGTAAATCACCGTGTTAATTCCGGTGACTTGTTGAAATATGGCCAGGCCGATTCCGACCACAAGCGCGGGGCGAATCGATGCCATGAGCAGGTCGGACCATTGGCCGTGTTCGTCCGTTTCGGACAAGGTGCCCTGAATCCCCTGAAATTCCGCTTCCACATTTTGTGTACCGCGAATTTTTTTCAACACCGCGAACGCTTTATCAGACTGGCCATTTTTCACCAGCCAGCGCGGTGTTTCGGGCATGTACAACATTCCCAGTCCCAGAATCGCGCCGGGAACTACGGCGAGGCCCAGCATCCAGCGCCATTGTTCGGATTGAGCGAAGGCATAATCCACCAGGTAGGCAGCGAGGATGCCTATGGTAATGGCCAGTTGGAAAAGGGAAACTTGCCATCCGCGGGCTTTGGCGGGCGATACTTCCGAAATGTAAAGAGGGACGGTGGAGCTGGCCAGGCCGATGCCCAGTCCGACGATGGTGCGTCCGACGATAAGAGTGATTTCCGATCCGGCGGAGGCGCATATTACCGCGCCGAGAATAAAAATTATTGAAGTGATCAGAAGGTTTGTTTTGCGGCCGATGTGGTCGGCCAGATTGCCTCCGCCAAGGGAACCGACGGCTGCGCCTACCAAAACGACGCTGACGACCAGTTCCTGATGAAAAGTTGTGAGCGCGAAACTTTTTTGGATGAAAATGAGGGCCCCGGAAATTACACCTGTGTCGTAACCGAAGAGCAGTCCGCCCAGCGCGGCGATGGCAGCAGCGATATAAACGAACCCGGTGCTTTCGGCCTGTCGCGCGGATGGGCTTTCTGCCGCTTCAGAATTCATTTTCTGTTGGGGCATTCAGGAGCTCCTCGGTGGAGTTCGCACAGATGGAAAAGCGGTCAAAAACGCGTTCGGGCATTTTTTGATTTTTGGGCGATTTGAGCCGGCCGCAGTCTTTTGTTTTCCTGCAAATTACGTCGAGTTCTAATTCATGAATTTGGCGATTTAATCTGGTGACCGTCGCGCTGGGAATCGGCGGTCTTGAAAGTGTATTGTGAGGGAACGAACTGGGATGGGATCGAAATTTAGAGAGCTGTGTTGCAGGATCGTTAACTGCAAAGCAGATCCCTGGCGTCGCGTTGCTCGCTCGGGACTCCGATGCTCGTGGCATCGTCGGATTTCGCTCTGAATTCCGTCCGTCAATTTTTTTATTAGCGATCACGGGGAAACCTAGCACGCTGTTTGGCGAAATTCAAGGACCTGTGTGTGTGGACGGGCTAGTACTAGTGCAACTTTGTGTCAGATACCTTTGAATTCGCCCCCGTCGATTCGCAGCGAGGCCCCGGTCATCCACTTCGCCGAAGGCGACACCAAGTAAGCGAGAAGATCCGCAATCTCTTCGGGCTCGCCAAAACGAGAAATGCCGGATTGTTCCGGGTACTTTTTAATTGCTTCTTCGACGGTGAGGTGGTTGGCTGGCGCCCACTTTTAAAAAAATGATTTCCGCCGGCCGGTCATGACTGCTCCCGGCGAAACGCTGTTGACCTGAACGCCATCCTTGATTCCTTGCTCTGCGAAGGCTTTCGCCAGAGCGATTTCAGCGCGAGGAGGATATAATCCGTTGGCTCGAGCTAGCTGGACTTTCGGCCCCAGAAGCTGGGAGGGGCGCGGCGCGGATATCCCTTTTGAATCCTGCGCGAAAACTACGTGAGAATATTCGCTCGCTGGTTGAGAAGCGAAAGGCTAGACAGCGGGGAGATCCTGCGGTCCTTAACCGATTTCTGGCGGAGGCCCAGAGTCATCGCCGACTTGTTTGGAATAAGCCGGGCTCGCTGAATATTGAAAGAGTCACACCAAAAACAACCGCCCAGGCGGTTCTGGGACCCGTGGCGGAAGCCGCTGCTAATCTGCTTGCGGCGGCCGACTTTCGATTGGTGAAACGTTGCGAGGACGAGACCTGCGTGCTCTGGTTTTCCGACAACACGAAATCCCACCATCGGCGTTGGTGTAGCATGGCGCTTTGTGGGAACTGCCACAAGGTCGCGGCCTACCGGCGGCGACTGCGCCGCAACGGTTAAGGAGTCGGATGAAGATTATCAGGATGTAGATTCGCTGCCACCGCCATCGATTCACAAGAGCATTCAATGCGTGGCATCGAAGCTCGCGATGCAGTCAGACCGGTCGTTCTCGCTGGATCGCCTCGTTATCGTATGCGTCTCTAATTTTTAACTCATATTTACACTTCTAAGAAAGGAGTTCCTATGAACATCGTGGAAGACGTTACTCCGGATCAATCGCGTAAGGATATGAAACTGGAAGAGTACGACCTTGTGATCCTCGGCGGTGGCACGGGATCGACAATCGCAGCATGGACCTTTGCCAAACGGGGACAGCGTGTCGCAGTCGTCGATCGCAAATATATTGGCGGATCGTGCCCGAACATCGCCTGTCTGCCCAGCAAGAACATTATTCACGGCGCGAGAGTTGCGTCGTACGTTCGCAGAAGTGAAGATTTCGGCGTCGCCAAAGAAGGCTTCACGGTCGATATGGCCAAGGTGCGCGGCCGCAAACGCAAGATGGTTTCGGACTTGAACGATATGTATCTAGACATCTACAAGAAGACCGGCGCTCAACTTATCTTCGGCTCAGGGCGCTTCATCGCGCCCCGAATTCTGGAGGTTACGCTTTCTGATGGAACAAGGCGTCAACTCCGCGGAACCAACGTAATCATCAGTACAGGAACGCGTGCAGCGTTACCGCCAATTTCCGGCCTGGTTGAGGCACAGCCACTCATGCACGTGGAAGCACTCGAACTGGATGAGGTACCCAAACATCTTCTGGTGCTCGGCGGGGGCTACGTCGGATTGGAACTCTCCCAGGCCATGCGCCGGTTCGGCAGCAAGGTGTCGTTGATTGAACACAACAGACATCTGGTCGATCGCGAAGACGAAGACGTGACGGAAGCTCTTCGCTGTCTGTTCCAGGACGAGGGCATCGACATTCTTTTGAATGCTCAGATCAAGCGGATATCGGGAAAATCGGGCCAGTCGGTCAAAGTCGTCCTCGAACAGAATGGAGTCGAGAGAACCATCGAAGGTAGTCATCTGTTGGTTGCGGGAGGCCGCACGCCGAACACGGACGGGATCGGACTGGAGTTGGCTGGTGTTGAACTGACAGATCGCGGATACATAAAGGTGAATGAGCGGCTTCAGACAACCGTGCCCGGCGTTTGGGCGATCGGTGAGGTGGCGGGTAGCCCGCAGTTTACTCACATTAGCATTGACGATTTCCGCGTGGTCCAGGACAACCTCACGGGGGGTAACCGCGTGACAACCGGCAGGCAAGTCCCCTTCTGTCTTTTCACGGATCCTGAACTCGCTCACGTCGGGCTCCGAGAGAAGGACGCTAAAGCGCGAGGCATCGCTTATCGACTTTTCAAAATCCCGATGGAACAAGTTCTGCGCGCGCGAACACTTTCTGAAACTCGCGGGTTTTTAAAGGCGCTGGTTGAAATCAATGGCGATCGCATCTTGGGCTTCACCGCCTTCGCCGTCGAGGGAGGGGAAATCATGTCATCTGTCCAGGTTGCTATGATCGCCGGGCTTCCCTATACCGCGTTTCGCGACGCTGTCCTCACTCACCCAACGCTTGCGGAGGGTCTTGGCGCGTTGTTTTCCTCCGAACCTACTACACGAAACCAGCGGACACGCACGGCCACTCAATAAAAGAGAAATAAACTCTTAAGCCCGAGCTGTCCGAGAAGGATCGCCAGCGACTAAGGCCGGTAGGGGCTTTTCTTCGCTTGCCGCAATCACGGACGCACGCAAACCTGAATGATTGGCGACCGGGGTTAGGGGGCGGACTTCATGCGGTCGCGGACGAACATGATTGTGGGGTGGGATTTGTATGTGGTGCGCTGGAATTCACGGTAGGCGCATTTTTCTGCGACGCGGATGGAGGCGAGATTTTCGGGGTGGATGATGCAGGCGGTACGCGGCGTGGGGAAATGAGTGTCGCCCCAAGTGATGACGGCACGCACGGCTTCGGTGGCGTAGCCTTTTCCACCTGCCGGGGTTGTGAAAGCCCAGCCGATTTCCGGGAGGCCTTTGAGCGCGGGAAGGTCACGTTTGTAGTCGGCGAAGCCTACTTCTCCGATGAAATGGCCGGTGGATTTTTCTTCGACGACCCAATAACCGAAAGCTAGCAGTGACCAATGTCCGGCGTATCGCAGCAATCGCGCCCAGGATTCTTCTTCTGTGCGCGGTTTGCCGCCGATGTAACGCGTGACTTCGGGATCGGCCCACATCGCGGCGCAATGCAGGAAATCTTCGAGGTGGTGGGCGCGGAGTTTTAGGCGTTCGGTCTCGAGCGTGGGCACTTCGACGGCGCGACGGGAAGAGGGAGACATCGGAGAAGTTTATTGGTGCTTGTGCGTTGCGTCAAACGCGAGTCTCTGACGCAGAGCCAATAGAACAAGAAGCTTGCGGCCGACAAGAAGCTCCACACTAGCAGAGGATGTGCGGGACTTCGCGGCTTGGGGCCTACGCAATTCCAAAGGCATTGTCGAGCGCGGGCTCGATGGCGCCGCGAGGACGGCGCGGGATACTACTACTTGGGAGCTGTTGCTGCATGCGGAACGAGATTATGCCACTGCGATAATCAGCGAATGCTTTACTTAAAAAGACCTCATCGATGGCCACTGCGCGGATATTCCTTCAGCCTCTTTGTCGCTCAAATCGTTTCAACAAAGTTCAGGTGAATGAGCCACTCGAACGAGTTGGGTTTAATCGTAGAATGAGAAGTTCGACACTGATGAGCGCGGAAACCAACTCGGGTGTTGTTGCGCCGGAGACGGAGGTTGGGCTCTCGCGCGCGTGGCGCGCGCTGCGGCACAGGAATTTCCGTTTATTTTTTGGCGGGCAGAGTATCTCGCTGATTGGGACGTGGATGACGCGGCTGGCGACCAGTTGGCTGGTTTACCGGCTGACGGGGTCGGCGTTCTTGTTGGGCATGGTGGGATTTTCGGGGCAGATACCGACGTTTCTGCTGGCGCCGTTTGCGGGAGTTTGGGTGGACCGGCTGAACCGGCGGCAGGTCTTGATCGTCACGCAGATTTTGGCCATGCTGCAATCGTTTGCGCTGGCCGTGCTTACATTGACGAGGCACATCACCATCCACGAAATTATCTGGCTGAGCATATTTCAGGGAATGATCAATGCGTTTGACATGCCGGGACGGCAGGCGTTTCTGGTGGAGATGGTGGAAGACAGACAGGATTTGGGGAACGCGATTGCGTTGAATTCGTCGATGGTGAATATGGCGCGGCTGGTGGGGCCTTCGCTGGCTGGAATGGTGATTGCGGTTTCGGGGGAAGGCGCTTGTTTCTTGATCGACGGGATTAGTTATCTGGCAGTAATTGCGTCCTTGCTGGCCATGCGGCTGAAGCCTAGTGCGATAAAACGCGTGACCGCGTCAATGCTGGTGCAACTGAGAGAAGGCTGGGATTACGTTGCGGCGTTTTTCCCAATACGGACCATACTCACTTTGTTTGCGTTGGTGAGCTTGATGGGCTGGCCGTTTACGGTGTTGATGCCAGTTTTTGCTTCGAAGATTTTGGGAGGCGGGCCGCACACGTTGGGATTCCTGATGGGAGGTGTAGGAGTTGGCGCGCTGGTTTCGGCGCTGTCGCTAGCGATACGCAAGAGCGTGCTCGGACTGGGGCGCATGATTTATATTGCGACCGGACTTTTTGGAGCGGCGCTGATTTTCTTTGGACTGTCGAAGAATTTTTGGCTTTCGCTGGTGTGCATGCTTTTCAGTGGATTTGGAATGATGCAGCAGATGGCGGCGAGCAACACCATCATTCAAACGATTGTGGATGAAGACAAGCGCGGGCGCGTGATGAGTTTTTACACGGTGGCATTTGTGGGCATGGCGCCGTTTGGGAGTTTGTTGGCGGGGGCCATGGCACACGCGATGGGTGCTCCGCGGACGGTCATGGTGAGCGGGGCGTGCTGCATCGCGGGCGCGATTTGGTTTGCTTCGCGACTGAAGTCGATACGAAAAGTAATTCGGCCGATTTATATTGACCTGGGAATTTTGCCCGGGCCGCCGGTGAATGCGATCGTTCAAGATAGCGTGGGGCGGTAAGCGAAAAATTTTAGCGCGAGGCCGGGTCAGGATTCGGGGCCGGTTTTGGTGCTGATCCAGGGTTGAGCACCATGAGGGTGGAGGTGCCGTGGGCCAATATGCGGCCGTCCGGCGCGAGCAACTGCGCTTGGGCGGAAATGATCTGGCGGCCTTGGGATATGACGCGGCCTTCGACTCGCACGCGACCGGTCTCGAGCGTAATTGGTCTCGAAAAATTTACTTTCGTTTCGATGGTGGTGTAGGCCGTTCCCGCGGGAAGCAAGGTATGCGCGGCGCATCCGGTGGCGCTGTCGATTAGAGCCAGCGCCCAACCACCATGGATGGTGCCCATGGGATTGAGCAAGTGAGAGCCGGGGTCGCCTTCGAAGACAGCGAAGCCGTCGCCGACCTGGACTAGCCAGAACGACATGGTGTTAGCAATCGATGGCCCGGGCAGGCGGCCTTCCACCATCGCTTGCATCAATTCTTTGCCGCTCATTCCGGCGGCTTCCGGGAGATTGGCCAGATTATGGTTGGTAGTCATGTGCGCACAGGCTCCTGTTTCTGTTGTTGGATGTAACTGCAAAAGAATAGATTCGGGTAAAGGCGCAGTTTCGGGCGCTCTCGTTGAGCCAAGTCTGATAGATGCTCGGCACTAGACTCTTTCTGATCCGCACTTAGGAGTTGATGGACATCGCGCGACGAGCGCGTTAACGTTGAAACTGCATTCAGAGGAGAAATGAAAATGGCGAATGATTCGCATCAACGAGCGGCTGAGTTTCACGAGCAGGCAGCGCACGCGCATCGGGCTGCGGCTGCAGGCCACGGAAAAGGCGACCATTTTACCGGGCACGAGCAGTCCAAACAGGCGATGGAACATGCCCGGAAAGCCTGGGAGTTTTCGCAGGAGGCGCACCAACAGTCCGCGATGTTTTTGAAAGAGGACCAAGAAAAGAAGAGCTAGTTGGATGTCGCAAGGGGGAAAAAGCATACCAGGCGTTTAGCCGAGCAATGTTCTTCGCCGTCGTTGTCTTCACAGAAAAAGAGCCGGCGGGACACCGGCGCTACAAAGTCAAATCCCAGCGATACCGTTAGAGTGCGATCCATCCTGCGAAAATTAGCCACAGAGATGTGACGCCTACCAGAATCCACAAGATTATGCCTTGCAAGAGCGGGGGCCAGCCGACTTCGCGAAGGGTGGCGCGCGAAATTCCGGTTCCTATCAAATAAAGAGTTGCGGTCAGCCCCAGCTTTCCCAGATTGCTTAACACGTGCCAGAGATTTGTGAGCCCGGGCAGGTAGGTGTTTGCAACTGCGGCTAAACAAAAAAACAAGATAAACCAGGGCCATTGAATGCGGGTTTTGGAGCGTTTGAGGACGGCGGCGCCAATCGCAACCGGGACGATCCAAAGCGCGCGAGTGAGTTTTACGGTGGTGCCAACGACCAGCGCAACGGGGCCGTAACGCGCGGTGGCGCCGACGACTGAGCTGGTGTCGTGAATTGCCAACGCGGCCCACAAGCCGAATTGCTGTTGGGTCAGGTGCAGAGCCCAGCCCAGGGGCGGAAAAATCAAGAGGGCGATGGAATTCAAAATAAAGACGGTGCCAAGCGAAACGGCAATTTCTTCATCGTTGGCTCCGATGATAGGAGCGACGGCGGCGATTGCGCTGCCTCCACAAATCGCGGTGCCGGTGGAGATGAGGATGGATGCCGTTTTGTTAACGCGCAAGAGACGGCCGGCAAGAAGTCCGAAAATCAGCGCGAAAGAAATGCTTGCGGCGGTATAGACGAACCCACTTCGGCCCGCGCGAAGCACTTCGTGCAAGTTCATTCCGAAGCCGAGCCCTACGACCGACGCCTGCAGCAGGAATTTTGAAAGATTGCGGCTATCCGCTTGATAGGGATGGGCGAATGACAGACCGTAAATCAATCCGAGGGTGAGAGCGATGGGCGGGGAAATTATGCCGGTGGCACATAAGATTAATCCGAGGAAAAAGAGGGTCTTGGTATTCAGCTTAGGTTCTCCAGATCTGTAACCGGCACCTGCGACAGGCAGCGCAGTCCAACTTTATTCTTTATTTCCGCAACAGCTGACGCTATCTCATCGATGGCATCGCTCGCTCTTGCACAGCCTCACGCAGAATTCGTCCTGTTGCGAAGGGCGCGCGGAAGTATAGCGGAATTTGAAACGCGTTAGCAGGGCTTAGTCGTCTTGGTCCAAGAAATCTTCGTCGTTGGCGCTGGCGGCTTCGCCGTCGGTGGGCCAGTCTTCGAAATAATTATTCAAAGCGAAAAGTTTTTTGGCGAGTTCGCCGATTTCGCCGGCTTCGTCGGAGAGTTCGCGGGCGGCGATCAGGCCGACGTCGATATTGCGACGTTCGATTTCAGTGGGCTTGCGGCCGCTATCGGTCCAGCGCTTCATGGCGGCTAGCTGCTTATGGATGCTCTGCATGATGGCGTTGTTTGGGGTGCGCGTGAGGATGCCTGTGACGACATCGGTGGCTTCGCGAAGAACACGTTGGTAATCGAGCTTGGAGTTGATCTCACCGTATAGGCCTGCCATCAGGTGGTCCGTCCTTTTTATCTGGCACAGCTACCCTATCATCGATGCCCAGGCTTATGGGACTTCAGCGATAAACCAGTCTTTGGGAGTCACATCCAGGCGGCTTGAATCTAGAAGGCGGGACGAGGTGTTTCAGTTGTCGTAAACATTTACGTCCAGTAGGGCAATTCCGGCGAATTTAGGCTAGACAGGGCTACCCATTCTCAGTCAAATTATGGGTGCAGGGTTTGGGGTGTTGGTAGCTTGAGGGGGTACTAGGCGATGCGATATGTTTCTTTTCTGATCGGGGCCATTCTAGCGCTAGGAATAAAGGCGGGTGCGCAGGTGAACGTCGTAAATCCGCCAGCGAACGAGGCGTTTCCACAGGTGGCGCTGATGGCGTCATCGGGAGAATCTTTCAACTTCACCGGGTTGCCCCCAGCGACGGCGGGAATCACTGGCACACCTTCGCCAGCCACGAGCCTAGCTGCGGAGCCGCCGCAGAACGTGCAGAGCGTTTATGAAAACTATGCCTGGCAAGCTTATATAGGCTATGAGTATTTACGCCTTTATCAAGTCCCCTCCATTACGAAAAACACGAACGGGTTTACATACAGCATGGTGTATTACATCAAGAGCTGGTTCGCCCTGGATGGCGAGCTCGACGCTACGCACTTAAACGAGCTCGGCACCGACGGGTGGTTTCTGATGGGCGGAGGAGGGCCTCGGTTCCGGTGGTCGGCTCCGCGCGGGCTGGAACTCTGGGCTCACGCTTTGGGCGGATATTCCCATTTGACGCCGCAGACGGCATTCGGAGACGAGCACGCACCGGCGTTTGAGGCTGGCGGCGGAGTGGACATCAACGCGCATCATCGGCGGCTGGCGTATCGCATTGAAGCCGACATGGTGGGGACGCACTACTACAATACTTATCAATACAGTCCAAAAGTTACGGCGGGAATTGTAATCAAGTTTTAGGCGCGCTGGTGGGCCGCGAGCCGAGGGAAAACTGATGGGTTCAAGTTCGCGACCAAAACCAGAACCCGACAAGAAAAAGACGCCGGTCCTCCCGGCCCGCAGAGCCGAAGCCTGTGGATCCAGTGGACGAGGCTTCCATCGAATCATTTCCCGCCAGCGATCCGCCTGCGCTGGACCCCGAACCCAAGAAGCAAGATAAGAAAAAAGAAAAAAGTGCCGGAGCCGGCTCGAAGTAATTTTTGGCACCTTTCGCTGCGTTTCCTCATCCAACCTGGTGAACCATACTCAATAAGAACTAGGCGTACTTAGTTATGGTCCGCTGGAGATCACCATGAAATCCAAGGCAACGCAAGCGAAATCCCAAGGAACTGAAACGAAAATCGTTTTGCAGGTGGGAAGCGAGCTGCGGATCAACAACAAGGGCGACATCATTATCGACAATCCGGAACTGGAGTTAGCGCGCGAACAGGAAGCCGCGGACGCGACTATTGCGTATCGATTTGAGCCGGAGCAGGGCGTGCACGTTTTGCGACTGCTGGACCCGGTGGCCGATCACAAGCATATGAAAACCCATCGCCGCGACGATTGATTGGTTATCACCGTGGGGCGGCCAAATCCTCCGGAAAATTAAACGGGGAGATCTATGTTATTTGATGAATTGACTATTCGCGAGCTGACGTTGCGCAACCGTATCGTGGTTTCTCCCATGTGCCAGTATTCCAGCGCCGATGGATTTGCCAACGATTGGCATCTGGTGCATTTGGGCAGCAGAGCGGTGGGAGGGGCGTCGTTGGTTTTTACCGAAGCGGCGGCGGTTTCTCCCGAGGGGCGCATCAGTCCGCAGGATTTGGGGATTTATAAAGACGAGCACATCGAGCGGCTCTCGCGGATTACGGGTTTTCTTCGCGATCAGGGAAGCATCCCCGGAATTCAATTGGCTCACGCGGGACGCAAGGGCAGCACACTGCGTCCGTGGGAGGGGAATGCGGCAGTGCCGGAATCAAAAGGGGGCTGGACGCCGGTGGCACCGAGCGCTATTCCGTTCTCAGCCACTTACCCGCAGCCTGTTGCGCTGGAGGAGAAGGGAATTCAGAACGTGGTGAAGTCTTTCGCTGCGGCTGCCGGGCGCGCGCTGCAAGCTGGGTTTCAGGTAATCGAAATTCACTCGGCGCATGGTTACTTGTTGCACGAATTCCTTTCGCCTATTTCGAACAAGCGCACGGATTCCTACGGCGGCTCGCTGGAAAATCGCTGCCGTCTCTTGGGTGAAGTGGTCGCGGCGGTGCGCAAAGTGTGGCCCGCGGCTTATCCGCTGTTCGTTCGAATTTCGGCCACGGATTGGATTGAGGGCGGCTGGGACCTGGATCAATCCGTCCAATTGGTGGAAAAAATTGCGCCGTTGGGCGTGGATTTAATCGATTGTTCGTCGGGCGGAATTGCGCCGGGGGCCAACATTCCTATACGGGCTGGATACCAGGTTCCCTTTGCGCGAGAAATTCGCAATGAAACGGATGTGATGACTGGAGCGGTCGGACTGATCACATCTGCGAATCAAGCCGACACGATTTTGCGGGAAGAGAGCGCGGACGTGGTCATCATGGCTCGTGAATTTCTGCGGCAGCCCTACTGGGCGCTTCAAGTGGCTCATGACCTGGGTTTTCCGATACCCTGGCCGGTGCAATATTTGCGGGCTGCGCCGGATGGGACACCTACGCGCGAGCCGATTCGTCCACCGGAAGGCATGGACGCGTTGGCGGAGCACGACCTAAATCTGGAATAACGATCCTCACTTTTCTAAATAGGACGAGCCCTGGGATTTCTTTTCCTGGAGTCTACGAATCATTTCGCATCGGAAACACCTCGCGTTATCGCTCTAGTTCCAACACGCCAAAACATCTACCATTGCGTTCGTGACGACCGCTTCCGATACCGGAACAATGCATCGACGCATCGCTGCGGCCACTGGCATCGTGATGGCCAGCGTTCTGTTGAGTCGCGTGCTGGGATTTTTTCGCGATTGGACTCTGGCGCACCAGATGGGGTCGAACGCGATTACCGACGCGTACAACGCGGCCTTCACCCTGCCTGACTTCCTGAATTATTTGATTGCGGGGGGATCGTTGAGCGTCACGTTTATCCCCGTTTTTGCAAAGTATGCGGCGGAGAAGCGGGAAGAAGAGGGCTGGCGCGTTTTTTCCACCGTGATTACGGTGATGGGCTTTGTCCTGGTAGGACTTGTTTTGTTGGGAGAGCTTTTCGCGCCGTACATTGTGAATTGGATTGCTCCTGGATTCAGCCCGGGCGAACGGGCGCGCGTTGTTTTTCTGACACGATTGATGCTGCCGGCGCAAATTTGTTTTTACGAGGGTAGTATTTTGAGCGCGGTGCAATATGCCAAGGGGCAATTTGTGGTGCCTTCATTGGCGCCTCTGATTTACAACATCGGGATTATTCTCGGCGGTGTCTTGCTGGCTCCGCGAATTGGGATCACTGGCTTTGCGGTTGGAGTGCTGGGCGGAGCCATCGCGGGAAATTTTCTGCTTCAAATTTATGGGGCTTACCGGGCGGGGGCGGTGTTTTCGCCGAGCTTTAACGTTCGGCATCCGGGGTTTTGGCTTTTTCTGAAGCTTTCGGTGCCGATCATGCTGGCTGTTTCGGTGTCTTTCGCGGACGATTGGATCATTCGATATTTTGGATCGTATTTGCAGGCTGCCTCGATTACCTGGCTGACTTACGGGAAAAATTTAATGCGGGTGCCTCTTGGTCTGGTGGGACAAGGTGTTGGTGTGGCATCGTTTCCGTTTCTCGCCCAGTTATATTCGGAGAAGAAATTTGAGGAGCTAAATCGCGTCCTGAATACCACGTTCAAAGGGCTGATCTTTCTGCTGCTTCCGATTTCGGCTCTGACCATTGCGCAAAGCGTCCCCATCGTGAATCTGGTTTTTTCGCACACGCGCATGCATGGGTACGATCTTTACGCCACGGGGCAGACGCTCGCATATTTTTCGATGGGGATGTTCGCCTGGGGAGCGCAATACATTCTGGCTCGCGGCTTTTACGCGACGCGGGACACTGTTACGCCGGCGGTGGTCGGTACGGTGCTGACAGCGCTGAACATTCCGCTTTATTGGTGGCTGGCCCATCGCATGCAGTACGTGGGTTTGGCGCTGGCCAGCTCGTTCGGCATCGTTGCTTACACCGTGGTTCTTTTTATTTTGTTGAACCGGCGCACGAAGAATCCGGAACAGGGGAGCTTAGTGGTCTTCTTCTTGAAGATGGCCGGCGCATCACTCGTGGCGGGTATTGTCTGCTACCGGCTCACGCTTTTGCTCGAAACCCACTTACCGTGGCAAAAGATTTGGGGAGCGCTGGAGCTGCTGGTTATCGTTACAGCTGCGGGAATTGTGTTTCTGATGATTTTGCTGAAAATACTGCGCGTGCCGGAACTGGACCACTATTTGCGGAAGGCCTGGGCTTACACCGGCTTGTCGGCGTAGTCCTCTGGTGCGTGCCACTTACCAACGAAATGGTTGCCGGTGTGGCCCAGAAATTTCCCGTCCATGTAAATATCGGCGGCGGCTAGCGGAGTGGGCAGGCGGGCTGCTGCGTGATTTATTTCAAGTATTCGGCGAGCCAGTCCAGGAATGTTTTGTGCCACAGCTGGCTGTTTTGAGGCTTCAGCACCCAATGGCCCTCGTCCGGGAAAATTAAGAGTTTCGAAGGCACACCTTGGCGCTGCAAAGCGGTGAAGAATTCAAGTTCTTGGGTATAGGGCACACGAAAATCCAGTTCGCCACCAACGACAAGCGTGGGCGTTTTATATTTTCCGAGCGCGGCGGCAAATTCACTGGGCGACCATTTTTTGTAGAATTCGGAATTCGCCCAGGGCGTACCGTCAAACTCCCATTCCTGAAACCACAATTCTTCTGTTGCGTTCATGCTGACGGCGTCGTAAGGGCCGGCATGGCTGATCAAACATTTGAAGCGGCCGGTGTGCGTGGCCATCCAGTCAACCATGTATCCGCCAAAAGAGCCGCCCGCCGCAGCCACGCGCGAACCATCGATGAAAGGATATTTCGCAATGGCTGCGTCCAAGCCGGACATCAAATCCTCGTAGGCCTTGCCGCCCCAATCATGGCTGATTTCTGCGGTAAATTTCTGCCCATATCCGGTGGAACCACGCGCGTTGATCGCCAGGACAACGTATCCGGGGGCGGCCATCACCTGCTGGTTCCAGCGATAGCCCCAGGCATCGGTCCAGGAATTTTCCGGGCCGCCGTGAATCAAGAGCAAAGCAGGATATTTTTTCGCGGGATTAAAATTCGGCGGACGGAATAGGAAACCTTCGACCTGGGTTTTTTCCGCGCCTTCGAACCAGAAGGCTTCCGGCTTGGGAAGATCGAGCTGCGAGAGTAGCTGCGCGTTTTGATGCGTGAGCTGGCGCGTGTCGCTGCCGTCTGAATTCGCGGCGAAAATTTCGGCGGGCATGGTCAGGCTAGTGCGGGCAAAGGCCAGGGTGCGTCCATCGGCGTTGATGTCGAATTCGCCGTTGAAATTGCCGTTCACTACAACCTTTGGAGAATTCCCGGGCGCGGCTGAGATCGAGTAGATCGGCATCTCGCCTTTATCTTCAGCGGTGAAGAAGATGGTCTTGCTGTCGGGAGCGAACTCGTAGGATTCCACGCTGCGATCGAAACCTTCCGTCAAATTCGCTTCTTTCCGGTCTTTGCGAGAATAAAGCATGAGACGCCAGCGATCAGCTTCGTAGCCCGGTTGCATTTGCGCCCGGTAGGCGATCCACAGGCCGTCGCGGGAATACACTGGTCCCCAATCGTCGGCGGGATTGAGGGTGATTCGCGCGGGCGCGCTGGTGCCGGAGGCAGGCACGGTAAAAAGGTCGCCATTGGTGCTGAGAGCTTCGTCTCGATCCGTATTGGCGGTGAAGCAGATTTCGCGGCTGTCGGGAGAAAAGGCCATCGCTTCCGGGGCGCCCATGCTGAAGGGCGGCACATCGTAGTCGGCGCCTGGCGTGAGATCGCGGGGAGATCCACCTTCGGCTGAAATGGTAAAAAGATGGCTGCGCTTACCGTCGGACCACGAGTTCCAATGGCGATACAGCAGTTTGTCATAAACGTGCGCCTTCACTTTGCTTTTCGATTTTTCAGCATCGCGACGCGCGTTACACGCTTCGTTTGTGCAATCGGGATAGACGCTGGAAACGAAGGCAATGGTCTTTCCGTCCGGGGACCAAATTTCATTGTCCGCTCCGGCGGAAAGAAACGTGAGGCGGTTCACCGTACCGCTTTTGATATCCATCGAAAAAACTTGTTGCTTACCTTCGATGCGGGCGGAAATGAACGCAAGCTTCTGGCCGTCGAGCGACCAGCGGGGGCGCATGTCGCTGCCTCCATGCGTCAATTGCCTCGGCTCGCCGCCGGCTACGCTGACGATCCATATGTCGCGCGAGGTGTGATTTGTTTCCAGGTTTGGAGTTGCTACGGTGTAGGCGACCCATTTGCCGTCGGGAGAGATTTGTGGCTCGCTGAGGCGGTGCATGGAGATTAGATCCTGGAAAGTGATGGCGCGTTTCTTAGTTGTTTGCGCGTTTAAAGAAACGGGCGCTACGGCGAGGGCCATGACGGCGAGACACGCGGCCAAGGCTTTGCCGATGCTTTGCGGACGCACGTTCATTTTTCCTCGCTGACCCAATTACGGACTACAGTTTTCTCGTGCTTAGAAAAATGAACGTGCCGCCGGCTACCAGCAGCAGTATGCCGAAAGCCTTCGGAAGCTGGATTATTCGCGTCGTTTCGATAATCGTTCTAACTCCGCTAATTTCCATTTCCTTTTTCTTGGAGGGCATGCTGAGGTTGGGATGAACCAACGCGGCGATGCCCAGCGCGATGAATAGCGCGCCCAGCACTACGAAAGGGTGAACTTTCATCGCAATATTCTCCTGCGCTTCATGCTTAATTCACCGGTGTAGCTTCTGTCGTGCCGATTGCAGCAACCATTGGTTTTAGGATTTCGCTCAAATAATCGGGGCGGCTGGTGTCACGTACCAAGTGAGGCCAACGCGAGCCACCATGATAATCGATGGAACGCGTCTGAAATTGCGCGCCGTTTGCGACGATCAACTGAAGCGGGCCCGTGGACAATTTTGATCCAGCGATGGCTTGTCTCATTTCGTCCGGAGAATACTGCTTTCCGTTGACCGCGATGATTTTCATCCCCGGGCCGATTCCGGCGTCGTATGCCAGACCGCCGTGGGTTACATCGTCCACCGTTCCGTCATCCTGGACCATCATTCCGATGGTGAAAACTAAATTTGATCGCCTGGCGAGGCCGCTTTCGATCGCTTCCATTTCGTTGGGCTCTTCACTGTAGATCAACTTCCACCCGTTATTTTCGACCGCTTCGATGGGAGTTTTGGTTGACACACCGTCCAGACGCGCGCGGAGAAACCCGGTCCAGTCGTAGGACGCCAGGGTATTCAAAACGGCTACCACGTCTTCGAATTTATAGGTTTTCAGCGCGGGGACGTTGGGAGAGCCGGCGTAAAAAATCTGGCAGAAATCGTTCATGGATTTCTTGTCTTTGGTGAGACTGCGCAGGGTGCCGTCGATATCGAGCCAGAGCAACTGGCCTTCTTCGTAGAAATCCGTACCGCGGCGCCAATTGGACCAGTCTTCGGTGGCGTTGTAGAGGAACGGAGCGGCGTCAGCGGTGTCCTGCAGGTTGCGCCAGTCGCGTCCGGGACGATGTTCGTAGGTGGCCACGAGCTCGGCTAAATCTTCCATAGTTTCATGTTGCGTGAGCAGTCCACTTCGCGCGGTGAGAACAAAACTGCCGAGATATTCCGTCAAGCCTTCGTAAACCCAAAGTAAATCATCTTTCATGGGCTGCTGATAATCCGCGGTGGCCAACCCTTCGGGACGGCGATATTTGCCGTTCCAGGAATGGACAAATTCGTGGGGCAGAAGCCCGGCGAAGGCGATCAGTTCGGAGTCATCGATGAGGCTGCGCTCGTTGGTGCGGTCGTCGCTGGACTCGTGATGCTCCAGGCCGAAGTGCGCGACGTCGTCACTGAGCGTAAGGAGAAAATGATAATCGCGATAATGGCGCGGGCCGAAAAGCGCACCGGCTTCGGTGACCAACTGGTTAAAGTGTGTCTGCGTTTCCGGTGACATTGCCAGGGCTGCTTCGCTGTCGGCGGCGAGGTCCATGAAATGCGGAGGATCCTGGCCCGGCGTTAGTTGAATCTCGCGAAAATATTTTCCGGCGATTACCGGGGAATCGACCAGGGTGTTCAGCGTGACGGGCGAGAAATCGATCGTGTCGCCATTTTGTTTGGGACCCGGGAGGGCAGTGCCGTATTTCCAACCGGCGGGAAGCTTCAGACTGGGCACGAAAGTGATGTCGCGTATGTCGAAACCTTGGGGATACATCAAAACTTGATTCCAGCTTAGGACGTCCAAGGCATTGGTTGCTGACGCTCCGGCGGAAAATCCTACAGCGGGGGCTGCCAGCAGGAAATCAAAATCCACGGTTAATTGGGTGACGCCGGCCGGGATCTCCAAATGGATGGAGAACATTTCCACCAAGTCGCGGCGCCATGCAATTGATTTGCCCGCGCCGCTGAATTTCAGCCCGGCCACTTCGATGATGGGGCCATCGGGCATGTGTTCTCCAGGGAGCCATTCCGGGTAATACAGAGTAAGCTCACCGGGCGAGACGGGAATTTCCATATGCGCGTGCAGAATTTTCTGCGGCGCTTGCGAAGCGTCAACTAGTAAGCGAATCGGACCGGCCTTGCTTTGCGCCTGTGCCCTCGCGCTGGCGAAAACGAAAATTGTTGCGAGAAAGAGTCCCGTTATTGAAATCACTCTGCACATCATTCCCCCGTTCTTCTGGTGCCGTATTTTAGCGAATCGGACTTACGTATTATTTAGAGAGCGAGACGATAGGTGATGATTCATTTCAGAAAATTAGAAACCCCTACCTGCGCGAACAAAAATTGGAGCACATCGGTGTCTTCTTCAATGATCTTGCTCACCGGGCGGCCTTCACTGTGGCCCAACTTTGTGTCGTACATCAGCAGAATCGGTTTGTGGCCGCCTTGCGCCGCTTGCATTTCTGCCGCCATCTTTCGGGCGTGCAGCGGGGCCACTCGCGTGTCGCTATCGCCGGTTAGAAAAAGCACTGCCGGATATTTCGTGCCTTTTACTACGTGATGATAGGGCGAGTAGGCGTAGAGAAAAGGAAACTGATTGGGATCGTCGGACGAGCCGTATTCAGGGACCCAAAAGCGCGCCACTAAAAATTTCTGATAGCGCACCATATCAAGAAGCGGGTAGCCGCACACGATGGCGGCAAAAAGATCGGGACGTTGTGTCATCGCGGCGCCCATTAGCAGGCCACCATTGCTGCGTCCGGTAATGGCCAGCCGCTGAGGACTGCTATAGTGATTCGCAATCAGCCATTCGGCGGCCGCGAAAAAATCGTCGAAGACGTTCTGTTTTTTCTCGAGCATGCCGGCGCGGTGCCAGGCTTCGCCAAATTCTCCGCCGCCGCGCAGATTGGGCATGGCGAACACGCCACCGTGTTCGGCCCAGACGATCGCATCGTCGCGAAACGCAGGAGTTTCGCTGGAGTCGAAGCCGCCATAGGCGGTCATCAAGGTGGGACTGGAACCGTCGAGCTTCCGTCCCTTTTTATAGAAAAGAAACATGGGGACGCGAGTTTTGTCTTTGGAGCGGTACCAAACCTGTTTTACTTCGAACTCTTTGGGGTCTACCGGAACGGCGGGCTTTGCCCATACAGCGAGCGTATGCAGCGGAATATCGTAGCGATAAATAGTGGCGGGAATGGCGAAAGATTGAAACGATAGAAACACCTCGGAATTTCTCCATCTTCCGGCGATTCCGCTCACATCTCCCAATGCTGGCAGCGCGACACCTCCCGCGGGTTTGCCGTCGGTTTCAAAAACATTTAGTTCAGAGGATGCGTTGTGCGAATACTGCGCGATGATTTTTCCGCCGGCTAATCGAAAATCTTCCAGCCGCGACTCGCTTTCGGGAATCACTTCTTTCCAGTTTTCATGCGCGGGATTGCCTAACGGCACGGCTAGCAAGCGCCAGTTGGGAGCCTTCCAGTTTGTTTCCAAATACAGCGTGTCACCCGCGATTTCGCCTTGGAAGCAGGAGTTAATCGTTTTGACGATTGGGGTGATCGGGCCACTGTGCGCGAGGTCTTGAAAGTAAACTTCGGACTTTTCGCATGCCGAGCCGTAGAAGACCATCAGAAGCAGGTAGCGGCCATTTTCGGAAACATCCACGGACAGAATCTTGTCCGGGCCATAGCCCTCGCCGAAAATTTCCTGGTCTTGTTCGGAGTTGGTTCCCATGGCGTGGTAGTAGGCGCGGGGGCCGGCGTCCGTCAGTTTGGAGTAATAAACACCGGTCTTATCGCTATTGAATGCAACTCCCGAGAGGTAGCGTGCGCGGGGAAGGGAATCCGGAATTTCTCTCAGCGTGTCGGTGTCGATCAAATGGATGGAGACTTCATCTTCGCCGCCTTTGCGGACGCCGTAGGCAACAAGTTTTCCGTCCTCGGAAAATCCTTCAAAATTCACGCTGGTGGTGTGGTCAGCGCTGAGCGAGGCGGGATCGAGAAGCACTTCCTCGGTTCGGGCCGCTCCTCGGTGCATGTACAGAACAAACAAATCTTGGCCCGCGGTGCGTTTGGAATAAAAATAGCGGCCGCCCCGTTCGACGGGGAGCAGGATGGTGTCCACTTTTATTAGTTCCGCGAGGCGTTTGGAAATAGCTGCGTCTCCCGGCAGCGTCTTCAGCAGATTTTGCGTGCAGGCGTTTTGCGCATCGATCCAGGCGCGTGTTTCAGGGCTGTTTTGATCTTCGAGCCATCGATACGGATCGCTTACCACCACGCCGTGAATTGTTTCTTGGACGTCGCTTACACGCGTCGGCGGCGGGCACTTCATTTCAGTGGCGTACACCGTCACCGGCGCAGCCGTTACGGCGATGCATGCAATCAGGGTTAAAAGGAGTGCTGATCGAAAGCGGCGCTGGCCTTTTGGAAAGAATTCGGATTGCAGAAAATACGATGGCCATTCTGTCGAGGATTCTTCGGTGGAACCTATCTTCAAATCTTACTCCCTTCGCAAATTTCAAGTGACCGGCGTGGCCATCTTTCGCGGTGGATTGAAGAATGGCAATTCCCTGGTCGTGGCTCTTACTTTGTGACGCACGGCCTCGACGGTAAGTTCCATTTGCAGCTGGAGACCTGCTGCGGCGTGTTCCCGGTTCAGACTCGCTAGCGCGATCATTTTTTTTAAGGTCGGCGACCAGGTTGTGGAAGTTGCTTTGCCTACTTGTAATCCGCCGCGATACACCGGAACCGGAGTGCGCGACGCCGTGCTTTGCACCTGCGGGCCAAGGCCGACGGCATCGTAGAGACGTTCAACATCTTCCCAGTTAATGTCCAGTCCCATCAAAAGACGTTTGGCGCCGCGCTGATTTTCTTCGGCGAGAGCTTCGCGGCCGATGAAATGTTCTTTCTTCAAATCGACCATACGGCCGAGGCCGATTTCGTACGGCGAATATTTCTGGGATTCGATCAGCGCGCGCTTGCTGCTGAAATAATCGACTTCGATCAGGATAAGTCCGGCTTCGATTCGCGCCACGTCCAGAGCCAGCATGCCGGCAGGATGCAGATCGAACTGGCGACCATTTTCCATGAGTGCGTCCCAAACTTTGGGCGCTTCGTTCCACGGCATCCAGATTTCGTAACCCAAGTCTCCGGTGTAGCCGGTGCGCGAAATATCCACGTGCACGCCCGCAATGGTCCCGTGAGTGAAACGAAAATATTTCAGATTGGCGATGTCGGCTTGCGCGGTTTTCATCAGCAAGCGGCCGGAGGTGGGGCCCTGCACGGCAAGCGCGGCGACTTGGTTGGAGATATCTTCGATGTTCACCTCGAGGCCCAGGGCGTTTTGATGGAACCAGCGCATGCTGGGGTCGGCGGCGGTCCAGCGATAGGCATTTTCGGCGAGGCGCGAGATGGTGCCGTCGTCGATTACTTTGCCTTCTTCATCGCACCAGCAGCAATAAATGACCTGTCCGACGGCGACTTTATTGATGTCGCGGGTAATCACGCGGTTCACTAGCTTGGTCGCGTCTTTGCCGGTCAAAAGATATTTGTAGAGTGGAGAGACGTCGATCATGGCACTGGCATTGCGGATCGCATTGTATTCGTGGTCGTGATGCATTTCGTAAACACTAACGGCGTAGTACCCCGACCATTCGCGATAGTTCATGCTCTCGCAAAGTTTTGAAGTTCTGTCGTGGACCGCTGTTCCGATCGGCACAATCGCTCCTGTCGTAAGGATCCCCAAAAGATGGCCGCTCAATCGCTCAAAAACCGCCGAGAAAACTCGGCCCGCGATTATAGTTCGCCGGTACGCGCTATCGCAAGGCGAAGTGAGCCACCGATCGGCGGAAGGAGGGTTATTTTTGCGGCGCCGATGGGACCGGCGGGATTACGGCATGGCTGGAAAGCTCGTTGCCTGCAATGATGGCATTGCGAATCTGGCTGTAAATATCGGTAAGCGTGTTAGGCGTGTGCGGAATCAAAATCGTATTGCTGTGATCGTTCGCTGCAATTTCCT
Source organism: Binatus sp. (SeqCode) (assembly GCA_035602755.1). GTDB lineage: Bacteria > Acidobacteriota > Terriglobia > Acidiferrales > UBA7541 > Palsa-295. The sequence continues at coordinate 16,619 of DATNLR010000074.1, read as the reverse complement.
TGAGGGTGTCGAAATATTGGGTCATTAGGACGAGTTGCATCACATCCTGGGGAGTGGAACCGGGAACCGTTTTGGCGAAATCCTCGACCGAATCTTTTAAGCCGGTGATAATCGCCTTCCGCTGATTGGCGATACCTTCGCCCTGCAGGCGTTTCGATTCGGCCTCCGCTTCCGCCTGCTTCACCAAAAGCATTTTGTTCGTCTCCGCGCGGGAAACAGTAGCTTCACGTTCGCGTTGCGCGGCGTTGATGTCATTCATGGCGGCCTTCACCTTCTGGTCGGGAACTATGTCGGAGATCAAGACTTTGACGATGGAGTATCCGTACTCCTTCATGGAAGCATCCAAGTTGTCCCTCAGATCGCTTGCGATGTCCGCCTGGTTGAGAAAAGTGTCATCCAGCTTCATTTTTGGAACGTGGCCGAGAACCACGTTGTACACCATGGATTCGATCTGCTTGACGGGGTCGGACAGTTTGTAGAACGCGGCTTCCACAGCGTCGGGCATGATCTTGTATTGAATCGACACCGGTATTTGGACGAATACGTTATCCTGAGTTTTTGTCTCCACCTGAACATCGAACTGTTGGACCTTCATGCTTAAGCGGCGAACAACGGTTTCGAGATAGGGCGTCTTCCAATTCAGTCCGGGACCGGCCACGCGCGCAAATTTTCCGAGCCGCTGGACGATGGCTACCTGTGCTGTCTCCACGGTGAAAAATGAACCGAGAACTATGCTCAAAGCCAGCAGAACAAGGATGGCGATGAAAAACAGAAAAAACGTAGCCATGTTCACTCCCCTGTTTCTTAACACATTAGCCGAGATGAATTTGCTGGTGCGCAGGACGGCGGCATTCTACCTCAACATTGGTTCGTTTCATGAATTGGAATAGGGCACGAGTGAACGTCAGAAAGCACAGCCCGTCGCGACATGCCTGACTAGGAGTCAAGGAGATTCTCTTCTTAGTTGTGAGTCTGCGGCTGCGCTTGTAGAATGCCTCGACTTCTGCGGCGCGCAAGTTTCCGCAAGTTTCATCACTTAAATCTCATGGCAAAACGATACGACGTCATCGTAATTGGCGGCGGCCATAACGGCCTGGTGAACGCGGCGTATCTCGCCAAGGCGGGCAAAAAGGTCCTGGTGCTGGAGCGCAGATACGTTCTGGGCGGCGCGGCCGTCACCGAAGAGATCATTCCCGGATTTAAATTTTCTGTTTTTTCCTATGTAGTTTCGCTGCTGCGTCCGGAAATTATTCGGGATCTGGATTTGCCGCGCCACGGGCTGGAAATTCTTCCGCTGGACGGAACCATCACGCCGATGCAGAACGGTGATTATCTGTGGCGCGAGAACGATCACGGCAGAACGCGGCGTGAGCTCGAGCGCCACTCGAAGCTGGATGCCGAGGCCTATGAAGAATTCGGCAAGTCCATGGTGGCGATGTGCCGTTTCGTCAAGCCGATACTGGGAATGATTCCGCCAGATCCCAGTTCTCTCGATCCGCGAGATTTGAAAAAACTTGCGTTCCTGGGCAAGCGCTTCCAATCGCTGGCGGCGGAGGACAAATACAATCTGGTTCAGCTCATGACCATGAGCGCGGCGGATTTTCTCGATCAATGGTTCGAGACCGACGTGTTGAAGGCCACCATGTCCGCCTCAGGAATCATCGGGACTTTTTTAGGGATTCGCTCGCCGGGTACGGCGTACGTTTTGCTGCATCACTACATGGGAGAAATTGACGGCGCATTTCGGTCCTGGGGATTCAGCCGCGGCGGCACCGGAGGGATCTCCAACGCGATTGGCTGCGCGGCGAAAGAAGCCGGCGTGGAAATTCGCACGGAAGCAGCGGTGAATCGCATTCTGATCAAGAACGGCGTGGCGCACGGCGTGGTGCTGGAAGGCGGCGAAGAAATTTACGCGGACGTGGTTTCTTCCAGCGTGGATCCCAATCTTACATTTCTGAAATTTATCGAAGAGCGCGAGCTGCCAGCAGATTTTCTGGAAGAAGTGCGGCGGTACAAGTATCGCGGCTCGTCCGGGAAAGTGAATCTGGCGCTCGACGCGTTGCCGGATTTCACATGCTTGCCCGGGCCAGGGCACCATTTGCGCGGGGCCATGTCGATTTCGCCTTCGATGGAATATATGGAACGCGCCTACGACCAAGCCAAGTACGGTGAATTTTCACGGCGTCCTTATATCGACATGGTGATTCCGACACTTACCGACCCCTCCGTCGCGCCGCCGGGGAAACATATACTTTCCTGCTTCGTACAATACGCGCCATACAAATTGAGCAGCGGAAACTGGGATGAGCAGCGCGAGGCGTTTGGCAATACGGTGATCGATACCATCGCGGAATATGCGCCGAATATAAGAAACATCATTATCGGCAAACAGTTCATCACGCCGCTGGATATCGAGCGGCAGACCGGTCTGACCGAGGGCAATATTTTTCAGGGCGAACTTTCGCTGGAACAACTTTTCTTTTTGCGTCCGGCGGCGGGCTGGGCGCGATATCGCACGCCGATCAAGAAATTGTACATGTGCGGGTCGGCCACTCACCCGGGCGGCGGAATCATGGGGGCTCCGGGACGTCTCGCGGCGCTGGAAATTTTGAAGGACACCGGGAAGGGGAAAAACTGACCTTGGCCGCGCAACGCGAAATCGTGATTCTGGGCGGCGGGCACAACGCGCTGGTGGCGGCGTTTTATCTTGCGAAAAAAGGGCTGAAGCCGCTGGTATTGGAGAGGCGCGAAGTGGTAGGCGGCGCGGCGGTGACCGAAGAGTTTCATCCGGGATTTCGCTGTTCCACGGTGGCGCACGCCGGAGGGCCGCCTCTTGGCACGATTTTGAGGGATATGCAGCTTGCGCGACACGGGCTGGAGAAACTCGAATCGCCGGTGCGCATTTTTGCTCCCACACCGGAAGGCCGCGCGCTGACGCTTTACACCGACACTCAGCGATCGGTGGCGGACATTCAGAAATTTTCTGCCAAAGATGCGGCTAGCTATGGCGAGTTTGGGGCCGGTCTGGGGCGCGTCGGAACAATCATCGAGCAACTTCTTTTGCTGACGCCGCCGGTGATCGAGAAGCCGTCGAAAGAAGATATTTGGAAGCTATTGAAAGTTGGACGGCGGGTTCGCGGGCTGGGGAAAAAAGAAATGATGCGGCTGATTCGCTGGGGCCCGATGGCCGCCGCGGATTTCGTCGCTGAATTTTTCGAGACGGACGTACTGCGCGCGGCCGTTGCGGCACGAGGGATTTTCGGCGCGGCCATGGGGCCGTGGTCGGCAGGTTCCACTGCACTTTTGCTGTTGCGCGCCGGTGCTGACCCATATCCGGTGGGGAATTCCGCGGTGCCGCGCGGGGGAATGGGGGCGCTGACAGCCGCCCTGGCTGCGGCTGCCAAGGAAGCTGGGGCGGAGATTCGTACCAGCGCAGAAGTGAAACATATTCTGGTGAAGGACGGGCGCGTGACCGGGGTGGCCCTGGCCAATGGGGAAGAGATTGCGGCGAAGACGGTGGTTTCCGGGGCCGACCCAAGGCGGACGTTCCTCGGCTTGCTCGATCCGGTACATTTGCCGCCAAGTTTTGTGGTGAAGATGCAGAATTACCGTTGCAACGGGACTGCCGCGAAAATAAATGTCGCGCTGGACGCGCTGCCAACGTTTGCAGCGCTAAGGAATTCTTCGGACGGAAATTCCCTGTTGGCGGGGCGTATTCACATCGGGCCGGGCATCGATTATTTGGAGCGCGCCTTTGACGATTCCAAATATGGGGAATTTTCGCGCGCACCGTATCTCGATATTTCTATTCCCTCGATTCTGGATTCGTCACTGGCGCCTGTGGGGAAGCATGTGATGTCGATCTACATGCAATTCGCGCCTTATAAATTGAAGCAGGGGGATTGGACGCAGCAGCGCGACGCGTTACGCGACACAGTCTTAAAGACACTTTCAGCTTATGCGCCCGATCTGACACAGAAAATTCTAGCGGTACAAACCATCACGCCGAAGGATCTGGAAACCACCTACGGGCTCACCGGCGGGCATCCCTTCCACGGAGAACTTGCCCTGGATCAGATTTTCACGATGCGCCCGTTGCTGGGCTGGGCGCGTTACGCGACGCCGGTTAGGGGACTTTTCCTCTGCGGCAATGGCACGCATCCGGGGAATGGAGTGACCGGCGCGTCCGGGCATAACGCTGCCCGCGAAATCCTGAAACACATCCGTAAGTAACAATCGTTTTGCGACCTCACGCGGGTGCTTTCCAATCGCTATTTGTCTGAATCAGTTTTTCGGATGAAATGTGCTATACGCAAATTTGCTCGCAAGAAGTTGGCCTTCGTCGGGATCCAGCGGCTGCAAGCTTATGCCTTTGAATCCGAAGTCACGCTCCCATTTGTTTTTAACGCGGAAGAAATACAGGGCGCCCGCTACTGCTGTCAGATGGGCCGCCGCCGTCGGGTGTCCTGCGCCCAGGACCACCGCTGTTTGCCAACTGGCGCAGAGGTGGTGTTCGCCGGGATCCACGGTAAAGTAAAAATAGGAATCTCCGTGCGTGGCTCCTACCCACGCGCCATCGAGAGCAATCCTGGTAGTTGGTTTGGGTATCGAGCCAAATTCAGAATCGTCCTCGACAAAATAAACCAGCGCCTTACCGGCTACCGGCTGATCGAATGGGTGCTGCCGGCTTTCCGTTTTCACTTCGAATTTGGCATTGTCGGGGCCGCAGGATGGCGCGATTGCAGTGTCTTGCGCAAAGACGGGGGTGGTAAGCAGGAAAAATGCAAGAAGAGCTTTCATAGTGCCTCCCGCGCAGCTTGAAAATATCTAGTTCTACTTGGCCCGGGGACGCGTTTGCTGCTTATGACAGTTTGATGGACGTACGATCCTTTCAAGCGAGTACAAATAATTTCCCGAGAAGTTCTTAAGTGACGGGTGTTTTTGATGAGTCGTTGAATGCTAAGTAGTTCGGCTTGAATGGCGGTTGGCCCAGCGCTGGCGGACGCCTGCCAGGAACTTTTCCTGATCGTCTCGCATTTGGCGGACCAGGGCCTGATTGCCGGTTTCTTCGTGTGCGGCGGCCCACAGCACCATTTCCGTAAGCACCGGTGCCAGGTCGATTCCTTTGGCCGTGAGCAGGTAAACGAGCTTACGCCCGTCCGAGGGATCCTTTTCGGTGGTTATGATTCCGTAGGCCACCAGCTTGCGCAGACGATCCGCCAGAATGTTCGTCGCGATACCTTCATAACACTTAAGGAATTCTTTATAGCTGCGCGCTCCGCATAGCATCATGTCGCGAATGATCAATAGCGACCAGCGATCACCCAACATTTCCACGGAAGCGTTCAGTGGACACCCCGACCGTCGCTTTAAATCTTTCTTACGCCCCATCTTTCAATCCTAAAATAATCACTTGCATTTCACAAGTCAGTTTTGCCACACTCACCGTGACGCCTTATGGCGTAAATGAATGGTCGGCACGGCGGCCATACCCTGAGAACGAAAGGAACGAACATGAAACTTAGGATATGGACGATCGCGATTGTTGCCGGCTCTCTGTTAATTCCTTCGCCGGCGAGCGGTGCGGCAGCTCAAACCCAGGCTCCAGACACGACGAACGAGAAAGCTTACGACGCTTCCATGCCTCGGGAGCAGCAAATCGCTCTGGCTTTGAGCGCAGCTCCGGCCGAGGTATCGGGCAACGCTACAGTTTATATCCTGGGTCCCCAGGGCTACGAGAAAGTTCGCCAAGGCACCAATGGCTTTAGTTGTATCGTAGGTCGGTCGTTCGCCAAGCCGACGGAAACGACCATAGCGCCGATGTGCTACGACGCCGAAGGCAGCCGAACTCTTTTGCTCGTTTCCTTACGCACAGAGGAACTACGAGCAGCCGGCAAATCAGAGGCAGAGATCAAGGCCGACATCGCCAATGGGTATAAGGATGGCCGCTTCAAGGCGCCCGCCAAGCCGGGTTTCCTTTACATGATGTCGAGCAAGAATCGTTTGGGCCCGGACCCCAAGACGGGAGAGACAGTCGGTTTCCCTCCGCACGTGATGTTTTATGCGCCCTACATGACTGCGAAAGATCTCGGATATTCCCAACAAGAGCTGGATGCCAATCCTTATATGGGTTTGGCTAACCCTGGAGAACCGGATGCTCTCATCGTCGTAATTCCAGCGCGGTAGGCGAAGCAAGATAGGTTCAGGATATTCCGAAACCCACATCGCTTCGTTTGCTCGCCAGTTCTTAGGGGGAGAGTTTTTGATGAATCGAAAGATAATCAAGACGATTAGGCTTGGAAGCGTCGCGATGATCGCTCTATGCGGTGCTGCTTGGTGGGGACAGGCGCAGGAACCACAGCAAACCTATCAGCGCATGGCTCCGATCAATCAGTACCTGATAGCGGACCGTAATGCCGAGATAATTCTGGCGCGAAGCGCGGCACCGGACTCCATCTCACGCGATGCCGATATCTGGGTACTGGGAGCGCATGGTTACCAAACCGCGCTGAAAGGCAAGAACGGTTTCGTATGTATGGTGGAACGATCGTGGATGGCTCCTTTCGACGACCCGGAATTTCTGAATCCGGATCAGCGGCTTCCACTTTGCCTCAATCCGCCAGGAGCGCGATCCCACCTGCCTCTTACCTTCAAGACCACAGAATTGGCGTTGGCTGGACGGTCCAAGACCCAAATGTTTGACGGCATCAAGTCCGCATTTGATAAGAAGGAACTGCCGATGCCGGAGCCGGGTGCGATGTGTTACATGATGTCAAAGCAACAGTACTTTGGCCGCAAGTACGGGAGCGCGGATCCCCATCTGATGTTCTGGTTTCCTAAAACGGAGGATACGTTTTGGGGCGCAGGCCTCCCTGGCTCCCCGGTGTACGTGCATCAATACTCGCCGCAACCGATCACCGAGTTCATCATTTCGGTGTCCAAATGGTCGGACGGAACGGCGGCGCCCAGGGATGATTAGCCTCGTTGAAGATTCCTATTAAGAAGGCTTCCTGCCGGGCTTTCTAGTTCTCCGTGGATCGCGAATGCCGCTTCTTCTTTTTTGTTGGATGATGGGCGGGACGTTTTCTCTCTGCGGCGGGACGCGGCTGTGCTACGGGCAGGTCGGAGTTGAAAATGTCGGCTACTACTTTCCACTTACCATCCGTCTGCTTTTTCCAAACTTCGAGAAACTTGCCGTTGTCAGAGACGGGCTTACCGTGAGCGTCTTTGGAGGTGAGTTGGTAGGTGCCGATCAGGTAGGCCAGATCACCGGAACGGGCGACTTCGACCTTCGTGGCCTGCCAGGACAGGGAAGTATCGGGGGTGAGTAGGCCGGCCCAGGCGGCACGAATGGATTGCTTGTCGCTCGCGACCGGAGCGTTCGGTGCCAGCAAAGAGGCGTCATCGCTGTAATACGAGACAGTGCCCTCGATGTCTCTAGCGGCGGCCGTCTTGGACCATTGCGCGTCTGCATCGCGAATCGCTTTTTCATCGGCGACGCGCGTGTCGGGCGGTTTTTGCTCTCCGCATCCGGCGGCAAATAAAACCAGGGCTAGACACCCCCACAGCACCAGCGTCGTTCTTCGTGTTACTTCGTAACGGCGAGCCATCGATAAATCCCCCACTTTAAGATTTGCGCAGTCCATCTTACAACGACCACTGCGTTGTGTGTTGGCCAAGAAAGGAAAAAGCTTTGAAAACTGCGGTGAAGATTAAAATTCGCGCCGGTAGTTTACCAACCGCGTTTGTTTCTTCCCTACAACTTCCGCATACACCCCTTCGGATGTGCGCGCAATAGGATGGCGAACTCTCCTTTACCCTTTCGCACATCCGCGTTACGACGTACCGGTTCCCGTCGGAACAGAATGCTAATCTTTAAATTCCCCCTTTCGGAGGTAAGCGTGTCCGCGTCTTTGCCACCCAACGGCGGTGGTGCAGAAAACCGTCGCAGCACTCGAGTGATTCATGCGGTGCCGGTTACCATACGGGCGCAGGACGCGCTAGGCCAATCGTTCGAAGAATTCACGTCCACCGTCACGGTCAACTGCAACGGCTGCAAATACGAGTCGAAGCATTACATACCGAAAGGTTCCGGACTCACCATCGAAATCGGCGCTCGGCAGCGTGGATCGGGTTCCAGGATATTCCCCGCTCGAGTTGTATGGGTCCAGCGTCCGCGCACTTACCGCGAAATCTTCCATATCGCGGTGGAATTCGAAGTTCCCGGAAATGTTTGGGACATCAAAGTTCCGCCTAAAGATTGGTTCCCGCATCCAGACGACGAGGAGCTGATTATTCCGGTGTATCCGGAAGAGGGCGACGCGGTGCCGGTGCTGGCCGGGTCGGCGCTACAAGCAGAAAAATTAGAAGCGGACATGACCAAGACCGCTCATGCGTTATTGCTTGAATCAACTTCGCCCACTCCGTCGGAGGCTATGACTCTCGATCACGCGGCGTCCTGGCACACGAATCAGCCGGAGCTAAAGATCGCCCGGCAAATCGTGAGATCGAACGTAGAAGCGGCGATGATGGAAGAAATCGCGCTGTTGCGCCAGGGCCTTGAATCGCAGCTTCAGGAGGCGGTGCAGGAAACGATCAAATCTCTGTCAGAGCGAATGGTCCAGCGCATCTTGCGTGCGGTGACCGAGCAAGCAACGGACCAAACCGCTGTGACCGTTGCCGAGGCGCTTCAGAATTGCGGGGGCCATACTGAGCAGCTGGATGCGAAGATTCGTTTAGCGGCACAAGAAGCGTCGAGCGCGCAAGTGCCGCGCAAATCGTCAGCGCGCAAGCGTCCGCGTAAAGCTCCCAAGCAGGGAAACGTATCCTGATAAGAGCGATAGTCAGATAGCCAAAATTATTATTAGGAGCCTTATGCTGCAACGTTCAAATGATTCTATGAATGTGGAACTCTCATGCGAGAGATAAAAACTTTTCCATCTCCGACCGCCGCTGAGAACAGTGCGGAGCGGCGGCGGTCACACCGCGTTTACATCACGATGCCGGTAATCATCCGCGGGAAGAACGGGCAACAGACGTTCAGCGAAGAAACGCGCACAGCCTCGGTGAACGCACACGGCTGCATGGTGCGGCTTGCAGAAAAAGTAGTGAAAGGGCAGGAAGTGGCAATCGTCAACCCCAAGACGGTGGAGGAGCTGCCCTGCACCGTAACATTTGTTGGGCAGAAGGACTCCGGCAAGACCGAAGTGGGCTTGGAATTTATCGAGCCATCACCGCATTTCTGGAGAATAACTTTTCCGTCCGACGATTGGGACCCCGCTGAACGCAAACGTCCTTCCACTACGAGTACGCGCGGTCTGCCCAGCGCCAAAAAGACCTAAGACCTTCCGCCAGCTCTGAAAAAGCTAAATGGAGCGCTACGCGCTGGCAACGTCGTGGGCTGTGGGGGCGCTTGCGCGGCGATTCCGTGCCGCGGCCCCGTATTCCCCTCCGCAGCGCCATGCGCTATGATGTCGCATCGCCATTTCAACCAGCCCGGGAAACATGATCTTCAAGCAGTTCTACCTTACTTGTCTGGCCCACGCTTCGTATCTGATCGGTGATCAGCAGACCCGCACAGCTGCCGTCGTTGATCCTCAACGTGACGTCGAGCGCTATGTGGAATTTGCAGCCGAACAAAAAGTTCAAATCAAGCATGTGATCCTGACCCATCTGCACGCGGATTTTGTGGCCGGACATTTGGAGCCGCGAGATCGCGCGGGTGCAACGATTTATCTTGGCGCCAAAGCGCAAGCAGAAACACATTGGCGGCAGCCTGAGCGTTCCGCTGAATCATCTGGTCGAAAATCTGAAAACGCTGCCAAAAAATCGTGCCCTGCTGGTTTACTGCGCTGGTGGCTACCGATCGTCAATTGCTGCGAGTTTGTTGAAAGGCGGCGGATTTAATTCTGTTTGCGAAATCGCCGGCGGCAACGCGGCGTGGGAATCCGCGAAATTGCCGGTTCAAAGCGCACGACCTAGAGCAAAGTTACAAAAAACAAACCAATAGGCCGGGTATAACGGAACCAGAACTGCATTTTCTGCCCAACCGCCAGGTTGGTGCGCCGTGTTGTGGGTGCATGCGCGGCGCGATACAATTGAGGGTCAAAGGATAGCGCAATTATCATCGGGGAGGAGTTGGCTATGACATCCACTGCGACGCCGCAAACATTGATGGAGCGCGGCGAGTTTCAAAACGAGGCCTTCATCGATTTCAGCAAGGCTGAGAACCGCAAATCCATGGAAGACGCGCTGCGGCGGGTGAAGGAGATGTTGGGGCGCGAATACCCGCTGATTATCGACGGCAAAAAGATCACCACCACGGACAAAATCAAATCGACTAATCCGTCGCATCCGGAAGAAGTGATTGGAATTTTTCAGAAGGCTAGCGTGGAGATGGCCAATCAGGCGGTGGAAGCGGCGGACCGCGCGTTTGAAAAGTGGCGAAAAGTGCAGGTGGCGGAACGAGTGGCTTGTTTGTATCGCGCGGCGGATATTTTGCGAAAGCGGCGATATGAAATGGATGCCTGGCTGGTTTACGAAGTGGGGAAGACCTGGCCCGAAGCGGATGCCGACACTGCGGAGCTGATCGATTTCTGCGAATATTACGGGCGCGAAATGATGCGACTGGGAACGCCGCAACAGTTGGTTCCGATGCGCGGTGAGAAAAATTATTTGAAATACATTCCACTGGGTGTGGGAGTGATTATCCCGCCTTGGAATTTCGCTGCGGCGATTATGGGCGGTATGACGGTTGCGGCGATCGTGGCGGGAAATACGGCCATCGTGAAACCGTCGAGCGATTCACCGACGGTTGCGGCGCTGTTCATCGATATTTTGTTTGAAGCAGGTGTGCCGCGCGAAGTGGTGAGCTTTTTTACCGGGCCAGGTCGGACGGCGGGCGAGGCCTTGGTGAACCATCCGAAGACGCGCTTCATCGCCTTTACCGGATCGAAAGAAGCGGGACTTCGCATCAGCGAGCAAGCGTCCAAGACGCAACCGGGGCAGAAGTGGATCAAGCGCACGGTGCTCGAAATGGGCGGCAAAGACGCGATCGTGGTGGACGAAGAAGCGGACGTGGATGCTGCGGTGGAGGGTGTGGCGCTGTCTGCATTTGGATTCCAAGGGCAGAAGTGCTCGGCGTGTTCGCGGGCGATTGTGGCGGAAAAAATTTACGACGAGTTTCTGGGCAAGCTCGTTGAGCGCGTGAAGAAAATTAAAGTGGGCCCGGCGGAAGATCCCAGTAACTACATGGGGCCGGTAATCAACAAAGCGGCGATGACGTCCATTCTTGGATATATCCATCAAGGTCAAAAAGAAGGACGGTTAATGACCGGTGGAAAGCAGGCTGTGGGGGACGGATATTTTGTGGAGCCGACGGTGATCGCCGACGTGGACCGCAAGGCGCGAATTTTCCAGGAGGAAATTTTCGGGCCGGTGTTGGCGGTGACCAAAGCGAAAGATTTTGACGAGGCGCTTTCGATGGCGAACGACAGCGAATTTGGGCTGACCGGAGCGGTGTACTCGCGGAATCCGGAAAAGATTGAGCGCGCGGAGGACGAATTTCACGTCGGCAATTTGTATATGAACCGCAAATGCACGGGGGCTCTTGTTGGCGCGCATCCGTTTGGGGGATTTAATATGTCGGGGACAGATTCAAAGTCGGGCGGGCAGGATTATTTGCTGCTGTTTTTGCAGGCGAAAACCGTTTCGGAGAAGGTCGGCGCAACAAAATAACATGCCTCGGTTTTCCGTTAGGGCGATCGCAAACAACCAATGAGTTCAGAACGCGTTCGATTCGGCCTGTTTGAGTTCGACCTCAGCACGAGCGAACTCCGGCGTGAGGGCGTTCTCCTACGATTGCCATCCCAACCCGCCCAAGTTCTCGCCTGCCTGGTCGAGCACGCCCGGCAAGCGGTTACTCGTGAGGAACTGATCCAAGAGGTTTGGGGCCCTACTCCCGCACTCCTAAAAAATCTGTGGCTGCACGTTATGCAGGGCTCGACGGATCCATGTGGAAGCCCCAGCGGAGGATGGCGTAGGCGATGGGGCCGGAGGCTAACAGCAGCGGAGCCCAGTGCAGGACTAGCGGCTCGCTGTAGTAAACCTTCACGGCGCAGAGAATCGCCGGGAAAATTAAGATATAGGCAATGCCTGCGGTGCCGCCGGGGATTCTGAAGCTGCGGGGCGCGTTGGGTAAGTTTTGGCGCATGCGCCAGGCGGCAAGAAGTGTGAGAAGGGTAGTGGCGATGCGCGTCCAGATGTAGATGTTCACCAGGTCTTCCACCGGGTACTTCGCAAGAATGCAATAAACCAAGGTAGAGAGGGCTATTGCGCGCGCGGGTGTGCCGTAACGCGAATGAATTTTTCCGAGCCAGGATGGCAGGTAACCATCCTGCGCCATGGTGGCGGGGATGCGTGTGGTGTAAAGGATCGTGCTGTTGGACAGCGAGAGAGTGCCGATCATGGCCGCGATTAGCATGGCGGCGCCTAGCGCCGGACCACCGATCAGGCGCGAAGCGGTGACGATGTAATCCGTTTTCCACTCTTGCCAATTGCCGAGGACAGCGAGGGCGAGCGTGGTGGGCAAAATGTAAGTGAGGATATTCATCGGCGTGTTCCATGCGAGGATGCGCACGAAAGTTTTCTGCGGATTTTTCATTTCGCCGGTCATGCTGGAAAGCTGCTCGTAGCCGGCATAGTTCCACATGGCGAGTGCGAGGCCGCGGCCAAATGCGGCGCCGAAAGGTTGGTCGGGCGGGACCATCGGAATCAATGGGTTGTGATGCAGATGGAATAGCGAGACGGCGCAAAGCCACGCGACCGGAATGAATACAGCTACCAGTAAGGCTACAGAAAACCAGCCCGCGATCTGGATGCCGCGTGCGTTCATATAGGCGAGAAGGCAGAGGACCAGGCAGGCTCCCGCCCATTTTATATTTCCAGTGATCCATGGCAGATATTCGCTGAGGTAATCCATTACCAAGACGCCGTAGAGACTGTTGAGCAGGAACGTGCCGGTCCAATTCCACCAGCCACATTGAAAGCCCCAGAAATCACCGAATGCGGCGCGGGACCAACGATAGAAACCGCCCTGCACGGGGAGAATGCTGTTGAGCTCGGCGGACGCGAAAGAAATAGGGATGCTCCAGAAAAAAGGGACGAAAGCGAGAAACAAGATCGCCATGCCGGGGCCGGAATCGTGGAAGATTCCTTCATAACCGAACGGACCGCCGGCGGTGTAGCCATAGAAAAGTGCGAGCAGGGGCAGGAAACCGATCTGGCGGAGATGCGGGTCCTTGGGAGGAAGCGAGTTCTCGGCTTCACTTCGGGTTTTAGGCATTAAGCCTGCGTAAGGAGCGGCATGATATGAGAGCGAGCGCGTGTTTTCAATGAGATTTAAAACTATTCCTTGACGGGCAAGGCTGCCGAGTTAGAGAATTTGCGCTGGTTTTTCCCCCTCAAACGAAACGTCGTTCGCGGACAACTGAGGAATATTCGCACTTCAGGTGGAAGTAAACCAGGAGGAAGTGTTTGTCTAGGGCTGCCCAGGGGGCTTGTTGAATTATTCTACGAAGGGCGCTGTCCACTTTCTAGTCCGTGTCTTCGCGGCATTATTGTTACTCCTTTTTGCGAATACCATTTATGCGCAGAACACCATATCGACTGTAGCGGGCGGGCCTCCTCCCAACAATGTGGCTCCCACAGCGGCTGCGGCGACGCTCGAAGGTCCGCAAGCGATTGTGCGAGATCCGTTCGGAAATTTCTACGTGGTCACTGACAGTGGCGTGATCTACAAAGTAACTCCTCCGGCTACCGCTCCCAGTAACATGAGCATTTACGCGGGAAATAATACGGCGGGATTTTCGGCGAGCGGTACGGCTGCGACTTCAACCTTGACGAACGAACCGTATGGCGCGGCGGTGGACGCGAACGGCAATCTCTATTATTCCGATTCGAACAACTGTGTAGTCCGGGAGATTGTTGGTGGAGTCGTCGAAACGGTGGCAGGAAACGGCACCTGCGGTTTTTCGGGAGATGCTGGACCGGCAACCAGCGCCTCGCTTAATTTTCCGCAAGGTATCGCGATTGATAGCTCTGGAAACCTCTATATCGCGGACCTTAATAACAGCGTTATTCGACGCGTTGATTCGAGTGGGACCATTAGTACCTATGCCGGGACACCCGACACCACAGGACTCCCCGGGAACGGCATTCCGGCGACCTCAGCCCTTCTGTATGCCCCCGTCGCAGTAGCCGTCGATACAACTGGAAATCTCTTCATCTCCGACGAGAACGATAATGTGATTTGCCGTGTGGATGCCGCCTCGAAAATCATTACTATCGTGGCCGGAACGGGCGCCTTCGGTTACAGCGGCGATGGCGGACTGGCGACTGCGGCAACCATGCGAGCGCCGGATGGCGTGACAGTGGATAGTTCGGGAAACATTTATATTGCCGATACCGAAAATGCGGTCATACGAGAAGTGTTCTCGCCGACTAACGAAACTATGCCGAACATCATAACCACGATCGTCGGGAACGGCACATTTGGTTTTGGCGGCGACAACGGCCCGGCGCTATCGGCTGAATTGAGCAATCCTGCTGGATTGTTCGTTGATTCCACGACCGGCAATCTGTGGCTCGCGGACTATTGGAATAATCGCATCCGGCTCTATAGCCCGAGTAATAACGACCAGATTACAACCGTTATCGGGAGCGGCTTAGTGAGCGACGGCGGCCCCGCGACCAGCGCCAGCTTCTATTTTCCGCGAACACCAGCGCTGGACTTGCAAGGCGATCTGTTCATCACGGATGCGGAAAATAATCGGATTCGCGAAGTGAACGCTACGAGCCAAATCATATCGACCGTGGTGGGCAACGGGGTTCCGTGCGCACAACCGACGTTGCCGTGTGGCGATGGCGGACTTGCCACGAATGCTTCTCTTTTTATGCCACGAACAGTCACGATCGAGTCTTCTGGGAGCCTGTTGGTAGCGGATGACGGTGATAATCGAATTCGCGAGGTGGACGGCGAGACCGGGATTATCGCGACCATCGTGGGATCGGGAAATCGGTGCGGTTCAGGGCCGCAAGAAGTCCCTTGGCCGTGCGGTGACGGAGGACCCGCTCTTAGTGCCAGCCTGAACGACGCGCGAGGGGCGGTTAGGGACGCTGCCGGGAATCTCTATTTCGTGGATGCGCAAGACAATCGCGTGCGGGAAGTAGACACAACCGGCACGATTACAACAATTGCCGGGGATGGACCGGACGGGAACGCAGCAACCGGGTGTCCAAGCAATAGCTTCACCGGCGATGGAGGGCCAGCGGTCAGCGCCACTCTGAATTGCCCGCTTGGTCTGGATATGGATTCGCAGGGTAACTTGTATGTGGCCGACACCGATAACAATGTAATTCGCGAAATTGATACTGGCACGCCGCGGGTTATCACCACGATTGCCGGGAACAGAAACGGAACTGCGGGACATACGGGCGATGGCGGCTTGGCGACGAATGCAACTCTGAATTCGCCGGACAGAGTGTCAGTGAATGGCGCAGGGAATTTTTTCATCTCGGACTCGGGAAACAATGTAATACGTCGCGTTGACGGAGCCAGCAAAATCATCACCGCGTTTGCAGGAAATGGAGTCTTTGCATTTGCGGGAGATGGCGGGCCGGCGCTGTCAGCCAGTTTCGCTACGCCGGTCGGGGTCGTTGTAGACCCGCAAGGCAACATGTATGTCGGCGATGTGTTCAATAACCGGATCAGGAAGGTGCTTCTTAATCCCAATATAAGTTTTTCCAGCACGAGCGTTCCATTTGGAAATCAGCCCATCAACGCGACCGCTACTTTGCCGCTGACAGTGACCAATTCCGGAGACGCGCCGCTTACGATTTCAAACATTGCGGTCAGTGAGGGCGCTTTTTCGATCTCCGCGAATCCATGCCCAGTGGCACCTGCGACACTGGCGGTTGGCGCTCAGTGCGTGCTCGAAATTTCGTTCATGCCTACACAATTTATTTCTTACACCGGATCGATTACGGTTACCGACAACGTTCCGGCGTCGGGAAGTATGCAGACGATCAATCTTTCCGGCACGGGCGGCACGGCGCTTTCCGTTACGGTGAATGGCTCCGGAACTGTCACAAGTGTGCCAGCGGGGATCAACTGCCCGACGACCTGCTCGGCCGTGTTCGCGGGAAACGGTCAAATCACGTTGACGGCGGTTCCGAGTGCGGGTTCAGTATTCGCGGGATGGGGCGGGGACGTTTGCGAGGGGACCGCAAGCTGTACGTTTACGATTACAGCAGCGACGTCGGTGACGGCTAATTTTAATGTGAGCCCGAATCTTGGACTGATGGTGACTGAGGCGGGCACGGGAACTGGGATGGTGACGAGCGCTCCGGCGGGGATTAGTTGCCCAACGACGTGCTCGGCGAATTTTGCGAGTGGAACGCAAGTGACGTTGACGGCCTCAGCGTCGGCCAATTCAACATTTGCGGGTTGGAGTGGGGGCGGTTGCACGGGAGCTGGGACTTGCATGGTTACCGTGACAGCGGCGACAGCGGTGACGGCTACTTTCAACAGTGCAAGCCCGGTGACGATTGGAATTGGGCAG
>DATNLR010000047.1:0-63518 GCA_035602755.1 Binatus sp. (SeqCode) | reverse complement strand
ACATCACTTCCTGTACTTTCATCGCCCGCTCCATGGCGGCTTGTGTGTAGGAGTTCATGCCTTGCATGGTCCCCTACCACAGCCCGAAAAGCGGACATATCACTTGCTATCTCAACCGGACATATCATGTGCTACTGACAGAATGCGTTGGTCCTGTTGCGGTAAAACGGCTTTCGTAGTAGCCTCGCGCGCATGCCCCAAAAGGCCAGCCGAACGTCCCGCAGGCAGGGGATCAAGAGTCCGAAAAGGAGAGGTCGCAAAATGGCATCCGCGGCGAAAGACCCCAATCCGTCAAATAAAGAAGCTCCCGAAGGCGCAAATGTAGACAAAATACGCGATATTTTGTTCGGTTCGCAGATGCGCGATTACGAAAAGCGTTTCGTGCGCCTGGAAGACAACGTCAGCAAGGCCATCGAAGGTCTTCGCGAAGACATGACCAAGCGCCTGGATACCCTGGGCGCGTTTGTGCGACAGGAAGTCGATTCCCTGAGCACCCGGCTCAAGAGCGAAAAGTCCGAGCGTACCGAAGGGCTCAAAGAAATTTCGCGCGAGATCAAGGACGGCACCAAAATCATCGAGAAAAAGCTTTCGCAACTCGAAGAGCAGATGTCCGACGGGCAGAGCGAGCTTCGCGCCAAGCTTCTCGAGCATTCTAAATCCGTCTCCGCGGAAATCGACAAACTGCGCCGCGACACCACAGCCGCGCTGAACCGCGAAGTGGACGTCCTGCGCGACGAAAAAACCGATCGCGCATCTCTGGCGGACTTGTTCAACGAATTTTCTCTGCGCCTGAAGAACAAGTTCGAATTGCCCGAAGAGTAGGAAGCAAGCGAAACGCACTCCCATGCTCTCGGCTGGGACGCAATCCGAGTCCACCGGGAAAACCCTGATGGTCTAACATGGCCGACCAAGCACAACGCCGCGCTCCCGCGAATCAAACAGAAGAAAACCCCTCAGCCAATAATCATGCCTACGAAGAGCTGCGCCATTTAATTATCGCGCCCGAGCAGGAGGAGCTCGCGGACATTCAAAAACGTCTCGACGATCGCGCTCGGCGAACGCAAGATGTCAGCTCGGTCGTCGCCGAAGCCATCAGCATGCGCCGCGATCAGCATGGCGAACGCGCTTTGGCTCAGGCTCTCGCTCCCACCGTGCAGGAAACTCTTCGCGAGTCCGTTCGCCACGACCCTCACCCTCTGGCCGATGCCTTGTTCCCCGTGATGGGTCCGGCTATCCGGAAATCCATCAGCGAAGCTCTTCGCGGGATGCTCGAATCGTTCAACCAAGCTCTCGAGCACAGCCTTTCCGCTCGCGGAATCAAATGGCGAATCGAAGCTTTGCGCACAGGAAAACCTTTCGCCGAAATCGTACTGATGCACAGCCTGCTATTTCGGGTGGAGCAGGTTTTCCTGATTCATCGCCACAGCGGACTCGTTCTAAGCCATGTCGTCGCGCGTCAAGTCGCCACGCAAGATGCTTCCTTGGTCGCGGGCATGCTCTCCGCGATTCAGCAGTTCGTACGCGATTCCTTCGTTTCCAAAAAAGAGGAATCGCTCGACAGCTTGAACGTTGGCGAACTCGAAGTCTGGATCGAAGAAGGTCCCGACGCGGTTCTCGCTGCGGTGATTCGCGGCCACGCTCCGTCGGATTACCGCCTCACCATGAAAGAGGCGCTCGAAGAAATTCAGCAGCGCTATAGTTCCGCTCTGGAAAATTTCAAAGGTGACGCCGCGCCATTTCTTTCGGCCGAAGAACTCCTCATGCGTCTTCTTGCTGCGCAGCACCGCGAACCCGCCGCAGCGAAAAAGCCTCGCGCCGCGCTTGCAACCATTGCGATACTCGGCATCCTAATCGTCGCCTACTTTGGATACTCCATATATCTCATGGTCGAATGGTCGCGCATCCTTCACGCCGTTCGCGGACAGCCCGGAATCGTGGTGCTTTCCTACGACCATGAAGGCGGCCGCTACCACATTCAAGGTTTCAAGGATCCTCTCGCGCCAGATCCAAATACGTTGCTCAAACAAGCGGGCCTCGATCCGCAAAACGCTCAATTCGATTTAGCGCCCTACTATTCTTTAGACGACTCGATCGTCGTGCAGCGTGCTCGCCAACTCTTGAGTCCACCAGAAAGCGTCACGCTTTCGGAAAATCATGGCCAGTTGCATGTGGAAGGAACTGCCTCGCCTCAATGGATCTCCCACGTCCAGGAACGCGCGCCTTATATTGCCGGCGTCGCTTCGGTGGATACCTCGCATCTTCAGAATTCTCATCTGTTGCAGCTCAACGTGCCGAAAAGCGCCATCGAATCCGTAATACTGGTCTTCCCCGTTGGCCGCGCCGAACTGGAACCCGGCCAGGAAAACACTGTCGCTCAAACTCAAAAACAAATCCGCGACATGGTCGACAAGGCCAACCGCCTTGGCGAACAAACGACGGTCGAGCTTACCGGCCACAGCGACAGCACGGGCATCGAGGGTACCAACATGCTGCTCAGCCAGGAGCGCGCCGACCATATTCGCGGCACTCTGGTCCGCGGCGGCGTTCCGCCTGCACATTTGCATACCCGCGGCGTTGGCACCACGCAACCTTTGCGTCCCGAAGACACCGAAGAGAACCGCCGCCTGAATCGCAGCGTCACTTTCAGGATAACTTTCAATCCAACCTCTACCGGAAACTGAGCGAGCGCTCGAATGCTCCAAAAGAAAGTCTGCATGCTAGGCTCTTTCTCGGTGGGCAAGACCAGCTTGGTGCGCCGTTTCGTCAAAAGCATTTTCTTTGACGTTTATCAAACCTCCATCGGCGTAAAAGTCGACAAGAAAGTGGTTCGCGTAAACAACCAGGACGTCACTCTGGTTCTGTGGGACATTCATGGCGAAGACGTGTACCAGAAAATTCACATGTCCTATCTCCGCGGCATGTCCGGCTACCTGCTCGTGACTGACGGCACGCGCCGCCAAACTCTGGAAGACGCTCTCGCGTTGAACCAACGCGTAATTCAGGAAGCCGGCAAAGTTCCTGCCATCCTCGTTTTGAATAAAAGTGACTTGGTTGATAAATGGGAAATTGATTCCGCTCGCGAATCAGAACTCGCCGCCGCCGGATGGACTATACTTCGCGCCAGCGCCAAGACCGGCGCTTCCGTTGAAGAGGTTTTTTCGCAATTGGCCGCCGCCACTCTGGCTGAATGAATGCCCTCGAATTCTATTTTCGAATCGTTCCTCACCAGCCAGGGCTACGCATTGTTCGAATCGGTGGGCCAAGGCGAGTTCTCAGCCCTCGGCGATTGCCCCGCATGGTGTGGCGAGCTCTTCGAATTGCATTCTCGCAACCCAAAACGCGTGCGCCTGGACCACAATTCTCCTTTCCTCGAAAATTTTCTGGTGGACGCCGACGATTTCTGGAATTCCAGAGCGGAAGGCTCGGTCAGCTCCGGAAATTGGATCGAACGCGATAAGACCGGCCGCGATATTCCGCTCGAAGCCTTCGCTCTGTCCCTTGATAAAAGGAAAATCCTGATCCTGCGCAATCTTTCCGCGCACTTTGCCGAACAACAGCAATGGTTTCAAACTGCCCGCGATTCCCTGCTGGCCCACGAACAGCTCCTCAGGGAAATCCAAAAGAAAGAGATTCTGTTGCATTGCATCGTTCACGATCTTTCGCAACCTCTTACCGCCATCAGTGGCTGTTTTAATTTGCTAGGTCTCGAAAATTTGCCTCCCCCGGCTGGAAAATATGTGGAAGCGGGCCAGCGTGAATCTCAACGCCAGGAATTGATGATCCGCGGCATCCTCTCCGCGTTTTCCGGCGACCTTATCGCGCAGCAATCTTCGGACAAGAGCAGCGCGCCGGCTCCGGATCTGGCCGCTTGCGCGCAACAAGCCATCGAGGAATTTTCTTCTGCGTTCAAAGATAAAGGCGTCAACCTGCGCTTCGCGCCTCCGTCAAACACTTCATCGGACTGGCCTGTAGTCGGCGACGCACCGCGCCTGGATCGAATCTTCGGCAACTTGCTCGAGAATACTCTGCGTTACAGTCCTCCGAATTCCACAGTCACCATCGGCGTGGAAGAGCAAGGCGAAAGCGTTCTCGCTTTCGTGGATGACGAAGGCCCAGGCCTGCCTCCCGATTTGCCGCCGTCCCAAATCTTCTCCCTTTTCTCAAAAGGTAAAAACCAACCCGGCAAAGCAGGCCTGGGCCTCTATTTCTGCAAAATAACAGTAGAACGCTGGCGCGGAACGATCGGCGCGGAAACGCGCGCGCAAGGCGGCTCGCGCTTTTGGTTTCGGCTCCCGCGCGCGAGCGCGAAATCACTTGAACAAACAGCCGGAGACGAACACGAAGATCGCGCCACGAATGTTGCGTCGCCGCCAACTGCTCGCCGCCGCCCGCCGGCAAAAACTCTGCGCATTCTGGTCACCGAAGACACCGAAATAAATCGCGAGCTGGTCAGCGAACTGCTCACCAAGCGCGGCCACTCGGTCATAACTGCTGCGGACGGAATCGAAGCTCTCGCTGCGCTTGAACGTAATTCATTCGACGTGGTCCTGATGGATGAGGAAATGCCGCGTATGAACGGCCTGGACACCACGCGCGCCATTCGCAAAATGGAAACTTCTACTGGACGCCACCTTCGCGTCGTCGGCTTCACCGGAAACGCAACGGACGAAGACGCGCGTCGCTGTCTCAACGCGGGCATGGACGCATTCCTAGCCAAGCCCGTTCCGATGGACAAACTGTATCAAGCCGTCGAATCGCAGACGGAAGCATTGCCAGAGGTCAGTCCAATGGAATCCGTTCCTGACACCCCGGTTCCTACGAGCAACATACCGCCGATAGCAGAAGACGACAGCGTCGCTGCGCACCTGCATCGCGCCACCGGAGGAAACAAAAAACTCCAGCGCTCCCTGATCAAAACTTTTCTGGCAGACGCGCCTAAAACTCTTTCTCGAATTCGCCGCGCCATTGCCAAGAAAGACGCACAGAAACTCGCCGGCGCCGCGCATGCCCTAAAAGGATCCATCGCAATCTTCGGCGCCGCGAAGGCAGTTTCGATGGCTCGCGGTCTGGAAGCTATGGGACGTTCCGGTCATTTGTTCAACGCCGGCCCCCAGTTCCGCGCGCTCGAGTCCGAATTCGCGCGCATCAAGCCGGAACTTCTCGGGATTTTTCCATCGCCAAAGCCCAAATCGAAGACCACGCGAAGAGCAAAATCCCGGCCTGCTGGCTAGCTAGGCCGTACGTCAACTCCGCCGCATGCTGACTAACCCGGCATAGTCTTCGCGCCCGAACTTGCCCGCTACCGCCTCGAGCGCCATACTTCAGTATATGGTTCTTGTTTCACAGTTCCACTACGGACTGACGCGCGCAATTTCTATTGCAGTGCTCGCGCTTTTCGCATTTTGCCCCGCTCTGCGCGCCGACGACCTAAAACTAAAAGACGGTACAACCATAAGCGGCACCATCGTTGGATTTGAAGAAAATTCGTTCAAAGTGAAAACAAGCTATGGCTTCGCTGAAGTGCAGAAAGACCAAGTCGTGTCGATCGTGATTTCTGCCGGCGCAAAAAAGAAAGAATCAGAGAAGAAATCCGAGCCCGCATCCGACGCATCAGCCGCCACGGACGCTTCCGCAACCAAACCCTCGAAGCCAGCGCCGACTGTGGCGAACAATTCAGCGGCCCCCACAAGTTCCGCTGCGCTGTCCAGCTCAAGCGCGCCAACCCCGGATTCAAAAGCCACGAACAAGCCCGCCACAGCGAGTGTTCCGCCGCCGACTCCCCCAGCGCCAGCGCAACCTGCGGCGCCCGAACCTATGCGCGAGGAAGTAAACGGCAACAGCTACGTCAACGACACCTACGGTTTTCGCATGTACAAGCCGCCCGCGTGGAAAGTGATTGAGGGCGCGCGCACACTTTTGCCCGGCTCAATCACCGCGATGGGAACGGATGACCAAACCACCTATCTTTTGATCGGCCAGCAGAGCGGCGCATCACAATCGGTTGCCACCGATATGGATGCCACGGACCGCCGCCTCCGCGAAATTA
This sequence comes from Binatus sp. (SeqCode), assembly GCA_035602755.1. Lineage (GTDB taxonomy): Bacteria > Acidobacteriota > Terriglobia > Acidiferrales > UBA7541 > Palsa-295. The sequence goes on along the minus strand of DATNLR010000047.1, from coordinate 57,472 downwards.
TGGAAAACTTCCGTCCCTTGGACGAAAAACACCTCACCATCTCTGGGGCCCCGGCAGTCGAACGCCATTTTCGCGGAAGTATTGAACAGCGCGATTGGTCCGGCGTGGTCGTCTATATTCCCCATGACTCGCACCTTTACACGATTTTCGGAATGACCATCGCCGATACCGACCTCGTTCAGATTCAAGAAAACGTCATCGCGCGGGCTATCTCCAGCCTTCAATTCACCAAATGAACAAAGATATCGGGCGCTTGCAACCAACCCTTGAGCATGCGTAACTAATCTTCTTGTGCCGCTGAAAATATCCATCCTGGCCACAGCAATTGTTCTGGTGATTTTTGCCGCCGCAGAAGCCCACCTAGCAAAAGTCCGGGAGAAGCCTAGCGATGCTACGCCTCCCGTTTTCTACCGCGACGTTCTCCCGATTCTTCAGCAACACTGCCAGAGCTGCCACCGCAGCGGCGAGATTGCGCCGATGCCGCTGGTTACCTATGGCGATGTCCGCTCGCGCGCGCAAGAAATTGCAATCACGGTCGCCGAAAGAAAAATGCCGCCGTGGTTCGCCGATGTGCGCTTCGGACATTTCTCAAATGATCCGTCGCTAACCGAGGCCGAAATTCAAAAGATAGTGGCGTGGTCCGACGCGGATGCCCCGGCAGGAGATCCCCAGGAGGCGCCGCCTCCGCGCGAATGGGTGCCGGGATGGAATATTTCGCAGCCTGATGTAATCGTGAAAATGCCGAAGGCAGTCGCGCTTCCCGCACACGGCGATATCGAGTACACCTACGAAATCGTGCCGACAGCTTTCCGCGAAGACAAATGGATCCAAATGTCGGAAATTCGTCCGTCATCGCGCGAAAACGTGCATCACGCCGTGGTTTATATTCGTCCGCCCGATTCGAAATGGCTTCGGCATGCGCCCCTCAGCGTGCCGTTCACCGCTTCCGATATGACCGACCAGGATAGCCGCCACGGCGCGCATTGGACTGACAGCGATATTTTGCTGGTGTACGCGCCCGGGAGTTCGCCGGACAGTTGGCCCACCGGCATGGCCAAATTTGTTCCCGCTGGTTCGGATTTGGTTTTCCAAATGCATTACACCACCCATGGCCACGCAGCCAGCGATCAAAGCAGCATTGGAATCGTCTTCGCCAAGAAGCCGCCAGCGCAGCGCGTGATCACTTTGCAACTGACCAACGATCACTTTGTGATTCCGCCCGGCGCGGATAATTACCGAGTGGAAGCACGCGGCACTCTGCCCAACGAGGCTACCCTTCTCAGTTTTTTCCCGCATATGCATCTGCGCGGAAAACAATTTGACTACAACATTGTCGGCGCCAATGGCCACATCGAAACTCTTCTGCGTGTACATTATAATTTTTACTGGCAGCTCAGCTATGGGCTGGCGGAACCACGCGCGTTGAAGGCCGGCACCGTGCTGCAAGCCGTCGCGCTGTACGACAATTCACGCAACAACCTGCACAATCCCGATCCCGATGCATCCGTTCGATGGGGCGACCAAACTTACGATGAAATGATGGTGGGATTTTTCGACGTAGCGGTCCGCGCCGATCTGGATAAATGGAAATACTTTATCCGTCCCGGCGCGCAACCCGCTAAGCATTAGCGCCAGGGACTCAGAATTTTGTTACTTCGCTGAAATGGAAGTCGCGCACTTTCATTGCCGGAACCACCATCTCGAACGATTCTTCTCCGGCGGCACGCACAGCGGGACCCAGCATCTCCACATTCGAAAGCATCTCGATCACGTTTTGATTGAACCGGAAATTTCGGATTCCGCCGGCGATGCGTCCATTCTCCACCAAAAAGGTGCCATCGCGCGTCATGCCCGTAAGGATTTTTTCATAGGGGTCCACTTCCCGGATGTACCAAAGCCTGCTTACCAAAATGCCGCGCTCCGTCGACCGAACCATGTCCTCCACCGATTTGTCTCCGCCCGCGAAAACCAGATTCATGGGCGCTTCGCCGAATTCGTTTGGCAACGGCAGGCCATGACCGGTCGGCTTCGTTTTCATTTTTTTGGCGGTCGCGCGTGAGTACACCAGGTTTTTTGGAACGCCGCGGTCCACCAGCAGGATCTTCTGTCTCGGCAATCCTTCGCCGTCATACGGGGCGCCAAGTTGGAGAGGATGGTATACGTCATCCCACAACGTGATGTTCTCGCCGAAAATCTTTTTGCCCATGCGGTCGTTCAAGCACGAGCGCTTATCCAGCACCGCCGTGCCGGAAAAATCGTAAAAAAGCGAACCGATAATGTCGAGCACGGCGGACGATTCCAGAATAGCCGTGTAGTGTCCCGGCTCCAGATCGCGGGGCTTGCGCGAAGCGATCGCTTTGCTGCTGGCTCTCTCGGCCAATTCGTCCGGGTCGATGTTGCGAATGTCCGGCGAATTGGCCTTGGCCCAACCCGAAGAATTATCTTCCAGAATCGTTACAGAGAATTCAGCGTCGGTGTGCTGATGGCTGGCAAACAATCCCTCCGAATTCGCCAAAATGGATTGATGCACACCGCTGGAAAAAATCCCGGCCGCAGTCTGCTTGGTCTTCTCCGCCAGTTTGCATACACGAGTCACGGCGCGGGCGCGATCCATGGGGTTTTCCGTAGCCGTAGCCGGGAAATAGCGTATCAGCTTCTGATAGTTTTGCGGGCCTAGCATGGGCAGCAGATCGGGATTTTCGGGTTGGTGACGCGCCAGTGTCGCCGCAGCCGCCGCTACGCGTCGCAACGATTCTTCGTCCGTTTTGTTCGTCGTCGCACGCGCGGTGCGCCCATCCACCACCGCTCGAACCGAAATGGCAAGCATGTGCTCCGCCACATTTTGGTGAATCGTGTTGTTGGCGAAGCGCGTAAGCGCATCGGTGACCGAATCAATCTCAATTTCCGTCTCGTCCGCTTCGCTGAGCCCGATTACTCGGTCTGCAATCTGTTGCAGTTTCGAAAGCGTAAATCGCGCGCTGTTTTCAGCTCGTGCCGCCGAGCCCAGCGCAGTTTGCGTGTGTGCCTTGGCGCCTTTCGGGCCGCGAGCGCGCGACGATCGCGATTTTTTCTTCCCACTTTTCATTTCTAGTGTTGATTCCTACTTGGCAAACGCCACTCCCACTTTTATATTCCGAAATCTGGACGGCGACGCCCCATGCCCGGTGCCCATTGTCTGCATCGGCTGCCCTTTGCCGCAATTCGGCGTGCCCCACAAGGTCCAATGGTCGCGAGCGCATATCGCGTCACAACTATTCCAAAACTCGGTCGTGATCCCGCTGTAACTGGGATTTTTGATCATGCGGCCTTTTTTGCCGCCCTTAATTTCCCACCCAATTTCTGTTGAAAACTGAAAATGGTATCGCCGGTCATCGATGGACCACGATCGATTTGTGTCCATCAGGATTGCGTCGTCGGTGTCGGCGATCAAGTCGTCGTATTTCCAGGTCCCGGGATTCAAACTGATGTTCGTCATGCGAATGATCGGCAGCCGGTTCCAATTCTCGGTGCGCATGGTCCCGCTCGAGCGCGTTTCGCCAATGGCCGCCGCAGTTTCGCGATTGCTCAAGTACCCCGTAAATAGGCCATTTGTAATAATCGGAGTGCACTGTGCCGGCACGCCTTCATCGTCATACGCAAACGTCCCAAGCCCGGGCCCGTGTTCCAACCGCGCGTCTGCCACCACATTCACAATGTCGGACCCGTATTTCAGTTTGCGCAGTTTATCCACGGTCAGAAAGCTCATGCCCGCGAAATTCGCTTCCTGTCCAAGAACGCGGTCCAGTTCAATCGGATGCCCCACCGATTCGTGAATCTGCAAACCAAGTTGCGAACCGCCCAAAATAATCGTGCTGGTCCCCTCCGGACACTGAGCCGCAGAGTGCAGCGCGACAGCTTCTTCACCAATGCGCTGCGCATGGCCCACCAGATCAGACGACTCGATCAGCTCGTAACCTTGCAACGAATGTTGCCCGCCAAAACTATTCGGATACGACCGCTTCTGAATTTCGCTCTTGGCAAACGAAGTGGCCACAATCCCGGCGCCCGACTGCATCTTCACTTGGTGAATTACCGATCCGCTGCTGGAGACGAAAAGCTGATCGATCTTGCGGAACATCATCGACCCTTCCCCCAGCGTCACGCCTTTCACCGCAAGCATTTCTTTGTCTGCGCGCAGCAGCAAATCGATTTGGCGTTCTACCGGAATGCGGAACGGATCTTTTACGAAGGGATTTTGCCAAGTGTCCACATAAACTTCTTCGGCCGCGAGCGCAACGTCCGCATGTTTGGCAAGCGCGGAAGCCTTTGCAATGCTCACCGCTTGCGCCGCACAAGCTTGCACGCCCTCCCGCGTTAAGCGGTCGGTGGATGCAAATCCCCAAGAGCCGCTCGCAATCACGCGAATGCCGATTCCCAGCGACTCGGATTCGAGCAGCGTCCCAACTTCCCCGTTTTTTGTGGTGATTTCGCGCTGGCGAGTGTCCATCACGCGCGCGTCGGCGTATGTAGCTCCGCGAAGTTTTGCAGTTTCAATTCCCCAGGCGGCCCAATCCTGCATCATGCGCGCCACACTCGCATGCCAATTTTCTGTCGACAATTCATCCAAAGCATCTTAGGGATTGCCCAGCCGGAATACAAGCAACTCTCCGCGGGAATGTTCGTGTAGCGCCGCCATCTTGGCGGCTCTTTTGATTTGCTCAGAAGGCTAATTCTCTCGGTCCAGAATAAAATCGGGGACAGCCAGCAACGCACGCCGATATTCGGTATCAGGTAATTCGCTCAAACTAGCCTTCGCGCGGCAAACGTACTCACGCGCCAACTTCTGAGCGCGTTCCAACGCGCCAGTTTCTTTCACAAGTCTTACAATCTGTTCCGGCCGCACGCTGTGAAAATCTCGCTCTTCCAAGACTTTCGCCACCAGACGTCGTCCATCGCCATTTGAACGCAATTGCGCGTGCCCCGCGCCATCGCCATTTCCATCCGCTGAAGCCAGCGCTACAGCCTCCAATGCAAAAATCAGCGGCAGCGTCACTTTCCCTTCTTTCAAATCGCTCAGCACCGGCTTGCCCAATTTCTCCGGCGAGGCCGTGAAGTCCAGCAAATCATCCACCAGTTGAAACGCCAGCCCCGCATTTCGCCCGTATTCCGCGAGCGCATCCTCCGCCGCTTTCGGCTGCTTGCCCAAAACCGCTCCGAGTCGCGAGCATCCGCTGAAAAGACAAGCTGTTTTGCGATAAGCCAGCTCCGTCGCTTCGCTTTCGTTCAAATCGATCCGTCCCAGCCGCGTGAGCTGCAGCAGTTCGCCTTCCACCATGTTTTGCGTCAGGTCGATCAGAATATCGAGAATCGAAAAATTTCGTTCACGCAGCGCCATCTCGAACGACTGCATGTACAGCCAATCGCCCGCCAGCACGCTCATGTGATTTCCCCAGCGCGCATTCGCGCTAGGACGCCCGCGCCGCGTATCCGCTCCATCGATCACGTCGTCGTGAATCAACGTGGCGCCGTGAATCATTTCCACCACCGCGCCCAAACGAATCGCGCTCTCGCCGCGATATCCCGACGCACCCGCAGCCAGCAAAAGCAGCGCAGGACGCAGCCGCTTTCCGCCGCCGGCGCACAAATAACTGGAAATTTCGCTTACCGGCTCGATCGCCGCGCCGTTTTGCGCCGCAATTTCCCGTTCCACGAGCGCTAAATCCTCGCGGACTAACTCGAAAATCTCTTTCACCATCTGGACAGCGAATGCCATCCCGCAAATTACCTTGGCGGCGCCGGAAAGGCCGGGGCGCTGAGCTCGAAAAACCTTCTGAAATTCGCAGCCGTCGTGGCCGCGACTTCTTCTGCGGTTGAGTTTCTCACATTCGCCAACGCTTGCGCTACCTCCACGACGTTGGCCGGCTCATTTCTTTTTCCGCGCTTTCCCTGCGGCGGCAAAAACGGCGAATCCGTTTCGGTGAGCAAACGATCCATGGGCAGCTCCCGCGCCACATCCCGCAGATGCTGCATCTTCGGATAAGTCACGTTCCCGGCAAACGAAATCATGAACCCCATTTCCAGCCCGCGTTGCGCTTCCGCAAGCGTCCCGGTAAAGCAGTGCAGAATGCCGCCAAGCCCCGTCGACTTCCAGTTCTGCTCCATCAGTCCCAGACAGTCGTCCCAGGCATCGCGACAATGAATCACAATAGGCAGCTTTGCCTCGCGCGCTTGCCCAAGTTGACGCTGAAAAACCTGCTGCTGCACCTCGCGCGGCGAGTGGTGGTAGTAATAATCCAGCCCCATCTCGCCCCACGCAATCACGCGCGGATGCTTCGCCAATTCATCCAGCCGCGCAAAATGTTCTTCCGTAGCCAGCTGCGCCTCATGCGGATGAATTCCAATCGTCGCGTAAATCCAGTCGTACTCTTCTGCAAACGGAATCGCCGCATTCAGCCGCTCCGGCCCGGTCCCGCTTCCAATAGCCAGCAGCGTCTCAATCCCCGCAGCTCGTGCACGCCCAAGCATCGCCGCCCGATCTTCATCAAATTGCGGAAACTCCAAATGCGCGTGTGAGTCAATAATTTCCAAAGTATGTCCCATTCAGAAGTTCAACAAATAACAAGGCTGGCCTCCCGACAGAGGCCGATTCGTGGCCGACCAGGGACCTGCTTTGCAGCCATCTACTCACTAAATTCGCTGACGCCAAAAGACTCGCCGGGTTTCCGTATTTGTAGCGGCAGCCCTCAGGCCGGCCGATTTTTGTCAGGTGCTTACTCGCTTCTTCTTATTCTTGTAGTTCTAGCATTAGGTCACCGCGCACGAAAATTGGACTGCCCATTGTGGGTTGCGGCTTTAACCGCGACATAAAAAACTGCGCGAAGCGCCTACCTTTGCACAGATTCACCAGCAGCAACTGTTCTTCGCTCCGTTTCCATCTTCTATGGCGGAACGCAATCCGTCATTTCACCTTCGCGCCCGCTGGAATTTCCTCCGCAAACGTGCACAACACCGCCTTCCCATCCGGCCCCGCCGACGCCGCCAGCAGCATCCCATTCGACTCCACCCCGCGCATCTTTCGCGGAGCCAAATTCGTCACCACCACAACTTTGCGCCCCACCAACTCTTCGGGCGCATACGACGTCGCGATCCCCGCCAACACCTGCCGCACCTCGTCGCCAATATCCACCATCACCTTCAAAAGTTTGTCGGCACCGGCGACTTTCTCTGCCGACTTCACCAGGCCCACGCGCAACTCAATTTTTGCGAAATCCTCAATCCCGATTTTCGCCGGCGCCGCAGCAGCCGCAGGCGCTGCTCCAGCTCCCGAGGCAGCAAGTGCCGCTCCTCCCGCGGACGTTCCTGCCCCCGGCGCTCCAGCCGGAATGGCAGCGGCACCAGCCGCCGAAGTTCCAGTGCTAGCTCCTTCCGCCGGCTTTTTCGTTGTAGTCGTCGATGTCTCTGGCTGCGTGCTGTCCGGATTCCGAATTTCGTTTTCCATGGTTGCAATCCTCTCCAGTGCTTCTTTTTTGTCAATGCGCGGAAAAACCCCTTCGGGCTTTCCAATCTTCGTCCCAGATTTCAACTCTTGCCACTTCAGCTGATCGATTCTCACATCTTCAATTTTCCCCGCCTGCCCAAGCTGCTGCCAAATTTTCTGTGTAGCATCCGGAATCACCGGATGGCCCAAAACGCAGGCAATGCGCAAAACATCCGCGGCCGTGAAAAGTGTCCGTTCCAGTGCTTCACGCCTCGCAGGGTCATCCGCATAGGTCCACGGTTTTTCGGCAGCGAGAAATTTATCGCACGCAGCAACCAGTCCCCAGACCTTTTCGAGCGCTTGCGAAAAGTCGAAGCGACCGTAAAGCTTCGCAATCTCGCCGAGATTTTCGCCCTTGACGGTTTCCACCAGGTTCGCGCCCGAACCACAACTTGGCATCACGCCACCTAAATTTCGCTCGATCATCGTGAGCGTGCGATTAGCTAGGTTTCCGAGCCCATTAGCCAAATCGGCGTTGTACCGCGTAATCAACGACTCGCGCGAAAAATTCCCGTCCTGCCCGAACACAACGTCGCGCAGCAGGTAATATCGCAGAGCATCATTCCCAAGCACTTTTACGATCGGCTCGGGATAGGCCACGTTCCCCTTCGACTTGCTCATCTTTTCCTGCTCAAACAGCAGCCACCCATGCGCAATGATCTGCTTTGGCAACTCAATTCCCGCGGCCATTAAAAACGCGGGCCAATAAACCGCGTGGAATCGGATAATCTCTTTTCCCATCGCATGGATATCGGCCGGCCAGAAACGCTCGAACTCCGCGCGCTTCTGAGCATCCTCGCTTTCAAATCCGATGCCGGACAGGTAGCTGGTCAGCGCGTCATACCACACGTAAAATACATGCTCCGGATCGTCCGGCCACGGAATTCCCCACTTGATCGATTTCCGGCTAATCGAAATATCTTTCAGCCCGCCTTCAACGAAGCTCTTCACCTCGTTGAACCGGAAATCCGGATGCACAAAGTGCGGCGTGTTTTTATAAAGCTCGAGCAGCTTTTGTTGGTACGCCGAAAGCCGGAAAAAATAATTTTCCTCGGAGACAAGCTCCCCCGGCCGCCCGCAAATCTGGCAATCCGCCGGCTCCGCTGTATCGCTGACGTAGAGATTGTCGTAGATACAGTAGCGTCCCTCATATTTCGCTTGGTAAATGGCTCGTTGCGACGGCTCCAACTTCTTGTCCCGTTCCTGAGTGCGCCGTACCAGATTCTGCACCGCCCGCGCGTGTCGCAGTTCCGTCGTACGAATGAATTCCGTGTTTGTGATTCCCAGCAACTTCCACAACTCGCGGAAAATCCTTTCATTCTTGTCCACAAGCTGCTGCGGCGTAATTCCCAGCTTCTCCGCCGCGCGCTCGATGTTCACGCCATGCTCGTCGGTCCCCGTGAGGTACGCCACGTCATAACCGCACATCCGCTTGTAGCGCGCGATCACGTCGCACACAATCGTGGTGTACGCAGACCCCACGTGCGGCCGCGAATTCGCATAATAAATCGGCGTGGTCAGGTAAAACTTCGGCTGCGACATTCAGTTTTCTATTTCCTATTCTGAAATTAAAGCATGCACGACGGACTGCTCGTCACGACGGGCCGCTCGGAACGATGGGCCACCGCGCGACTTGACACGATGCCGCAACCGGAAGGGCGGGGATTCAGCCCGCCGTAAAGAGCAGCTATCACCGGGGCTTAGCCCCTGAAGGCACCCGGCAATGACGCGCACTCCAAAGCACGTCGAAATCAGGAATCCAGCTCCGCAAACTACTTGTGCGTCTCTTTCTGCTTCTGAAATTCGAACGACGCCGCCGCAATCACCTGTTTCAGCGGAATCCCCTTTTCCACTGCCAGGCGCTGGCAATCATCATATTCCGGCGTCGCATTCAGCACCGACCCATTCATTCGCGAAATTTTCATATGCACTTCGCCAAACTGCGTTTCCACGCACACCACTTCCCGGTCCAACACTTTTCGCCGCACATCATACGTCCGCACGCCAATCGTAGTCGTCTCTCGAAACACCAAATCCATCATCTTCGCGGTATGCGCGGACTCGCAGAGAATCGTCAACAGCACTCCCGGCCGGTTCTTCTTCATCTGCACAGCCGTCGAAAACACATCGAGCGCTCCCGCCGCCAGCGCCTTCTCCACAAAATACCCATAAATCTGCGGACTCATATCATCCAAATTCGTCTCAATCACACTTACCGGCGCGGCCCAATGCTCCCCGGCCTCGCTGGCGGCATTTTCCCCAATCAGTATCCGCAGCACATTGGCCTTCTCGGGAAAATCCGCGCTTCCTGCTCCATACCCCACAGCCCGCAAAGTCATCTCAGGAATCTGCGCATAGCGAGTGGAGAGCGTAGCCGCAATCGCCGCACCCGTAGGCGTCACCAGCTCCCTGGAAATACCGCTCGCGTACATCGGAGCGCCGCGCAGCAATTCCGCCGTGGCAGGGGCGGGCACCGGAAGCAGCCCATGCGCCGTCTTCACCTGCCCCCCGCCCACATCCAGCGCCGAACATGCAAACTCATCGATCCCCAGCAGTTCAAATCCCACCGCCGCTCCCACAATGTCTATAATCGAATCCACTGCGCCGACTTCATGGAAATGCACCTCTTCCAACGGCACCTTGTGAACCCTCGCTTCGGCCTCCGCCAAGCGCGTGAAAATCCGGCGCGCCCGCTCCGCAGCCCGCGGCGCAAGCCCCGCCTCATCAATTCTCCCTAAAATAACGGACAAGCCGCGATGGTGATGCCCCTCAGATGAGGCAACCTTCACATGCGTCGCAAAAATCGCCCCGCGCTTCAGTTTCTCCGCCGAAATCGACCAGCCCTCCAACCCCAGCTTGCGCAACTCCGCTTCAATCGCGCGCAGGTCCGCCCCAGCATCGACCAGCGCTCCGAGCACCATGTCGCCGCTAATCCCCGAAAAACAATCGAAATACGCGATCCGAGCAGTGTTCATATCCGCAAGCCGCGAGTCCCCGCAAATCCTTGAAAAAACGATACTAGTCTGGCCTCTCTACCCTGTCAAATCTTCGCGCCAGACCGCGCCGGCAGGTACCTTGTAGTAAAAGCTCGTGAGAGATATCATCGCGCCATGTTCGACTTCCTCGAGCCTTCCGCCAAGGACGTCAGGTTTAGCGCGCTTTAGTGAGTCGGGGCGGTCCTCGGTCTCCCGGGCTGCATAATCGCAGGGGTCTAACTAAATACGGCTGGATCGGTGGCATTTTAATCATGATATCGATTGCGGTACTCTTGTTTGTGATCGAGCGTTCACGAAGAGGGATGTTTTGACAATGTTCGAACCAATTGAGCGGTCTGAAGATGACATCAGATTTACACCTCTTTGGTACATCTCCGGCGCGCTAATACTGGCTGCTGGCATCACGCTGTTTTTCACCAGTCATCGAGCTGTTGCGGATATTCTCAACATAGCAGGATGTCTGGTATTAATTTTTGCGGGCTTACGGACGAAGCAGGAAACGACGAAGCCGCTGACGCTAGGATTGACCTCTCCCCGCAAGAAAACGACTTTTCCGTGATTATTTGTAAATCGTATTTGCCCGAGCCCTCGAAGCTTCTTCTCGTTTTTACTCGCGAAATCCTTCGCGCCTCTCTGGTAGCGGTACGCACACACATCACCCACACGCGACTCCTTGAATTTCGGCTAACGACGTGCTACCGTCCAGCGTGATAAAAATTAGTGCATTGCTGATAGAGTTCGGCGACGCCGCAGAATTGCCCTCCCCCTTCGGCACTAAATCTAAATCTCACGGCCACTTTTCGCGCTTGCCAACCGACAAGTTAAATCGCCCAAAAAATCAATTCTGCCCCGCACGCAAGACCGCATTGGTTTTTCGAAGGGCCACGCATGTATAAAGTCCTCGAAAATCGGATCCGCAAAGCGCTGAAGCACCACATCCACGAGCGCTACAAAATTGACGTCCCGGTCGCGCTCGCCCGCCCTCCTCAGCTCTCGATGGGAGAAGTAGCCTCCCCGCTCTGCTTCGAACTCGCCAAGCAGATGAAAAAGCCGCCTCGCGTCCTGGCGCAGGAAATTGCAAACTCGCTGAAGCCTATCGAAGGAGTAGCGCGCATCGAAGTGGCCGGCGCAGGCTACCTGAATTTATTTTTAGACCGCGCCCAATTTTTTCGCGACGCATTGGAAGAAGCAGGGCACGAAGCCAGCGCTCCCCCCGCGAACGCAGGGAAAACGGTCGTCGAGCACACCAGCATCAATCCCAATAAAGCCGCGCACATCGGCCACGTTCGCAATGCGGTCTTGGGCGACACCTTCGCGCGACTCTTGCGCTACACCGGCCGCCTGGTTGAAGTCCAAAATTATATCGACAACACCGGCGTGCAGGTTGCTGACGTAGTCCTCGGCTTCATCCACCTCGAAAAAAAATCACTCGCTGACGTAAAAGCTCTGGCCGCCGCGCCCAAATTCGACTACGTCTGCTGGGACCTCTACACCCGCGTCACGCAATGGCTCGCTGAAGACAAGTCGCGCCTCGAACTCCGCAACCAAACCTTGAAAGAAATCGAAGAGGGCCATGGCGAGGCCGCGAAAATGGGCCAAGTGGTAGCAACCGCAATCGTGCACTGCCACCTGCGCACCCTGGACCGGCTCGGCATCGATTACGACTTGCTCTCCCAGGAAAGCGAAATCCTGCACCTGAAATTCTGGGACGCCGCTTTCAAGATGCTGAAGGAGCGCAACGCCATACAGCTTGCCACCTCAGGAAAAAATGCGGGCTGCTGGGTGATGCAGCTTCCAGCCGAGTGCGAAGCCGCTGGCGCAGAAACGAAAGCTGCCACAGAAAATACCGAATCAGCGCCGGAAGAACCGCCGGAAGAAGCCGAAGCGAAAATTATCGTGCGTTCCACCGGCACGGTCACTTACGTTGGCAAAGACATCGCGCATCACCTTTGGAAGTTCGGCCTGCTCGACCGCGATTTTCATTACCAGCGTTTCCACAAACGTCCCCACGGCCACGAAGCCTGGATTACCTCCAGCGACCGCGACGACCCCGGCGCTCCCACCTTCGGGCACGCGCACGATGTGTTCAACGTGATCGATTCGCGCCAAGCCTACCCACAGCAAGTGGTGGTCGCCGGGTTGCGCGCCCTCGGATACAACGAAGAGGCCGACCGCCTGAAACATTTTGCTTACAACGTCGTCGCCCTCACCGCCCGCTGCGCCCAGGAAATGGGCTACGAAATTCCGCCCGAAGACGCGAACAAGCCCTACGTGGAAGTCAGCGGCCGCAAAGGCCAAGGCGTCAAAGCCGACGACTTGCTCGACCGCCTCGAACTAAGCGCGCGAGCCGAAGTGGATTCGCGCCATCCCGAATCATCCGAATCCGAGCGGGCTGCGATTGGCCACGCCATCGCCATCGGCGCATTGCGATACTTTCTGCTGCGCTTCACACGCTCCACGGTAATCGCATTTGATTTTGAGGATGCGCTCAGCTTCGAAGGCGAGACCGGCCCCTACGTGCAGTACGCCGTTGTCCGCGTAAACGGAATTTTGCGCAAAGGCGCGGAACAAGACCCCGCTGTTAGCGCGGAAAATTCGGTAAATATGGAGAAGTTGAAAAGCGGCGCGCTGGGTGTTTCGCGTTTTCTAGCCGGGCCGGAAGGCGATTCGCTGTGGGATATCGTGTTACTGGCAGGTTCGCTCGACGCGCGCGTTGACCAAGCCGTCTCCGCGCAAGAGCCCGCATTTCTCGCGCGTTTTGCTTTCGAACTCGCGCAAGCTTTCAACGTCTTCTACCACAAGCACCACATCCTCTCGGAGAAAGACCCGGAAAAACGTGCCTTCCTCCTGCTGCTCACCACGCTGGTGCGCGAGCAACTAGTCACCACGCTCCGCATCATGGGCATCACCGCTCCGGAGAAAATGTAGAATCCCTCATGCCAGGGACAAGGAATATCCCCCAACGGTGGTCGGTATTGGCATCGTTTTCTTCCCCGCCAGCCTTGCGATTCTGGCAATCCTGTTTTCTCCGTTCGCCAGACCGACATCATCTACTACGGATTTGACCTCGCGTCTCACCTAGCCCAGGAGTTTCATACCTCTCGCCCCGAACGGGTCGCTACAAGAAGCGCGAAAATCTCGTTTTGGCGCAAACTCGCAAGCGAATCAAGTGCTCCTACAACTTCAGCGCGAAATCAACGATGGAGCGGATCGCGACACCGGTCGGCCCCTTCGCCAGCCATGGACGGCCTTCGTCAATCCAGCACGTCGCGGCGATGTCGAGATGTATCCACGGCGTGTCTTCGGCAAATTCTTTGATGAACCAAGCAGCGGTGATTGCGCCGCCGCCTTTGCCGCTGCCGGTGTTGCGAATGTCCGCGATGTTGCTCTTGATCATTTCCTGGTATTCGTCGTCCATGGGCATCGGCCACATTTTTTCGCCGACCGCCTTAGCGCTTTCCAAAAACTGATCAAGGTATTCGCGCGGCGTGCCAAACGCCCCCACGTGCACGTTGGCCAGTGCCACCTGGATGGCTCCGGTTAACGTGGCTGCGTCAATCAAATGGGTAGCGCCCAATTTGCGAGCGTAAGTAACACCGTCGGCTAGGATCAGCCGTCCCTCCGCGTCGGTGTTAATGATTTCAATCGTTTTGCCCGACATGGCCACTTGCACGTCGCCAGGTTTCTGCGCGCGCCCGCCCGGCATATTTTCGGTGGCGGGAATCACCGCGATCACCGGCACGCCAGGTTTCAACGCCGCGATCGCCCGCATGGCGCCGAGCATGGTCGCGCCGCCGCCCATGTCGTATTTCATCTTTTCCATGTTGTCAGCCGGCTTAATCGAGATGCCTCCGGTATCAAATGTGACGGCCTTGCCCACAAGTCCGAGCACCGGTCCTCCCGGGCGAACATTCTCCGGCGTGTAGCGCAGAACGATCACGCGCGGGGGTTCCACGCTGCCCTGGGCTACACCGATCAGCGCCCCCATTTTCAACTCAGAAATTTTGCGCTCGTCGAGGATTTCCACCGCCAGTCCAGCCTCTTTGGCCATGGCCTCGGCTCGCGCTGCCAGCATGCGGGGAGTAAGCCGGTTGGACGGCTCGTTAATCAGGTCGCGCGCAAAATTCGCCGATTCGGCGATCACGCGGCCCTGTTCGATTGCAGAGGTCAGGTTCGCGCCCAGGCCTTCGTCAAAATTCGCCAGCGAGACAGATTGAATTTCGCGATTCGGCTTCTTTTCCGTGTGGTATTTGTTGGACTCGAAATCGGCGGTGATCAAGCCTTCCACCACCGCTTGCGCTGCATTCGGCCCGCGCTCTCCCTCTTGAGTGACGAATACGAATTTCTTCACCCCGCGCGATTTCAGATAGCGCAGCGCGGTTCCTGCGATTTTCCGCAAATCGGTGGTGCTAAATTTCGCCCGCTTCCCGGCACCGATCAGAAGCAGCCGTTGCGCGCCTAGACCGGTGGGAAAATGCATGAAAACAATCTCATTGGGCTTGCCCGTCAATTCCCCGCTTTCCACCAGCGAGGCCAACTGGCCATTCATGGAGTGGTTTATCTCGCCGACTACTCCGTCGAGCTTATTTTCCTGGTCGAAAACGTAAGTGACAATGGCATCGGTGGAAATAGAAGAAAACTTCTGCCTTTCCAGTTGGATCTGCATGTTCCCCTTTCGAATTTATCGCCGTCGCGAGCGGAAAATCGCTTCGCTGGCTTCTCGTTTGGCTTCTTTTTGACGTTCGGATTCGCGGCGGTCGTGGAATTTCTTTCCTTTGGCCACGGCCAGCTCGCATTTTGCAATGCCGTCGCGAAAGTAAATCTTGGTCGGAACTACGGTCATGCCTTTTTGTTGCGTTTGAACCAACAGTTTTGCAATCTCGCGCCGCTTCATCAACAATTTTCGCTTGCGAAGAGGATCGTGATTGCGAAAGCCTCCCGGAAGATACTCGGGAATGTGACAGTTTACCAGCCAAGCCTCGCCGCCCCGAATTTCGGCGTACGCGTCGCGCAAGGCGCCTTTCCCCTCGCGAAGTGTCTTTACCTCCGTGCCGACGAGCACCAATCCCGCCTCCAGACTGTCGAGCAAATGATAGTTGTAGGAAGCGGCGCGATTCTGCGCAACAATTTTCATGCCCTCGTGTTGAGATTTATTGGCGTTCGATCTCATGTTCTCCATGATAGCCGCCGTACACAATGCGCCGCAAGTCGCAGATTTGAACCGATTTCGCAAGGCAGCGGACAATATTCATTTTCCAGTAACCCGAAATCCGTACTTAGTTCGTCTAATGTAACGTTAAGTAGCACAACGCGGACGTTTCCTTGCTGCATCATAGGGCGGGTGTTAAACTTCTCAAGGTTTCAACAATCCCGCGCTGGGGGGCTTTTTTGCATCGATTAGGTAGGTTGGCAGTTTTCTTCGCCGTGGCTGCTTTATTGGCCGGCTGCCCGAAGTCGAGTAGTGAATACTCTGCCGGCCGCAAGGCCGAGGACATCCAGGATTACGATACCGCGCTGGTTCACTACGAAAGAGCGCGTCGGGACGATCCTACAAATGCCGAGTATAAGCTGCGCGCCGAGCGCATGCGCTACGAGTCCGCGATATACCACATAAAACAGGGACAGCTGGCGATTAAGAAGGGCGACCTCCAACTGGCGTTAGGCGAATTCCAGAAAGCGCAACTAATCGATCCCTCCAATGCAGCGGCAGACCAAGAAGTAAAGAAAACGATGGATCTGATTGCGCAAGAGGCCGCCGGAACAACGCCGCCAGTCAATCCTGCTCCCAAAGATGACGACGAGCTACTTTCCGCGCCTCCCGCGCTGAAGCCGCTTTCGCGCGAGCCAATCAATTTGAAGATGACCAATGATGCGCGCGTGGTTTTCGAAACCATCGCGAAACTTGCGGGCTTGAGCGTTATATTCGATCCGGATTTTACCGGTAAGCGCATTACCGCGGAACTGCCAAACGTCACCCTGGAACAAGCGTTGGATGCCGTGTCGCTGGCAAGCAAAGCGTTCTGGAAGCCGGTTACCCCCAGCGTGATTTTCGTGGCGCCAGATCAGCCGCAAAAACGCAAAGACCTGGAAGATGAAGAAGTGCGCACGTTTTACGTATCGAACACCATTACCGCCCAGGATCTGACCGAGATCGTCAACGGTCTGCGTCAGCTTCTTGATCTGCACCGTTTACAGCAGGTGAACGCGCAAAACGCGATCGTGATTCGCGACACTCCCGATAAACTCGCCCTGGCCGCAAAAATTATTCGCGATGTCGACAAGTCGAAGCCCGAAGTCCTGATTCATATTCAGGTGCTCACGGCGAGCGTGGACCGCTTGCGAGACCTTGGAATTCTTCCGGGCCAAAGCGTTTCAGTTGCATTCACCCCACGCACAAGTCTCCAACCAAATTCAACAACTACAACGACTAGTACGGCGACCACTACAACCACGACCAGCACCACGAGCACGACCACAACAACCGGGACTCAAGTTACTTTGAATAACTTGAAACATCTCGGAACCGTGGATTGGGCCATTACGCTGCCGGGCGCGCAAGCCAATGCAATTTTGACTGATACAGAGACCAGAATCGTCCAGGATCCGGAAGTGCGCGTCACGGATGGGCAAAAGGCTACCTTGAAAATCGGGGAACGCGTTCCAGTAGCAACGGGAAGCTTTCAGGCTGGAGTGGGCGTGGGCGTAACGGGATCGGCAGGCGTGGTGAACCCTCTGGTCAACACGCAATTCCAATATATTGATGTGGGCGTGAACATCGACGTGACTCCGCGCGTGCATCCGGATGGCGATGTCAGCATGAAGCTCACTGTGGACGTGTCGCAAATCGTGGGTACCAGCAGTATTGGCGGCATCAACCAGCCAGTCATCGGCCAGAAAAAAGTGGAACATGACATTCGATTGAAAGAAGGCGAGACCAGCATATTGGGCGGGTTGATCGAGCGCACGAACACAAAAATAATAAACGGCATACCCGGGCTTGGCGAAATTCCCGCGTTGCGCTACTTATTTTCAGACAACAGCCACGAAATCGAAGAGGACGAAACTCTAATCGTGCTTACTCCACACCTCGTTCGGTTCCCAACATTTTCCGCCGCCAACCTGCGTTCGATGGCGGCCGGCACGGATTCGAATGTTCGCGTTTATCGGGAAGATTCCGAAGTACTGCCTGACGCTACGATCGCGACCCCGCTGGCTGCTGCTTCGAGTCCTCCACCGGGTGCCGCTCCGGCAGCTTCGCCGTCGATGGTGCCCACTTCGACGTCACCCCAACAGGTGGGGAACGCAGCCGCACAGCTTCACTTTGAGCCGACTTCGACAACCATGAAAGTGGGCGACACCACAACACTCGGCCTGGCGGTTTCCAATGTGACCGATCTCTACTCCATTCCGCTTCTGGTGCATTACAACCCCGCGGTAATACAGGTAGAAGAAGTGCGCAATGGAGGATTCCTCTCCGGCGGAACGCAGGAGATTGCTATCGTGCAGCGAATTGATGCACAGCGCGGCGAGATCGTGGTGTCTGCCACGCGGCAGCCGAACACGCCGGGCATCAATGGCACGGGAACTCTGCTTGGTTTCGTGATTAAGGCGGTTGCTCCAGGCAATGCATCGCTGCAGATTTTGCAGGTAAACGCGCATGACTCGCAGCAGCGGACCATCCCGATGGTGTCCGGAGAAGCCACGATTCGGGTGCAGTGATGGAATGGAGCACGATTCTTCGCAGTCAAACGATTCTCTGTAGTCAAATGTTTCGAAAGCCTCTGCGCTCACGTTTGTCCCTACCCGGAACCCTTCGCCGTTCGCGCATCGTCGATGGCGGCATGACTCTGCTTGAGCTGATCCTTGCCTGCGCGATTCTTATGGTTCTGGCCACCGCTGTGGTTCCGCTAGCGCGTGTTACCGTGAAGCGCCACAAAGAAGATTTGCTTCGCTACGACTTGCGCCAAATGCGTGACGCTATCGACCGTTTCAAGGACGCTTCAGACAAAGGCCAAATTCAAGTGCAGGCCGGCACGGAAGGATACCCGCCGGATTTGCAAACGCTCGTTCACGGCGTGCCATTAACCGGCGTGGTGGGCAAAAATATTCATTTTCTGCGCAAGATTCCGATGGATCCCATGACCGGAACCGCCGACTGGGGAATGCGGTCCGTTCAGGACGACACCGACTCGACGTCCTGGGGCGGCCAGGATGTATTTGACGTATTCTCGAAGTCCTCTGGAACGGCACTGAACGGCACAAAATACTCACAATGGTGAGTGGAAGCTGGAGTTGATGAAATGACACCGCGAAATAATTTCAAGGCGAGAAAAGTTGCAAGGGCCAGCGGATCTGCTCAGCGCGGATTCACGCTCATCGAGCTCATGTGCGTGATCGCAATTATTTTGATCCTGGCGACCATCAGCGCGGGCCACTATGAGAAATCGGTGGTACGCGCCAAAGAAACGACTTTGCACACGGACCTGAAAGTGATGCGCGATGCCATACAGCACTACACCGAAGATAAGGAAGCCGCGCCCTCTTCACTCGACGATCTCGTTTCCGCGCACTACATTCAACAGATTCCGAACGACCCTATGACCAACGCAAAGGATTGGGTCACGGTCTCGGAAGATTTCGACGTCAGTCCGGAGCAAAGCTCGTCCGGCATCACCGACGTGCATTCGGCATCAGACGCAGTTTCTCCATTCGAAAACGACCCCTACAGTTCCTGGTAGCCCGCAACCCGGCGTGAATGGATCTGGAATCCTGGCTCATTAGTGTGGAGTCCACGCAGCGATGGTCGAGCCCCCACGCCACCTCCCAGAATCACCAGATCAAATTCTTCCGCCGTCTTCCTACGTCCCGGCCCAGAAGTGCTGTTTGTACCCTTTTATGCGGATTTCCCTTTCCGAGCGACAGGTTCACTCTTGGCCTTCATTGATTTCATGAGCGCGGCAGAGGATGCTCCTTCCAGCGACAGTCCATAGCCAACTTCCCGCACGATGCGCTCCTTCAACGGTTGAATAAAGTGGATGCGGGTGTTGCGGCGCGTTACTTCCGGAGCCTTCAAATACAACTCCGCCAATTCCCGCGCCCTACTGAGCGCTTTGCCGTTCGGCACAACTTCGGCAACCACTCCCCATTGATATGCCGTACCTGCCGTTAACGGCTGCGGATTCAGCAGGAATGCCTCCGCTCTTCCGGCTCCGGCGCGGTAACTCCACGTCGTAAAGATGCCGTCACCGGGCGCAACGCCCGCGGCGAAATGCGCTACATCCTGGAATGTCGCACCCTCCCCCGCCACAATGACACTGGCAAGTAGCGCGTAGTCTGAGTGCACATGGGCGCGTCCCTCGATCGCCGCGATGAACGGCACGCGGATGTTGGCTATGTTTTCCAACACCTGAGTACCTTCGTCGTGGATCTGGCTCCAAACGCCTGGGTCGGCGACGTCGCCAAACGAAGTCCAGTCGACATCCGTAATGAACTCCCCGCCTGCGCCGGTCAGGATTACGATCTTGTTCGCTCGATCCTGTCCGATGCGGTAGAAGGCTTCCACAAACTCCGTGTGAGCTTGCGCGTTCATAGTGAACGGGCCGCCGTTGCTGTGGAATTCAGCAAGCAGCACACCGTTGGCATCTCGCCTCAGCTTTAGGTTGTGATAGGCAGCGAAATAGTCATTTTGAAGTTGCATCGTATTCTCCTCTCTAAACTTCGTGTTGGGCGTAATGAAAGACGAAGCGTTCGTTGTTCGCGTGGTGAAGTTTTGCGCAATATGGGACGGCGCGGCGTGCGGCCACATGAACGCAAAACTGCCGTGGGAATTCCCTTCTGGCGGTCCACAATTTCATGTCCAGCTTCTCCCAATCTTCGCGGGTTTCTACTTTGTCGATCCCGGCGAAAAACTTTTTTTGGAGTTCGGCAACGGGAGCCACATTCCGCATGATTTTGCGTTTTTTTCCATGAGCCACTTTATACCGGGAAAACAACATAATCGTCGCTTTCCAGAGGCAAGCATATCGCACGCTTTCTCGATCCGGCGCCTGCGCGTTTCCGGTTGCTTGGCTGAGCTTATTGAGAAAATCCAGTCCCGGCGCGCCATTGGTGTGATGCCCTCCCACCCTGCCTGCGCCAGTGGGGCGGCTGCGAGGGCTTTGCCTAGATCCATTGGCACCCTGATCTCCGGTTCTTTTCCGGCCCGCGCAATCTCCACCGTTACCGTGTCTAGAGCATCTGCGCCTGCGGCATCGCGCATGGTTTTGTTAACCCTGAGCCAGTGACTTCCTTTGCCGTTCGGTTCGAGAGCGGCTCGAAAAGGGAAACCATTGATAGTTCCCTCCACCATTGTCATATTTCGTGATGGAAGCTTGGCACTCGCGTTCTTGGGCAGAGTTAGAAGGGTCCGGGTTCCATTCTTTTCGGTTGCCTCAGGCCGAACCAACTTGGCACTGAAGCGAATCGTTGACTTGGTTTCCTGCAGCTTAGGCAGTTTCATATAAAATGGATCCACAGCTAGCTTCGGAGGTTGACGATGCTGCCGCCGTCGGCCCCGACCGCGATCGCCTTGCAGCCGTTGCCGGTGATCGCCCGAGCGACGCGTTCGGCGCCTTCTCGGTCGGAGGAATAGTTCACCGCCACGCGTGCGCCAGCAGCACCCAACGTCGTTGCAATTCCAGCGCCTATGCCTTTGGACGCGCCCGTCACTATTGCCACTTTATTGGACCGTCTGCTCGTATTCACCATTGTTCGACTCCGGTACGCCGAAGGTCCATCGCTGTGAATTGCGCCGCGCGCGCATGAAAATCTCGATTCACACTCCTTATGCTAAAGAGCGTTTACGCAACGAGTCAATATTCAATTTTGCGTCCTGAAGGAATCATCGGCAACCCGGAAGTGATTCCGGGGTATCTCGGGGAGGTAACGCTGCATCATGGCTCGCCTGTGCGAATGGGATAATCGGGGCCGAGCCGCCATCCGACTGACAAACGCCACCCGAGCGATGGCCAGCTCGGAGTGCGAGTGTCAATTTGAGCTTGGGATTCACACGCTACTCATCCTGGAAGTACCGACCGACGCTATATATCGCCAGGGGTTGATAGACTCGGCGGCACGAGCGTCGTACCGCGCCCGGCGTCCGCTCTATGGGCCTACGGGATTTCCCCGAGTTGTCCGCGCATCAAAGCGTGAGAGAATTTACGGGTCGCTCGCGGAGGCTTCCATGATCAGAGACCTCGTCACTCGATGGCCGGTTGTAAAGCAAATCCTGAATCGCGCTGACGGCACGGGTGTGGAAGCGATGAGCGAGCGGACGCTGCACATGCGTCCGAAGAACGATGGCGCGGAAGTGGCGCACTCGGTTTGCCCGTACTGCGCCGTGGGTTGCGGCCAGCTGGTTTTTCACCGAGGCAACAAGCTCATTTCAATCGAAGGCAATCCTGCGTCACCACTCTCGCGCGGGCGACTATGCCCGAAAGGCTCGGACAGTTTTGAATTGACCACGCATTCCAAGCGGCTCACAAAAGTGAAGTACCGTCGGCCGTTTGGGACCGAATGGGAAGAACTGGAACTCGAAAAGGCGATGGACATGATCGCCGACCGCCTGTGGGAAAGCCGGAACGAAAGTTTCGTCGAGAAACAGGATGGCCAGAGCCTGATGCAGAACAAGACTGTCGCCCATTTGGGCGGTGCGACGCTCGACAACGAAGAAAATTACCTGATTAAAAAGCTCTTCACCGCCGGCCTCGGTATGGTGTGCATCAGCAATCAGGCCAGAATATGACACAGCTCGACAGTGCCCGGTCTGGGCACCACCTACGGAAGGGGCGGAGCAACCACGGCGCCGAGCGACCTGCTGAACTCGGACGTGATCCTGATTATGGGATCGAACATGGCCGAGAATCATCCCGTCGGATTCCAGTGGGTGATGGAAGCCAAAGAGAAAAAGGGCGCGCACCTGATTCACGTGGACCCGCGCTTCAGCCGCACATCCGCCGTCGCGAACACCTGGGTTCCGCTGCGCGCGGGCTCCGACATTCTGTTCCTGGGCGGCATGATCAATCACATTCTGCAGAACGAATTGGACTTCCGCGAATACGTCATCCATTACACAAATGCGTCGGTGATTATTCCTGAATCCTTTAAGGACACGGAAGAGCTTGGCGGGATCTTTTCGGGTTGGGATCCAGAGAAGAAGCAGTACGACACGAGGTCATGGCTCTATCAAGGCGTTCAAATCCCGAGCGATTCGGGCGATCAAAACCCGAACGGACAATCCGGCGGCCACTCGCAACATGGCGTTGACTCCAGCACCGACCTGAGCACGTACGAACAGGATTTGACGCTACAGCATCCGCGCTGTGTGTACCAGATCATGAAGCGGCACTTCGCCCGCTATACGCCGGAAATAGTGGAGCGCTACTGCGGCGTCTCCAAGGAAGCGTTTCTGAATGTCGCGAACCTGTATTGCGGCGCGTCGGGTCCCGAGAAAACTGCGGCCATGTGCTACGCGCTTGGATGGACGCAGCACTCCAGCGGCGTGCAGATCATCCGCTGCGCCGCGATTCTGCAATTGCTCTTGGGCAACATGGGACGTCCAGGCGGTGGCATCCTGGCGTTGCGCGGCCACGCCTCCATTCAGGGTTCCACGGATATACCCACACTCTTCGATTCGTTGCCGGGCTATTTGAGCATGCCGAAGTTCGGGCCTTCCTCGAAAGACCTCGCCAGCTTCATCAAGGCGAACAAGCCGCGCACCGGCTTCTGGAACAACATCGACAAATACATAGTGAGCCTGCTCAAGGCCTACTATGGCGACGCGGCCACCAAGGAAAACGATTTCGGATTCAACTGGCTGCCGCGCATCACGGGCGATCACTCCCATCAAGCCTACTGGCTGGACATGCTCGACGGAAAAATGGACGGACTCTTCGTGATCGGCCAAAATCCAGCCGTCGCCGGACCGAACTCCGGCATGGAGCGCCGTGGACTGGGGAAGCTGAAGTGGCTGGTGGTCCGCGAAATGGTGGAAACAGAGACGGCATCGTTCTGGTATGAATCGCCCGAAGTTCAACGCGGCGACCTGCGCACCGAAGACATCGAGACGGAAGTCTTTCTGATGCCGGGCGCCGGCCACGTGGAAAAAGAAGGCACGTTTACCAACACACAGCGTCTGCTGCAATGGCGCGAGAAAGCGGTGGATCCTCCCGGCGACGCGCGAAGCGAGAACTGGTTCATCTACCACTTATGGCGCCGGATCGTGGAAAAGGCAAAACTCGATCCCAGTCCGCGCAATCAAGGCCTTCTGGCGTTGACAATGAACTACACGCTCGAAGGAGATCACCGCGAACCATCGTCGCCAGAGATTCTGCAGGAAATCAACGGCTGGACGGTCGCGGATCACAAACTCCTTTCTGGATTCGGCGAACTGAAGGCCGACGGTTCGACCCTGTGCGGCGCCTGGATTTATTCCGGCGTATTCCCTTCTGCCGGCCGCAACCGGGCCAATGAACGCGAGCCAAAAGACGAATACGGCCATGGGTGGGGGTGGGCATGGCCGGCGGATCGCCGCGTTATTTACAACCGAGCTTCCGCGCGTCCGGACGGCTCGCCGTGGAGCGAGCGTAAGAAACTTGTCTGGTGGGACGAGGCTGCAAAAAAATGGACCGGCAAAGACGTTCCCGATTTCACCGCGACTAAACCCCCCAATTATGTTCCGCCGCCCGGAGCCGAAGGGGATGCCGCGCTTGCGGGCGACAAACCTTATATCCTGCACGCCGATGGTTTCGGCTGGCTTTGGGTTCCCGTTGGGCTGAATGATGGCCCGCTCCCTACGCATTACGAACCGCTTGAATCTCCGGTCTCGAATCCCCTGTATCCGCAGCGGCAGGCAAATCCGGTGGGGCTGAATCGAGCGCGGCCGGGAAACGAGTATGCCACCTCTCCCGACGCACGTTTTCCGTACGTGCTGACGACGTACCGGCTCACGGAACATCACACGGCAGGAGGTATGTCACGCACACTGTCACATCTCGCCGAATTACAACCGGAGATTTTCTGCGAAATTTCCATGGAACTGGCGAATGAATTGAAAATCGAGCACGGCGCGTGGGTAACGCTGGTCACGGCGCGAGGTGCGATTGAAGCACACGCGCTTTCCACGTCGCGAATTCGACCGCTGAAGATCGGCGACCGGCGTGTTCACCAAATCGGGGTTCCCTTTCACTGGGGTTACAATGGCTTGGTAAAAGGCGACATGGCCAACGACCTCATCGCCATTTCCGAAGAGCCCAACGTCCACATCATGGAAACCAAAGGCTTGCTCTGCAATCTGCTGGTCGGAAGACGTGCCAACAATGTGGCGAAGCTGAAGGAGTATCACTCCATCGCCGAAGGCAAAACCGCATGACGAGCCCCCTGACGAACTCCGTGGTGTACCCTGCGACGTACCACGTGACGAAGGCCGCATTCCTCACCGACGCGACTATCTGCATCGGCTGCAAGGCCTGCGAAGTTGCGTGCAAGGAGTGGAACGAAGTCCCAGACGACGGAATGATCTGGAGTGGCTTCTCGTACGACAACACGCAGGCGCTCGGCGCGTCCACCTGGCGCCACGTAATGTTCCTCGAACAACCCGCCGCGGCGGGCCCCCAGCAAGTGGATATGGAGAATCCGTTCCGGTGGATTTTCTTATCGGACGTTTGCAAACACTGTGGGAATGCAGGATGCCTGGAAGCGTGCCCGACCGGCGCGATCGTGCGGACCGATGTCGGCTCGGTGCTGGTGCAGTCCGACGTTTGTAACGGCTGCGGTTATTGCGTGGTGTCCTGCCCGTTCGGCGTAGTCGATAAACGCCACCCGGATGGCCGCGCGTTCAAATGCACATTCTGCTACGACCGGCAGAGCGCGGGCATGATTCCTGCCTGCGCGAAGGCGTGTCCCACGCAGTCGATTCGATTCGGGGAGCTCGAGGAGCTCCGCGAGGCAGGCGTCGCGCGCGTGGCAGAACTGCAAAGCCGGGGCTACGCCGATGCGCGGGTGTACGACCCGCAGGAAACAAGTGTCGGCGGAACTCATGCGATGTTCGTGATCCTGGGGCAGCCAGAGGCGTACAATTTGCCCCCGGCTCCGGAAGTTCCGACCATTTACTTGAAAAGTGCGTGGATGTCGGCGCTGATCTCCGCCCTCGTGCTCGCGGCGATCGTGTGCGCGGCGTTTCTATTTTGAGGGCCGAGTTTGCCCGTGGGATCGCAAGCGCAAGGGAACGAAAGTGGCGGCAACTGACAATCCGGGCGCGCCGAGCCGGCCGAAAGCGTCCGAAGAGCGTCTGGATGCAATTCGCAACGAGGCCAGCGCCACAGGTAAGGTCGTCACGGGTGCGGGCCGAGCTCACGCGAACGCTCCGATTCCCGGAGCGGAAGACTATTACAACCTGCCGGTCCTGAAGCCACCCACCTGGACCTGGGAAGTGCCGCTCTATTTTTTTGTTGGTGGCATTGCCGGCGTGTCGGCGGTGATCGCGTTTGTCGGCCATCTTTTTCACGCCGAGCCGCGGATGGTGCGCGTTGCGCTATGGATCCCGTTCGTGGGCGCCGGTCTATGTCCCGCGCTTCTGATTTCCGACCTCGGTAGGCCGCTTCGCTTCCTCAACATGTTGCGCGTTTTCAAATGGCGCTCGGCTATGTCCATGGGTTCCTGGATCCTCTCCGGATTCGGGGGCTTTGCCTTTCTGGCGCTCGCGACAAACGAACTCATTCTGTACGGGATTCAGAGCCCATTCCTTCCCCCATTGCGATGGCTCGGCGAGTTTGGCGGCGCGCTGACGGGGCTGCTTCTCGCAAGCTATACGGGCGTGCTGATCGGCGCGACTGCTATCCCGGTGTGGCACGAGAACCGGCGGCTGCTTCCGGCGCACTTTCTTACATCCGGTCTCGGCGGTTCGTCAGCAATTCTGGAATTGTTCGGGTTTCTTGTGCCCGCGACGCAGATCCTGGGTTTCGCGGCGGCAAGCGTTGAAACCGTGATGGGAGCCTTGTTGGAAGTACGCAAACGGCCAATCGATGCACCACTACACCATGGACGGTCAGGGTGGACCTTGCGTATTGGAGGGGTTTTGGAAGGGCCCACGGCTCTTTGGGTGCGTGTTTTTTGGGGTTCGCTCCCGACCGGACGCTTCGCCGCAGCCATTTGTTTTCTCTTAGGCGCTCTTCTTAGCCGCTATGGGTGGATCTGGGCAGGCCGTGCATCCGCTCACGATCCTCAGGCTCTGTTTCAACTTCAACGCAAAAAATGAAGCGAACAGGCGATTGTTTTCCAGCGTGTTCGGCACGTCGCGTTGGTGTCCAGAAAGGAATGCTCAACTCATTCACGGTTTGCATCCGGAGTAAGTCGTTAACCGAGCGGCTGCTATCGCTACTCCGCATTTGAAGACTGCCGTACACCAAAGTAAAAATGATAATGGTTCCGGCATCGAGGATTAAACCTTTCTCGGCAAACCGGGCAGCATGACTCGCACCGCATGTACTGATGTATGGTTAGCTCCAGGCCGCAGGAGCCACAGAGTATCGCTTTTTCGGTCCATTCGCTCTCCGGCCATACCTCAATGCGGTGATCGGCGAGCACATCATGACAATCTTTGCACGCATAGTAGACACCGCAACACTTCGTCTTAATCGCGATGATGTCGGTCGCACCGTGATAATGCTCGCAGCGTGTCTGCGAATCCAGATTGACACCACGCACATCTGAAAGGTTGGGATTCATTGGACTCCAAGCGAACAGATTACAGCACCCAGCCATGCCTCGCCGGCCATTTAAATGTAAACTGATGATCAGGAGCCAGATACGTTGCGCCGGGCTTCAATCCAACCGCATCCTAAAAAGCGTACTAGACATATACGATGCTTATCTATCTATTGGCATTTGTTGGCGGCGTCCTGACGATCTTGAGCCCGTGCATTCTTCCGGTGCTCCCGTTCGTATTTTCGCGCGCGGATCAGCCGTTTCGTCGATCCGGTTTGCCCCTGCTGATTGGTATGGCGCTTACTTTTTCGCTGGTGGCGACGGCGGCGGCATTCGGCGGACATTGGGTCGTACGTCTGAACCAGGGCGGGCGGTTCATGGCGATCGCCATATTCTTCGTTTTGGGACTAACCCTGCTTTTTCCGTCGCTTGCAGAAGCCCTGACTCGACCGCTTGTTCAGGCGGGCGCCAGACTGCAGGGTGGACCCTCGAGCGAGATCAGCGTCGGAAAATCATTTGTACTCGGGATTTCCACCGGATTACTTTGGGCCCCTTGCGCGGGTCCTATTCTGGGTCTGATCTTGACGGGAGCAGCGATTCAGGGCCCGGGGGCACGCACATCTTTCTTACTTCTCTCTTATGCACTCGGCGCCGCGACTTCTCTCGGCATTGCGCTGCTTGCAGGAAAAAAGGTGTTATCCGTCATGAAGCGCTCTCTGTCTTTTGACGTTTGGGTCCGCCGAGGACTCGGCATCGCGGTCATCATGGGTGTGATCGCCATATCGCTGGGTTGGGATACGAAACTGCTCGCCAAATATTCTTTCGTGAATACCGCAAAAGCCGAATCGCATCTGATCGGTACACTTGGTCCGGAGAAGGGTGGGCTCACCCCGACCAGCGTAGCCGATACTCAACTTACTCTTCCCGACCAGGGACCAATGCCGGATCTGAGCGGTGCAGTTGGCTGGCTCAACTCTCCGCCATTGAGCAGCAAGTCCCTGCGGGGCAAAGTCGTGGTGATCGATTTCTGGACCTACTCCTGCATCAACTGTCTGCGCGCGTTGCCCTATGTGGAAGGGTGGGCAGCGAAATACAAGGATGCCGGTCTGGTAGTCATCGGCGTGCACACGCCGGAGTTTGCGTTTGAAAAAGATCGCGCAAATGTGGAAAAGGCCGTGCGCGATTTGAAGATCACTTACCCGGTTGCTATCGACAGTGATTACAGGATCTGGCGGGCCTTCAACAATGAGTATTGGCCGGCTCACTATTTTATCGATGGCAAAGGTAGGATTCGGTATCACCACTTCGGCGAAGGCGAATACGACGAGTCCGAGCGTGTGATTCAGCAGCTTCTCAAAGAGAATGGCGCAAAGTCGCTTTCGACTGGGGTGCTTGACGTCACGGGCGCCGGTGTTGAAGCGGCTGCGGATAACAGAAACGTTGGTTCAGCTGAAACTTATATCGGATACAAGCGTGCTGAGAACTTTGCTTCGGCCGAGCCTATAGCTCGGGATTCAAGCAAGACATACAGCGCGCAGCCGCGGCTTTCGCTGAATCAGTGGGCCTTGGGCGGCGCTTGGAACGTAGGGCCCGAAAGCGCGGTACTTCAGTCTGTCCCCGGCAAGATTGTCTTTCGGTTTCATGCTCGCGATCTTCATTTGGTGCTGGGACCGTCGAAGAATGGCAAGCCGATTCGCTTCATCGTCAAGCTTGATGGAACGCCTCCTGGAGAAGATCACGGCGCCGATACTGACGCCGCCGGCGCAGGCACGGTGCAAGGGAACCGTCTGTATCAGCTTATTCGACAAAAAGGCGCGGTGGAAGATCGAACATTCGAAATTGATTTTCTCGATCCGGGCGTGGAAGCGTTTGCTTTCACGTTTGGATAAAATCGGGAAGTGAGGGGGGCCATTATGTTTTCATCGGACAAGAAGGACGATCGAAACCTCAGTTCGCCTAGCCGGCGAGTGTTCTTGATTGCTAGCGGGGTAGGGGTTGCCGGGCTTGTTTTGTCATATTTTCACAAAAGCGCGCCGGTTCATGTGGAAGCGGCGGCTGCGGAGCTTCCGAAAATGGTGAAGATCGTGGAGTTCACCGACGCAGGCCAGCGCAAAGACACGGTGACTGTTGCTCGAATTGTAAAAACCGAAGAAGAATGGCGGAAGCAACTCACGCCGGATTCCTTCGAAGTAACTCGCCTCTCCGGCACCGAACGCCCCTACACGAATGAAGATCCCAGCAATCATCAGAAAGGCGTATTCCGCTGCATTTGTTGCGACACCGCGTTGTTTAATTCCAGCACCAAATTCGAATCCGGCACGGGCTGGCCGAGTTTTTGGGCGCCTATCGCGAAAGAAAATGTCTTGGAAACCACGGACAACAGCTTGTTGATGGTGCGAACGGCTGTTTCTTGCCGGCTGTGTGACGCGCACTTGGGCCACGTGTTCGACGATGGTCCGCGTCCAACCGGCTTGCGTTACTGCATGAATTCGGTGGCAATGAGATTTTCCAAAGCATCGTAGAGATTTGTCAGCGGCTGCAGGAATTCCCTGCCCCGGCTTTTGATCAGAGGAGATAGAGCAATGAAACATTCAATGACACCGATTTTGACCGTGTTGTTCGCCGTGTTGGCGCTCTTCGTATGGACGCGCCACAATTACACGAGCGCAGCCACGGCGATTCCTGATCCCGCGGTGGACGAAACGCTCGCTGCGCAAAAAGGCCAAGAGACGGTTGCCATCGCAGGAGGATGCTTCTGGGGCATCCAGGCTGTGTTTCA
Organism: Binatus sp. (SeqCode); assembly: GCA_035602755.1. GTDB lineage: Bacteria > Acidobacteriota > Terriglobia > Acidiferrales > UBA7541 > Palsa-295. Next base: position 27,441 of record DATNLR010000047.1, on the reverse strand, counting down.
GCACGTGAAAGGCGTTAGCAGCGCGACTTCCGGATATGCCGGGGGAACGGTTAAGAATCCCGACTACGAACAGGTCAGCAGCGGTGAAACGGGACACGCCGAGTCAGTTGAAATCGTGTACGACCCGTCGAAGATCACTCTGGGACAGCTCCTAAAAGTATTCTTCTCCGTTGCGCATGATCCGACAGAACTGAATCGTCAGGGTCCTGACACCGGTACGCAATATCGCTCCATCATTTTCTTTACGAGCCAGGATCAGCAGCGAATCGCCCAGGCCTACGTACAACAGCTCGATCAGGCCAAGGTTTTTTCGCGACCCATCGTGACCCAGATCGTTCCGTTCAAGGCTTTCTATCGCGCCGAAGACTACCACCAGAATTATGCCGCAGAGCATCCCAATAATCCCTACATAGCGACGTTCGACCTACCCAAGGTCAAAAATCTCCAGCAACAATTTCCTGGCCTCTATGTGGCCAAGCCCTAAGTCCCGCGCCCGTGCACACCCTCAGATTCGCGAATCTGTATGAAGATTCCGCGCGGCCTTGACGCACCTTCCTTGTGTCAGTCTGGCACCGTGGATAGATTGAACGTTGATCGTGCCACCGCTTTGCTGCCGGCCCAGACCAAAGCGGACGAGCTTTTCAAGGCCGTTGAAAGAGAAGAACTGATTCGATCCGGTGTCTCGGAGAGCCGAATCAGTCAAGACATCTACGATCTCGCCGAAAAGCCGCAACTTCTGGTAAGACGATTACCGGATATCTTAACCCACTTCTCCGGTTAGTGCGTTTTACCAGGACTTGAGGATTAGTTCCGGCTCGTTCGTCATCCGTTCCGAATCTGACTTGCGCCAAAACCAGTGAAGTACAATTAACTTCGCACCTCAAAAGTCCGGCCAGGAGGGCGCGGTTTCAAACGCGGTAACGATAGCGTAGAATTTGTGCCAATTCCACGGAGAGCGAAAAACAATGCGCCGGTACCATCACATCGGTATTCCCACTACCGAAGCGAAGCCTGGGGAGACCCACTTGAAACACCTGAAAGTATTTGTCGTCAGCCACGAGAAAAGCGAATTCGGCGTGGAGTGGATGCGTTTCGAAGCGGACGCAGCGGTCCCTGATCTCGTCCGGCACGTTCCGCACGTCGCGTTTGAAGTGGCTGATCTCGCCTCCGAGCTTGCTGGCCGCGAAATCCTGATTCCTCCTAACAGCCCATCCGACGGCGTCCGCGTCGCGTTCATAGTCGAAAACGGCGCGCCCATCGAACTGCTCGAATTCACCGACCCCAAGCACCCTGGCCGCCGCCAGCAGAGCAAGATGCTGATACAAACGCCCTCCATCCAAAGCACCTCTTAGAGCGAAGGCGAGCACTCGTGACCACTTTCAAAAATAGCCCGCTAACGAGCTGAGTTCCGTCAGAGCCTTTCCCAACCCCTACCTCCAAGTCAACCTGACTCCCTGTTTGTCGGCAACACGGAAGTTATCCTAAGTCCCGATAAGTCCGGATGATCGGACATCTTCCGTAACATGGCTGCCGTTCTTCCCCGGCGAACCCGTTTATCGGGCAGATCCATTCTTGCCCTGCGGAGGTGCAATTTAGCCGGGCAGGTGATACATTCCAGCCGATCCATTTGTATTCGCACCTACCCCAGGACAAATTTCAATATTTCAGGAGGCACGATGAGAAGAACTCTGTCGACACTAGCGTTGTTTGTCGCTTTGACGTTTGCGGCACCCGCATTTGGCCAGAATCCCAACTACGATAGCGGCCCAATCTGGCGAGTCACTTACTACCACATTAAACCCGGACAAGGAGACGCATTCTGGAGCGATTTTCGCACGCACGGGAAGCCGATCCTAGATGAAGAGAAAAAGCAGGGATTGATTTCAGATTACAAGGCGTTCACGAATCCAGTCACGGATAATCCCAACGACTGGGATGTCGCAATTGCGACACTCTACCCGAATTGGGGGGTGATGGATCAACTCGACGCCAAAGCAACACCCATCGTGGTGAAGCATTATGGATCGCGTGAATCGGCGTTCGAAGCGGCTCGCAAACGAAGCGAGATTCGCGATGTGGTGGCAAGCCATTTGGCCCACGAGGTCATTCCGAAGTAGTTGCGTTGAAGTTTTCAAGAAGGAACCCGTTCTACTTGTCCAGTTTGTGTTAATCAGGCGTGCCGGGCACTTCAGCTTGTGTCACGGTGTCCAATCTTCAACCTCAAACTGGAGTTTTGCAAACATCATGCGCGTTCGAGGAGTCATCGTCCTAGCGGCTGGCTTGCCATTCTGGATCTATCTCGTATGGGTTACCAACGAAATCAGAAAGTCGCCGTTTGGATACGAATTCGGTTCGGTGGCCTTTCCGCAACCTCCGCAATTTCAGGCGGCGCGATTTGTTGCGGTGATTTCCTTATTCCTAGGACTGTCTCTGCTTGTGGCTGACTTCATCAATTGGATCAAGAAAAGGCCCACTGACCCATCCGGGCCGCCCGGATAACCAGACATACGGCTTTTAGCCCACTTTCCACTTGTCCGATTTTTGTTAATCAGGACCTTAGGACTGTAGTCGGCCTCTCGGATGTTCTCCATTCTGATCTTGTCGACAGCCGCGCAACTAAGGGATCGTTTGGGCGAGCCCGGCTTACCTAGCTAATGAGTCGCGCTCCCGCCGCGAACTTCCATGACCACCTCGTGGATGGAGCTGAGAATCAATTCTTGTGGGATCGACCCATGGTTCGCGTTCGGGACAACAATCTGCCGCCCGTGCGTAGAAAGCCCCACGAGCTTCGGTTGTATTTCGTGAATCCACACTTGCTGATACGCCGCAGCCTCCCGATTTAGTTCGGAATCTCCGAAATCGAGCGACTGACCGGCCGTCAGCACAATTAACGGAAAGTCTCCAATTCGCGTCACAGACGATGCCTCGGCATAGCTTTCAGGCAAAACAATTCCCGCCGAGACGTTTCCTACAATCGACTTTGGCCGTTGCCTCAGGGCCTCAATGATCTCGTCCAGACTCATTTGAGAGGGATCCTTGCCCTGCGTCGGAGACGATTGCGTTAGTCGCAGCAAGCCAACGAAAGCCGCGGCTTCGAATGCCATCTGGAGTGGGTGCCAAAGGAATCGCGGCGCCGTGCGGCCCAGGAAGAACTTGGGAGCGCGCCGTAATTCGTCTTCGTGCGCTGAGTCAATGAGTACCATCCCAGCTACTTCATCCGGGTAAAGGCCCGCATATACCCGCGAGTTGAGACCACCAAAGGACGCACCGGCAAGCACATTCGAGGCCGGGTCCGGGTCCGCCAGACTCGAAGATCACTGGAGGCGCACCTGTTCCGAGCAGAAAATATTGAGAGTCCTGCCGCCAATGTCCACGGACCTGCCGATTTGTGGAAACCGCGCTCGGTCACGCCTGCGGCCGAGTTGTTCGTATACAATTCCTGCGACAAGCGCCGTCGCGATCAAAAGCGCCAGGCTCTTTAGAGCGATACTGGTTCGCCGACGCAAACGGCATCTCCCCTCTTCGGAAACGAAATAATCAGCTCGGGCCCGGCGCGGCTCAAGGGTGCATGGGTCTGTCCCACGGCAAGAAAGTTCCGAACCAGTCTAAGACTTCGCCTGGGATTTAACGTGAGTTTCAAAAACCTTGAGTGCGCAAGGGTCAATTCCTGGAGAGACTATAACCGGACATCAAGTCCGGTCCCAGTGCATGGTTTAGGGCGTTCTGAAACTCTTCACCAGATGCAGAAACACACGGTCACCGGTGGGCGCGGCGACGACGTGTTTCGAATCTGAAACACTCAAGATGGATACTCTACCCTGGCCGAATACGTAAAAATATGGCTCGGCCTGATACTCGGTCCAGCTCGTTGACTCCGTCACTACTTCAGCTTTGCTCAGATCAGGTAAGCCTGCAGACTTGAGCCATATGTTGAGCTGACTCACGTCCCTTATCCGTACCTTTACCGCAACCGTATAGTTTCGCCCGTCGTTAGTGAAGTATTCAGAACAGGTGATGTCATTCGAATAGTATCCCACCTGCGAATACTCGATAGTTTTCACCACCGTATCGCCGTCGGGATACTCGAACGATCCACCGCACTCTCCATCGTTGTAGACCTTCCACGCCGGACCGTCTACTACATCGCCAATGAATCTAAATGTGTGAACCATCTCATCAAGAACTTTGTCCAACTTCCGTTCGTCAATCTTCTTAATTCCTGGCTCGTCCGCTATGGCATTCGTCACCGCGATCCCCACAGCTATTTCAAAGCAGACATTCTGATAGAAAGCGCGATAGGCGGGACCCCCTTCTCCGTGGCCGAGCCCTGCGTCGCCCGTGACGCCGTAATGGAAATTGATACCGTTTATCGTTTCCGTTTTTATCGGGGTTGAATGGGTGTCGATATCGTTGCAACCCTGCTCCGTCCTCAAATCCCTCAGGACGTTCACCGAAAGGCCTGCGGCCTCCAGAATCGTTCCTTTGTACTCATTACCGTTGTACTCAAAGCATGCCACCGTGGTTTCGTCACAGATGGGAATGTACGAGCCCTTCATCTCCGCAGGATCGGGATGGGTTCCATAAAACGAGACGTTCGTGGGGTAATCGATACTGAATCCATAATCAGGACTGCGGTAAGTACGCCATCCCGCTGACAAATGCGTAGGCCGATCAATCTTTTCTCCTGCCTGCGGAGTTCGCGCGGCTGTGGACAACCCCATGGAACACGCCGCGGCGTTGCAAATCACGAAAACTATTAATCGCCTGAACAATGGTCGCATGAAAGGTTGTTCCTCATTATCTCGTATCGCAAGCGAGGTGCCACGATATAGCTCGTTTAGAATGAGCATTAAGGAACCTATTCTGCCAAGAGAGCGTGTTCTACGGTCACGCCGTGTGGCTGGAGCGCCCCAAGTCAATCGCGTCATTAAGTTGGCCTAACCACTCGACGACCCGTTAAGTCCTGGTCGCCGGACTGGCATGCGTGGCCAACGTGCCCGCCGATGCACCCTTGAGTCGGGAAGATCCGATTTAGCTGTCCTGCATCACCAACTCCCCGAAGCAGGCTCGGCGCTCCCGCCATACGTGGATCGTTTTCAGCCGCTGGGAACGCGGTCGCCACAAGGCTGCCTGGGTCATCCACTTCCCTAGCGTTTCCCGGCTCACCGAAAAACCCTCCTGGGCCAGGTGTTCAGCGGCCAAGGTGGATCCGAAATCCGCATAACGCTGGCGCAGGCGCGCCAGAACCTTCTGCTCTAGGCGGGTCGCCAGCTTGCGGTTCGATGGCCGGCCGCGCAGTCCGTGAACCAGGGAGCGATCTCCGCGCTCGCGCAGGCGCAACAGCATTCGTGCCGGTCGCTTACTTTCAGTCGCTCGGCGGCTGCCAGCTGCGTCCGTTGCTTCTGCTGTATCTCGTGCAACACTTTCAATCGGTCCCGTTCTCGTTGGCTCAACGCGATTCGCTCCGCTTCCATGGTTTTCTCCATGGGTGATTTGCAGACACATGGTATTTGGGTTCCCATAGCCGTTAGACCGGCTCCAGCCATTCCCCCGCATCCACCGCGACCGCCAGCGGCCACCTTCAAACGGCTTTATCGAAAGCGCGCCGAGCATCTTGCCAGCCATGCGGGTCAAAACCGACTCTGTAGTAATTTACAAGGAATTCCGGTGGAATGAACAAACCGCTCTGCGCCACTCTCCCGTATCATTATTTCCAGGAAGAACTTCCCTTTATGCCCAACACGAGAGCATTTCTTCTCTTCGTTGTATTGATCGGACTTGCTGTCCACAGTCTCTCGACAGGTGACGCCCATGACCCAGGGAACCGGGTGCTGATCAATGACTCCGGCACGCTCTTCGTGACGGATCCGGACGGTATGAACCGGCGCAAGATCGCGGAGAAAGCCTGGGCTGCTGCGTTTTCACCCGATGGAAATTTAATCGCCTACGCGGATACCAAAGGCGTGTACGTGTTCTCGCTGCTCAACGACCAGACCGTCACTCTGGGCCATGTCACCGAAGGGCACGTCAATAATATTGAGTGGTCGCCGGACCAGAAGCGCCTGGCTTACGACATCGAAGTTCGAATGAAAAGCTGGGATTTGTTCCTGACATCTTATCCGCCGCGCGGAGACGCGCCGCGTAATCTCGGCCATTGGTACGAAACCATCAGTTTTTCACCCGACGGGAAATTCATCGTCCATCCTTCATTTGGTCCGGAGGTCCCGAACATTCTGGAAACGGTCGACGTGGAAACCGGCAAACGCGAAACGATCTATAAGGCGACTACCGTAATCTGGAACGCCAGATATGCACCGGACGGATCGAGCATTGCATTTGTGATGACAGACCCGGAGGACGACGACAGTGAACGGGATTTCGGCGGTTCCGTGATGGACTTGTGGATTCTTCCGTTGGATTCGAAGAAGCCGGTGAAGGTCATGAGCGGTGTTTTTGGGTTTGATTGGTCATCCGATGGAAAGTTCCTCGCCATTAGCACGGGCTCGGTGGAGGGCGCCTACCCTCCCGGAGACGGCGCCGTGTTCATCAGCTCAGTGGATAGGAAGGTCCAATTCCAACTTTCCAAAAACGCTCCTTCCATGGGCGCGAAATTCTCACCAAACTCAAAGAAGGTAATGTTCGTGGAATTCAACGCTTCCCGCTTCGTGATCGGCGATCTGGCAACGCGGAAGCTGACTCCTCAGGCCGTCTCCGGTCCCAGAGGCGACGAATATATCGTGTGCGACTGGAAGTAGCTGCTTTGCTCAGCAAACCACCGGCTTCTTGCCGTTTCCTTCGATTCCACCGAGTGCTCCACGCACAACGCAAGCGGCCAGTTCCCGTTCAAGGCGGATTACCGGAGAAGTGAAGCGACTTTGTCCGCACTTCTGTGTTGACTAAAGGTGAGTCGCACTCGTGTCGAACCTCTACAGAGCTAAAGCTGGTCTCGTATTCGGTCTAGGTTTGCTTGCAGTCGCGCTGGTCGGAGCTCAAGATCCTGAGTTTGTGTCTCAAACACCGCCGCCGGGTTGGTACGTCTATCCGATGGACAGACTGGATTCGCCCACAATCAGATGCCTGATCTATTCCAACCGGGGGAGAACCGTATCCATTGACGGCGGACAGTTGAAGATCGCCGATTATAAACCTCAAAAGACCGAACAGCCAGAATTGCCGGAACACTTCACATTTAAACCGGAATGGCGGCGCGGGGCTGGGAGACATGTGATCAAATTCGACGGTGGTTGGCTTGTTGGAATCGACGCGGGAGAGTGGGGTGGCGGACTTTGGATTACAAATCAGGACGGCACTATCAGCAAACAAATCGTGATGGACAACATAAAGGGGATCATCCCAGCGAGCGGGGGAATATTTGTTTTCTCCGGTCTCGCTCATTTGCACAGCGACTTTGGCAATGTATTGATGCTGTCTGACCCACGGTACATGCATGTCACATTTGAATGGTCAGCTCACCTCATGTCAGCGCCGCAGGCTTCCGCAGTCCAATACGACAATTCCGTTTTGACGGCAACGAAATTTGATGTAACGCAATTCACTTCATCAGGGGAAATGAACCGCCTGTTTTGGATAAAACAATTTCGGGGATACCCTTGGTACATAAACTCAATCGCGGAAACTGCGGACGGGACTATTTATTTGGGTTCGCAAGTATTTGTCCTCAGGTTTCGTCCAACGGGTGTAAGACATGTCGAAACTCTTTCGGACTATAGCGAAGACCTGCTTCTGCCGAACTCATGCCGTCAGTTTGTAATGAGTTCAAATCAATGTGTATGCAGCCAGTGATTCAACCACATCTTTGCCTTTGCGTCCCGGTGCCCGGTAAGTCGTGTCGGACAAGTTCCGGGCTAGTACTCCACGTCTCTGGTTAGCCCGTATCCAGCCCCGATTGAACAAGTCCCCTCCTGTCCGTCATGCCTTCTGTTCACTTCCCGGTATTGCCGGGCATAAGAAATCTTCGCACGGCAGCACGAAAATTCTCGAAGCAGCCGACTGTTGACCAAGTTTCTGGCGTACCCCACGTAAAAGGACGTTTTCGCGGTTCAACCATGTTTTACCTGTCGATTGTGCCGATGATTTTCTTCAGGTCTTCGGCATTGGACACGGGATATATAAACGCCAGGAACTCGGGGCGACGCGCGAGGTGTCGTCCATGGATCTCGCGGACGTCGAAACCGCCATAGACAATTAGCAACTCTGGTTCTGGACCGAGCCGGAGGATTGCCTGGCAAGAAATGCATAGAACGCGCGCGGTGTCGTGTGGACTTGCGACCAACAATCGCGTTCCCCTGAAGGGCTTATCAAATTCAAGTTTGGGCCGACTGAAGATTGCGGATGCCCACCCAGCGGCAACTTGGCAACGTCGTACCAACGGCCGACAAACTTCCCGGCTTCCGGCGGGGTCACAAATCCGAATGTCAACGTTGTGCGCCTGTGATTTCGTTGGTGACTTTGCCGTCTGCGTCGAGAAACTGAACAACCGCGGCACCGTCGGCATCGACGCGCAGGACGAGGCGATCGTGGCCATCGGAATCCTTGATACGCAGCGAAGCCGATTTATCCGGCGAGCGGCCCAAGTAAATGCGATTCGCGTCGCCGGTATGCGTGGCGTAGAACTTTTTCCATTCCGCGTCCTGCTGTTCTTTGGGCATTTTGTCGATGCGCAGGCTCGCGTCGTAAGCTTCCTGAATGGGGTAGTCGCCGCGTTCGCCGATTCGAATCGCGGAGAATTTTTCCCGATCTTCACGGCCGGAATCGATGGCGAAAATCTGGTCCTGCTCGTACTGATCGAAACTCAAATGACCGTGATTCTGAATCGTGCCGTCTTTCTGTTTCAAACCACCGAAGATCAGGCCGCCCATTTCCGAACCTTCGTCGTTGACGAAAAGCATTCCGGCGGCATCGCGGCGGTCTGGGCGAGGGTATTCTTTTTTGCGCATGTAGGCACCGGGGAAGCTTTCGCGATTCGAAATGATCAGGCGCGGTGTGCCATCCGCCTCGACGAAATCGATCCGATGCACAGTAAGCAGGTCAAAATTTGCTTTACGCGCCGTTGCGAAACCGCCAAGCAGTGTCACGGCGAAAGCCATTGTTACGACGGCGGAATAAATTACAAGAAAACGGGGATCGGAAAGTGTTTTCATCGGAGCCTCCTGAAACGGCGGAACGCACCGATTATAGAGACGAATTGGCTATCGTACGTCGGATAAGTGACCGGAATGCGCTTAGCGCTAATTCAAGATAGGAGCACCAGATCACCAGCCGTGACATGGGCGTGAAGCCTGTACTTCCCGCGGCCCTCTTTGTGAACGGAATTCCCAACCCAGCCCTTGGCATCACCAAATTGGGTGCCGCTGACGTCTCCAAACTTCACGGAGAGATCAACATGGGAGTAATCCTCCGGACTCCCCACCTGAATGGTCAAATCGCCTCCCGTAAGCTCAAGATCCTTATCTCCCGCAACGCCCTGGACAGATAGGTCACCGCCGCGCATGCGCGCATACAGGTTTGTAGATCTGGGGATTTCGATCGTGACCTGAAGTTCTTTTTTTGGCACATGCAAGAGCGTGAGATCAACAGCACCGCCCGAACGCTTCAACCGAATCTTGATATTCTTTACCTGTTCTACGTTCTTGCCCGCTACGTGTATGGAGATCTTCTCCAAATCGCTGCCTACAACGCGGAAATCTCCGTCGTGGAGATGCAAACGAAGGGTCGCGCCGCTTGCCAAGTTCGTTTCGAAACTCTGCTGTTGGAAATTCGTGGTTTCTTGTGCGGTCTGGCAGAACGCCACCGAATCAAACAACAGGAACGCAGCGATCCTGCGAAGGGCCACTAACCTGGTCGGAGAACCGGACATCCTGCTCCTACCCACTTGATGTCCGGTTTGTGCGTTCTATGGCATCCGATCGACCGTCCCAGAACTTCGTTCCCGGATAACTTCCGTGTGGCCGTCCATCCACTCGGAGAGCATCTCATGTCCCAGGTCAGAAGGTGTATGTTTAACATGTGCGGGAGGCCAGCAGTATGTATGGATTAATCGTGAGGCTAACGATTGTGCCCGGCAGGCGCGACGAGATGATCGGAATATTGAAGGAGAGCGCAGCCGACATGCCGGGGTGTCTCAGCTACGTTGTGGCCAAAGACTCTTCCGACGAAAACGCCATCTGGGTTGCTGAGGTGTGGAAGAGCATCGCCAGTCATGATGCGTCTTTATCGCTGCCGTCTGTGAAGAACGCGATGCTTCGGGGCAAAGCGATCGTTTCGAGTTTCGACAAGATCGCAGTCACAAATCCAGTCTGGGGAGTGGGTTTGCCAGCAACGCGCGCCCACTGATCTCTAGCCCTACAAGGCGCCTCAAATCCAAGTACATCGACGCCATGTGCGTTTGGGAGTGTCATGGGTGACGAGGTAACCGGAAGTTATTCCCCCTGGATCCCATAACAATTTAAGTCACCTTAACGGGTCCACTTCTGTTTTCCTCGCGTCGGTTTAGTTGCGAACTTAGTCCTATGGGCTTATCTGTGTGGAAATATTTTTTGTAAGCGGCGATCCAGTCGGTGGCGATATCGTGCTGTGCTGTTGCCAAATCGACCTTACCGGTGCAGACCATTTGATGAAGGTGTTCTTCTAAAGCGTCCTTCACGCGCGCGTTCCACATTCGAGATTTGTAAGGTTCCGGCCACAGATTGTGAATGTCTTCCGCGCCGCCCAAACCGGGAGCAATTAAATAATCGATCTCGTAATCGTCGGGACTAGCATTTCTAATCCCATACTCGCGAAAGATTTGTTGGCGCATGAACGTTGGTACATCTCGAACCACGTCTTCATGAAGCATGGAGCAAACGTCGTTGATGGCGACTTGGCGCGTCGCGCCTGGTGTGAGGCGGGGGTCGGGAACGATTCCGCGCTCGGATGGAATGAGCGCTGAGTTTCCTCGCGGTGCAAAATGCTGGAGAAAAAACTCAGCACCGACCGCAACGACGAAAAATGTCGCGCAAATGTAGGCGAACACGCGCAAGGTCAAATGGAAATGGAAGAGATTGCGCCACGGAGCGTTGCTGGGCTTGGCTCTTAGTTCGGATAGTCGGGTTCTCAGCATGGCGCGGGAGCCAGCGATGGGCGGCCATTGGGGATTAAGAATGTGCCGGTAGGCGCGCGCGAAATCAGTAACTGCCTCTTCGATTCCAGCCATGCGAGCACGGCAGTCCCAGCATGCGGCCAAGTGCGCACGAACTCTGGCGGCACGGTGAAAGGAAAGTTCACCATCAGCGGCCTGGAGGAGCTCTTGGTCTGTTAGGTGAAAGTTGTCTGTCAACATGATTTCATCTCCCGTCTGCACGAATCAAACGTGCAAGTGATCCCGTAAGAGATATCGATACAGCGCCGAGCGAGATACCTAGGACCGCGGCTATTTCACGATAGCGCAGGCCCTCCGCGCGCAGCCGCAGGCAATGCTGTTCTTGTTCTGGGAGCGCTTGGACTATGGCGAGCAATCGCCGTCGCCGTTGGATCAACAAAAATTGTTCTTCGGGGTTCGGCGCTGAGTCAGGCTGCCTTTCTGCGATGGTCCAATCGGAAGTCATCGTGTCGCGTGATCTTTGGTTCGCTTGGCGACGCTTCAAAGCGATATTGTGGGCCACACAAAAAATCCAGCCACGGAGATTTCGGCGAGATCTGTGCAGCTGCAAGTGACGGAACAGCGAGAGAAACACTTCTTGAGTGATTTCTTCCGCGTCGTGCACGGATATGCCAAACGAGTGCACGTAACGAAGAAGGGGTTCGCGAAACTGCTCAAAGAGCTCCATGACCTCGCACTCGATCTGCGAGGGCTTTGCCGAATGCGCCGCTTCAGCGGTGCTCGGGAAAGGCAGCGCGATTACCGAATCTTTGAGAGGCATATGCTCGGGTCCCTAGAATGTATATTCCATTTCCTTCCCTTCTGTTCAATGTTTTTCGAACACCTCTTTTTTGGAACTCGCTTCATTGCCTTGAAAAAAAACACTGAACAAAACGACTGGAAATGGAATGTTCAAATTGAGGGTGGAAAAGGTGCCGTTGCCCCATTGAAGATAGCTATCCCCAATTGGATAACAATTAAGCATGAAAAAGGCCCTGATCATTGTCGTACTTCTGTGGACTCTTCCCGTGCTTGCGCAAAGCAGCCTTACCGGAGAATTGCGTTTGACCGTCACCGACCCCTCTGGATTGGGCGTGAAGAGCACGGTTGAGCTCATCAGCGAGGCCAACCAGTATCACGATACGTTAACCACCGACGATCAGGGCCATCTGGATGCGAGGCGACTGCCTTATGGCATCTATCAGGTCCAGATCCAGGCCGCGGGCTTTGCTCAGACTTCCGAGACGGTGGAAATCCGCTCCGCTCTCCCCGTGGACCGCACGATTCGGCTGAAAGTGGCTTCCGTTTCCCAATCGGTCCAGGTTACCGCCTCAGACACATTGGTCGATCCCTATTCTGCAGGTTCGGTCAATGAAATGGGATCCGAGACGATTCAGAACCGTTTGACCGCGCTGCCCGGCCGCTCCATGCAGGATCTGGTGAACTCCGAACCGGGCTGGCTTTACGAAGGCAATGCGGTTTTGCATCCACGCGGATCGGAATATCAGACGCAATTTGTGGTGGATGGCATACCGCTCACCGACAATCGTTCGCCTAGCTTTGGCCCGGAGCCTGCCGAAGCCGATGACGTCGAAGCCCTCACGATTTACACCGCCGGCATTCCAGCGGAATTTGGCCGGAAGATGGGCGGCGTAGTTGAGGTCACTACTCTCAAGAACGAAGATCCGGGATTCCATGGGCAACTCACCCTTTTCGGCGGCACCTACGACACGGCCGGGATCAATACCCAGGACCAATACACATGGAATAAGAACACGTTTGGCCTGAGCGCCTCCGGGAACATGACCGGCCACTATCTCAACCCGGTGGTCCCTGAGAATTACACCAACAACGGTACCACCGCTAATTTTTCAGCGAGCTATGAGCGGGAGCTCACGCCGAAAGACCGTCTGACTTTCATTGTCCGCCATGAACTGGCGCGCTATCAAATCCCCAACGAATTGGTACAGCAGAACGGAGCATATCTACCGAACGCGGATAACACCACCGGCTGCCCGCCCGCTCCCCCGGAACCAAGCGGTTGCGTGTTTATTCCCGGTGGGCAACTACAGACTGGTGACAACTTTGAAACCATGGGGAGCGTCTCTTACCAACACATTTTTTCCCCCGACGCGATAGGCGTGTTGCGCGGAATGGCCCGCGATAACTCCAACGACTTTTATTCCAACGAGGCCTCCTGGCCCCTGATTGCCACCCAACACAACGACTTCAAGGAGATCTACTTCAACGGCAGTGTCTCCATCCATCATGGGAGGCAGGAATGGAAAGCGGGAATCGAATCCGACGCCATCTTCCTGCACGAGAACACCAAATACGTGATACCCGACTGTGCAGACCCTAGCAATCCGCAATGTCCTATCAATCTGGGGATCTTGGATTCCGGCGCGATAACCTTTGCCTTTCAAGGCCAGCGTCCGGATCTTGAACAATCGGCCTATGTTCAGGATTTGATCCGCCTCGGCAATTGGACGGTCAATGCCGGCCTTCGCTGGGACCACTACCAACTGTTGCTGAATCAGAATGCGGTCAGCCCGCGCCTTGCCGTCTCGCGCTATTTCCCCACCATTGGCTTAAATATTCACTTCTCCTATGACCGGATCTTCCAGACGCCATCCTTCGAAAACATACTTTTAGCCAGTTCTCCGGCTGCGGAGGCCATAGACACCAGCGTGCCCGCACTGCAGCTGCCGGTCCAACCTTCTCGCGGCAACTATTATGAATTGGGAGCCACGAAAGCATTCTTCGGCAGACTGCGGCTGGATGCGAATATGTTCCGTCGTCAAGTGAACAATTACGCCGACGACTCCCAAATTCTGAGTACCGGGATTAGTTTTCCCATCGCATTTGACCACGCCATTCTCTACGGTGCGGAAGCCAAGCTGCAACTCGTGCAATGGAAGGGGTTCTCAGGCTTCGTGAGCTACTCCTACATCGTCGGGAATGCCTGGTTCCCGGTGACCGGCGGATTGTTCTTGGGAGATGATGCGATCAATCCGACCACCGGGCATTTTCCCGACTCACAGGACCAGCGGAATACCGTGCGCGCCCGTTTCCGCTATCAGGTCGTTCCGCGCTTGTGGGTCGCTTGGGGATGTGATTACAACACTGGACTGCCGTTTCAACCGGATTTGACTCCTCAACAATATGCCGCGGAATACGGTCAAGTGGTGGTTAATCACCTCAATTTTAATCGCGACCGCATCAGTCCGTACTTCACCCAGAATGCTTCGGTGGGCGTCGATCTCTACCAGCGGGAAAAACGCTCGGTACGATTCCAGGCCGATGCTCAGAACTTGAGCAACACGCTCGAACTGATCGACTTCGGAGGATTGTTCTCCGGCAACGCAATCGGTCCGGCACGCCAGTACAGCTTCCGCCTTGTCACGTCGTTCTAGAAGCCGGAGCGTTTTGTCGAGCCACTCGCAGGAGCAGGTTTTTCCGGCATCGTCCGAGACCACTCCCATGACTTCTGTTCCAACTCAGGCCGGGCGTGCAAGCCAAGCACTCAATTCTCGCTGCTGCGGCAGCCAATCTATTTTGATCCATGATTTTCAAGAATAGCATTCGAAATGACCTACGTCGAAACGCGGAGGTGTTAAGCGTGACTTCCACACGCGAGGAAAGTTATTTTCCAGCACCAGCTGCGACAGAAGTTGGGTGCAAAATAGCGTACTTTTAGATTTCAGCATTAACGGTTAAAGCGCATGATCTTAGACGATGGCGCCCTTTTATGCGGCGAGTAATGGAGCGCCAGGAGACTTTCTTAGCGGTTCAGTGCGAGGTACTTTTTATTTCAATTTTTTGCAACTTTGGCACTCTCAAATAGAAGTCGGAAGGGATAGATTGTGCCCACTCTCTGCCGAGTATGCATGGTCTCCCGAAAGGCGTGGAGTTTGTCAGAACCAGCTGCGCGATTTATATTGCCGGTACTCGTCACCGAATCTTGCCTCGAGGACTTTGCTTTCCTGGCCTGCTCGATAGATCTGCAACGGAATGAGAACGACGAAGATCCACAGACAGAGCGGTTGATTGATATAGAGAAGGGCCCCCGCGATCGCCAGGCCTCCGAATAGGTAGATGGGGTTGCGAATTCGAGAATAGAGGCCGTGAGTGACGAGGGTCTGAGCCTTCGGGCGGACGGAGAATGAGCCACCTAGTTCGATTCGGGCCAATACCAGAAGCACCACCGATGGCAGCCCAATCACCACGCCCGCAATTCGCCCGGGAGTCCACGGCAGGCTGGCGAAGTGGATTCCCACGAAGATGAACAGTAGGAGAACAAGAACGAGTGTGAAGATGTTCGTTTTCATCTTCCCCAGCCTCTTGGCAGGATCGAATCCGTCTGATGTTACGCGATCCATCCGCAAAAGGACACGGTGTGTCTTGGTCAATGATTAACGTTTACCGGACTTGACTTGTCCCGTTATGAATTCATTGATTTCAAGGTTATTGGCCAGCTGCGACGCAAGCCGCTATGGCCTGCTGAAATTGAGTCTTCAGCAGCTCGCCACGTTCTTCCTGGCGGACGCGGAGCCATGCGCTGGATACTTTTAACTGTTCCACGGAAGCAATGGGACCGCGCTCTTTGTCCCAGATGATGTCTTGGTCCACCATGTTCACGGTGTTCTTTCCAGTCGCTGATTTGAGAAGGACGGTATAGTAGTCGTCAGGCTCGATCCCAGGACGCTGGCTCTGTCCCGCGGTGACTGGCGAGACCGAGATTCCCTTGGCGTCAATGGACGAGAGTGGGACGTCAAAGCGATGCGTCTCGATGTAGAGGAGCTGACCATAGACGGTGCCCTCCTGCGTTTGGCTCCACACTACCGAGCAGCCGTCAAAGTTTGTCGGCGCGAGCGATATAGAGGTGGTTACGTCGCCAATATGAGGGACGGAATGCTTCCAGTGTACGGTGTGGTCGATGGAAAATTCCTGAGAGAGCTTCTGAAGAAGCGGAAGCATCTGGGACTGGAATTTGGACGGTTGGACGGCTGTGCGGGACGTGGCGTACGATTGATTTGCGAAACTGTTGAACCCCAGCGCCAAGAGGGTTAAAACAACAAAGAGACCGAGCTCCTTTATTTTCATGTTCACTTCTCCTCCTGTGTCGCCTCGGACGTTTCTGGGTAACTTTAACTCTCCGGGCAAGCACCGTGAGCGTCGAACTCGGGTATTGAAGCGAACTTACCTACAAGCTTGCCAGACAAAACGCATTTTAATCCGAAGTGGCGAAATTCTGTTATTTTCTCGCCGACGGTCCCGCGCGCGGGCAGGGCCGAAGCGGAGTTCATCATGAAGCCGACAATGAAAGGTCGCGACAATATCTGGCCAGTCATTTTGCGTGCAAGATGGAGAAAGGCTGCATCTATGCGTGGCATTTTCATACGGCAGTCGAAGAGTTGATCGTGATTAAAGGCGAACTGAAAGTCGAGATGTTCAGCATGCCGCCGGCAATTCTCGGACCCGGTGGTTACGCCCAAGTTCCGAGCAACGAGAAGCATCCAAACGGATGCAGCGCGAAGAACGAGTGTGTGTGGTTTGTCAGGATCGATCGCGTGTTTGACAGCAAGGCAGTGCAACTGCCCTATTAGCCTGATACAAATTGCCTATCGCAGTCTGAAATTATTGCTTCCAACCATCCGGCGTCCGTAGAAACGACCGATGATTTCTGGCAGCTCGTCCAAAGCTAGATGGCTTACGTATCGGTTGCTCTTGTAGAGCAGCCTTCGGCATTCTACGCAGCCCGGCACAATCACTCCTTTGCCACCTTCGGCAATTGATAGCGGCTAGGTGCAGAAATTGTCCCAGTGGCGCTTCATCAATTCGTGTCGGGCAGCTTCCAGCAATTCCGACTTGATGTCCGTAGGCAACTGTGGTCGCAATCGTCTATGCGCGTCCCGGCGGTCACGCCGACCTCTATCTTCTGAGCCAGAAATAATTCGAGCTTAAGATTGGAGAATTTGCGAAGTGGCTTGAGCCAAGGGATGGTACCCCGGCTGAGATGATTCGGAAAAAGAAAAGTACGCGAGATTCTGGGCATGCCGAACCCAGGTTAATCGGATAAATTACGTCGGGGTGGGCATGTTACAATTGTCACGCGTTTGTCGCTCTTGTGAACCTTTAAGAATCGATCAAAGGGCAGGTTCAAACTTGCAGCTTTAATCTCCTGGAGGCGGTCGAGAGGTACAAATAGCTTAAAAAAAGACGAAGGACGTAAATCGATGAGAGAACAAGGAACAGTAAAGTGGTTCAATGCCAGCAAAGGATTTGGATTCATCCAGCGCCAGTCCGGCGAGGATGTTTTCTGTCATTTCTCGGCTATCCAAGGAGACGGATACAAGTCTCTTAACGAAGGACAGGCGGTTGAATTCGAGGTTACAAAAGGCCCCAAGGGTTTACAGGCGGCGAACGTTACAGCGCTATAGTCGTCGAACATGGGCCTCTCGACTTGGCGAGAGACCCATGCTTCCCCTTCCATTCCCAACATCACACACTTTCAGTTGATCCTTCAAATCAGGCGACAGCCGGTTAGCAAACATGATTACGCGTGAAACTTGGAACATGCATTCCAGAAGGACCACACTCTAGTCGGTCATTGATGAGATTATGAGCCATGCTGAAAACGAAACGATCTCACACAAAATCGCTCACGCAGGTAAGGGCCGCAACGCGCGCGGACGTAAAACGGCTACTCGCCCATCCTCGCATTGCGGCTGTCCAGCGCATACGAGATGAGTCTTGGTAAACCAAATGAAACGTACACGGAAAAACTACAAGTCCAGTTAAAGCGCGTTATGCAGTAAGGGAGAAGATATGCCGGCACAGCAGCACTACAATAGTCTCGACGGTAAGCAGAGGCAGGAATTACTGCTGAAAATTGGTGAGACTCGTGAAGAAGCTCGCGTGTTAAGCCAGCGCGATTACGCCGCGCTTGGCGGGTGGGTAAAAATCCGGCTCAAGAGAAACTTTAAGCACCCTAAAGCCTAACTTTTCCGTGATGGTTCGGCATCTGCCCAGACACTTATCGTCGAGAAAACCACAGCGAGAAGCCTGGAAGATCGTGGTACGCACCAGCGGCGAGGTTTGGCGTCCTGCAACCTACGCGGTCCTTGAGGCTATGCTCGTTCCAACCTCAACGCCCATCGAGCAAACCGAAAGCAAACATTCGAGCGGTGCGACGTGGACCTTTGCGTTTCTCCCGAAGCAGAATGATGCACGGTAAGCCGCCTTTCGAATTGCAGGGACGCCCGGCAACGAACGAGAAAAGAATGGGCTGCTCATCTCGATGACGCCGCTGGACAACGACGCACCATGATTCACCTAGCACTCTTTCCTTCTGGATTCTCAGACAGCGAGACGATGTTAGCTATCGGCTTTGGATAAAAACGTCAGCAGGAAGTTTGAAGCGTGCGCTTAGTTTTCCTACCTGCTGCAGTGTGAGCTTCCGCTGTTTCGCCAGAAACATGGAGACGGATACAAGCGGCGCATCTGTACTCATCGCACCCTCACCTTGGGTTCGACCGACAGCCCTGGCTTTAACAATCCTTCGACGTTGAACTCTTGACCCGGAGGGTGATCGAAATCGATTCGTACCGGCACGCGCTGCACGACTTTCACGTAATGACCGGTGGCATTTTCGGGCAATAAGCTGAATACCGACCCGGTTCCGCCGCCCAGATTAGCGATGCGGCCCTTCCACTCGCGGCTATATGCGTCCACCCTGACCTCGACGAGCTGGCCGGGGCGCAAGCGCGCCAGTTGAGTCTCCTTGAAATTGGCGGTCACCCAAACGTCATCGAGCGGCAGAACGTCCACAAGCTCCTGTCCGATATTCACGTTTTGGCCCACCTCAACCCTTCGCTTGCCGACGATGCCTGTCACCGGAGAACAGATTATTGTGTAGCTGAGGTTCAGCTCTGCTTGGGCAAGTTGGAGTTCTCGTCGCGCCACCTCGGCGTTGGCTAAATGCACGTCGTTGTGGCGGGAACTCGCAGCTATGAACAGCGTCTCGGACAGATTCACTTGCGCAAGTTCTTCCGCGATCTTGTAATCCTGAGCATCAATGGTCATCATCGCTTCGCCAGCATGAACCAACTGCCCCTCATCGACGTACACGGCTTTGATGTGTCCGTTGACTCGAGGGCTTATCGGCATAACATGGCCGTCGACTTGTGCATCGTCAGTGTCTTCGTACTAACTATGCCGTTCTTCAGAATTTGCTCTGCAGCAAATGGCATACCATCCGAACCCCGGGAGTGAATTCTGACTGAGGATTTTTTCCGGCTTCTAATGCAGTTCATTAGGAGAATATCCTTTCGCGGAGATTTCGTGCAGCTTCAGGAGCCCGCCCGGCACTATTTATCGTTTCGATGTACGCTCGTGGAGGAGTCACGATTCGGAGACTCGGAGTAGTTTTCGGCAGGGGCCGGATCTCGGGGATCGCGGAATATTTTTGCAAACGCCTCCGTTTCTGGAAATAGCTTCTCGCAGAGAAACAGTGAACCTGCCTAAATTCTAAGAATCTTAAAATTTGACGAGTTCGGCGTGTGGCAAAGCGGAACCGGAGCCGAAGATTCACTTTTGAACCGGTTAAGCATCCTGCGGTTGCCGTGCCACCACGAGGAATCGCACACTTCGTATTAGAAACGGCAATGTATTCGTACCTGCAAGTTCTGGTCGTACGAGCAGAGCGTACCGGGGCCAGAGATCCAACATCGCCGGTATCGCATGAGCGGGGTCGTTGCTCATGGGCAACCATTGGTCTTAATTGTCGTCACGTCGATATAGGTATTGGGCGCAGCCAATCCCATGGGAACTTGGTCAATTCCCGTACCGGCATCGGTGATGGTGTTGTCGGTTACGTTGGGGTCAGGCCAGCAATCGAACTCAATTCCAATGCTGGAATTTGTAATGCTGTTGCTCCGCATGGCCGCAACCAAGGTGAACACGTATATGCCGGCTTCGCTGTTGAACACTTTATTGGATGTAAAGGCGACCCCGTCCGCGGCAGCATCGATTGCAACACCGCAGTTGATCAAGGTGTTTCCGGAGACCGTCCCGGAGGTGGGAACCGAAGAGGAGCCCGAGGCCAACAAACAGGTGACCGTTCCAGGTGGAGCTGTTGTCTCGACGATATTGTCCGTGACAGTGTTCGTCCCTCCACCAATAGCGATGCCAGTTGCACCAGGATACACGTTCACGTAATTCCCTTTTATGTTGGCAATGAAGTTAAATTGGGTGTTAATCCCACCAGTGTCGACGTCGTGGATGCTGCTGTTCTCAATGGTCACCGTGGGATTTGAGTCGCCTCCGTCGATCCAAATGCCGAGACCGCAAGCGATTGGGCCGCTAGTAGTCTTTTGATTGCGGGTGGTAACTCGATTCACGGTGCCGGGAGAGTTTTGGTAATAAATTCCGATGATGGCAAAGCCATCGTTGCAAACAAGTGCGTTGCCAGTTCCGTCCACTATGAGGTTGCTGATGTTGACCGGACCGGGAGCATTGTCGACCCACAGCTGAACGGCAAGAGGCTCCCCGTTACTGGATGCGTTGAGTGTAAGACCACCCGGCGGAGGTGTAATTACCACCTGCTCCGAATTACCAATCGCAACGCCCTCTAAAGTCAGCGGTTGTGAAATGGTCACCTGCTCGGCGTATGTGCCCGGGCAAACCTCCACGGTTGAGCCGGCGGGCACCGTACTCACCGCGTCGGAAATCGTCGAAAAGCTTTGGAGTTTCGGTTTACAGGTTCCGACCGCGAAGTCGGCGGCAAGCACGGAAGTGGTCGCGAAAAGAAATATTGCAGTCAGCAAGAACAGCACCTTGAGACGTGGCATATTCGCCCCCTTCTTCATGTGGAGTGGGTGTAGGTCTCGAACTAGCGTCCGAACAGCTTTCGCCGCATGGGCGCCAAGCCCAGGAGGCTCGAACAAAAACGGATGGCCCTCTGTTCCGTCCACCTCCGCGCCCTGCGAGACCCCTACCAGATGCCGTCCGGCAAGTCTTGCGAAGCTGCTGAAATTTTCTTCAAAGAGTTTTGAAAGCCTCGATGTCACAGAAAACAAAGCAGTGTCGTGGGGCCCCCTATGCGCGAGATCGCGCAGGCATTTGAACGGCATTGCTCAAAGTTTTGCACCAGTTTCGGCGGGCGTAGCACGGCGGCGGCAACGATGTGACAAATCTGATTTTGGAACGCGCCATCGGGCGGTTTCCAAGTGTGCTGATTCAACAGTTTACGACGTCTGCTTCGAAGAGGTTTTTGGAACGGCCGAATCCTTTAGCATTTTGTACCGATGCGAAGTGACTCCCTGCGAGCCGTCACTCAAATATGCAGGAATTCGTGGAGGCCCAAAGGTCACCCTTGCGAAACGGCAGCGACACGACGAACTGGACCTAGCATTAATGCCTCCTGATTCACATGTTAACAGTGCTCACCTATTACTTATCGCATTTGATTACTCCTAGCCTCACTTGCCAGTCCCGGTCAGCGAGACGGTCTGTGGGCTGTTGTTGGCGCTATCGCTGACGTTCAGAGTTGCGGTGCGCGTGCCGGTGGCTTTCGGCGTGAACGTCACGCTGATGGTGCAATGCGACTTGGCCGGCACACTGCCGTTGCAGGTATCGGTCTGGCTAAAATCGCCCGGGTCGGCGCCGGTAAACGTGATGCTGATGGCCAGCGCGGTTGAGAGATTGTTGGTGAGCGTCACGGGCTTGGCGGCGCTGGTGGTGCCTACGGTCTGCGAGGCAAACGTCAACGAAGTCGGGCTGGCCGTTGCCTGCGCCACTCCCTTGCCCGAGAGCGGCACGTCCTGCGGGCTGCCTTGAGCATCGTCGCTAAGCGTAAGGCTTGCGCTGCGCGTGCCGGTGGCCGTTGGGGTGAAGGTTACATCCACGGTGCACGACTTGCCTGGGGCAATCGAGCCGGTGCAGTTATTGGTTTGCGCGAAGTCGCCCGCGTCGGCCCCGGTAACAGCGATGTTGGAAAACGTGAGCTGGCCGGTTCCGGTATTTTTCACCGTCACTTTCTTCGCCGCGCTGATGGTCGCCACCGTTTGATTGCCGAACGCGACGCTGGTCGGTGTCAGGCTGAGTGTGGTGACTGCCGCTCCGGTACCTGTCAGGTTCACAATCTGCATGGTCCCATTCACACCTAGGTTGTCGTCGGTCACGGTGAGCGTACCGTTATCGGATCCATAGACGGTGGGCGTAAAGCTCACGCCGATGGTGCAGTTTGTGCCTGCGTCGAGCGTGGACGGGCAATTGTTCAAGGCGGTGTAGTCGCCGCTCGCGGCGATGCCGGTGATTGTGAGCGGTCCGCCACCGTTATTTGTGAGCCTTACGTCCAGCGAAACGCTGGTCGTATCGATCAACTGATTGCCGAAGGCCAGCGTGCCCGTGGAAAGCGAGGCGCTCGGCGGCGACACCAGGAACAGGTAAGCAGCGATGTTGCTGATCAGGGGGCTGGTTCCTGCGCCCGCGCCGCTTGAGCCCATCGTCGAGGTGGCGTCCTGGCCGTCGGTCGAGTACGCGTAGAGGATGTGAACGCCGGGCTGAAGCGCCTTTGTGGTGCCGCTGTAGGCTCCATTCCCTTGGGCCGTCGCTGCTATCCACAGCCCTTGCCAGGTGTCCACCTGGAACAAAAGATTATCCGGGTTGGGCGCGAAAGGCGCGAAGTTGCTCTCAGCCGTGAAGTTGAATGCTGGAGTCAAGCTGCTAGTCACATTGCCCGCGAGCGCCGTGATATTCGCTTCCAATGGAATGGGCTGCACTTGCTGCTCGTCAATAATCGTGACGGTGTTGTCGCCGCTGTCGGCCACGTAGATTTGGTTGGTCACCGGATTCACGGCCACGGTTATAGGGTAAGACCCGGTGGGGACGCTCGAGGTCGAGTTGGTCGCGCCGTCAATCACCGTGAAGGTGAAGTCGCCGTAGGTGTAGTTGGCCACGTAGATTTTGTTGCTGACGGGGTTGACGGCCAAGGCGTCGGGGCTGGTCCCGACGCTGACCGTGGTGGTCGCGTTAGTCGCGCCGGCAATCACCGTGACGTTGTTGCTGCTCTCGTTGGCCACGTAGATTTTGTTGGTCACCGGGTTGACGGCGATGGCTTCTGGGCTGGTCCCCACGCTGACCGTGGTGGTCGCGTTGGTCGCGCCGTCGATCACCGTGACATTGCCGCTCCCGGTGCCGTCGCAGGCCGACCCGCAATTCGCCACGTAGATTTGGTTGGTGACGGGGTTGACGGCCAAGGCCACGGGGGTGTAGCCAACGCCGACCGTGGTGGTCGAGTTGGTCGCGCCGTCAATCACCGTGACGGTGCCGCTGGCCCAGTTGGCCACGTAGATTTGGTTGGTGACAGAGTTGACGGCCACGGCATAGGCGCCGCCCTCGGCGCTGACCGTGGTGGTCGCGTTGGTCGCACCGTCAATCACCGTGACGGTACCGAGTCCTCCGGTGCCCACGCAGGCCGACCCGCAATTCGCCACGTAGATTTGATTGGTCACCGGGTTCACGGCCACCGCTTGGGGAGCGGACCCGGCGGTGACCGTGGTGGTCGCGTTGGTCGCGCCGTCAATCACCGTGACGTCGTTGCTGTTGTAGTTGGCCACGTAGATTTGGTTGGTCACCGGGTTGACGGCGATGGCTTCTGGGCTGGTCCCCACGCTGACCGTGGTGGTCGTGTTGGTCGCGCCGTCAATCACCGTGACGTTGTTGCTGTTGTAGTTGGCCACGTAGATTTGGTTGGTCACTGGGTTGACGGCTACGGCGCCGGGGCCGGACCCGCCGCTCAACGTGGTGGGCGCGTTGGCTGCGCCGTCAATTACCGTGACGTTGTTGCTGCCGGTGTTGGCCACGTAGATTTTGTTGGTCGCGGGGTTTACGCCTACGGCTCGGGGGGTGGTTCCGACGTTAACCGTGGTGGTGTAGTTGGTCGCGCCGTCAATCACCGTGATGTTGTCATTGCCGAGGCTGGCCACGTAGATTTGATTGGTCACAGGGTTTACGGTCACGGATAGAGGGTTGGACCCGACGCTGACCGTGGTGGTGTAGTTGGTCGCACCGTCAATCGCCGTGACGGTGCTGCTGAAGTAGTTGGCCACGTAGATTTGGTTGGTGACGGGGTCGACGGCGACGGCTAGTGGGTTGGACCCGGCGCTGACCGTGGTCGTATAGTTGGCCGCGCCATCAATCACCGTGACGTTGCCGCTTCCGCTGCCTCCGCAGAACGACCCGCAATTCGCCACGTAGATTTGGTTGGTCACGGGGTTCACGGCCACGGCATTGGGCGCGGACCCGGCGCTGACCGTGGTGATCGCGTAGGTCGTGCCGTTGATCACAGTGACGTTGCTGCTGCCCTGGTTGGCCACGTAGATTTGGTTGGTCGCGGGGTCGACAGCCACGGCTATAGGGTTGGACCCGACGCCGACCGTGGTGGTCGCGTTGGTCGCGCCGTTGATCACCGTGACGTTGTTGCTGCCCTGGTTGGCCACGTAGATTTGGTTGGTGACGGCGTTGACGGCCACGGCCCAGGGGGAGGTCCCGGTGTTGACCGTGGTAGTCGCGTTGGTCGCGCCATTGATCACCGTGACGGTGTTGCTGCCCGCGTTGGCCACGTAGATTTGGTTGGTCGCCGGGTTGACGGCCACCGCGACCGGCTCGGTCCCGACGCCGACCGTGGCGGTCGCGTTGGTTGCGCCGTTGATCACCGTGACGGTGCTGCCGCTCTGGTTGGCCACGTAGATTTGGTTGGTGACGGGGTTGACGGCGACGGCGTAGGGGTTGCCCCCGGTGCCGACCGTGGTGGTCGCCCTTTGAGCCTGTGCGGGCACGGCGCCCGCGAGCACCGCCGCACAGGCCAGCGTGGCCACGTTCAGCCACGCGCGTCCCGCGCGTGTGTACAGCCGGCGTTTGGACGCCTCAGAAGGCTTAGCCTCGCCCACTACGAAGGGAATCTTGGCGAACGCGTTCAGTTTCATGACGTGCCTCCCCAACAAAAGCCCTTCGCGAACCGCCCGCACGGCCCGCAGCGGAACCTTCCGCGAATCGACATCAAATTTCGCGGCTTCTATCTAGGTAATCGGAAACGGAAGGCAAAAGACGACAGGGGCGCCGAAGAGATTATTGGTCACGGATCCGGAAAGGCTGGCAGGCGGTCCGAAGGGGCCGGGCAGGCCCCTTTTTCAATAATGGCGGGACACACACACCGCGGAGAGCGGCACGCGGAGCGACCTGGCTTAAGGACTGGCGAAGCAGAAATTGAGCATTTGGAATCTTGCCATTCGCTTTTCTTCTCGGTTCATCGCGATGACCGTTCCAAATGAAGAAAGTTTTTCTTGACCTTACGCCAAATGCTTACGAACAGTAGCACTCATCCCTTGTGCGAAAACGCTGCACACCGCAAACACCTCATTTCATAGCGTTGGCAGATCGCGTGATTCATCGCTTGCCTCCGACCAGTGCTGACAATCCCGTGCCCGAAGATTATGTTTCGTTTACCTCCTGGTGGAATCCTGTAAGTAAAGATCACAATTAACGCCACTGTTGTAGATTTGGGAACCCATTCCGAATGGAGCTTGCCGTGCCGTTCGGCGCACACACGATTGGTTGTCGCTGACCTAAGCCGGATGTGCGCACAAACGCTGTCCTACAGGCCCTACCTCGAGCAATAGGGAGGTAGATAATGACTATCGCCAAGGGGATCGTGGCTGGTGCTCTCAGCAACCGTCACAGTGCCTCGTCTATGGCCTCTTCCGTGCGTCGATTATTGGAGAGCCCTTGCTGGTCCTCCCATGGGGTCAGGAGCCGGTCCTCGGCAATCGCGCGGGCGCGGATCTCCCTCGCCTGGTGCCAGTATTCCTCGCCTTGCCATTTCTCCAAGCCGTTGAGGTAGAAGGTCAGAAGTTTATTGGAAGTCTGCTCGCGATGTTCATAATTTCCGCCCATTCATTTGGTGCCTGCAAATCCGAAATTATTCTCGTGCTGCTTCGTCGCCATAGAATGTTCCTCCGATTTTAGTGTTGGAGTCTTGCCACGCTGGTCTAACAAAGCATCTCCTAATTCCAACGCGATGACAGCCTTGGGACTTTTGGCATCTTCGCTGTATGCAATGACTTGGCGCAGGATGCGAGGTGCGGGCGAGGTTCTTGGCAAGTGATCGCAGGGAATTTACGTCAGTCTTTCGACACTGTTTTGACGCCGCATGCGTGAACGGATTTGTTGGGATCTCACACACGCATTAAATCCATCATTCACGGCCTCCGCTATTTTCGCATTAACGACTGGATGATGTTCGTCTTCCTGGAATCACAAAACTCGAAGACCCTCTTTGGCCGTGGATGAAATCTGACGGGAGACGCACGACGTTGCTCCGGCTTGGCATCTCCCGGCCCGTAATTGACGGATCACTGTCAGCGGGGTGACGCCGGATGGTTTCTTCCAGCGCGTTCGTGGCCGTGCCATTGCCTGCAAATCTGATTAACCGTTTTGTGTATGAACACTTGGCGCCCTCCCGCAAATTGCGTCCCATTTGGAGCGATAGATGCCATGCACTGGATTTGGCAATCCACCACCTGGTCTTAGAGGAGGAACAGTATGGCATCGGCCAAATATCGTGCACCCGCAAATGACGCCATCGAGAATCGCGCGCACCTCGTCACGCATCCCAAATTTCACCGCGATTCGATTTGCACAATTCCATTCGCGAAGCTCTTACTCCTCCTCTCGCTCATCGCGCTTTTCGCGTTTCGAGCGACGGCGCAGAACGCGCCGCCCCCGCCTCCACCACCACCCGCGCCGCCGGCCGCTCCCGAGCCCGCGCCACCTGGGCCGCTCACCGAAAAACAATTGGAAAATCTCGTGAGCCGCATCGCGCTGTATCCCGATCCGCTGCTCGCGCAAATCCTGACGGCGTGCACCTACGGGAACGAAATTCCCGAGGCCTCCGCGTGGGCCGACGAGCACAGCAACCTCAAAGGCGAAGCGCTTGCCGACGCGATTCGTGAAGATAATTTGCAGTGGGACCCGAGCGTACTCGCGCTGCTCCCGTTTCCGTCGGTGCTTGACATGATGGCGAGAGACCCGGCGTGGATCGAGCAGCTTGGCAACGCTGTGCTCGTGCAGCGCGGAGATGTCATGGACGCCGTGCAGCGTCTGCGCAAGCAGGCGCGCAAGTACGGCTACTTGCAGACGAATCCATATTGTAACGTCGTCGAAACCGACGGCTACGTGGAGATCTTGCCGGTCAATCCAGCGTACATCTATGTGCCCTATTACGACCCGTTCGTGGTGTT
>DATNLR010000043.1:0-2007 GCA_035602755.1 Binatus sp. (SeqCode) | reverse complement strand
GGTCATCAGCAGTTCCATCGTGCCACGCTTGCGTTCCTCGGCATAGACACTCATGGTCAGAATCGGGGTAAAAAATAAAACGAGCGTCGAGAGTATGCCAAAAAAGTTGCGCATCACAGCGGCCGGAACGTCGAAATCGGATGGCGCGCCAAAACGCATTCCCTGCATTTCCATTTGAAAAGACTGCTTGATCACTTCCGACAGGATCACGTTGAAAAAGAACGCGGTCAAAATCAGGAAAAGTCCGATGAAGATATACGCGATGGGCGAAACGAAGTAATGCCCCATCTCCTTGCGATAAATTGCATACAAACTTCCCATTGTTCTATTCACTCCTTTATCGGATGGCCTTAACTGGACGACCGCGCGTGGGCGGCGTCGTCGGTGGTGAGTTCGAGGAAGATGTCTTCGAGACTCAGGCTCACTCCGTGCAGTTCGTAAAGCGGCCAGCCATGTTCCACAATTTTCGCCGCGACCTGGCTGCGAATGTCATTCCCCTGCGCCGCCTCCACGGTAACCGTCTGACGGCTTCCGGCGCGGGCCGGCTCGATCACCACGCGACTCGCTCCCGGAATTTGTGAAAGCACGTCGCGGAGCGGCTTTTCCGGGGCCTCCGTTTCAATGTGAATTTTTTGGCCGCCTTTGAGCTGCGAAGTCAAATTCTGCGGCGTATCCACCGCGGCAATTTTGCCCTTATTGATGATGACCACGCGGTCGCAGGTCATGCTGACTTCCGGCAGGATGTGCGTGGAAAGAATGATGGTGTGGTTCCCAGCCAGACCTTTAATTAGATTGCGAACTTCAATAATCTGCTTGGGGTCCAGGCCGACGGTCGGCTCGTCGAGAATGATAACGTCAGGATCGTGCACGAGCGCCTGTGCGATGCCCACGCGCTGCTTGTAACCGCGCGACAGCCGTTTGATAAGTTCGGAACGCCGGTCTTCCAGGTTGGTTTTTCCCAGAGCGTCATCGATGCGGGCGGGACGCCGCTCCGCCGGAACGTTTTTGATGCGGGCGACAAAATCGAGGTAGGTCTCGACCGTCATATCAGGATATAGCGGCGGATTTTCAGGCAGGTACCCGATCCGGCGACGGACTTCCATGGATTCACGGAACACATCGAACCCCGCAACCCGCGCGGTCCCGGACGTGGCCGGCATATAGCCGGTCAAGATACGCATCGTGGTCGTTTTCCCGGCGCCGTTGGGCCCCAGAAAACCGAGAATCTCACCCTTGTTCACTGTGAACGAAACATGGTCCACGGCTGTGACTGAACCGTACGATTTCGTCAGGTCCTGAACTTCAATCAAGGTACTCCTCCAAACAAGGGCGTACTACGCGTTTCCCGAGCGCTTCCAAACCAATCTTTATACTAAAGTTGGGAGGAAATTGAAAATCCACGAGACTAGGGTCACAGAAGCGAGCGATCAGTGCACTCGATTGAGATGCAGCGGGTGTCGCCGGGAGTTGTCATGGAACTGCCCTTGCGAATGGCCTCGCTGGTATTGCGTTGCACTGGGCCAAATTTGCCGCCGAAGATGGGACTGGCTAATGATTCATTGTCTGCCTTAAAATGAAGCACATAACAGGCAACGGCCTTGTCGTCCGGCGCATCCACATTGCTTACAGATGCAGCTTATCGTTCATATTCCTACTTGCTGAGCCAGGTGCAGCGAGAGACCGGAACGATGAAACGAGCGGCGCCGGTAGATGGGCGCCGGGAGATGTGCGTTGACACATCGCAGCCGTTTTGTTATTCAACTTGTTTCGCATTCTTAGCTGGCGATTCGGCAACGGGTTCTGTCCCACCACTCTGGGCGGATCTGAAAAAGAAATCCAAGGTGATATGACAACTTCGAAGGCGTATGCCCAAGTGATCGAAAACGCCGGAATCCGGCAGAGGAATCTCGCTGATGTCGGGTCTCCTAGTTTTCGACTGGCGCCGGTGCGATTGCTTGCTTGCGCACTGATAGCTTTTCTCGGCGTCGGATTTCTCGCGGGTTGCGG
>DATNLR010000032.1:0-9972 GCA_035602755.1 Binatus sp. (SeqCode) | reverse complement strand
CGGCTCGGATTTGGCTGCGTCACCAGTGGGTGGTAAACTGTAAGTCCCAAGGGGGCGACACGGTTTCGACGGAAGCTGTCGCGGCCCGAAGGCATGCCGGGGCTCACTCGCCCGTAACAGAGTGAAACAACACAACTGGCAACTCACAGTTGGCACTCGCAGCCTAACTTAAATTAGGCTACGCGCTTCCTCAGGCGTCACCTACGCGTTTGAGATGAGGCGTCACACAGTAGGCTGGCTGTCGCGTTTCGGTCCGTAACGCGGCGGCGAGATCATCGGACTAGTTGCAAGCGCGTCTTGCCCGCTCTGAGCGTTTGCGACGAAAAAATCGGAACGGGCTAAGCATGTAGTCTTCGCGTTGCAAGGCTTTTCGGACGGGGGTTCGACTCCCCCCGCCTCCACCACTCTATCCGCGGTGTTTTCTATTAGTTCAACACCTGCCTTGGTTCATGTCCCTGTGGCGTACCTTTCGTCTCCGCGAGGGCTTCGGCCCAGGTCAAACGTACATCGCACTCAAGCTGCTCTTGGCGCGAGCGGACCCATGGTGCGTAATGCTTCTCCGTGACCCGCACACTATGGTTTCCCAGCAACACAGACACGCGTTCGAGGGGCACGCCAGCGAGCATTCAGTTGCAACCCATCGTGTGGCCAACGCTCGATGGCAGGTACGCGCAGATGTAGAACCTGGCCATGGACGTCGCCGACACGGATGGTGTGTGCGAAGCTTCCGCTGGTCCGGCTGAGATCGACCGCGTGGCAGCCATCACGTTGTTGTGAACCGCACTCGCCGGTCTCTCGGACACTGCCGCATGCATCTGGCCGCCGATCGCGACAGTCGAAACCAACTCTGTTCGACACGACGCGATCAATCGCGCCGCGAATCCACAAGTGACCGCTCGAGTGAGAATCGCGACCGGCTCATGCGTGCTAGCCGAAGTGACCGCTCCCGTGGCTGGCGCTGCCGGGGCTGCTGGAGCTTCCACGGTAAGCACGATGCCGGAGGAGGTGATACTCACATTCCAGGTGTCACCTCCAGCGAGAGCGGGGAGCACTATATTGGCAAACGAGCCAGAGTCGGATGACCAGTTCACGATATCGAAAGTGTTGCCGACCGCCAGCTTATAGGTGCCCACTAGATCGACGGTGAGCGTGCCACCCAAGGCTGCCGCGCCGTCGATATTCAGCACGTCGTATTTGGTATCGGGAGTAGTCCCATCCAGATCGATGGTGAGATCGCCCGTGCCGCTTTGGTTGTAGCTGCCATCCACGGTGATATCCCCGAGCTTCTCCACGCCATCGCCAGGACTAAAGGTTCCGCCGGTAAGATTCAGCGTGCCCGTGATCGTGCCCGCATCGCCATAAAGGAATCCGCCCTGTATGTTGATAGCTCCCGTCGTTGTAAGCAGGCCATCGACGGTGGTGGTTCCGCCAGTCTGGGTGTAATTGCCGGTACCAGTGGCGCCGATGATGAGTTGCGTGTGGCCGGTGCCGGTGGATTTTTCAACATCCACGATGCCCGCGTTGGTGAAGTTTCCGGGCGTGCTGTAATTCCTATTGGTGGTAAGGAGAAGGCTGCCCGAACTGCCGTTGGCCGCGAAGTTGGCAAGGGCGTTTGCACCGGTCTGATCGATGAAGGAACTCTTGGTGGTATCCACACCAGCCAGAGTGATCTTGGCGTCGTTGGTGACAATGTCGGAACTATCGCTTCCATTGTTGAATTGGAATTGTCCAGTAGCAGTGAGCGCATAGCTGCCACCGGTCAGGATAGATGTGGAGCTGTTGAAGTTCGACAGTGTGCCGGTAGAGTCGAACTTGCCCCCGCTTCCTACCGCGATGATGCCGCTGTTGGTGAAAGCGTTGGCGTCCGTGAAGGCTCCGCTGTCCACTGTGAAGTCACCCTTTGTCCCATTGGTGGTGAAACCGCTCAATGCGCTCGTGCTGGTCTCGGAGTTGGTGATGACCGGCGAAGCACCGGTTAGGGTGATAACCGCATCATTGGTCACTATCCCCGTAGTGCCAGCGTCGAATGCCAGCGTGCCGGTGACCAAGTACTCGCCGCCGGTTAGGGTACCAGTCGTGGTGTTAAAATTGTTGAGACTGCCTTCAATAGTGATGGTGTTCTTCGCGCTCACGTTCAGGATGCCGTTCTTCGTGCCAACGTTATTCGTGAAGCCCGCGCCGCTCGCCATGATGAAAATAGCCCCTCCAGCCTTCTCGTTGGCCGAAATCGAGCCCGAGTTGATCAGTCCGACAGTGCTGCTGGCAACGCCAATGCTTCCTTCTCCTTCGATCGTGCCCTGATTGGTCAGTGTTTGGTTCGACCCATAGATGGAAGCATTGTCCAAGAGAATGACTTTGCCTTTGCCGGCCAGCGTAGTGTCGCCAGTGGTTAGGCTCGAGTTCGAGCCCTCAACGTTGATGGTACCGTTATTAGTGATCGTTCCCGACAGGAAGAGAAGATTCTGTTGCCCTCCTTCACCGGCCGGAACGTCGAGGATAGTCCCTGAGGAAATGGTCACTCCCGATAAGATAGTGCGCACTGGTCCGAGGTCGCCCAGCGCAACGATCACCCCACCCGAAGCACTGGTCAGCGTCCCAGATATAATATCCGTGGCTTGCAACAAGATCCCGGAGTTTGTCCCCGTCGCTAGAATCGTTCCTCCGGTATTCTTTGTCGTACCTGCGATTTGCAAAGTTCCGCCCCCTGTCTCTTCAATCGTTTTCGTGTTGGTCGTGCCCCCGCTAGGGTCGATGAATAGCGTGAGCGACTGGTTGGCGTCGATCACCCCAGAATTCACCAAGGTAAGGCTGGCGCCTCCGATGGTTCCTCCTCCTCCCTGGATGGTCTCCTGGTTCGTCAAGGTCCCGCCCCCCTCAATAATAAAATTGTTCAGCGTCACCGTCCCGCCGGCGCTCAGAGTGGTAGCCCCGAGAATATTCAGGAACGCGGCGGATGGGGAGGCAGAGCTGCCGAGGACTATGTTGCCGGCATTGTTGATGTTTCCGCCTGCGGTGATCGACAACGACTCACCGCCCGCGATTGACAGGCTGTCCGTTGATCCGAGAGTGAGATTGTCCGTCGCGTCGGCGGCGTTGATCGTGACCGCAGAACCCGACGTGCTGATACATGTATTGCTGCTGCTGTTCGGTACCCCCGTCGGAGTCCAATTCGTACTGGTGTCCCAGCTTCCCATGGCGCCCTCGCTCCATGTCGACGTGCATTGCGCGAACATCGAAAGCGGGCACAAGAACATCGCAAGCAGCGCTATCGACAAAATATGGCCAGTGACCTTGTCGGTCGCTGCATAATTCCTTTCTGCAAAAAAGGCCGTTTTCATCTCACACTCTCCCGATTCTGGAATTTGCGATGCGCTGGCTGTCTATGATTGGTGAAGCCTGGATTTCTGGCCCGTTCGCTACGCTAACGGCTAGCAGATTCGCTTCCCCAAAGTCTTGCGAAGGGGTTGAAATTTTCCTCAAAGAGTTTGGAAAGCGCTCTTGCCACCGATTAGCCCTGACTGCGTCTTCGACGCGTCACTAGTGCCAGAAACTTGTCCAGTCCGATGTGTTGATTCCAGAGAACTCAGACAAGTTTATGGAGAGCGGGTTAGATCAAAGCTGGGAACGCGACACACCAGATAGCGCGTAGCCTACACGTTCACAAGTGCCAGTCAAGTAAAAACCGAGTACTAGTCGGTTCAATTTACTTTGACCGCGGATTAATCCAATAGTCGGTCCTGAGAAAAGGCGGCAAACTCCCAATTAGTCATGCCAGCTCAACCGGTCGATGCAACACCCTCCAGTGCGTTGATTCCGCAATGCTTCCGCGGGAGAACCATCTGTTTCGCTCTACCCGGCCGAAACCTAGCCAGGGCAGCGTTCCCGCTGGGCTAACCCTAGCCAGCGATTTTGGCTTTTGTTTTCAATGCCACGCGGGTTCTAGCTTAGTGTTGCGTCGACCCATTGAGATCACCCAGATAATCGGACAAGTTCATTTTTCCGGTTTCCGGAAGCCATTGATTCCATGCGCCACAAATTCACGAATTTGAGTGCCCGGAGAGAATTGCTTTGCGGCATTTCGGTCGCTTCGACTGGCTACAACTGACGGCGGGACCGCCAAGAGAGTTCTTGCGGTACAACAGATGGATTCCGTACGTACCCGCCGTGTACCTCACTTCGGCATTTCTGCCTTTTTTATCGGATTCATCGGAACACAGAATCAATAACTTCCAACGGGTCAATACGCCGTCGAATTCCGACTCCCCCGCGTCCACCATTTGCAACTAGTCGTGAGCATTTAGTTTAGCCATTTTGGTTGATTCTCTTATAACGTTTGTATTGCGGATTCTGACTCCTCGAGCGGATTTTTCGATCGCGACGGCGCTTTGCGCTAGCATGTACAGCGAAGTTTTCATTTCCACGCCACACTCAATCAAGTAAGTACTCTATTGCAAATTAATTGACAGTTTATCCAATTTTTGCCACTATTCGTTGCTCTGCGATAATCTAAGTCGTTGGATTCGCTATACATACGATTGCCGGGCAGACGCACGTTAGAGGACAGCGTTGAGGAAGCTAGGCAAGTACGAAGTCCTTGGTGAGTTGGGCCACGGCGCGATGGGAGTTGTTTACCGTGCACGAGACCCAGTCATTAATCGACTGGTTGCCTTAAAAACTATCACTACCGGGCTCGCGGAAGATC
The DNA here is from genome assembly GCA_035602755.1 of Binatus sp. (SeqCode). Taxonomy (GTDB): domain Bacteria; phylum Acidobacteriota; class Terriglobia; order Acidiferrales; family UBA7541; genus Palsa-295. The sequence goes on along the minus strand of DATNLR010000032.1, from coordinate 5,270 downwards.
CCAACCTGCTCCAGCGCTTCTATAGAGAAGCTCAATCTGCCGGGGGCTTGCAACATCCTAACATCGTCACCATTTATGACATGGGTGACGAACTAAACCTTCCTTATATTGCGATGGAATTGATTGAAGGCGAAAGCTTGGAACAGATTATCGCCCACCGCACGCCAATCCCTGTTGCTCTGAAGGTTACATACGCCATCCAGGCCTGCCGCGCCTTCGATTATGCCCACAAGCGGGGGATCATCCACCGGGACATTAAGCCTGGTAACGTCATGGTCAACAAAGAAAGCATCGTGAAGGTGGTCGATTTCGGTATCGCGCGCGTGCTGGACACCTCTAAAACCCAGACAGGAATGCTCATCGGGACCTTTGCTTACATGTCGCCTGAGCAATACCACGGCGAGCATGCGGACGAACGCTCGGACATTTGGTCTTTTGGAATACTGCTGTACGAGTTGTTGTGTTACGAACGGCCGTTCAGCGGTGAAAATCCAGCCAGCCTGATGCACGGCATTTGTCAGCAGGAGTATCGACCATTAGGCGAACTTGCGCCGGACTGCCCTGCGGAAATGGAAGTCATAATAGCCAAACTCTTGCGCAAGTCGCCACAAGACCGTTACCAGTCAATGGAAGACGTACTACTAGAATTAGATCCGGTATACAAGGAACTTCAATCCCGCTCAATTAGCGATCTCATCAATCGTAGCCGCCAGCTTATCGAAGAGGGAGAATTTACCCAGGCGCGGGAGCTCTTGCGCGAATCACTCAAGATGGATTCCGCCAACACGCCAGCCAGAAATCTGCTAGAGAAGGTAAACGCCGAACTAAAGCGCATCTTGATTCGGCCGAAAGCTCAGCAGCATGTTGAGAAAAGTCAGGCTTTACTCGTCGAAGGCAAAATCCTAGAAGCCAAGGCGGAAGTTGAAAATGCTTTGCATTTGGATTCCAACTTTGCACCGGCTCAGGAGCTGCAAAAGCAGGTTCAACACGAACTCGACCGAGCTCAAACCGTGGCGGAATGGTTGCAGTCCTGTCGGCAACGGCTCGCGGAGGGTATGCCTGACGAAGCAGAGACATTATTGGAAAAAGTGTTGGAGGTTGATCCTTCAAACAAAGAAGCGGCCGCCCTTCAACAGCAAGTTCGAACCGAAAAAGCAGAGCGCCAACGGCGCGTGCGCCTGCTCGAAAAGATGCAAGAGGCTCGTGGACTTTGGACGCAGCAAAATTATGAAACTTGCATTGAGCTGCTTACCGCTTTACAGAAAGAGTTTTCGAATGAAGATGAAATCCAGAGATTGCTCGAAACAGTTCAGGAAGATCAAACCGAACAATATCGTCAGAAGGCTTTGGGTAGCGCTCGAAATCTCTTAGCAAGTGGAAGCCATGTCGAATGCAGAGCCCTGCTCCTGAACCTACAACAGCGGTTCCCGAACGACGAAGAGACTCTAAGACTGATCGAAGATGTACAGGTAGATGAGGCCAAGCATCGAAGGCTCCAAGGCATGGTAGAGGCCCGCACCTACCTTGCGAGTGGCCGTTATGCAGATTCCATTGAACTGCTTGTTTCCCTAGAGAAAGAATTCCCAGACGATGAGGACCTTGCTCGATTACTTAAAAAGGCGCGCGAGGAAGAGGATGAGCAAAAAAAGCAACAGGGGCTCGCAGAGGTTCGTAATCTATTGGCTGTACGGCGCTACAAGGATTGCAACGCGCTATTGGCCAAATTGCAGAAGCAATTTCCAAATGACGCCGAGGTCTCGGAACTTCTGGACGCTGTGCGAACAGATGAGGCAGAGCAGCGGAAGATAAAGAGTTTGACAGAAGCTCGAAATCTTCTTACTGCGAGGCAGTACGAGCAAGCGATCGCACTCCTGCAGTCAATCCGTAAGGAGTTTAACAATGATGAAGAAGTTGCCAGGCTCCTTAAAAGTGCGCGGGAAGATCAAGCCGAAGAGCAGAAGCAGCAGAAGCTTTCGGAGATTCGAAATCTATTAGATTCCAGACGTTACAAGGATTGTCGGAATTTATTGGGCAAGTTACAAGAGCAGCATCCCAATGACGCCGAGATTGCAGACCTCCTGAACACGGTACGGGAAGAAGAGGAGGAGCAGCGAAAGCTCAAGAGTCTAGCGGAGGCGCAGCATCTTCTTGCATCTAGACGTTTTGCGGAATCCGTAGCACTTCTAACGGTGTTGCAGAAAGAATTTCCCAACGAACCGGAAATTCCAAGACTCCTAGCGAATGCTGCAAAGGAACAAGCGGAGCAGCAAAAACAACAGAAGCTGGCTGAGGGGCGGGCGCTGTTAGCGTCGCAAAAATTTAAAGAAGCCTTGGAACTGCTCGACACTCTCCGTGCGACGCATTTCAAAGATGCTGCCGTAGAAAAGCTGCGAGCTCTCGTCGAACGGGAACAGGAAAAGTTAGCTCGTGAGGCACGGCTAGAGCACGAATTAAATGACCTGAAAAAATTAGTTGGTGAAAAAAAATATCCGGATGTTCTGTCGCGGGCAGCCGCGCTCCAAGAGGAGTTCGCGGGCAATGCGGACTTGCTTCGGCTGGTCGATTTCGCGCGCGTCCAACAATTGCAGATTGAGAAGGAATCCCAGCTACGTTCCATCATCGACGAAGTGAAATCCCATTGCAGCGCAAGCCGGTTTACTGAAGCGATAAATGCTGCGAACGAAGGCCTTAAAACATTTCCGGAAACGACAGAACTCCTATCTCTAGGCGAACAAGCAAAACAACTGGAGAAGAAACAGCGAACCCGAGGCTTGATTGAACAACGAATCCGAGAAATCAAATTCAAAATTAATCGGGAAGATTTTAGCGACGCAATTGATTTGGCGAAAAAAACTCTCGCTACTACCGGACCGCAGGCGGATTTGACGCAATTGCTGAATTCGGCGCTTGTCGAATTCCAGACGCGAGAAAAAAAGCGCGGACAAGAGCAGAAGCTCCAGGAAATCCGTACGATACTGGAAACCGGAAATCTCGACGGTGCAGCGCAAACGCTGCGCGACGCCGTGGCGACAGAAGCTTTGAGTGGGTTTGATCCGCGCGTCAGTCGCCTATCGCAGGAAATCGAAGCAGCAAAAAGTACATCCAAGCCAGTATCACCGGCGTCGGCACCTTCCGCACCGGCGAATTTTTCGAAGGAATATGCTTTCCTCCAAGGTGCGCCGCCTGATATAGAACCAGTTCTACCCGAAAACGTCCGACCAGCCGAAACACTCACATCGCAGGCTTCCACAAGCCAGCCGGCAATTTCGTCCCAGCCGGCGGCGCCTATGCCGCCGCCGAAGCTCGTACCGATTGCTCCCGAGTCGATGCCGTCACCAGTCGCTCCAACAGCGGCAAGCCAGCCAACGATTATTTCCGAGCCAGTGGTCCCCCCGCGTCGGTCGGAATTGGTAAAACCACCTATCGAACCGAGCGTTCCAGCCGCGATGCCCCATCAGCAGCCCCCTGCTACAGCGACGAAACGATCGCGAGAACCTATATCGACAACCAAGGATCGTTCCGAGCCGCGCAATCTAAAGCGACCTGCGGTAATTGGAGCGCTGGCTGTGGTATTGATTTTGGCTGTTTGGGCCGGAATACATTTAAGGTCAGACAATGACAAAGGGAAGGGGAACAATCCTGTTGTCACGAAACCAATTGTTGCCAAGGCAGTAATTCCTTCCAAGCCGCCGGCAGATCCTATCGAATTACAACAACAGAGCGCTATGGAGGCTGCAAACAAACTGACCGCCTCGGGAGACTTGCAAGGTGCCCTCCAGGTTCTTCAAACTGCCGAGAAGCTAAATGGTCCGCTAATAGCAGAAATCAAAGCCAAAGAGGCCAACGTTAGCGAGTCAATGAACAATAAAGCTCTGGCCGATCTCCGCCAAGATGAGGCAAGACTGTGGCAACGAGCAACGGACGAAATGAAGAAGTCGGATTTTGAGTCTGCCAAGCGCGACCTTCGAAAAATTATTAATTTGGGCGATGGTGGTGTGCGAAAGAAGGACGCAGAGAAGTTGCTGGGGGATGAGATTCCCCGCCGCCAAAAGGAAGAGGGGCTTTTCCGCCAGGCGACGCAGATTGCGAAGGCAAACGATGTCGAGAGTTTAGAACGAGCGGCTGATCTTTTCCGACAAGTGGTAGCTCTGGGTGGACCGCGGGAGACAGAAGCTGCCGATCAGCAGCGCAACCTAGAAGTGAAACTCGCTAATATGAAGGAAGAAAACAAGCGTCGACAAATAGCTGCGCTTGATGCTTCGGCGCGGCTGAACATTCAGCAGCATGATTTCGACGGAGCCCGTCAAAAGGCCGATCAAATCAGGCAGGCTGGCGGTGATTCGTCGGCGCTTTCCCGCGACGTTGATCAGGCCCAAGCCACTCAGAATCATTTGGCCCAGCAGCTACGGGAGTATCAACAGGCGGTTCGTACCTATCAGGCTGTCAGCAGTCGCGATAAGTCCAGCCTCGAGAAATCACGTGGCGACTTCCAATCGATAATTCGGGAGAACAGTCCACAAGCCGGCGATGCGCAGCGATATCTAACTGAAATCGACAAGAAACTTGAGGCTCTAAACACACCGCCGCCGCCCCCAGCCGTCAAGAAGGAGGCGCCGGATACTACGGTCTCAGATGAGGCCGCTATCCGAGATGTGGTTCAGAGGTTTTTCCAAGCTTGGGACCAAAGGAGTGCCGATGGGCTGCGTCAAGCGTGGCCTAGCATTCCGCAAAAGAAATATAACAGTTATAAAGGTTCGTTCGAGAATATGAGCTCGATAGAGATTCAGATTGTCAGCGAAAATGTGAAAGTGAGCGGAGATGGCGTTACAGCTACGGTTTCAATTCAATCGCAGCTGGAGGAAACGCCGAAGGGCGACAAGAAGCCGCGCAGACTTGCTCCACCATGGAATTTTCAACTAACTAAAATGAACGGCGCTTGGGTAATCACGAATGTTGAGTAATGATTACCACATTTTGGTGCTGGGTGCCGGTCCCTCAGACTAACTAGGCCCAGGTTTTTGTGGCAAGAGCGACGCAGCGGATAGTCAACTCCGGATATGCGACGCCTTCGAGATCCCTAGCTCCATCAATTAAGTATATCGCTATGTTCGTAGCTATGTTCGTAGCTATGTTCGTAGCAAGTTAAAAGGTCCGGTTTTTGTAGTAAGTGAGTTGTCCGGTTGACAGTTAATCCCCCGCCGCCGTCGAGGCTGTGGGGAAGTGGGAATCCCGCGCTTTGGGCGGGATTTCCAAGCGCGGTGGGAAAGTCT
>DATNLR010000017.1:0-2615 GCA_035602755.1 Binatus sp. (SeqCode) | reverse complement strand
TTGGTCGGTACTGATTCACATACGACTATGGTGAACGGGCTTGGCGTGTTTGGCTGGGGCGTGGGCGGAATCGAAGCAGAGGCCGCGATGCTGGGCCAGCCGCTTTCGATGCTGATTCCCGCCGTGATCGGTTTCAAACTGTACGGCCGTTTACCGGAAGGAGCAACGGCGACGGACCTTGTTCTCACCGTAACGCACATGTTGCGCAAGAAAGGTGTGGTCGGAAAGTTCGTGGAGTTCTACGGTACCGGGCTTTCCAGCCTCACGCTTCCCGATCGCGCCACCATCGCGAACATGGCGCCGGAGTATGGCGCGACGATGGGATTCTTTCCCGTGGATGCGGAGACACTCGCGTACTTGCGGTTTACCGCGCGAAGCGAGGAACACGTAAAGCTCGTCGAAGCGTACACGAAGGAACAGGGCCTTTTCCGCACCGACGCGACGCCCGACCCTATCTTTTCCGATCGACTGGAACTCAATCTCGCAACAGTAGTTCCCACCATGGCCGGCCCGAAGCGGCCGCAAGATAGCGTCTTTCTAACCGATGCGAAGAGCTCGTTCGAAAAATCTTTGAGTGCCGCTCCCAAGTCGGTTAGCGTGCAGAACAATGGAGACCGTTTTGAGTTGAGAGATGGTTCGGTAGTGATCGCGGCGATCACCAGTTGTACCAACACTTCGAATCCCTCGTTGATGCTCGGAGCAGGCCTGCTTGCAAAGAAAGCAGTCGAGCGCGGGCTAACTTCCAAACCATGGGTGAAAACTAGTTTTGCGCCGGGATCTAAAGTTGTCACTGATTACCTGGCTAAGGCTGGATTAACGCCTTTCCTCGAATCGCTGCGCTTCAACCTGGTTGGCTACGGCTGCACCACCTGCATCGGCAATAGCGGTCCTCTCTCCGATCCGATCAGCAAGGCAATCAAGGACAATAATCTCCTAGCGGTTTCCGTGCTGAGCGGCAATCGTAACTTCGAGGGGCGGATCAATCCGCTTTGCCGCGCGAATTATCTGGCCTCGCCGCCTCTGGTTGTCGCGTATGCGCTGGCGGGCCGAATGGATTTCGACATCGTGAACGAGTCACTCGGCAAGGACAAGGGAGGCAAGCCGGTCTATCTGCGTGATATTTGGCCCACGCCCGCGGAAGTGGAGGCCACGATGCGTTCGTCCGTTTCCAGCGAGATGTTCAGGAAAGAGTACGCTGACGTTTACACAGGTGACGAGCATTGGCGGGCGCTGCCGATTCCCGAAGGCGATCTCTACGCCTGGGATTCGAAATCCACATACATCAATCATCCGCCTTTCTTTCAGGACATGCCGCGGAAACCAGTTGCCTTGAAAGATTTGACCGGTCTGCGCGCGCTCGCCGTGCTGGGGGACAGCGTGACCACCGATCATATTTCTCCCGCTGGCTCGATCCCTGCCGATACGCCGGCCGGAAAATATTTAATCTCGCGCGGCGTTCAACCCAAGGATTTTAATTCGTATGGCGCGCGCCGCGGCAACCACGAAGTGATGATGCGCGGAACCTTCGCGAATATCCGCTTGCGCAATCTGCTAGCTCCCGGCACCGAAGGCGGGTGGACCATTCACCAGCCCGGCGGCGAGAAAATGGCCATCTATGATGCCGCGATGAAATACCACGATGAACACATCCCGCTGATCGTGTTCGCCGGCAAAGAATATGGCTCCGGTTCTTCACGCGACTGGGCCGCCAAGGGAACCGCTTTGCTCGGCGTTCGCGCAGTGCTGGCGGAAAGTTTTGAACGCATCCACCGGAGCAACCTGGTTGGCATGGGAATCCTTCCGCTTGAATTTTTGCCGGACCAGAATCTAAAAGCGCTGGGGCTCACCGGACTGGAACTTTTTGACATTGAGGGCCTGGCTCAGAATTTCGAGCCGCGAAAGAAAATGAAAGTGCGCGCGCGAAGTGCGAACGGCGCTGAAAAGACATTCACGGCAATCACGCGCGTAGATACGCCTTTCGAACTTGCTTACTACCAACACGGTGGGATCCTGCAGTACGTTCTCCGGCAGATGCTATAAGTCTTGCGATTGCAGTGTGTCGCCGTCTAAGCTAACCGCATGTTGAACGCCCTGAAATGTTTTAGGCTGTGCAAATTGTAAACAAAAGAGGTGTGTGTTGCGTTGGTGGAAGTGGTCAGTTCTTATACTGTTCGTAATTCTTGCGATCGGCTACGGCACTCTCAGCCATTTCATGGGAGGGCCGCGGGACGTTTACGGCTTCCTGCGCTACGCGCTGCCGCAGTGGCATCGCGGCGATTTGCGCGTCGGAGAACGCGCCCCAAATGTCCGGCTAATGAATCTCGATGGGCAAACCACATTTTATCTACGCGATCGCATCGGGCAGCGCCCTCTGGTTCTCGTTTTTGGAAGTTATACCTGACCGCCATTCCGGCGCGAGGTAGGCTACCTCGTAAATCTTTACAACGATTACAAATCTCAGGCGGACTTTTTGACCGTCTATATTCGCGAAGCACATCCGCAGGACGAATGGCAGATGAAGAGCAACGTGGACGAGAGCATTTGTTACCCCCAACCGCAGACGCTTGTCCAGCGAGTGGCGATCGCCAACGATTTCATCCAGCGCTTCCACTTCC
>DATNLR010000013.1:0-2455 GCA_035602755.1 Binatus sp. (SeqCode) | reverse complement strand
CGGACTTGCTCGAAATGAAATTGATCGACGAGATCGTTCCCGAACCGGATGGCGGCGCGCATAACGATCACTATGCCACCGCCAAGTTGCTGGAGCCGGTGCTGTTGCATGCGCTCGAAGAGCTTTCCCAGCTTTCTGCGCCGGTTCTTATCGAGCAGCGCTACCAGAAATTCCGGAACATGGGACAATTTTTTGCATAGGATTTCCGCAAGCGGATTAAGCCGAGGAGTGCGACTGTTCGAGGGTCGTAACCCCGGGAGAGGATTAATACTCTAAGAGTTGAGAGGATCTTACTCCACGCGAACAGGCGAGGTGCCATGCAAACGGTGAACGAATCCGGCGGAACATATGGAACCCTCGGCGTCCTCTGGGCCGTCTACGCCATTCTGCGATTTGCCGGGGCCGCTTTCATCGTCGTGTACGAAGGAATGCTTACCGTAATGTGGGGGGCGATAATCACGCGCGTTGCAAATCCTTTTGCGCTAATGTCGCTGTTCCACTTCTTTCTGGTCTTCGCGATCGTGCTGAATATCGTCGCGGGAATTGTTTCGCTGTTTGCCGCCATAGCCTTGCTGGGACGATCCGGCTCAGCACGCAAATTTGCGCTAGTGGCAAGCTTCTTCGGATTAACCAATGGGCCGCTTGGCATCGCACTCGGCGCCTATACGCTGGTCATTTGTTTTCCGCGTGGTTCGAGCTCTTCGTAAAAGAGAAGCCAGAGAGCGGGCAAGACGCCCGTCGACTCCGCTCGACAAGGCGACGTTACAAACCGCAAACTCGCGGCCTAGCCTCCGCAATCACAACCAGAGTAGACTTGCCATTGGAGCATTGAACACGAGCTGAACTCTTTCCGTTGCTCCGCGCGTCGCCGTGACTTAGCTTCATAAACAGGCAGATTAAAGCAGTTGGGAGCGGCCACAGTGGCGGACTCGGGGACACCTCTTATGTCGGACGTTTTTCGACCGTACGAAAAGCTTGTAGAAATTACTATTCTGGGAAAGACGTTCCTGGTACCCGAACGAAATTCGCTGCTGCGCGCTTTCCAATTCATCAGCCCCGACACGATTCCATACGGCCGCTTCTGTTGGAACCAGGACTGCCAATATTGCAGAGTGGATTGCCAGTTATCGGATGACGATCAGGCGCGGCCGATCCTGAGTTGCAAATTTCTGGTTTCCGAGGGTATGAGCATTTCCAACCTTGCGCCAGAGTTGATTGGGTGTCTGCGAACCAAGCTCGGCAAGGCGGCACCGGATTCGGAGAGCTTGCCTGAAGTTCCTGCGATCCCAATCGCTCCGCGAGACGAAGAAAGCCATTAGTGCCGCGTCACCTACAGGTGCAGTTTCTTGTTGCCTTCCAGCGTTTCTTGTTTTTCAATCATCGGACGCGGGTCAACGGAGGAATTCATGGCTTTTTGTGACGGCTGCGGTTCGCAGGTTGATGATGCGCACATCCGCCGCCGGATCGAGCGGCTAGAACTCGCAACGCGGTTCCGCCCGATCCACATTCAGGTGCTGCTAATCGATGCTGCTCCGCCGATAAACGACGAGGATTATTTCTATCGCGCCGCCGGCAATCGAGAAGAACACTCGGTGGTCGCGCGGATGTATTTTGACGAGATCGTCAAGTCGGCCAAAATTGAGCTTGGCGCCGACGCGAGCGAAGAAGCGGCGCTTGCCGAATTTCAGCGTCGCGGGTTTTTCCTGGCGTCCGCGGTGGAGTGCCCAGTCGATTCTTCCGAGGCGTTGAGCGCCGCATTGAACCGTCTGGCGCCGGTGATAGTGAAGAGGGTGAACGCATCCTACAAACCGAAGTATATTGCTCCGATTTCTCCTCCCTTGGAGGAGTTGGTTCCACTCTTCGAACTTAGCGGCTGGGGCGAGCGGCTGGTGCTTAATGACGGCAAACCCTTCGTTGATCCCTTTCTTGGGGACCCCCAAGCCCAAGCGGAGTTCGGCACATCGCTGGGAGACCGGCTGGCCGAAGCCCTCTCTTCGCGTTCCTAAATTCAAGCTGAAGGCCGTTTCGTCCTAAAGATACCCGCCCCGCTACTGCTGCTATACTTCCGCGTCAATTGAGATGAACAAGACATCGCCGTGAAAGGAGGCATGTTGGAAAAAACTTTTCATATGACCTCGCAGCAGTTTCGCGATGCGGGGAAACAATTGATTGATTGGCTCGCGGATTATTACGAGCAAGTGGAGCGCTACCCCGTGCTGGCGCAAGTAGCTCCGGGCGAAATCCGCGCTTCACTGCCAAGCGAGCCGCCCGCATCGGGAACGGATATGCAGAGCATCATCCAAGAACTGGATTCTAAGATATTGCCGGGCATCACACACTGGCAGTCGCCGAACTTTTTCGCATATTTCCCGGCAAATGCATCGGAGCCGTCTGTGCTGGGCGATCTGGTCTCTTCCGGGTTAGGTGTGCAGGGAATGCTGTGGGCGACGAGCCC
>DATNLR010000138.1:0-177829 GCA_035602755.1 Binatus sp. (SeqCode) | reverse complement strand
GTCCGTTGGCTTCGGCCCGCTGGATAGCCTGAAAGCAGGCGCAGGGCACCCACCTATTCGTGGGGTTCAGGGCCTAGCCCGCACGGCGGAGTGGACCGCTCCTTCTAAATTCGTTCTCTAAGCGCCAATTTTATTCTTCCGACTCGCACTGAAGAATCTGGACGCCTAAGGAATCGCGAGGAAAATTGAGAATACTTTTCATCGGCGACATCGTAGGCTCGCCCGGACGCAAGATCGTGCACGACCGGCTGGCGGATATTCTGGTGCAGCGGAAAATCGATCTCTGTATCGCCAACGGAGAAAATTCGGCGTCCGGCTTCGGCATTACACCGCGCCTCGCTGAGGAATTGTTCTCTTCGGGAGTCCAGGTCATTACCGGTGGTAATCATGTGTGGGACCGCAGGGAGATTCTGGATTTCTTTCCGCACGAGCCGCGCCTGCTGCGTCCGGCGAATTTTCCGGAGGGCTCGCCGGGAAAAGGGTATTACGTGGGACGCACCAAGGCTGGCGTCGGCTATGCGGTGATGAATCTGCAAGGGCGCACTTTTATGATCGCCTTGGACGATCCGTTTCGCACCGCTGAACGCGAACTCGCGAAACTTCCGTCGGACATTAAAGTAATTATTGTGGACATGCACGCGGAGGCCACGTCTGAAAAACAGGCCATGGGCTGGTATCTCGCCGGGAAAGTTTCCGCCGTCTTGGGAACCCATACGCATGTGGCTACGGCTGATCAGCGCGTTCTTCCCGGAGGCACGGCATACATCACGGACGTTGGTATGACTGGTCCTCACGACTCTGTAATCGGCATGGACAAACAAGGTGTCTTGCAACGATTCCTGGACCAAATGCCGGCGAAGTTCGCGGTGGCCGAAGGCGATATACAGATGAATACAGTTCAGATCGAAGTGGATGAAAGCACTGGCCGGGCAGTTTCCATCGACCGCGCCGCTTTTCGCATCGACTAAAGCGACCAAGCGGAAAGAGCGGATCGATCAGATCATTCCGCCGGCGGTGCTGTTGGCCAATGCGAAACTGCCCTTCTGATCGCGGGTAACTTCATCGCGACTCCCGGCGTCTGTTTCACTGAATACTAAATACCAAGGATTTGCCAATCTCGCGACGCGCCCAGTTGTCCGTAGGTCTCGCCGTACTGGTGGCGATGGCCACTGTCTGGAATCTTTTGCCTTTGTTCGCCGCAGCTCGAACTCAGACCGCGGTGCCAGATATTGCCGCTCGCGCTCGCTTGTTTCCAGGGCTAGGACCGGGGCTGCGTGCGATCAAGCGGGATTCCAGCGGGCGGTATTACATTTTGGCGGCGCCTGCCAGCACGGTTTCCGTGTATGGCGCCGACGGCAAACGTATCGGCGAAATCCCTACCGGAAACTCCCAGGCGGTTAAGATTGTTTTCGCAGAAGACATCGATATTGACGCCACCAACCGCCTTTTCATAGCAGACCGCGGCGCAAACGCAGTGAAAATCTTCCAGGCTGACGGTTCGCTGGATACTTCCGTCACGGTACTGGCTCCCACTTCGGTGGCAGCCCTGCCGGGAAATGAATTTGCGGTTACTTCGCTGCGCTCCGACCTTCTCGTGACGATCTACAGCGAACAAGGAAAACGAATCCGAGGTTTCGGTGCTCCTGGTGATCTTCCAGCGAGTGCCGACTCGAAACGCTACATCGACCGCGGCCGGCTTTCCGGAGACTCCTTGGGCTTTATTTATTTTGCGTTTACATTTGTTCCCGACGCCACCATCAGAAAGTACGATCGCTTCGGTTACTCGGCATACGAAATTTCTCTTCCGCATCCGGACGAGCAGTCCGCTTCTTCCTCGCAAACTCCAGGGGTAGATATTTTAGCGCTTGCTCGCCGCAACCAAGGTGCCGCAGTAAAGCCTGTAATCAAGGCCTTTGGCGTGGACCCCGTCTCGCAGGATGTGTGGATGCAGACCGCAGATCTGTTGTCGCACTTCGATAAAAACGGTGCTTTCGCCGCGTCGTACCGAACCGCTGCCGCGAATGGCATTCGGCTTGAGCCCAGCGCGATTCTGATCGAACCCAATCGAATCCTTCTTGCGGTAGACCCACTTGGCGTCTACGAGTTCTCGCGGCCAGACAAACAGAACTCTGAGTCAACCGGCCGACGCTGACAAGGTTTTGCGATCCTATCGCGGTTCAGAAAAGCGGTCTTACAATTTTTCCCGGAATCAACTAAATAATCGCCTGTGGAAAAGCTGTGAATGATTTGTGAAATCTGCGTGAATGGTTTGTTCAATTTTCTCTTGCTACCTACGTTGCGATTAGGCAAAATCCCCGCTCGACTTCTCCCGTGCAATTCATGCGTGCACTCATGAGATGCCGTGACGCGGGGTGCGTCGCGTGACATCAGACCTATCCGACATAAGAAAACATCCCGCCGGTGGCGCGGGGGATTTCCACAACATTTCCACGTCGGTGGAAATTGTGGCAAAGGGTAAATTTGCTCGATGAACCTCTGGGATAAGATTCTGCTGCACTCCGAACGTCGCGTAAATCCTCACAGCTTCGCCACATGGTTTCGGCCCACGCGTCTGGAACGCGCGGAGGAAGACCGTTTGGTAATCCGTGTTCCCACGCGTCTGTTTAAGAAGCGCCTGACGGAAACTTATGGCCAGCTTATTCAAGCGGTGCTTACCGAGCTAGGGCGTCCGCAGCTTCAGCTTGAGTATCTTTGCGCGGAAACGCAACCGGTGGCTGCAAGCGTCGCGCCGCCTCCGCAAGCGAAACTTGATTTTGACGCAGTGGCTCATCAACTGAACCCGCGCTATACCTTTGAATCGTTTATCGTGGGCGCTTCAAACCAATTTGCGCACGCGGCAGCCATGGCGGTGGCGGATCAACCTTCAAAATCCTACAACCCCCTCTTTTTGTATGGTGGTGTGGGCCTGGGCAAAACACATCTGATGCAGGCCATCGGGCATACGCTGAAACGGCGCAATCCTTCGCTGCGCCTGACCTATATCAGCGCGGAGAAATTTACAAACGAGGTGATCGCTTCGATACGGCTCGAGCGCATGCCTGCCTTTCGCGACCGTTTTCGCAATATGGATGTGCTGATGGTTGACGACATTCAGTTCATCGCCACTCGTGAACGCACGCAGGAAGAATTCTTCCACACCTTCAATGCGCTGTATGACCAGCAAAAGCAGATCGTTATTTCTTCCGATTGCCCGCCCAAAGAGATTTCGTCCATTGAGGAACGCTTGCGTTCGCGCTTCGAATGGGGACTGATCGCGGACATCCAGCCGCCCGACCTGGAAACCAAAATTGCGATTCTGCAGAAGAAGGCTGAAAGCGAGCGCGTGCAGGTGCCCGATGACGTGGCCGAATACATCGCGCGCGCGATTAAATCGAATATTCGCGAGTTGGAAGGCGCGCTGATACGGCTCATGGCTTACGCGTCGCTCACCGGGGCGGTGATTAATTTGCCCACGGCGCAGCAAGTGCTGAAAAACATTATTGAGACGCAGGACAAGAAAGTAACCATCGAGCAAATTCAGAAACGCGTTGGCGAGCATTTCGGTCTGCGCGCCCAGGATCTGAAAGTGCGCAGTAACTCAAAGCAGATCGCTTTTCCTCGCCAAGTTGCGATGTTTCTGGTGAAGCAGCTTACCTCCGCTTCGCTCCCGGAAATCGGCAGGCAGTTTGGCGGGAAGCATCACACCACCGTTCTGCATTCGATCAACAAGATTGAGATGTTGCGACAGTCCGACAAAGATTTGAACAAGACGATCAACAGGCTACTCGACGCTTTCGGTTAGAGATAGCTGCGAACTGAGCTTCGCGCTGTGATGCAGCCTGTGCACGCGCTGTGGAAATAACCTGACGCCAGGTTTCAGCGATCGTTTTCACCTGTACCGCGCAGGTTTCCACTGGACACTTGCGAGGATAAGGCGCTCGGATGATACGAGTTAAAACGTTTTCCGCAGAATCCACACATGCGGCGACGGCGACGGTTTTCTTATATACTTACTTCATAAATAAAGGCCGTAAGGTAGTAGCCGCAGCAGTGCAGAAAAACAGCAAACAACGCGAGGGTCGCCCGAGATGGAATTCAGCGTAAAAAGATCGGACCTGCTTGACGAACTAAACCTCACGCAGGGCGTGGTCGAACGCAAGTCGACGATTCCAATTCTGTCGAATCTCCTGGTGGAAGCGAAAGGCAGCCGCCTAACCATCACCGCGACCGATCTTGAACTAAGCATCCGCACCTCCTGCGAGGCGAAAGTAAAAAAAGAAGGCGCCGGCACGATTCCGGCAAAGAAACTATTCGAATTGATGCGTCTGCTGCCGGAAGGGGAAGTGAAGTTTAAACTCCTCGAAAATCACTGGGTGCAAGTAACTGCTGACAGGAAGAACTACAAACTGGTAGGCATGTCGAAAGATAATTTCCCAGCTCTGCCGTCTTTCCCACACGCGCTGCTAAAGATTCCCGCGGCGTTGCTTGCAGAAGTTATAGCGAAGACTACTTTTGCGATTTCACTGGAAGAATCGCGCTACACGCTGAATGGGGCTTTGCTCGTGCTAAAGCCAAATTCGATCACCATGGTCGCGACGGACGGACACCGGCTCGCGATGGTGGAGAAAGATCATAAGTTCGAAGGCTTCTCTACCGAGACGCGCGTTCTGGTTCCCAAGAAAGCTATGACCGAGCTGCAACGACTTGCCGCGGAATCCGGCGATGAAGCGAGTGTTGAATTTGCGCAGGACGAAAGCCACCTCTTCTTCCAGTTTGGCGGACGTTTGCTGACTTCGCGAAAGCTCACCGGGCAATTTCCGAATTATGAAGCCGTCCTTCCGCGAGATGCGAACAAGACCGTTGCCCTGGATCGCGGCGAATTGCAGGACGCTCTCCGTCGTGTTTCGCAGCTTGCCGACCAGCGTTCGCACGCCGTGAAATTCATGCTATCGAAAGAAGGCCTCGAAATTTCAGCCTCGAGTCCGGAATACGGCGAAGCCAAGGAAATCATCGAGAAAGAATTTAAAGGCGACACCATCGCGATTGGTTTCAACGCGCAATATCTTCTCGATTTCCTGAACGCCGCGGCCGATGGTCCCATCAGTTTCGAACTGAAGGATGAACAATCCGCCGGCCAGTTGCGCCCGCTGGCCGATGAGGCTACGCGTTATCGCTACGTCGTAATGCCCATGCGTATTTGAAGTTTGCGGCCTGCCTAGGCCGATCGTTTTTAGGCTTCGGTTTCCCTTGCGGAAAACCCTCCTCATAACTGAATAATTACGCCATTTCGGCATTTTATTGCGCGCGCCTATTAGGCCTCAAAATCACTCCTCGACAAGCTCATATCTAATTGATCTGCTTAGACTTATTGTTCACTTTCGGCCCACAATCGCCTTGTGAAAAGTCCGCTTTTCCGGTACAATTTCATTGTTCTGGATTCCTCCTGAACGGCACTGTCTGACCCGAAATTGCTCTTGTTTTCTTGCTCGCGCCAGGGCAAGTGAGCGACAGGCGTTAGACGAAATAAAACTTCGCCGCGTCTCCCCGTAAATTTCGGAACGGGACGGGATGAAGTTGCAACCCTACGAGTCTGGCAAGCGCGGAAGCGCCCTGGAAATATCCAGGCCGGAATTTTCGGATGTTCAGGCCAATGGGCAAGGCAAGCCCGCCAAGTGGGCAAGTGTCGAGCCTCTGTGCGACCGCCTTCCCGTGTAGCACCAAGATCTTTAAAAGAGATTCTAAAATTTGCATTCATGCGAGCTAACGGTCTGAGGAGAGGCACGATCCATGGCTGAAAAAGAAAGTTCGGGCGCCAAAGGTCATAAGTACGACGCTACCTCCATCAAAGTGCTGGGCGGAATTGAAGCGGTTCGCAAACGCCCGGCGATGTATATCGGCTCCACCGGAGAGCTGGGTCTGCATCACCTTGTCTGGGAAGTCGCGGACAACTCTGTGGACGAAGCCATGGCCGGCTTCTGCGATGAGATTAATGTGTCGGTACATGATGACAATAGCGTAACGGTGATTGACAACGGCCGCGGCATTCCTGTGGACATGCACGCCACCGAGAAGAAACCGGCTGCGGAAGTTGTTATGACTGTGCTGCACGCCGGCGGGAAATTCGATAGTGATACTTACAAAGTTTCCGGCGGACTGCACGGCGTGGGTGTGTCGGTGGTGAATGCGCTTTCGGATTGGCTCGATCTGGAGATCTGGCGCGACGGCGAAGTGTGGGAGCAATCCTACGAAAAGGGCGTGCCCACATCGAAACTGAACGCTTCGGGTAAGACCCGCAAGACCGGAACAAAAATCACGTTTCATGCTGACCCTGAAATTTTCGCGAACACAGTGTACAGCTACGACACGCTTTCGCAGCGCCTTCGCGAGCTCGCCTTCCTCAATAAAGGCCTGAAGATCACGCTGGAAGATGAACGCACCAATAAGAAAGCTGAATTCCGCTTCACCGGCGGCATTGCTGAATTTGTGAAACACCTCAATCGCGGCAAGCAGACTCTGCACGATTCCCCGATTTATATGGAAGGCCAGCGCGAGCAGGTGGAGATCGAAATCGCGCTGCAATACAACGACAGCTACGCAGAAAACATTTTTTCCTTCGCGAACACGATCAACACGGTTGACGGCGGCTCACACCTTTCGGGATTTCGATCCGCGCTGACGCGCACGATTAACTATTACGCGAATTCCGCGGGCATGTTGAAGGAACAGAAAGACGAAGTCTCCATCAACGGCGATGACGTGCGTGAAGGCCTGGTTGCCGTGGTTTCCGTGAAACTGCCGCAGCCGCAGTTCGAAGGACAAACCAAAGGTAAGCTTAACAGCGACATCAAAGGACTGGTCGAATCGCTGGTGAACGAGCGGCTCGGCGAGTATTTCGACAAGCATTCCTCCATCGCGCGAAAAATTATTGGCAAGTGTATCGACGCAGCGCGTGCGCGCGAAGCTGCGCGCAAAGCTCGCGAGCTCACGCGGCGCAAGTCGGCGCTCGACTCTAGCGGACTTCCAGGGAAGCTTTCCGATTGCCAGGAACGCGATCCCGCCCGCTGCGAACTCTTTCTGGTTGAGGGTGAATCGGCCGGCGGCTCAGCCAAAGGTGGACGCGATCGTCGTTACCAGGCCATCTTGCCGCTCAAGGGCAAAATCCTGAACGTGGAAAAAGCTCGTTACGACAAAATGCTGGGGCACGAAGAAATTCGCTGCATTATCACGGCTCTCGGCACCGGCATTGGCAAGGACGATTTCGACGCCAACAAGCTGCGCTACCATAAAGTAATTCTGATGACCGACGCGGATGTGGACGGCAGCCACATTCGCACCCTGTTGCTCACGTTTTTCTTTCGGCATATGCGCGAGCTCATCGACCGCGGCCACATTTACATTGCCCAGCCGCCGCTCTATCGCGTGAAGCGCGGAAAGATGGACCGTTACATTCGCGACGAGCGCGAATTCGCTCACGAGCTCATGAAGCGGGCCACCGAGGAGCACGAAGTGAAATCGAAAGGGGGGAAAACGCTGGAAGGCGCCGATCTCACCCAGTTCCTTTTGAATATTCAGGAATACGACCAAGTGGCCGCAAAGCTGGGCCGACGTTTACGCGAGCCGAAACTCGTGGAACTGCTGGCCGACAGCGAGCTCGAAAAGAAGGCGGATTTTGCCGACAAGAAAAAACTTCAGGAGCTGGTGAAAGCCATCGAGAAGGCCAAGCTGGAACTGGAGGCGAAGTTCGTTTTCGACGAAGAGCACAGCCTGCACGAGCTGGTTCTGAAAAATGGCGGAGAGCGTCGCGTGAATTGGGCTCTGGCCGCCACGCCTGAATACAAACGCATGCGCTCGCTGCATCAACAGATTGCCGTGCACGATCGCCCGCCGTTCACCGTGGGCCATAACGGCGACAAAGTCGTTAAGGACGATGCGACCGGCCTGCTGAATTACGTCCTGGAGGACGCAAAGAAACAGTTCACCATCACGCGTTTTAAGGGTCTGGGCGAAATGAATCCAGAGCAGCTTTGGGAAACAACCATGAATGCTGAGACGCGCACGCTGTTGAAAGTGCGTCTGGAAGATGCCGTTGCGGCCGAAGACATTTTCTCCACGCTGATGGGCGAAAACGTCGAACAGCGCCGCAAATTCATCGAGGACAACGCCCTCGACGTCGTGAACCTCGACATCTAAGAATGATTTATCAATTGAACTGGAAGATTTTGCCGGGCTTGCGGGGGATGAGCTGTTCTGAATTTAGTGCTACAGCGACGACTTCGCCGAACAACGAGCAAGGCGTCGCTTTTGAATGTTCGAACCAGGCGGAATGCGATTCACTGTTGCGCGAGTTGGAAGGACACTTCGCGCCACAGCGCTTTTCGAACAACGCCACCGCATTCGAAACGGTGAAGACTTACGTAATCGAACGAGCAGCAAGAAAAACGCAATCTTGAGCTGAGCGATTAAAGATACGGAGAGACAAGTGGCCGACGAAATAGATAAGTCCATAACCACGCCGGTTGATATCGAATCGGAGATGAAGAAGTCCTACCTCGATTACGCCATGAGCGTGATCATCGGGCGCGCGCTTCCGGATGTGCGCGACGGACTGAAGCCGGTTCACCGGCGAATTCTTTTTGGTATGTACGAGCTGGGGCTTACCTCCACGAAGGCCTACCGCAAGTGCGCGAAAATCGTCGGTGAAGTGCTGGGCAAGTTCCATCCGCACGGTGACACGCCGGTGTACGACGCGCTGGTGCGCCTGGCGCAGGATTTCAACATGCGTTATCCGCTGGTGGACGGCCAGGGAAACTTCGGCTCGGTGGACGGCGATCCGCCAGCGGCGATGCGATACACGGAAGCGCGCCTCTCGAAAGTCGCCGAAGAGATGCTGGCGGACATCGAAAAGGAAACCGTCGATTTCGTACCGAACTTCGATGAAAGCGAACATGAGCCGGTCGTCCTTCCGACACGAATCCCGAATTTGCTGGTCAACGGTTCAACCGGTATCGCCGTGGGCATGGCGACGAATATTCCTCCGCACAACCTGAAAGAAACAATCGAAGCTGCCATCCTGCTGATCGAAGAGCCCGAAACAAACCTGAAAAAGGTGATGAAGCTGATCCCCGGTCCCGATTTTCCGACCGGAGGCTACATCTACGGGCGCGAGGGAATCGAGCAAGCTTACAAAACGGGTCGCGGCTCGTTCCAGGTGCGCGCGAAGGTCGCCATTGAACAGCGCGGCAAGGACCGCCAGGACATCGTCATCACCGAGCTTCCTTACCAGGTAAACAAAGCGCGGCTGATCGGACACATTGCAGAGTTAATTCAGAACAAGAAGCTCGAAGGCATCGCCGACATACGCGACGAGAGCGACCGCGACGGCATGCGTATCGTCGTAGAAATCAAGCGCGACGAAGAGCCGCAAATTATTCTGGCCCACCTGTTCAAGCAAACGCAGATGCAGGAATCGTTTGGGATGATTTTACTCGCGATCGTCGGCGGACAGCCGCGCGAGCTCGGCTTGGTCGAGCTGCTCCAACTATTCATCGCGCATCGCGTTGACGTGGTTCGCCGCCGCACGCAATACGAATTACGCAAAGCCGAAGAGCGCGAGCATATTTTGCTGGGTTACCAGATCGCGCTGGATTATCTGGACGAAGTGATACGGGTCATCCGCGGTTCTTCCAGCCGCGCGAATGCCCGCGAAAATCTATTTCATTTCTTCGCGAACAAATCGATCTCCATTTCGGAAGGCGGGAGGGCCAAGAGTCTGGCCGGCGTAAAGCTCAGCAACAAAAAATATGGCTTGGCCACCGAAGTCGTCGGCCTTAGCTATCCGCAGATCGACGCCATCCTCGAACTGCAGCTGCATCGCCTTACCAAGCTTTCGATTGACGACATTCTGAACGAGCTGAAGCAGATTCGCGAGCAGATCGCGGAGTTGCGCGAAATTCTAGCCAGCGAGAAGAAACTGAAAGCGGTGATCGTGGCCGAGCTGCGCGAAATTGCGAAATCCTACGGCGATGAACGGCGCACGCAGATTGTTGACCGCGTCGAGGAAATCAAACTCGAAGATCTGATCAAAGACGAAGAGATGGCCATCACCGTGAGCCACGCGGGCTACATCAAACGCACTTCGGTGGATGTGTATCGTCACCAATCGCGCGGCGGCAAAGGACGCATTGGTGCGAAAACTCGTGAAGACGACTTCGTGGAACACTTCTTCGTGGCCTCGGCGCACAGTTACATTCTGCTGTTTACATCCAAAGGCCGAATTTACTGGCTGAAGGTTTACGAAATTCCGGAAGCTGCGGCCGCCACGCGCGGGAAAGCGATCGGTACACTTGTTCGCCTGCAGGAAAACGAGAAGCTTACGGCTGTGGTTCCCGCTCGAAACCTGGAAGAAGCGGACCGCTACGTCTTCCTGGCAACGCGCAACGGCACAGTGAAGAAAACTGCCATCGCTGAATTCTCGAATCCGCGCCCATCGGGAATTATTGCCATCAACCTCGAGCCTGGTGACGAACTGATCGGAGCAAAACTTACCGACGGCAAACAGATGATTTTCCTGGCCAGCCACGATGGACAGGCAATTCTGTTCCGCGAAACGGAGGTTCGTTCGATGGGACGAGCGGCCGGCGGCGTGAACGGTATGGACCTGGCTAAGGGCGATTTCGTGGTCAGCATGGACGCGGCGCAGCCGGACTTCGTGATCATCCAGAAGGAATACAAGAATGACACACAGAACCTGGATGAACTGGAAAGCGACCAGATTCGCGAATCGCTTACCTCGCTCATGCTCACTGTTTCTGAAAAGGGTTACGGCAAGCGCACTCCTCTCGCCGAGTACCGCGTCACATCGCGCGGCGGCAAAGGGGTGATCAACTTAAAATCCACGGACCGTAACGGCCCGGTAGTGGCGGCTTTGCAAGTACGCGAAGAGTCCGACGTGATGATTATCACCGGGCAAGGAAAGGTAATTCGCGTTCATTCCGGTGAGATTCGCGAAGCGGGACGTTCGACGCAGGGCGTTCGCTTGCTGCGCTTGGAAGAAGGCGACCGCATCGCCGCCGCCGCATCGATTCTGGAAGAGGAAGAAGCCGCTGCGCCGGAACCCGAGAAAAAGTAGGCCAAACGATTCGTTTCTTACGACGGCGGGGCGATGTAGTAGCCGGGACGTGTGCGCACATCGACACCCGGGCGATCGACTGTAACTTTAATTTCGTGGTAGCCGGTAGGCTCGTCGCCCGGTGGACGGTAGCCTAGCGTATATTGCGCGTGCAGTTCGCCGCCGATCGCGTCCATGGCTTTTTGAATCGACTTGTCTTTCATCGTGTTCAGGTGTAACCCGCCGGTAGCTTTGCTGGCAATCTCAAGTGAGTTTGGACCAATGGCATTCTTCCCCGTTTTCACCAGCCAGACGGCGAGCGCCAGCAGATCTATGTTTCCTTGCCCTTGCGCTGCGGTTTCGTTGTCGGGAGTTTGCGCCATACCGGGCGGCACCGGAACTGGAAACGTTCCGGGCGCGCCCAGCTGCGGTCCTTGGTACGGATTTGGCTTCGCGCGCAGATCAGCCATGCTCGTACTCAGACCGATGGTGTAAATCGTCACGTTAGCGAGCTGCGCTTGGCGCAACACCTCGCCGAGTTTGCTTTCGCTGCCGGAATCCTGGGCCTCAGCAATCACCACCAGAATCCGTCGTCGAACCGCCGGCCGCTCTTGCAGCAACGAAATGCCGCGTGACATGGCGTCGTAAAGCCGCGATTGATCGACGCCAATGCGCAAGTGATTGATCGTATTTTGCACGCCGTCGGTATCGGTGGTGAATTTATTGAGCAACTCGATATCGCTGTCGAAGCTGATCACCGCGGCTTCGGCCGTTTGTCCCATTACGGTTTGGCTGAAAATGATTCCTGTTTGACGGACTGCGGGAAGCATGGGCTCGATATGCGAGCTGGTTTCGATTGCCAGCACAATGGAAAGAGGATCGCCGCCCAGATCGAAGTGCTCAATCTTCTGTTGAACGCCATTGTCAAAAACGCGGAAATTTTCCTTGGAGAGATCGAGCAGCATTTCCCCGGAGTGGTTCGTCACCGTCACCGGCGCGATCACTTCATTTACGCGAACGCGGATGGCATTCTTCTGCTGTTCGGCAGGCGGTATTTTCTCCGGAGTTACTCCGGGCTTCTGCTGGAGCGGACCCGGCGGAGCCTGACACCACGCCGAGCTGGGCGCCGCCAGGCACGCTAGCGCCAGACAAATCGCCACCAGCCAGGAAAGCCGTGCCATTCGCGCAAGCGTATTTTGAGGGCCTTGCATCGATTTCAGTCTATCTGATTCGCCGGAACTGGACCGCGTTGCTTGCAGTGTAATAGCGCTTGCGCACGGTGACTGGCTTTTCGCCGAGGTTCTCCTAAAATGAATGCTCGTGCTATGTGGGAGAGAACATGCGCCGCCCTAGTCCCCGGCCTCAACCGAAGCTAGCTTACGAAGATAGGAAGTTCATGGAAAGCCTGGTGGCCCGGCCGCTTCGCATTATGGCCGAATACATCGACCCGTTGGACCGACTGCGCCGCGCAAACGTAAGCGATACGATTGTGATGTTCGGTTCCGCGCGCATCCAGGCCCGAGATCGCGCTCTGGTACACCTGAAACAAGTACAGCGCAATGCGCGGGGACGGCGCACTCCTGAATGGCGCCAGAAGGTCAGCGCCGCGCGGTCTTTGCTTTCGATGTCGCGGTATTACGAAGAGGCCCGCGAGCTTTCTCGACGACTGACGCAGTGGTCCATGACGCTGGGCCACAAGCCGCGACGGTTTGTTATTTGTTCCGGCGGCGGGCCCGGAATCATGGAGGCGGCCAATCGCGGCGCATACGAAGCCGGCGGTCCGTCGATTGGACTCAGCATACAGCTTCCGCACGAACAGGAATCAAACCGCTACATCACCCCGGAGCTGAATTTCCTGTTTCATTATTTTTTTATGCGTAAGCTCTGGTTCGCACAGATGGCCAAGGCGCTGGTTATTTTTCCTGGTGGGTTTGGAACCATGGATGAGCTCTGGGAAATGCTCACACTTTTACAAACCAACAAGCTCTCTTCGCATCATCTGGTTCTGATCTACGGAAGGAGCTATTGGGACAAAGTGGTGAACTGGCGGCACATGGTTCGCACCGGCACGATTAACGAGCGTGAATTCAGGCTGCTGCAGTTCGCTGATAACGTGGACGAAGCCTTCGGTCACATCCGCAAGGATTTGGAAGCTCATCATCTTCAGTTGGAATCGGATTCATACACCGAACCCACACGCCGGATGTAGTAGGTGAGGGCACTCTTGCAAATAAAGTGCGATAGAAGTAAAAATGGGGAAGAAGTCCCCAGGGACTTCCTCCCCATTTCCGTGCGCAAGAACTTGGCAAATTCGATAGACGATTAGTTATTCGAGTACGGTTCGGTTACGAACACTGCTTGAAAGCGCCGCTTCTCGTCCTGATCGTGGAGCATTACAACCGGCACCACGCGCAAAGAATGTTTGCAGCTGCGGCAAGTCGTAACTTCACCCCGTAGATCCTGAACGAACCCGTCGGTGAAATGGTACGCTGCGCGAGGCCGCCTCGCTGCTTTGGTTCCCTGCGTGCCGCACTGCGGACAAGTAAACTCCACGAGGTCTTCCAGAGGATCGCGGTTCAACGCCGCCCAACCCGTATATCGAACGCCGATGGTTTCTTTCTGTTCTTTCTCCATAATAGCCCTCCCCAATAAGAGCGTTACAAGTACTTAGACGCACCTTGCGACAAAACCGATTCAAGTGCGTACCAATTTTTGTAACTGCCTAAAACTATTGTTTTTAGGCGCTTTTAGACCCTCTCTACGGCTGCGTTGGAACCAAAGCCCTGCAGCGGTGTCTATCTTTGCAAGAGATTCGCGCGAAACTCCTGGAGGGCCTAATGGTAAGAATTTTGCGGAGGAGTGTGTCATGAGAGAGCGCGAAGATTTCTTGCAATGCCTGGTGGACGGCGACCAGCGATCGCTTGCCGGATCCAGATGGATCCTTCGAGAAGCATTGTTGGTCTCAATTATTTTGGAAGCTGCGCTAGTGGCTGCGATGTTTCTGTTGCCTCTGATTACGCCGGGACTGCCACCGCAGCAGTTCTTGATCACGCCAGCGCCGCCCTATCATGGCGGAGGTTCGAACCCGTCACCGGAGAAACCATCTACAGCTCCGCATTCTCAGCAAACAGGTATTTCAACAACAAAATATCCCGTCGCGGGCCGACCGGCCGATCACTCAGCCCCCGTGCAGCCTTATTCTGCGGGGGAAGCACCAGAAATTGGTTCCGGATTTGGCCCCGGCGGCTCGCTGGGTTCCGGCCCCGGCGGCGGGGAAGACCTTCCTGGCGGAATAGGCCCGCGTCCGATTCCGCAGCCACCCAAACCGAAGGCTGAAAAGCCGCGCCCGCGACAAATGAGCGAAGGTGTAATGGAAGCAGCGCTACTCACTAAAGTGCAACCACAATATCCCCCGGCGGCGCGCTTGCTGCACATAGCGGGCACCGTCCGCTTACAGGCAATCATTGGAAAAGACGGGCGCGTGCGCGATGTGCAAGTCCTCAGCGGGCACCCGCTTCTGGTCCAGGCGGCTTTGGCTGCGGTACGCGAATGGCGCTATCGGCCCACGGAGCTGAATCACGAAATCGTGGAAGTGGAGACGGAGATTACCGTGAATTTTGTTCTGCACTAGATCAGGAAGCTGCAAGGACGCCTTGATGTTCCAAGACGCCCCCGGGACAGAAACGCTCAAGCGGCTTAGAACTTGATAGCAATACCGGTCGAGATGCGGGCGTTATTTTGTCCTGTTCCAAACACACTTGAGTGGATCCAATCCCCTTGGAAAATGCGCCAGTAGAACGGACCGATGATTTTACCGTCGATACCCCCGCCAATCGCAACCGCAAAAGAATCATCGGAGACGGTTGGAAATCCGGGAGCAGAAAGACTAACGTGCGCCCCGCCGATCAAAATATGCCCAAACGGAGAAACGCGCGCCGGCCAGGAGACTTGCGGCCCAAATAAGTAGTACGTCGTGTGCGTGCCGTTGCCGTAGTCACCCGAGAAGTCCGCGCGAGCGCCTAGCCAGGAGCTAAACTTATACTCCCCTGAAACCTCCCAACCGTTCTGATTGAACGATGGAGAATTATCGAAACGCAGGTAAGAATAGCCGCCATATAATTCCACTTTGTCTGAGTCCTGCGCGTGCGCAGTGAGAGAAATTAGGAAAATCAATCCGCACAACAGTGAGAGCTTTCTGAACATAGGAATCCCTCCTCAGGGTTATCAAATTTAGGATTATCGTGGGCGGTAAATCTTGCCACGATTGGCCCCATACCATCCCGACTTCGGCCGCAGCCCGCCTTACCAGCGCCGAGCAGCAGCGATGGGCTGGAAGCAGTAAGATGCCATCGAATGAAAAGAGGTTACTCCCTGGACGCAGAAATGTTAGCTGCTGCCGTATCAAGTATTTAGTGTTGAGACTCCATGCTATAGGAGAGGTTCGCCGGAATTTTTCGCGATTAATTCACGAGTGCTATCTCGCAGGCGAACAATTTCCTGCCAGTCATTTCCGGCCGCACGATCTGGAATTACAAGAGGACCGAATGTAACGGTAATGCGGCCGGGTCTCGGCAACTTCGTTTTGTCACGCAGAATTTGCCGCGCGCCACGCACCGACACAGGACAGATAGGACGTTGCGTGTCGACAGCCGCTTTGAAAGCACCTAATTGGAACGGACGAATCCCGGTGACCGCGGTGAAGGTTCCCTCCGGATAAATCGCGACCGACTCTCCGCTCTGGAGTGCGGCATTCACCTGTTCCGCTTGGCGGATGCGCGCCTGTGGATCGCTGCGATTAAAAGAAAATTGTCCGCTGCGAAGAGCCATGGTGCTGAAAAACGGCATGTCGCGGACTTCACCTTTGGCCACGAAGCGGACATCCGGTGGAAGAAAAGCGAGGTTGATTAGAATATCGAGATAACTCGCGTGATTGGGAGCAAAAACCCAGGGGCCCGATGTTTTGCGCTGACTCAGAATTTCCTGGCCCTCCACTCGCACGGGAACGAATGCCATTCGGAGCATTAGTCGAGTGCCTTTGTGTATCAGCCAAGCCGCACGCTTCGGATTTCCAGTGATCGCAACAAGCGCCCATAAGGGAAACAAAAGAATGGTAAAAATCGACATCGCATATATGCCATAAAGAAATTCAAATGCGGCGGTTGCGGCTTGCTTGGTCCAGTTTCGTACGCGCGGTCCAGCACCACGTGCCGCCAGGCCAGCGACCTGCAACCAGGCGGGTTGCTGGCGCCGGCCTAATTTTCCTTCGGTGAAAAGCCGCTGTGTCTCCCGGCGTCGCAACTTACCGCTGGAAGTCTTGGGTATAGATTGAGGCGGTAGCAGTAGGACTAAATCAGGCGGCATCCCGAGTGTGTCGGTGATCGCATGTGCAATTTCTGCTTCGATGCGCTTCGCGCTTGCCATGTCGCGAACTTCAGCGGTTAGCACCAGACGTTCACTCCCGCTGCGCTCATCGGCTGCCCCAAACGCCACGACGCAGCCTGTTCGCACACCTTGAACGCGTCCGGCGATTTCTTCCACTTCGTGCGGATATAAATTGCGTCCGGCTTTGATGATGATGTCTTTCGCGCGGCCGGTTATGTAAATTTCGCCGTCGGCCCAGTAGGCCAGATCACCGGAATCGAGCCAATCACCGTCGCGCATTAATTCTTTGGTGGCGGTGGGATTGTGGAAATAACCGCTGGTCGCCGATTCACCGCGAAACCACAGGCGTCCCTCATTCCGTTCACCAAGATTTTGACCGTCGGCGTCCACGATGCGAACTTGCACTCCGGGCACCGGCTTTCCGGCATTCACAAACTCGAGCGCAGCGGGATCGTCGGGCTTAGCGGGCTGAGCCTTGCCGCCGGATTCGAAGGTGGCGCGTTCGATGCGGTCCACTTTGTAACCGGCGCCAAGTTTTGGCACAGAAACGGCCAGAGTCGCTTCGGCAAGTCCGTAAACGGGGAGAAGTGCGTCGCGGCGAAAGCCGTAAGGCGCAAAATGAGTCGCGAATCTTTCGAGCGTCTCGGCACGGACCGGCTCGGCACCGTTCGTCGCGGCACGCCAACAACTCAAGTCCAGGCCTTGCAAGTCCTTATCCGCAATCTTTCGCACGCAAAGCTCGTACGCAAAATTAGGAGCGGGACTGATCGTGCCGCGATGCTTGTGAATCGCCCACAGCCAGCGTTCCGGCCGGCTTAAAAACGCCAGTGGCGACATTACGACCAGAGGAATTCCGGTGAAGAGCGGAACGAACCACGCACCGATCAGTCCCATATCGTGATACAGAGGAAGCCAGCTCACCGCCAGGTCGTCTGGTTTTATGTCGATGCCGGAAATGATCGATTTAATATTGGCGAGCAGATTGGCGTGCGTGAGGACCACGCCTTTGGGATCGCCCGTGGATCCAGAAGTGTATTGCAGAAAGGCAATTTCGTCAGCGTGCGCATGATGCGAAAGATTTTCGACTGGCCGCCAATGCGCTGGGGAAGAATTAGATTTCGCAGCCGGTTTAGTTGCCGGCTTGGCCAGCTCTCCGGCGTCGAGCACTTCTCGTAGAGTTGGTACTCCGGGCTTGAGCAGCCGGGCCAACCCCTCGGCTTGCCGCCAGGTAATCAGAAATTGCGCTTCCGCATTGCACAGAATGGCGGATTGACGCGTGGCGTATTCCGCGATGCGATCGGCGCGGAACGGTGGATAAATGGGCACCGGAATTCCGCCGGCGAGCAGGATACCCGCAAAAGTCCAAAAGAATTCCGCGCAGGTGGGAAGCATGATTGAAACGGTCTGGCCGGGCTCCAAACCGTGCCGTATTAATTCCGCGGCTACCCTTGAGGCGCTTTCGAAAAGCTCGCCGAAGGTTATTGTTCGCGGCTCATCGTTTTCCTGGTAGAGATAAATATGCGCTCGCGCCGGTTCAGCGCGCCCTCGCAAGCGGAAAATTTCAGTTAACGTTTCAGCGTTGCGTATTTGCTCTTCGATATCAGCGTGGATGGTATGCGGACCTATCGGCGCCGCTGATATCGCCGCGCCCGCACCGGTCGCACCCCGCGCTGCGGATGCAGTAACGAACTCCTCACGCAGCACGGCTTCAACCAGGTCTTGTACCGTGTCAGCTTCAGCGACCACGCGGTCAGGCAGGCGCACGCCGCAAGCGTCGCCCAAGCGCAGCATGAGTTCTACTCGCTCGAGGCTTCCGAGACCAAGTTCGCGTTCGAGGTGCGCCGCCGTGCCGCGCGCCGTTAGCTCCGCCAAACCACGTTGTCCACCCAACTCCACCAGAAGTTGGCGTAATACGTGAAGTGTCTGCGAGGAAGCGGATGCCGCGCGATCAATTTTTGTGCCCGTAGCGCCCATAGGAGAGGTTCACAACCAGTTGCTTTGGCCGAGCGTATCACCGCTCACTACGCAGGGCAATGCCACTCCGACGAAGCGAACACGGCGCGAAGCGCCCTTCAGGTACCAAGGTACTGGGACTAATTGAACCCTTTGCACTATCGACACCCGCGGGCTTTACAACCAGAATGGTGTTGAGTTCGAGGCCGCACAAAGCGCTTCGAATGTCTACACCTCCATCACCCCATGCCCACGAGCGGCCGGCACCCCCACCGGCCGCTCCCCTTTTCTGCTGACCTCAAGTCATTAAAACCAACGACTTCTAGACCCATAAATACGGAATGTTTCTTGACTCCAGCGCGCACGCTTCTATACAGTGCGGGCATCAAGGGGTTGTAGGCCAGAGGCAATCGGCTGCGATCTGAATAACGTTCAGCCTATGGTTTTGTTCCTCCGACGTGGTTCCAGTCACTCCACGGCCTGCATGTCCTCAGCGCGAGTCTCACTACGGGGGTGGGCGTGAGATTACTTCGAGCTATTTTTATTTTGGTCATCGCAGTGGCCGGCGCTTCAATTCTTGGTGGTACCGCCTCAGGCCAAACCAACGCTTCACTACGTGGCACTGTCGCCGACCAATCGGGTGGCGTGGTTGTCGGAGCGAAACTCACCCTAGCAAATACGGGTACGGGGATCGCTCGCACTACGACTAGCGGCAGCGACGGCTCCTATTTATTCGACTTGGTGCAAGTGGGCAAATACAAGCTAACCGTCGAGAAAGGCGGTTTCGCCACTTTCATTCAAGAGGGAATCGTCCTGGAACTAAACCAGAACGGCCGCGACGACGTTTCCCTGAAAGTGGGACAAGCGGCTCAGACCGTGGAAGTAACTGCGAACGTCGCGCAAGTGGATACCACCAGCGCGGTGCTCGGCAAGGTAGAAACCGAACGCGCGATCCGAGACCTGCCTTTGCTCGACCGCGACACGTTGCAGCTCGGCCTGCTCCAGGCCGGCGTGTTCCCACCGGACCAGGATGACTCCTCCGGCAACCCGTTTTCAGTTAGCGGACAACGCTCGGAATCGCTAACGTTTCTCCTCGATGGAGCGAATAACACCGATTTTCTTGGGAACAACATCGTGGTGAGCCCGAATCCCGACGCCGTGGAAGAATTCAAGATCATGACGAACAATTATGACGCGGAATACGGACGCACCTCGGGCGGCATCGTCAACCAGATTACGAAATCTGGAACAAACGATTTTCACGGCGACCTATTCGAATTCATGCGCAATGATGTTTTGAACGCTACGGATTATCTGGCCGATGGAATAAAGTCTGCTTACAGACGAAACGTCTTCGGCGGCACCCTCGGTGGGCCGGTCAAAAAAGACAAATCATTTTTCTTCGTGGCCTACCAAGGGACGCGCCGGGGCGAAGGAATGACTCCCAGCCCGGTTGGCGTGTTAACAGTTCCAGAACGCACGGGAGACTTCAGCGCCGATCCTTTTCCACTCATCAATCCCATCACGGGCTCTCCGTATCCCAATAACCAAGTTACCGTGAACCCCATCATCGCGAATTACATCGCCAAGTACATGCCCTTGCCTAACAATGGATCAACCGATACCTTTACGGCGTCCCCCTTGGCTGGAATCAACGACGATCAAGGAATCGTGCACTGGGACTACAACCTTACCCCTAAGGACACCATCTCTTTTGCGTATTTGATCGATGACACTCGCGCTCTTTTCCCGGAAGAGGGTGGCACGATTTCTTCACTAACGGGTCTTCAGCCTATAGGCTCTGGCGGCGACGTCCCGGTGGGGTCAGCGGGACTGGAGAGTCAACGCAATCAGATTGGAACGTTCACTTGGACGCACACATTCTCGAGCAGCAAGATTAACGAATTCCGTTTCGCTGCTAGCCGCTTCGCATCGAGCCAGGGAGTGCCGCTCGATCATACGCCGCCCAGCGCTTTGGGGTTCACCAACGTCACCCCGGCCGATCCTAAGGCTCCCGCACCGCCTACAATTTTTGGTCCGTCGTTTGTATTAGGTCCTTCCACCCAGGGACCCACCACGTTGCACCGCGCTACGTTTGAATGGTCGGACAACTTCACATGGACGCTCGGCAAGCACGAGATAAAATTCGGGGTCGATTTCACGCGTATTCGAAATAACTTCTATTACGACTATTACAACAATGGCAGCGAAGATTTTACTTTTGGAGATTTCACCGGAGACGAATACGCCGATTTCGTGGCCGGATTCTCCGATGAGTATTATCAGTCCTCTCCTGCGACTTACGGAATTCGGACCGGCTCCGCTGCGGGATACATTCAGGACACCTGGAAGATTTTGCCGCGTCTGACCTTGAATTACGGCTTGCGCTACGAGTACTACGTTCCGCAGCATGACATTCACGACAATATCCTGGGCTGGTTCCCCGGAAAGCAATCCACGGTATTTCCAGACGCACCTCCCAATATTCTTTACCCCGGAGATCCCGGCACACCCAATGACGCTTTGGTTTATCCGGATTACAACAATTTTGCGCCGAGGTTTGGATTCGCCTGGGATATGTTTGGAAATGCAAAGTTGGTCATGCGCGGAGGCTTCGGCATCTTCTACGACATCGAAGATGGCGCGCTGAACCTCCAATTCGGCGGTCAACCGCCCTTCGGATACATTGCGAATATATTCCCGTCTTACGGATTCGGCTCACCGTCAGATTGTCCTGGACCGATTCCCTGCGGCGCCATCGCGAATCCGTGGGCGCCCGGAACGAATCCATATAATCCATTCGTCCCGGGATTTCGACAACCGAGCCCAATTCCGTTTGCGTATGTCACCTATCCTCATTTCCGCACGCCTTATTCCGAGAACTTCAATTATGGTTTTCAGTGGCAAGCCACCAAGGACACTATGGTGGAAGCCGTTTATGTGGGCAGCCTCGGCCGTAAGCTGATTAGTTCCGGAGAGGTGAATTTCCCGCAACCTTCGATTTTGCAGAACCAGCTGAATACGTATCTGCCCGCATACGAGGCAGGATTGATTACCTCCCCTGTAAACCCGGAGTGTGCCCGGTTGTATGCCGCCTGCCAGGGTGGCTTGTTTCCAACCGATCCCTACGATCCCACCGGTACTCCGACGGGCCCGCAACAATTGTTGACAAATTTCAGCAACGGACTTTCCGATAGCGATCAGTTTCAATTGACGGTGGACAAGCGTTTCAGCCACGGGCTGATGCTCCGAGCCGCTTACACCGTCGCGAAAACGATCGATTTAACTTCCGGTTTTCGGTCCCGTTCCTCCGAATACACCGATCCTCTGGATCCTCGCCTCGATCGAGCGCTCGCGGATTTCGACGTGCCGCAGCGGCTGGTGATCAGCGGAATTTACGAATTACCCTTTGCGCAAGCCGTTCACAGCGACGGAGTTCTGAAAAAGGTCGCCCAAGGGTGGCAAGCGAACATGATTGCTTCCTTCCAGAAAGGAAATCCAATCACGTTCTATTCCAATAGCAATGCGAGTGAGCAGGATCAGAGTCCTGACCTGACGCGCGTGGATGTGATCGGGCCGGTCGAGCATACCAATCCCAAGAACACGGCCAATTCATTCCCCAGCCAATGTAACGGCGACAATACTTCTACCGGGAATTTTTGGCTCAATCCGACCAACATGGTTTGTAACCCTTGTCCGTTCACCGATCCGACTTGTGCGCTGGCCGCGGATCAACCGGGAATCCCACTGTTCACCTACGGCGACCTTCCCCGCAATGCCATCCGCGGACCCGGCATCAACAACTTTGATATTTCACTGGTTAAGAAAACTCCAATCAAAGAATCCAAATCGCTGGAATTTCGCGCGGAATTCTTCAATGCTTTTAACCACACGCAATTTTTCAGGGTGGATAACTCGGGGCTTAGTTCCACGTTCGGACAAGTCTTGTCGGACCGCGGACCTCGTCTTATTCAGTTAGCTTTGAAGTTTTATTTCTAGCGCGACCGTCAGGCGTCGGAAACAGACAAATTCGGTTGTTTTGGCCTTTAGCTCTGAGTTTTGCGGATGTTAGCGGCGACCCATCGGCCGGTATTTCATCATCGGACGCGAGCGCGCCCTGAAACGGGGTGCCAACGGCGGCGAGACCTTATGTAACGGCGCTCCGCAACTGCCGCAACAATCCTGCGGCACATCTTCGACGCGAAGCCAGCGTCCGCGCGCCGCGCATTCCGGATTCAAACATTGAACAGTCCAGCCTGGAAGTTGCAACGCTTCCTCTCAACGCGCTCGGTTCGGGCGGCGTCTCTATTACAGAACTGCGCCCGAAAAAAATCAGCGCTCCCGTAAAACTTGGCCGGATTGTGCGCCGATCACTCTGGTGTGTCAAGAAAAAATGTACGCAATTAGTTGTGGCTATCTTTCGCAGAGAGAATCAGGAAAATTCTAGAGCCAAACCCGCGGTCAGCTGTTGAAGATGTTGCCGAACCGGCAGTTCTATTCACCGGATATATTCGGCATCAATTGGAAGTGGCGGCCGGAGCGGAAGCTGAGAGTTTTGCTTGAAGCTCATCCACTTTCTTCTGCTGCTCGACGATTTCCGCTTGCAACGCTGCGACTCGGTCTTGTTCGCTTTTCAGTGCTGCGGCTGCCTCTTTGTCATTTTCATATTCCGGCTTGCTCAGGTACATCTGTTCGTCGAGGGTGTACTTCCGTTGGAAAATGTCGAGGTCAGTCTGAAGGCTTTTCAGGTGCTCTTTCGCTGAGTTCAGTTCGGCGGCGACGCCGGTGAGATTTTCGGGAGCCGAAGTTGGTGCGGCACTGGGATTGTTTCCGCCAGTGGAGGCGCTGACACCTTCGGGTGCTGGCGTTTGTCCGACCACACTCACCCCGTCTGTCTTTGGGAGGTTGTCGTCATTCCATACGCGAACTGCTTTGGGCTGTTCTTTTTTCTGTTCGCGCGTGCGCCGGGCTGCATCAACCAAAGAGCTGCTGGACGCTTGTTGCGTTGCCGGCTGGTCCCCCTGTTGGGCTGCAGAAAGGCCGAAAGGCAAAATTAGAAGTAATCCGATTGAGCAGCACGCGATTTTCATAGTCCATCTCCCGGGAGGCAAATTGGCATGAATTTATCCTAATCGCTCTGGGCCTTTGCTGCTGGTTTAGGTTGGCCGGCGCACCCAAAGAAGCAACCTGTCCTTTTTCCCAGCAGCCACTCCCACCCGCCTAACCTCACGTTTGCAATTGGCGTTTGCGGCCAAGAAAGGCCACCGCCGTCATCGCTGCGGCTAATAGAAAATAAAAGGCAGGTATAAGGGTGTGTGACGTCCCCGGCGCAGAGCCCATAAAATCGAGCTGCAACGTGGCATGCATAGGTCCGATGTACCAGAGCAATGTATAGATAATTTCAAAGAGTTTGCTTGAACCGCTCCACACCCCCAGAGTCAACGCCAAGGCCGGAATAAACAGTGCGCCGATTAGCCATGCAAGGAGCCCAGGCCAGTCTCCCCCTAAGAGCAGCCGGCCGCCGAAACCGCTGCCGGTAATCAGTGCGAGCAGCACCCCTGCGAGCCACACTGCCGGAAGCTGCCGCGCAAGCGGATGTGGCGCAGAAAAGATAAGCTGGCTGGTTTGGTTGCGAACTTCCCGTACGCCCATCGTGGACCAAATCAAAATCGGCCAGAACCACGCGCAGGCGAGAAGCATCCCGCGCGCCGAGGGGTCCGGCACCGCGGCACAAGCAACAATCAAACCTGCCGCCACTGCATACCACCACCATTTTTGCCCTTTCAACATCAGTCGGAGCTCTGCCAGAAGGATAGCGCCGAATCTAAAATGCCCTTCTCTGGTTCCTAGGGAGGTAAGAGAAACTGTTGCGTACGCCGGCTTAACCAGAGTTCCATTTTCGGCTTGGTCCGCAGGAGTCAGGATGGGAGCCGGAGCTGCTCGCCGCCAGCGGCCCCTCGCGGGGTCAAAACGATCAAATAATATGGCCGCTAATAAAGTGAATGCTATGGCGACTACGAACCAGGAAAGTCTGCCCAAGACCAGACCAACAGTCCAATGAACTCCGTTCCACAGAAAGGTAGAACGGGAGTGGACTTGAGAGGGGGATTCAATAGACAGGGAGAAGCTAGAATGACCCCGCGGCACATTTGCTGCGGTGCGCATGCTGTTCCAAATCACGGATAATCCTGACCAATCGAATGAATAGCCTCGATTCTTTTCGGCAATAGAAATTGGTAGTGCCAGCGCCAAAGACCAGACAAAGAAATACAACACGTTGCCGAAACCGCCCCGCAGTCCTGGAATGGTTTCGAACAAAACAGCGACGCTCGCGACCACGGCCATGGCCGGCAAAGCGATTAACAGAAAGGGGGCCAATAACTTCCAGAGTTCCACCTGCGGATCTTCTGCCTGCCAGAACTGCATGATGATTCCAGCGATTGCGAGAATTCCCACCATCGCTGCAAGAACGACGAAATTGCTGATCGCTTTGCCCATCACATAAAGCGTTTTCGACATTGGTGTGGACGCGAGAATCTCGCCAACGCGGGTTAAGCGGTCGCGCTCAATGGTGTTCTTCACTACATAAAATCCCGCGAGCGACAGAAAAGTGGCGGAAATCAGCGCCATCAAGCCGCCAATCCAAGCAGAATTAAAAACACCCCGCGAATCGTTGGCACGCATGATCAGCTGGCCCGAAGCCGCCGCATATCCCAGGTATATGGAAATGCCCATGGTGAGAAGAAAACTGTAGCGACGAACGCGCTCCAAAAAATCCGCACGCGCCAGGTGATACACAATTCTGGCACTGTTTGCCGTGTGGCTCATGCCGCAGCGCTCGTTCGCTGGCTGGAAATGCAGTGCAGATACGCGTCCTCTAGCGTGGGAGCCGCCAGAACGGCACCAGAACCGGGCCGCTCGGTCGCAACAATTCGAATGTGCACGCCGTCTGTCCGGCGCACGCTTGCAGAAATCAGGAATTTTTGCTTCGCCGCAGAAATTCCCGCGCTAGGAATCACCCATTCCCAGACTTTGCCTTCCACCGCGCGCAACAAATCTTCCGGCGCGGCATGGGCCACTAGCCGCCCGCCGCCAAGTATGGCAATGTCCGTCGCAATTGCCTCAATGTCGGAAACGATGTGGGTGGAGAAAATCACAATGCGTTCGCCGGACAATTCAGAGAGCAAATTGCGAAAGCGTGCGCGTTCCTCGGGATCGAGGCCGGCCGTGGGCTCGTCCACAATCAACATTTGCGGATCATTCAGGAGCGCCTGAGCAATTCCCACACGCTGTTTCATTCCGCCTGAAAATCCGCCGAGGGCCCGGTCGCGCGCTTCCGCCAGATTCACGACTGCCAGTAGTTCATCAATTCGCCGCCGTGCCGAATTCGCGTCCAGTCCCTTCACTGCGGCCATGTACTCTAAAAACTCCAACGCTGTCAGATGTGGATAGACACCAAAATCCTGCGGCAAGTATCCCAGCACGGCGCGCAGTGTGTCAGGAGACCGCGCGATATCACTGTCGTTCCAAAGTACGCGGCCTTCACTGGCGCGCGTGACGGTGGCAAGAATGCGCATCAGCGTGGATTTTCCGGCGCCGTTAGGCCCCAGCAACCCCACCACGCCCGGGCCTAGCTCCAGCCGCAGATCGCGCAGGCCCCACAACTTTCCTGAATATTGTTTGCCAACCCCATCGATTAAAAGCTTCATCAACCGGCGTCTCCTTCGGCCTGCGCAACCGCAGGCGAGTGCGAATCTATCAGGACTAACGTCACCGGCATGAAATTAGTTTCAATTGCTTTAGAACGGATGCAAGGCTTCCTACAAAAACTTGCGCAACACACAGACCCTTGAATTTCGCAAAACCACATGCTAGCGTCGCTCGTGATTAAATTGGAATATAGTCGAGTGCTTAGTGGACGCTCTGCAGCGCCCGCAGTCCCTGCTTGTGTCTGCTCTACGGCGACAAGCCCTCTCGAGCCTTCTCAACAATTACGGACTGAAACCAGCCATGTTCCCAGCGAAATAAATCGCCTCGTAACCTACCGAAACCAAACACCGGCGAACTGCTCCAATCGCCAACAAATCACATTTTGCAACACCCTAAATTTGCAAGCGAAAACAGTTGTTGCGCTCCTCGCAGTTTTCACGGTTTCGTTGTTCTCAAGTGCGAGTCTCGGCGCCCGCAGTCTCCGACCTTTGGCTTCTGCAAGGGTGCCACCCCAGCAGCAAACAGCGGACCTGACGCAGCCCTCGGCTTCGTCCGCGAGACCGCAGCCAGACGAACGAAAAGTAACCGCCTACACGCTTCCGCCCGAAACCTATAAGAAGGCGCGCGAGTTGAGCCAAATTCATTTCCGTTTGGCCCTGATCGGGTTCATCTATGGGCTTTTCGTTTTATGGTTGGTCCTGACGCTCCGGTGGGCGCTCAAGTATCGCGACTGGGCCGAACGATTTTCGCGCCGGCGTTTCGTACAAGCCTTGATATTTGCTCCGCTATTTTTTATAACCCTGGATGTCTT
Organism: Binatus sp. (SeqCode); assembly: GCA_035602755.1. Classification (GTDB taxonomy): domain Bacteria; phylum Acidobacteriota; class Terriglobia; order Acidiferrales; family UBA7541; genus Palsa-295. The sequence goes on along the minus strand of DATNLR010000138.1, from coordinate 150,866 downwards.
GAGCTTGCCAACCGACATTTACGAGCACCAAATCTCCAGGAGATTTGGAATTTCCGTTCAGGGTTGGAGCTCCTGGGTTTGGGATTGGGCCAAGGGCCAGTTCCTTGGAATCATCCTGGGCATCGTGCTGATTGCAATTCTGTACGCCGTAATTCGAAGCAGTCCGCGCCGCTGGTGGTTCTATTTCTGGCTAGTCTCACTGCCGATTGCCGTTCTGCTGGTCTTTCTTCAGCCGCTTGTGGTGGATCCGATGTTTCACGAATTCGAGCCGCTTTCTCTAAAAGATCCCGCTCTTAGCGCAGCCCTGGAACAAATGGTTCAGCGCGCCGGGCAAACAATTCCGCCCGAGCGTATGTTTTGGATGGGAGCCGGTGAAAAAACGACGGAGCTCAATGCCTACGTCACCGGGCTCGGCGCTTCAAAACGCATCGTAGTTTGGGATAACACCATCGCCAAGATGACGACGCCGCAAATCGTCCTGGTAGCCGGGCATGAGATGGGTCACTACGTGCTGGAACATATCTGGAAAGGCTTGGCCTTTGCTGCACTTATACTTTTTGTTCTTTTCTACCTCGGATACCGCACCGTAGGCTGGGTTCTGGCGCGCTGGGGCAGTCGTTGGGGAATCCGCGGTTTGGATGATTGGGCCTCGCTGCCCGTGCTTTTGCTTCTATTATCGATTTTCGGCTTCATCGCGAACCCCATCGATAGCGCGTTCAGCCGCCACATCGAACATCAAGCGGATCAGTACGGCTTGGAAGTTACTCATGGGCTGACGCCGGACGCAGCACAAACGGCAGCGCAATCGCTTCAGATTCTGGGCGAAGTGGACCTTTCCGATCCCGAGCCAAATCCGATCGACGTATTTCTGTTTTACTCGCATCCGCCCATTGCAGACCGCATTCAGTTCGCGCTCACTTACAATCCTTGGGCGCACGGCGGGTCCGGCGAGTTTGTAAAATAACCTCGTGGAGCAGTGAAATACCGCCTATTTTCACAGGCTTAGGTTGTTCGGCGCGGGTCAAAGCAATGTTGGCTACCGATCATCGCGTTATCTCCGGGCGTCGATTCGCATGGGGATTCCCTCACGGGGTCGAAGGGTTACCAGCGGGTCGGGAACGATCTTCCGCGCGGTGGCCAAACGAAATTGAAATTTCTGCGCAATGGCCGCCATCACCAGCACAACTTCCATCAACGCAAAATTCTGGCCGATGCAACGCCGCGGCCCGTCGCCAAATGGAAAATACGCGCCCGCGGGCAAGCGATCCTCAAGCCCGTCGAGCCAGCGCTCGGGCAGAAACACATCCGGGTCGGAGAAAAAGCGCGGGTCATGATGCGTGACCCATTGAGAAAGAATGATGGTCGATCCAGCAGGCAAATCGTATCCGCCGATGGTGCACGGTGCGATCGCGGTACGCGCCAGAATGTAGGCCGGCGGGTACAGACGCAAAACTTCGTTCACCACGCCACGTAAATAGGGCAGACTGCCCAAGTCCGCGATCGTCGGTAGGCGCCCGGCGAGAACGTCGCGAAGTTCTTCGTGCAGGCGCGTTTCGGCGGCGGGATTCTTGCTGAGTAAATACCATGCCCACGAAAGTGTAAGCGCGGTGGTTTCGTGGCCGGCCATAAATAAAGTCATGATTTCATCGCGAAGCTGTTTCGGGGTCATTTGGCTTCCGTCTTCGTCCATGGCAACCATAAGCAATGAAAGCAGATCGTTGTGCTCGTCCGTATTTCCGAGCTTCTTGCGTTCGTCAATGATCCGGTACACCAGCGAATCGAGAAATTGAATCTCGCGCTCGGCCCGGCGATTCGAAGGGGTGGGCCATTTATCCGGGACTTTGAAAGGAGACCGCGCTCTGCGCAGTGAATAGCGCATCAGAAATTCCAACGATTGCCCAACTTGCCGCGCTTCTCCAGGTAGAGTGGTGCCGAACAGTGTGCGCACGGCAATCTCCAGTGTGAGCGCCATCATCTCCTGCGCAATGTCGCGTTCCTCGCTGTCCCGCCACTTCCGCGAGTGCGCCTCTGCGCTTTCCACCATGGCTGCTGCATATTCGTTGATTCGGTTACGTTGAAAAGCGGGTTGAGCCAGCCTGCGCTGGCGCCGCCAGAACCCTCCTTCGCTGATCAATAATCCTTCGCCCAATAAACGTCCAGTCACATCTTTGGTGAGCTTACTTTTATGAAATTTGCTTTGTTGGATGACGGTTACTTGTTCGATGTAGTCTGGGTGATTCAGCAGGATGCGAGTGTCCGATACGATGGGAATGGTGACGATATCGCCGTACTCGCGGGCGATACGCTGCAAGGTGTCTAATGGATCGCGCAGCACCTGCAAAGCCATTCCTAGCAGCGGCCATCCGCGCGGGCCGGGCGGGACCCGATTTCCGTTAGCAGACATTATTCTCTGGCAGGCGGATCCTAGCGATATCCGCGAAGCGCTCCTATTTTGTGACAGGTCTCCGTTACTTTACTCCATAAACCTTGGAGCGTTGGTACACCATTGAGAATCAGATGAAGAAGGCAGCTTATTCGGTGCAACGAAGTGCGCGTTGGTGGTTTGGTCGCGTTTAGGTAACATACGCGTGTAAAGGGGAATCCCGTGGACATCGAGCAGCCGGAATGGCTGGAGCAAATCGAAGGCATTCTTGAGACCTTGAATGAAGGCGTGATTATCGCCGACGATTGCCCCCAAATCATCTTCGTTAACGGAAATTTCGAGGATATGACGGGAATCGCGCGCTCCGAATTTCTGGGGTCCAATTTTGATAAGTATTTCACGCCGGAAGAAGCCGCAGAGCTTACCGAACATAGAGACAGAGGTCTGCGGGCGGGCCATAACCGATTCGAATTCGTATTACCCCGGTACGACGGCAGCCGCCTCCCGGTGATCGTCAGCGCGCGGTCCATTGAGGATCCGGACGGACGCCGATTTGCAATCATCACCTTTACCGATATTTCCGATCAGAAATCCGCCGAAGACAAACTTCGTACGGCAAACAAGCTGCTCGAGGAACGCCAAAAAGAAATCGAAGAGGATTTAGCGCTCGCGGCGCGCGTGCAACAGAGCCTTGCACCCAAGTCCATCGTCTGGGGAAACGTGCACGTGGAAACCTATTACCATCCCGTGCGAACCATTGGCGGCGATTTCGGCTTGGTGAATGCGCTCGACAACGATCGCTTGAATTTGTTGGTTTGCGACGTTTCCGGCCACGGCATTGGTTCTGCTCTGGTGGCCAACCGAATCTACGCCGAGACGATGACCCAGCTTCGCAACGGAGCGCCGCTTGCTGACATGTTGCGCCAGCTCAATTATTTCGTGATGCACAACATCGGCGGTTCTGTTTTCTTTTTTACCATCGCTGCCGCTCAACTGGATCGCGGTGGCGGACGCTTGCTTTTTGCCGGAGCAGGGCATCCGCCGGGCATGATCGTTCGCGATGGTGAAGAGCCACGCCTTCTGGAATCGCGCAGCATGGTCTTAGGTGCGCTGCCTGATGCGGTGGGACCGGAAGCAACGCTCGATGTGGATCTCGAAGTGGGCGATCGCATCGTGCTTTACACCGATGGCATCACCGACGTCTTCAATTCCGACGGTGAAATGCTGGGCGTGGAGGGCGTGCAGAAAATTGTGCGGGAAACTTCGGCGCTGCCGTTCAAAGAAATGAAGCGCGGCATTCTGGATCGCGTGTCCTCGTGGCGGGAAGGGCCCGCTACCGATGACGTTTCGCTAGTCCTGGTGGAAGTCCAATAGGCTTCTGACTCTGAGAAAATCTCTCGCTCCATGGCCAATCTTGAGTTTGAACGTACGATCGTGGTTCTTCCAAAAGAAATTTTCGTTTTCTTTGTACCGCAACGTATGCCGCTGTGGTACGGCGCGGAAATGAATAGCTGCTTTGAAGTCCAGGGCGGAGCGCCGGACTTTGCGGTGGGCCAGAAAGTACGCATCACGGGCAGGCTCGCGGAACGCGAAGTGACCTTGACCACGGTGGTCACTGCTTACCAATGGGAGCGTTTATTCGAGTGGCAATTCCAGGATTCCTATGGTGTACGAGGAAAGCAACGTTGGGAACTTCAACAGATGGGTAGCGGCACGAAGTTAACCGTGCGCGATCAGTACGAAATGCCGGGACGCATCGGCAAAATAGTCGATCGAATTTTCACGCGCTATGGAGTGGCCGCGCGCGACCGTGCGTGGCTTGATCGATTACAGCGCCTCGCGGAGCCTCGCGGATCGCTTAGACGCCTATAACGCGCAGGAATCGCTTTTTACCGACTCGCAGCGCCAGCAAATCGCCCGGGTTCAAAACGATGGTACGTTTCACATCTTTTTCAACTTCACCGTTTACCTCCACAGCTCCCTGCTTGATCAGCCGCTCGGCGTCGCTTCTGGAACTTGCCAGTTGCGTCTCGGTGAGAACGCCAAACAGGGGACGCGTGCCCCAGGCCAATTTCATCTCCGGCAAATCCGTGGGCGCTTTCTTGTCGCGATAGACCAGGCGAAATTCGTCCGCAGCTTCTTTGGCGGCTTCTTCGCTGTGAAAGCCCGCCACGATGTTATGCGCGAGCTGCATCTTGGCGTCCATGGGATGCAGCACACCCATGTTGACTTCCTCTTGCAGCCGCACGATCACCGGCGGCGCGAAATCAGTGAGCAGCTGGTAATAAGACCACATGAGTTTGTCTGAGATCGACATCAGCTTTCCGAACATCTGATCCGCTGGTTCGGTAATGCCGACGTAGTTTCCCAGGCTCTTGGACATCTTGCGCTCGCCATCCAGCCCTACCAGGATCGGCATGGTAAGAACAACTTCTCCCGGCAGGCCGTATTCGCGCTGAATGTCCCGGTGTACCAGCAGATTGAATTTTTGCTCGGTGGCGCCCAGCTCCAGGTCGGCTTGCAGCGCCACTGCATCGTAGGCCGTCAGCAGTGGATAGAGCAGCTCGTGGATTGAAATCGGCATATTTTTTTCCAGGCGCGAGCGAAAATCTTCTCTCTCGAGCATGCGAGCGAGGCGATACTTCCCGCACAGTTGAACCACCTCGGAACTCGAAAGCTTGCCAAGCCACTCGCTGTTGTAGCGGACTTCCGTCTTCTTGCGGTCAAGGATCTTAAACACCTGCTCGAGGTAGGTCTTTGCATTTGCGTCCACCTGGTCGCGAGCCAGCGGGGGCCGCGTTTCTGACTGGCCTGTGGGGTCGCCGATCATCGCCGAGAAATCGCCGATCAGAAAAACCGCCGTATGGCCCATATCCTGAAATTGTTTGAGTTTGCGCAGCACAACGGTGTGGCCCAAGTGTATGTCCGGCGCCGTTGGATCCACGCCGAGGTACACGCGTAGGGGTTTCGACTCTTTCGCGGACTTCTCAAGCTTGGCTTTCAGTTCATCGACACGGATGATTTCGGCCGCACCTTTTTGAAGATAAGAGAATTGCTCTTCGACCGGCTTGAATTGTTGAGCCACTATTTTTTCTCCGGCGAGTTCTGGACCGTATTTAGCACGCGACGGCCTTGGATGCGAAATTTTCCTTCCAAAACAATACGCACGGCTTCCGCGTAAATGCGGTGTTCTTGTCGCAAGATTCGCTCCGACAGGGTTTCCGGCGTATCGCTGTCTTCGACTGGCACGCAAGCTTGCAGCACGATGGGACCCGCATCCAGATTTTCGTCCACAAAATGCACGGTGCACCCGGAAAATCTAACTCCGTGTTCCAGCGCCTGACGCTGCGCTTCCAACCCTGGGAACGCAGGCAACAGCGACGGATGAATATTGAGAATGCGGTTGTGGAATGCGGCCACGAATTGCGGCGACAGAAGCCGCATGTAGCCGGCCAGGCAAACCAAGTCCACGCGCTTTTCCTGCAGGGCCGCAATGACAAGCTTATCGTAAGCCTCGCGTTCAAGTCCCTTCGAAGAAATCACGCGCGCTTCGATTCCCAGCGCACGCGCCTTCTCGATTCCTCGCGCGTCTTCGCGATTACTGAGGGCCAGGGCTATTTCGGCGTTGGGGATACGCCCGGAAGCGACACGGGACGCCAGCGCTTCGAAATTAGATCCGCGTCCTGAAAGTAGAACTCCTATGCGTTTTTTCATGCAGGCCGAAATTAGCACAATTAGGCTGGCACACCAAAAGATGAAACCAGCTGGGAGCGGGTAACCAGAAGATCAAAAGGCCGGCCGCGCGCTACAGCGCTAGAGTCCCTGTGTAGGTCACTTTCGGTTTGCTGCGATGGGCGCGCTCGATGCGGCCAATCAAATAGAACTTTTCGCGGCGGCGCCTTAGTTCCGTCTCCACGCGAGAGATATGCTTCGGCGGAATGACCAGGATCATGCCCAGGCCCAGATTGAAGGTTTGCAAAAGCTCGTCGCGATCGATTTTTCCCAGGCGCGCGAGATAGCGAAAAATGGGAAGCACGGGCCATTGATCGAGCTCGACCACGGCCTGAACATTTGCCGGGAGGGCGCGCGGCAAATTTCCGGTGATTCCGCCTCCGGTGATGTGCGCCATGGATGAAACCCACCCTCGTTCGAGGGTGTTTTTCAGAAGGGGCCAATAAGCGCGGTGAGGTTTTAGAAGTTCGGCGCCGATTTTGTTGCCGACCTCGGCAACGTATGTGTTCGGCTCCAGCTTTGCCGAGCCGAACACCAGCTTGCGCGCCAGCGAATATCCATTGGTATGAAGTCCGCTGGAAGGAAGCGCGAGTAATAGATCGCCCGGGCGCACGCGACGCACGTCGAGCTGCTTTCGACGTTCTACTGCGCCGACTATAAATCCTGCAAGGTCGTACTCGCCTTCGGAATAGAAGCCGGGCATCTCCGCGGTTTCGCCGCCGATCAAGGCGCAACCGGCTTTTCGGGCCGCTCGGCTCATGCCTTCGATGACCTGCTCCACTACGCGCGCGTCCATTTTTCCCATGGCCAAGTAATCGAGGAAAAATAATGGTTCAGCGCCTTGCGTCAGAATATCGTTCACGCAATGGTTCAGTATGTCTGCGCCAACTGTGGAATGAACTCCGGTGGCGAACGCAATTTTGAGCTTGGTGCCAACTCCGTCGGCGCTAGCCACCAGAACCGGATCGCGCCAGCGTTTGCGGTCAAGCTGAAACAGTCCGCCGAAGCCGCCCACAGGCGCCAGAACTCCGCGGCGAAAAGTTTTCCCCGCCATAGCGGCAATGCGCCGCTTCACCGCATCGGCGGCCGAAATATTTACTCCAGCATCGGAATAGCGCATTAGAAAACGTTGCTTTCTGAGGGCGATGAAGTCGATCTAGAAAATGTGAAACAAACGTCTCCAACGTACCTCACTCGGGTGGATGATGGCGTTGAGATAAGTTTCGAAGCGTTCGCCAACATGCCCGGGCTCCCAGACATCTTCAGGCGCGTCGATGGACATGTAAATCATCAGCGGTGTACCGATAATATTTTCACGCGGAACGAAGCCCCAATAACGGCTGTCGTAAGAATTTTCGCGATTGTCGCCCATCATGAAGTAATCGCCGGCAGGAACTTTGTAAGGCCCGCGATTCTCTTGGGGATTAGGCGGGTCCGGCCGATAAGGCTCAGACAGCGCATTCCCGTCGATGTAAACAATGCCCTTCTTGATTTCGATGGTGTCGCCGGGCAATCCAATTGTGCGCTTAATGAAATCCGGGAAACCCTGTTCAGGCAACGGCGCGCGGAATACGATAATTTGTTGGCGCTTCGGATTGCGCCACAAAGGCACATGAATATTTGTGAAAGGAATACCGGCGTCGTAACCAATGCGCGAGACAATGAGGTGATCTCCGATCAAGACGGTATTTTCCATGGACCCGCTCGGAATCACGCGCGCCTGTACCAGGGTGCCTTCGATGAAAAGAAAAGCCAAGATCACCCAAAACCATGACATCACTTCGTGCCATATGCGGTCGCCGGTGGTCACCCGCTCGATCTTTTCTTGCCGGACTTTCTCCGGGAATACTGCTTCCGTATCTACGTCAGCTTTCACGATGAGCCTCCACTTCGAGTTGCACCAGCTCAGTCGGATAGCTGCCGGTGTAGCACGACGTGCAAAATTTGCCTTCGGTATCCCCCAGGGCCGCGCGCAACGATTTGAGCGAAAGATAGCCAAGTGAATCCGCGCCAAGAAATTGCCGTATTTCTTCCACAGAATTATTCGCGCCAATTAGTTCTTCACGACGCGGCGTGTCCACGCCGTAATAACACGGTGAAATCGTGGGCGGACAGCTGATGCGCACGTGCACCTCGGTGGCGCCGGCTTCGCGCACGAGCCGCACAATTTTCCGGCTGGTAGTGCCGCGCACGATGGAATCGTCCACCAGAACCACCCGTTTTCCCTCAAGCATTCGACGGATGGGATTCAGTTTTAGCTTCACGCCGAAATCGCGAATGGCCTGTTGAGGCTCAATGAATGTGCGGCCAACGTAGTGATTTCGAATCAATCCCATGCGGAAGGGAATTCCTGATTCCGCGGCGAAACCGATGGCAGCCGGCACGCCGGAATCCGGGACAGGCGTGACGATATCCGCCTGTAGCGGATGTTCCTGAGCTAGAAGGCGTCCCAGTTGCTCGCGGCTTTCATTCACCGGCCGACCGAAAACCACACTGTCCGGCCGGGAAAAATAAACATGTTCGAAGATGCAATATTGATGCGGCTTTTCTGGAGCGAAACGAATGGATTCAAGACCGCTGCGCGAAATGCGCACCATTTCTCCGGGCTCCACTTCGCGCACGTATTCTGCATCGATCAAATCGAAAGCGCAGGTTTCTGAAGCAGCTACCCAGGCTCCGTTCAACCTTCCAAGACAGAGCGGACGAAATCCGCGCGGGTCGCGAATCGCATAAATTTCGTCGCGCGTCAGCAGCAAGAGTGAGTAAGCGCCCTCCACTTGATTGAGCGCATCGGCGATTGCGCCGGAAAGATTTCGCGCCGAGCTGCGCGCGATCAAATGAACGATCACTTCCGTGTCGCTGGTGGACTGAAAGATCGAGCCTCGATGCTCTAACTTGCGCCGCACTTCGAGCGCGTTGGTCAAGTTGCCATTGTGGCCCAAAGCCAACTTGCCTTTATTGCAATCGATGACCACCGGCTGCGCGTTCATTAATGAGGTATCGCCGGCTGTGGAATATCGTGTATGCCCGATAGCTGCGTCGCCAGGAAGTTTCGCAATTACACTCGGCGTGAAAATATCCTGCACGTGTCCCAAACTTTTGTGCACGTGAACTTCCAGGCCATCGGTGGAGGCGATGCCGGCAGACTCCTGGCCGCGATGTTGCAGCGCGTAGAGTCCCAGATAGGCCATCTTCGCGGCTTCCGGATGGCCAAAAACCCCGAAAACTCCGCAATGGTCGTGGAAATGGTCGTCTTCGAGTTGTATCAAGCCGTTCATAGCTGTGTCAGCGAGCCTCAATTGTCTCCATGCGACTTGCCCAGATTTTTCGGAACGAATCGATATCCCCGTGGATTACTGGCGTGCCATTATATTGGATGCGAAATTCCCCGTGTGAGACTGTACCAATTGGCTTCCCTGCAACACCACATTGTGCCGCAATCGCACGGACGCTAGCAAGGGACGCAGGAGCCAGAGATACCACGGCGCGGGCCCCGCGTTCGCCAAAAAGTGCGGATTCGGCAGGCTCGTTGGCAGCCTCCGAAGAGATCATTACGTCCGCTGCGCGGCCTTCACTATGGAAGCAGGATTCTGCCAGCGTTACAGCTAGGCCTCCATCGCTTACATCGTGGGCGGAGAGAATTGCTTTCTCGCTCGCGAGCTTCACCAGACATTCAATCAGGCGTTTCTCTGCTTCGAGGTCTACTGCTGGCGGCCAACCGGCGACGAGTCCATGAATTGTTTTGGCGTATTCGCCGGACTCAAATTCCGATGCGATTGTAGCAACGTCCGGACTACTGGCTTCTTTGCCGCGCCCGTCTAACATCAGAATTAGGTCGCCCCCGTTTTTAAACCCGGATCCCAGCGCATATTCCGCGTCTTCGAGCAGGCCAAGTATGCCCAGTATCGGCGTGGGATAGATGGGCTTGCCGAGCGTTTCGTTGTAGAAGCTAACGTTGCCGCCGGTGATGGGAACGTTGAGAGAACGGCAGGCTTCGGAAATACCATCGATGACTTCCGAGAATTGCCGCATCACTTCCGGTTTCTCCGGATTGCCGAAGTTTAGGCAATTCGTCGCGGCAATAGGCCGTGCACCTGTGCAGGCCACGTTGCGAGCTGCTTCCGCGACGGCGTGCATAGCTCCGAGCCGTGGGTTGAGAAAACACCAGCGGCCGTTGCCGTCGGTTGACAGCGCAATCGCGCGCTTGGTTTCCTTCAGACGCAGGACAGCAGCGTCGCCCGAACCGGGGCCTATGCGCGTATTCGTGCGCACCATGGAATCATACTGTTCGGTGATCCAATATTTCGAAGCGATTGTCGGTGAAGCCAGTAACTGCTCTAAATTTTTACTTAGATCAGCGCCTTCCGGTTGAAATTTAATAAGTGGCGCCGCCGCTTTAGCAGCGGTTGCGGGCGGTACAGCAATCGGGCGATTGTAACGCGGACCTTCCTCCGCGATTGCGTGCGCAGGAATTTCGGCTGCCAATCGTCCATGATCGAGGATGCGAAGGTTGCCGTCCGCGGTTACTCTGCCGACTTCGACCGCATCCAGTCCCCATTTGTGAAAGACTTCGAAAACTTCGCCTTCGCGTCCGCGCTCAGCTACTAGTAGCATGCGCTCTTGCGATTCACTCAGCATGATTTCGTAGGGAGTCATCCTCGTTTCGCGCTGTGGCACTCGCGCGAGATCGATTTCGATTCCGGTGCCGCCGCGCGAGGCCATCTCCGAGCTGGAACTCGTAAGCCCCGCTGCGCCCATGTCCTGAATGGCCACCACTGCGCCAGTACGCATGGCTTCTAAGCACGCTTCGAGCAGCAGCTTTTCCAGAAAAGGATCGCCAACTTGCACATTGGGCCGCTTCTGCTGCGATTCCTCGCTGAACTCGGCGGAAGCAAGCAGCGAAGCGCCGTGAATCCCATCGCGCCCTGTTTTCGCTCCCGCGTAGATCACCGGATTTCCTTCGCCGCGTGCTCGTGCGAAAAATAAATCTTCACGCTTCGCGATACCGAGCGCCAAAGCATTTACCAAGGGGTTGTTCGAGTAGCACGGCTCGAAGGCTACTTCGCCGCCGACGGTGGGAACTCCGAAACAATTTCCGTAAAATCCGATGCCACGAATCACACCGTCCAGGATGCGGCGGTTACGCGCGATTTCTTCAGCAGTTGCGTTTCCAGCGCCGGGCCCGGTCGTGAGGGGTCCGAACCGCAACGAATCCAGTACTGCAATCGGCCGCGCGCCCATGGTGAAAATATCGCGCAGGATCCCACCGACACCGGTTGCCGCGCCCTGAAACGGCTCCACAAAGCTGGGATGATTGTGCGATTCGATTTTAAAGACGGCGCAGAGACCGTCGCCGAGGTCCACCACTCCAGCATTTTCTCCCGGACCTTGCACTACACGAGCGCCTTTGGTTGGTAGTCGTTTTAAATGGACGCGGCTGGATTTGTAAGAGCAATGCTCGCTCCACATCACGCTGAAGATTCCCAGTTCGGTGAAATTCGGGTCGCGGCCCAAAATTTTCTGGATGCGCGCGTATTCATCAACTGTTAGGCCATGCTCGGCGGCGACTTGCGGTGTAACTTTGATTTCGGTAGCGATCATTCTTTATCCGTTGGCCCAATCCGGCTGCGGAAACGGCTGTTTTTGACTATGAAAGTGTCCCAGTAAATCAAAATTCGAGCAAGAGATTGAAACAGGAAACCATTGGCGCAGGCGAGCAATTATGCGGAAACCGATTCGCGTCTGGCTAGACTCGCGACCATCGAGCGAAAAATGACCAAGCCATCAGCGGAACCCAGCGGTGATTCGACCGCGCGTTCGGGATGCGGCATCAGACCGATCACATTGCGCTCACGGTTGCAGATCCCCGCGATAGCGCAAAGCGAGCCGTTGGGATTCGCCATGCGATCATCGGGAGCCGCATTTTCGCCATTCCGCGTCACATAGCGGAACACGACCTGTTTGTTGCGCTCGATTTCAGCGAGCGTCGCAGCATCGCAAAAATAATTTCCATCCATATGAGCGATGGGGATTTCCAGAACTTGCGCAGGCTGCGCGCAGCAGGTAAAAGGTGTTTCGGTGTTTTCCACCCGCATGTGTACCTGGCGGCATAGAAACCGCAGGTCTTTATTGCGCGTCATCGCTCCCGGCAAAAGTCCCGCTTCTAACAGGATCTGAAAGCCGTTGCAGATTCCCAGGAGCAATCCGCCTGAACGCGCGAATCGATCCACCGCTTTCATCACCGGAGAAAAACGCGCTATGGCGCCCGTACGCAGATAATCGCCAAAGGCGAATCCGCCTGGAAGAATGATAGCGTCCAGGCCAGAAATATTTTCGGATTGGTGCCAGACAAATTCAACCGGCTGGCCGATAATGGAGCCGATGGCGTGATACGCGTCGTCGTCGCAATTCGAACCGGGGAATTGGACTACGCCGAATTTCATACAGCAATTTTAGCACATTTGGAATGGGCGTTTCCGAAGCAAAAACTACCGGCGGCGCTTCGATTTTGGGTGTTTGGAGTGGGATCGAGAGGTTCCACGCTTTGAGGATTTGGGCTTTTTTGCCCGAACTAATTCTTTGCGGCGCGCAGCAGCCCAGCCCGGCTTGTTGACTTGGCGCCCGCGGGCGATAGCCAGTGCGTCGGGCGGAACATTTTCCGTGATGGTCGAGCCGGCCGCGACGTAGGCCCCACGTCCGATGCGCACAGGAGCTACTAAGGCGGTGTCGCTGCCGATGAAAACTCCTTCGCCGATCGTTGTGGAGTACTTAGAAAAACCATCGTAGTTGCAGGTGATTGTGCCTGCGCCGATGTTTGAATCACGTCCAATGGTCGCATCGCCGATGTAGCTAAGATGGGGCACCTTCGCGCCTTCCTTTACCAAAGACTTCTTAATCTCGACGAATCCTCCTACGTGTGCGCCCTTGCGGATATCCGAGCCGGGCCGCAAATGGGAGAATGGCCCAATTTTAGCTTCTGACCACACACGGCAAGAATCCAGTATCGAGTGCGCGGCGATCACAACGTCATCATCAACGCGAGAATCGAGCAGAATGCTTCCGGTTTGGATTTTACAGCGCGCGCCAATACGCGTCTTGCCCAGAAGCTGAACGCCCGGTTCGACGAGCGTGTCGGGTCCCGCGGTAACTTCAGGGTCGATCACAACGGTTTCCGGAAGGTAAATCGTAACGCCGGATTCCATTAACTCCCCAGCTTTGCGGGCACGGAAAATGCGATCCACCTCAGCCAAGGCGGCACGAGTATTGCAGCCGAGAATTTCCTGCGAATCGGGCGCAAGGTAGGCGAGGACACGTTCATTTTGTTGGCGAAGAAGGCCAATCACGTCGGTCAGATACAGCTCGTGATGCGCATTTTCCGGTCGCAGCGCATTCAAACAGGGCCACAATTTTGCCAGGGTAAAACAATAAATGCTGGAATTCACTTCGCGAATCGCGCGCTGCTCGGGCGTGGCGCTTTTTTCTTCGACGATTGCTTGTACGCGGCCCTCTGAATCGCGAAGAACGCGGCCATAATCGGAGGGATCGTTCAGCTCGGCTGTAAGAATCGTGGCGGCAGCTTCGCCGCGGCGATGTACGTCGAGAAGCGCCGCCAGAGTTTCGGTACGGAGGAGCGGGGCATCCCCTGGAACAACCAGCGCAAATTTCGCGCTTTTGCGAAGGGCACGCCGGGCAACTTGCATAGCGTGACCCGTCCCGCGCTGTGGCTTTTGCAAAACGGTCTGCGCGCCGAGGGCAGCTGCCACCGCGCTAACTTGTTCAGCTTGGTGTCCCACCACGACCAATAACTGAGCTGGCCTGAGAGGCTGGCACGCGCGCACAACGTGTTCAACAAGAGGAAGTCCCCCGGCTCGATGCAACACTTTCGCGAGTTCCGAACGCATGCGCGTTCCTTTACCGGCGGCCAATAATACGATTGTGGTGTCTTTTGCTTTCATCTCACGGTGGATATTCAAGTTGTATTGTCGCTTTTAAGCTGCGGGTTTGGCAATCAAAACACAGGCAATACTTTGACATTTTGCTGCGGAAACGATAACTAGTGTGGCCATGAGAGAGCCAAGATTGCCCGCAGGGAGGGTAAGAAATGTTCTGTCAGAACTGCGGTACGGCAAACGCCGATGATGGCCGGTTTTGTATCCATTGCGGTGTTCCGTTAGCCCCCGCGGGCCATCCGACCGCCGATCAACAGGCTATGGCCTCATCAATCCCGCAGGAATCGAGCGGGAAAGCGCTGGCCAGCCTCATCTGCGGAGTTTTCTTTTTCGTGTTTCCGTCCGCGATTGCCGCGAATCGTCCTGGGGCACCTTGCGCTAGCAGAAATCCGAAAATCAGCAGGCCGTTTGGGCGGCCAGGGCATTGCCGTCGCTGGTTTAGTGCTCGGATACCTCGGAGTGGCGGTGATTCCGTTCGTTTTAATTTTAGCGGCGATTGCCATACCGAATTTACTTCGGGCCCGGATGGCGGCGAATGAAGCGTCCACCGTTGGTGCGCTGCGGAGAATCCATGCAGCAGAATCCTGGTACGCGTCCAAGTATAAGAATGGCTTCAGCGCCAGTTTGGACGCATTCGCAAAAGAAGACGACGACCAAGATTTGAACTGCGAACACGCCGGGGTTATTAGTTCAAATTTAGCCAATGGAACCATATACGGCTATGCATCGACCTATGTACCCCGAACGGCTGACGGCAAGGCCCCCATCGGCCGTACCGCGCGATCTTCCAATTCACAATGTTCAGAAGCGGGGACGCCGAAATATGAATTAACAGCCGATCCGGTTCAACGCGGAGTGACCGGGCAGCGAAGCTTCTATACAGATGAAACCGGCGTCATACGGTATGAAAGAGGGGATGCCGCGAGTGCGAAAAGCCCGCCGTTGCAGTAGGCATTTCAGGATCTAACAGGAAGCGAACCAGATAGAGCGACCGCTTCGGACGGAGAAACTGGGACGTTCGCGTCAGTGGTCTCGGTCCACAAAGTGCGGTCGGCCAGAAGGCGGGTAACCAATTGAGTGTGTGAGGCGTGGCCGGCTTTACGCGCCACCACGCGCGCTTTCAGCGGACGTCCGACCAGGGCCAAGTCTCCGATAAGGTCCAGCGCTTTATGGCGGCCAAATTCATCCGGAAAACGCAGCGGGCCATTCAATACGCTGTCGTCGTCGAGAACGATGGCATTTTCCACCGAGCCGCCGCGAATCAAACCCATTGCTTGCATTCCCGGGAAGTCCTTCATGAAGCCAAATGTGCGGGCGGGGGCCAGTTCGCGGCTGAAGGAGTCGCGATCCACGATCATTTTCACTTCCTGCGGGCCAACCACGGGGTGGTGGTAATCCACAAAGCAGTGAACCTGGAATTCTTCGGCTGGATAAATTCCGATGCGGCGGTCACCGTCAGAGAATTCCAGAGGTTTGGTGACCCGTATGTAGCGGCGGCGCCGGCGGAGAGTGCGTGTCCCAGCGCGAGCCAGGAGATCGATGTAAGGCTGCGAGGAACCATCCAGAATCGGCAGCTCCAGCGCGTCGAGTTCTACGTACACATTATCAATGCCGCAGGAATACAAAGCCGCTAGGACATGTTCGACAGTGGAAAGCAGAACGCCCTGTTTCATCAAACTGGTGGCGTAGCTGACGCGAGCTACGTTGCGAACGTGAGCTTCGATCTCGAAACCATCGAGATCCACGCGGCGAAATACGATGCCAGTGTCTGCTGGAGCAGGGACTAGTCGGACGTGGCTGCGAACAGCGGTGTGGAGACCAAGGCCGTCAATTTCCACCGGCCGCTTAACAGTAAGTTGATAAGGCATGCGCTGGACTTAATTGTACTAGCATTTCGGTAACCGCCTGAAGGTCATTTTACACGTGTGTAATCAGTAAGTTACGGAGTCCTCGGCTGGAAATTATTTTCCCGTGTTGTAGATATACAACATATGGTCGCTATCCTATGTGCTCAAGCGGAACAAATCTCGCCATACGGGTGTGTCGCTTAGCCTTCGCTAGATGCAAGACTGCATAAGAGAAAAACCCCATGAGGTGAAGCTACAAACTGCGGCGCCGGTAGTATCGAAGTCAACGCGGCGGCACAAGGTTGTTTCGTGAGGTAGCCGAGCGTAGAATTGTTTTGAACTTGGCCCAAATGGCAACTCCTTTCACCATATTGTCGAACAACCCCACTCCGCCGCCCTCGGCCCATCCGCGCCCAGCTTGGCTGCGTGTGAAGTATTTCGGAGGACCGAATTACCAGGAACTGAAGCGGATCATGCGCACGCTCGATCTGCATACGGTGTGCGAAAGCGCGCGCTGCCCAAACATGGGTGAATGCTGGGAACATCGCACCGCCACCTTCATGATCCTGGGCAACATCTGTACGCGCATGTGCGGATTTTGCGCGGTGCCAAGCGGAAAACCGCTGGGCCCCCCAGAAGAAGACGAACCAGAGCGAGTAGCCGAAGCTGTGGAGCAAATGGGGCTGCGATATGCGGTGGTGACCTCGGTGAACCGCGACGACCAGCCGGATGGGGGAGCCGAGATCTTCGCGCGCACGATCACAAAAATTCGCGAGCGCGTGCCGGGATGCAGGGTCGAGGTGCTGATTCCGGATTTTCGCGGGGATTGGCAAGCCCTGGAAACAGTTTTGGCGGCCCATCCGGATGTTTTGAACCACAACATAGAAACCGTTCCGCGGCTATATCGCGCAGTGCGCAAAGGAGCAGTGTACGAAAGATCGCTCGAATTATTGCGCAGGGCTCTTGAAATGTTGCCTGGAATCGCGACGAAGACCGGAATGATGTTAGGTCTGGGCGAAACTCGGGAAGAAGTGTTGCAGGCGATGCAGGAAATCGTGGCGCAGGGAACGCACATCCTTACGCTAGGGCAATATTTGCAGCCTACTCCGGAACATTTGCCCATCGAACGCTACGTCCATCCAGATGAATTTGCGGAATATAAGCGGCTCGGCGAAGCCATGGGGCTGAAACATGTCGAAGCTGGGCCGCTGGTCCGCTCTTCGTATCACGCCTTCGAACAAGAAGAAGCTGCGCGCGTCTGAACCGATAAGACCCACAGGAACTTCACCCTCGAAGAAATCCTCATGAATCCCTGGCGCGCCCTGCGAGAACTTCCCCGTGAAATTTGGATTTTGTTCGCAGCCACGTTGGTGAATCGCTGCGGAACGATGGTCCTGCCGTTCCTGGTGCTGTACCTGACGCGGGAGTTGAAAATTTCCGTGTCGCACGCTGCGCTTGCGCTGACGATCTACGGGATCGCTGCGCTCCTGACCATGCCCGTCTCGGGCTGGCTCACCGACCGTCTGGGTTCGCTATTTGTAATGCGGGCTTCGCTTCTACTTTCGGGACTCGTACTGTTTTTATTTCCGCTGGCGCACCATTTTGCGGCGATCCTTTTCATTACGTTTGCATTCGCTATCCTGAACGAATCCGTGCGGCCACCGAGCCTCGCGTTGGTTTCCGATCTGGTGAGGCCGCAGCAACGCAAACAGGCGTTCGCGTTGAGCCGTCTGGCCGTGAATCTGGGCATGAGCGTGGGTCCTGCGATCGGTGGAATTCTGGCGCTTTACTCATTTCGAATTTTGTTTTTCGTTGACGGCGCGACATCGGTTCTTGCTGCACTGGTTCTTATGTTCGCCTGGCCCGGAACGCGGCGCACGAAGAAAAGCGAGCCGCAGTGGGATGATCCAGAAGACCTTGGACGCGAAATCGAGGCGGAAGGACCGGCGCTATTGGCCGCGCCGCATCCGGCTGCGGACTTGCGTGCGTTCCGAAACCGGCGAATGCTTTATTTTCTCGGGGCGCTGATTCCCACACAACTTGTGTTCTTTCAATTGACCTCGACCGTGCCGCTTTTTCTGGTGCACTATCTGCGATTGCCGGAATCGATCTACGGTACGGTGTTCACCCTAAATACGCTCCTGATCGTCGCGCTGGAACTCCCGTTGAATAACGCAATGACGCACTGGTCACATCGACGAACTTTAACGCTCGGTGCGCTTCTCTACGCCATTGGTTTCGGGTCATTCGCACTAGCCAAGGGGCCAGCAGGAGTCTTCGCGGCAGTGGCGGTGTGGACCTTCGGTGAAATGATACTGATGCCGGGCAGCGCGGCGTATGCGGCAGAAATTGCACCGGCCGGAAGACGTGGCGAGTACATGGGCCTGTACACGATGTCGTTCAGCTTGGCATTTTCGCTGGGGCCCTGGTTAGGTGCCGTACTCCTTCAAAGACACGGGCCGCATGTGCTTTGGGGTGCGGCGTTCGTATCCGGATGTATTTCCACATTGCTGATGAGCCGTATTGGATCAAAGAAGGGTTACTCACGAACGAATCCCGCGCTAGTGGGGTGAAGCGAGAAGTGAATTGGCTATGTCGCGGGCACGCGCGAAACACGGAGCGCAGTTTGCAGCATCAGCGTCAGCCACGCCGGAGGAAGCTGGGCAAGAACTTTGAATTGCTGGCAGGTTTAGTACGCCATGAAAATATTCGGCTGCTTTATCGTTTCGCGATAATTCTGCATTGAGGTTTCCGAGCAACAAGAGGTACACAGGATTCTGAGGATATTGGGTAACGAGTGGTTCAGCGATAGTCATAGCTTCTTCGTACTTGTGATCGTACTTGCGGAGATTATTGGCGAGATAAAAACGCGTGTCGACTGACATCAGCACTCCGCGCTCTATGCCGATTTGCATTTGTCGGATGCCTTCCTGTTTGTTACCGCCCGGAATGCCCATAAAAAAGCCGAGCATCTTTACGATGGAGGAAAACGAGTCCACGTAATAGTTGTAAAGACCGATACCGGCAGTGGCGTCAGCCATATCAGGATCAAGTTTTAGCGCGCGAAGAAATTCTGTTCGCGCCGACACGCCCGCGTGAGCCACGGCATGATGTTCGCCGCGCAGTCCGAACAGGCGAGCTTTGAGCGCGTAGCCCGTTCCGGCATAGACATGCATTTCGGCGGTTTCCGATTGTGAGAGTTGTGCCTGAGCTAGCTCGATTACTTTGTCGCTTAAGGCGAGGTAGGCTTCATCTTCCGGATTCTTCCCGCGCTTCCAGGCGTCCACCATTCCATATTTGATTTCGGACGCGGCGCAGTAGGCCTTCCACCATTCCGCCTCGGCCTCCAGTAAAAAGCCAAGCGGGTGATCTGGCTGAGATTGTTGGAGTTTTTTCGCCATGACTATGGCGGCTTCGGGGTCGCCATCGTACATACGGGCCATGGCTTGCGTAGCTTCGGGAGGTAATGTAAGCCCCCCCGCTCGGACCGGTAAGGCCATGACCAGCACAGCGAAAAATAGGGTTACTGGTGTGCGAAGAAATGGTTCGACGCGCGCGTCTCTCACTTTACGCTCTCAGAACTAACCTACATCACCAAGGATGCGGACGCAAACGTAAGAAACTTGCTATGCTTTGCCGTCTTAAAACGCGAGCGAACCGCAGGCCGACAAATCATAAATCATGAACGAGCCGGAAAAACTTGAACGCGGTCTTGGGCTGGTCGAAGCCACCGCATTGAACATGACGTTTATGGTGGGGATTGGTCCGTTCATCGTAATCCCCTTCATCATTCGCGAAATGGGAGGGCCGCAGTGCATCTTCGCTTGGGTGGTGGGTGCTGGGCTCGCCGCTGTGGATGGATGTGTTTGGGCGGAGCTGGGCGCGGCCATGCCGCAAGCCGGCGGAAGCTACGTTTTTCTACGCGAAGCGTATGGCGCGAATAGTTGGGGACGGCTTCTATCGTTTCTATTTATATGGCAAACACTTTTTCAAGCGCCGCTTAGCATTTCTTCTGGTGCGCTAGGTTTTGCGGATTATTCGAAATATTTGACGGCCAAAGTTCCAGGGGTAAGCTCCTGGCTTGAGGCGAATACAGGACGCGCCGGTGAGGCGCTGGCGAATTACAACCGAACTGTAGCGCTATTGCTGATCGTTCTCGCCGTGCTGCTGCTTTACCGTCGCATTACGACCATCGGCAAGATCTCGACAGTGCTTTGGGTAATCGTGCTGGGGACAATTCTGTGGTTGATCTACGGAGGCGCGACGCATTTCAATGCCAGCCGCGTGTTTAGCTACCCCGCCGGCGCTTGGAGCTTCTCCTGGATTTTCTTCGCCGGGCTGGGCCATGCCTCGGTGCAAACGGTGTACAGCTATCTGGGCTATTACAACGTCTGTAATTTGGGCGGAGAAATGAAGGATCCCGGAAAAAATATTCCGCGAGCGATATTCCTCTCGATTTTCGGGATTGCCATTCTTTATTTCCTGATGCAGACGAGTATTTTGAGCGTGGTTCCGTGGCAAGAGGCCCAGAACTCGGGCTTTGTGGTAAGCCTGTTCGTGGAGCGCACGTTTGGAATGAACTGGGCGGCATTTGCAACCGCGCTGATTCTCGTCTTGGCGTTCGGCTCGATTTTTTCAGCCACACTGGGTTATTCGCGCGTGCCGTATGCGGCGGCGCTAGACGGCAATTTCTTTTCGGTGTTCGCCCGGGTGCACCCCACCAAGCACTTTCCGCATATTTCTCTGCTGGCGTTGGGCGCGGCGTCGATCTTCATTTGCTTGTTTTTCAATCTTTTCTCGGTAATCCGCGCCATCCTGGCGATGCGCTGCCTCATCCAATTTGTTGGCCAAGCAGTTGGACTGCTGTTGCTTCATCGGCGATGGAAGGCGGAGCGCTGGCCTTTTCGGATGTGGCTTTATCCGCTTCCAGTGATCATCGCGATCGCGGGCTGGATTGCAATTTTTATTTCCACAGGACGGACGCCCATGCTTGCTTCACTCGCGGCAATGTCAGCAGGTATCCTGGTGTACCTCGTACGAGCTCGGCTTTTGCGGCAATGGCCATTTCAGGAGGTTGTTGGATGAAGCGGTGGCGAACAGTTTGGATGGCAACAATCTTGGCGGGACTCACGGTGCTTTCCGCCAGTCCGCAGGCGATGGGGCAGTCGCTGGCCGATACCATCGAGGCCATCAATAAGTCGCGAGTGACCACTCGAATTCTTTTTGTGACCGCGCATCCCGACGACGAATGGTCAAGCTTGTTGACCTACCTTTCGCGCGGCCTGGATGCGGACGTCGGACTGCTGACTCTTACGCGTGGCCAAGGGGGACAGAATGCGATTGGCCCAGAGCAAGGCGGCGCGTTAGGAGTGATTCGCACAGAAGAATTGCTCGCCGCCGACGAGCATTATGGCGTGCATCAATTCTTCACCCGTGCGCCAGACTTTGGTTTTTCAAAGAGCGCCGACCAAACGATGAAGATTTGGGACAACATTGCGTTGGAAGATATGGTGCGGGCCATTCGCACATATCGTCCGCAAGTGGTGATCAATGGTTGGGGCGGCGTGCATTCCGGACATGGGCAGCATCAAGCGAGCGGCCTATTGACGCCGCAAGCGGTGATCGCAGCTGCGGATCCTAAAATGTTTCCGGACCAAATTTCAGAAGGATTGGCGCCGTGGAAGGTTACGCTGCAAGTGCGCCTGGCGCGGGAGAAATCGCCCGACGCTGTCGAGTTGCCGGTCAACGATGTCTCTCCGCTTTGGGGAAAGAGCTATACCGAGATGGGCATGGAAGGGCATGCGCTGCACCGCTCGCAGGGTACGCCGGCATTTTTCGGCAACGTATTTTTCCGGCGGCCGATTTATCTAGTCCCAGAAAACGAGAAAGGAACGAACGGCAAGTTCGATGCCAAGCTCCTGGCAGAACCCCTCACATCGCTCAGCACACGTTTCCCCTCGCTGCAAACGTCGATGGCCACGCGGCTTACGGCGGCGGATGCAGACTTGAGGGCGGCGCTGGTTGCACTGCGTTCGATGCAACGAACGGATGCAGCTACTTCGCTGGCAGAGGCCGGACTGCAAATTGGAGTTTTGAGGAACGAAATTTCGAAAACCGCAATGGCGGATCGAACCAACAGCGAAACTCCATCCGCGTTATTTGAGTTGCAAGGGATAAGCGAACGAATCGATCGAGCGCTGGCTGAAGATGTGGCGATTTCGTTCGAAGCGCAGGCTGACCGTCACGAGCTGGTGGCGGGTGAGGATTTTTCCGTGGAAGTAGCGTTTGACGGAAAACCAATCGTGCCGGTGAAATGGACGCTGGATGCGAGCGACATCCAGGTTCCACCGGGCTGGAGCGCGACCAAAGAACCAGCGAAACAAGACAGCGAAAGCGAAAATTTCAAAGTCTCGATTCCGGCGGATGCTAAAGCGCCGGCTTCCCCTCAAGATGCAATCCTGCCGTTTCCAGCGCCGCTCGTTCGTGTTGCTTTGACTGTCGTTTGGAGTTCCTACCGATTTACGATTGAGAAGCCAGTGGAAAGTGTGCAGGCGACGACCACGGGCATCGCAACGTATCCGCTGGAGCTGGTTCCGGCGGTGACCCTGACGGTCGAGCCGGAGCAAGTGATGGTTCCGGTACAGCGAGCGTCAGAGCCGGTGAAGCTATTCGCGCGTATTCGCTATCATGGAACGAAACAAGCGAAGGTGGATGTCGGAGTCGATGCGCCGGAAGGATGGAAAGCACAGCCGGTTGCGCCACTGGATTTTTCGACCAGCGGTGATCAATTGATCCGTTTCATCGTAGAGCCTCCTGCGCGAACGGTTCCAGGAGCCTACGCTCTGCGTCCTCACGCGCGCATTGGAGAAGAAACGTTTCGAACTTCGCTTGAGCCCATTCCAACTCTCCCGACGCGCAATTGGAGCCAGCCTTCAGACCCAACCGTTCATGTGCTGGACCTGAATGTTCCGGCCAACCTGCGAGTCGGTTACATTGCGGCAGAAAATGATCCGATTCCCGAAATTCTGCGACAGTTGGGTATTCAGGTTGATTTGCTCGACGAAGTGGCGTTGGCCTTCGGCGATTTAAGCCAGTACGACGCAATTACGGTGGGCATACGCGCCTACGAATTGCGTCCTGATTTATTGCGCGCAAATCAGCGGCTGCTGGATTATGTCGATCGAGGCGGAACGCTGGTGGTGCAGTACCAGCGGGATTTCGCCTGGGACAAGGAACTGCCCGCACCATACCCTGCGAAAATGGGAGATAAGGTTGCGCGCGTGACCGATCCGAATTCTCCGGTGCGGTTTCTTGCGCCCGATAGTCCGTTGATGAACACTCCCAACAAAATCACGCTGGCCGATTTTCAGGGCTGGGAGCAGGAGCGCGGCTTATATTTCTGGGGCACTTTTGATCCACGATATCAAGCGCTGCTGGGACTGAAGGACTTCAGCGAAGCGGAAGTAACCGGTGCGCTGGTAGCTGCACGAGCCGGAAAAGGATTGTACATCTACACCGGCTTGTCATTTTTCCGTGAGCTTCCGGCCGGGGTGCCGGGTGCCTACCGTCTATTCATTAATTTGCTGAGCCAGACACAACATGCAGCAGCAAAAAACTGAACAGCTCCAAAAGAGTGTGCGCGAAGAATTTACGGTCTCGCGCATGATTGGAATTCCGGCAGGCTCCTTTCTGATGGGCAGCGATGCGGGTCAAGACAACGAACGGCCCGTGCATCGTGTTTGGGTGGATCCCTTCGAATTGGGCGCCTGCCAAGTGACCAATGCCGAGTATGGCCAATTCTTTTCCGCCACCGGGCATCGCAAACCTTTGCATTGGGATGGTCCAAATTTCTCCGATCCTTTACAACCAGTAGTAGCCCCTTCGTGGTTTGATGCCGTCGAGTATTGCGAATGGCTGAGCCGTATGACTCAGCGGAAATTTCGGTTACCTACCGAGGCCGAGTGGGAATATGCCGCGCGAGGCGGCCAGGAACAGAAATTATTTCCCTGGGGAGACGAGCGTCCTGAATCGCTAGCGAACTATGGCACGCGCTGGAAGACTGGACCGGAACCAGTGGGGTGCGCGGAAGCCAACGGTTACGGCCTTTGCGATATCGGCGCAAATGTCCACGAATGGTGCGCCGATTGGTTTGACGCCGATTACTACCGCGTATCGCCGGAGCGAAATCCCCAAGGACCGGCAGGACCAGCCCTCCGCGCGCCCAGCGGGGCCAAACGCGCCGCGCCGGCTCGACGTGCATCGCGAGGCGGATCCTGGCGTCATTTCACGAAAGTATCGCGATGCGCCGCGCGCTCAAGCATCCCTCCAGAATTTCAGTACGCCGATTACGGATTTCGTGTTGCCTGCGATGTCCGCGAGTAGCGAAAACCCCCTATGCAGGCCGTGCTCCGGGACTTGGAAATGTGCCACGACAGCAGTAACCCGCACGCGCTCCTTTATGAGCACACCCCGCAAGGTCCAACCGCCGCCTAATTTTTCTTCGTGATATTCTCCCAGTCAAATCGGGAGAAAGTGAATGAAAGGCGTAAGACAAAAATCCATTTGTTTTGGGGAACTCGGATGACTTTTCAATGGAACGCCAAATTGCGCGTACTGCGACTTCTTACAGAGTTCGCGATAATCTTAATCGCCTCATCGGCAGCCTGGGGACAGAAAAACAAGAACAAAAAGCCGGATACTTCGCCCATGCCTTCGATCCCGCTTTCCACTTCCGATGAAATCGATCGTGACATTGGAGAAATGCTGGGCGCCTTTCAAGTGGGAAACATCGAGGCGATGCATAAATATTATTCCGATAGCGCCACGTTCGTGAGCGGAACTTTCGGGCCGCCCATTTTAGGCTGGCAGAACTACGTGGCGGGATATCAGCAACAACGCGCCTCGTTTCAGGGAAGTCAGGTGGTCCGGCGCAACACGAACGTCTTCGTGCACGGAGATGTGGCTTGGGCCTCGTATCAGTGGGAGTTTAGCTCCGTTTTGAACGGGAAGCCGTACGGAATACGCGGCCAAACTACGCTAGTGTTCAATAAAGTGGGAGATAACTGGCTCATAGTCCACAATCATACGTCGCAGCTTTGTGAACAACCAGCAGCAGGCCAGCAACAACCACCTGCTCAAACACCTGCGGCTGCAACTTCTCCTCAGCAACCGCCTAACCAATAAGGCAGCGGACCGCACACAAAGACCTTCGACTGCGCTTCAGAAGTTCTTATATCCCCGCCAGAGCCATATCCCGGCGATTATCATCAGCAGCAACACCGAGATCGTGATTAGGATGTTGATCGGAGTACTCAGCTTCTCAATACGCGCGACGAGCAGGCGCTGCTCCTGAGCCATGGAATCCCCCGCCTTGTCGAGAAAGATTTGGTCTTCCTCATGGGCTCCCAGCATGGCGCGATAAATCAGCATACAGATGAGCACGGTGGTAACTACTGCCCAGCCGACTAGCAGTGTGAAAAGGGTAGTTCCGAGCTCCTCCATGGTTATCTCCCCTGCCCGCTGAGGTCGACGTTACTCGGAAGAATGAGCCGGCCAAGCGAGCCCATATCAGAAGCGGTATTGGCGGGATTATAGCACCACCTACAATCGGTGGGGTCAAGAGGGGTCAGGCGAAACTTTCGTCCGGGAAATGAACGTGCCAGAAATTCTTCGTGGGATAGAGAATCTCAATGCCCAGTTCGAAATTACCGTCATCCGCCCCCTGGACGCGCACCACGCGAAACTCCTGGGTTTCTTGAGAAACCCGATTTAACACTTCTATACGAGAACCCAGTGCCGGCGAGAACGGAGCTCGAAGAAGGGCTCCGAAGCGGCTGACGGCGATTGCTTCAGCCGGCGTATCGAGAGGCTGTCCAAAGCTTCCATCGCTGAATACCTGCACGGGAATACGGATTAGGATTCGGCTTGAGCGGCGACGCTCAAGCATGGCGCGGGCGGATGCCATAATTTGCTCCTCAGAACGGTCGCAAGCCGGACCATTAACTTTAAGCGCGGCGAGGTTCCAGGGTCAAGGTTACCGCGAATTGAGTGTGCTTCGTTGACAAACCATAGGCCACACGGCAATATGGTTAGGCCTCGTGGTTTTGCCGCAAGAAATGCCCAAGTGGCGGAATTGGCAGACGCGCTAGCTTCAGGAGCTAGTTCCCGCAAGGGAGTGGAGGTTCGAGTCCTCTCTTGGGCACCACTACAAATTAAAAGAGTTACGCCGTGGCTGCAAATATCTGTTGGGGGTCGCCATTTTCGCTGGTGCTAGTTGCGCCGCCCGCGCCGCCGAGCGTTTTGATGAAGGGAAAGACGGCCTCCCCGCTAGATGCCGAGATTCATCTATTCCGCGAGCGGGCTGACATAGTTGGAATCGACGAGTCCCTGGCTATTGGCATACGCGTGTACGCTTGCGCCAAAGGATTTTGACCCTGGCGTCAAAAAGTTGCCGAGGCTGAACGGGATGGGCGGCCTGAAATGCCTTCTGCTAGGCCACCATGGGCGGTGTCCATAGATCTTGCGCCATGAGTGAACGCTATTTTAGCCCCTTGACCAAGTAGAGCTCGGAAAGCAGGCGACTATAGCTGTAAACGTAGGCTCGACCGTCAGCGCTGAAGTGAATGTGAGAGATATTCTGAAGTCCCGCGACGTCCGGGGGAGTCATTTCTCTAAAAAGCTGTCTCTGTCCGGTCAGAACGTTTAAGCGATAGACCTTGACCGGTGATTGTTTCCACTGATAGACGTACATAAAGCGCGGATCTGAAGTCCAAGCGAAACTTTCGCTCGCCTGCAATCCTGGGATCGGGCGTGGCGGCCCACCTTCCATGGGATACAACCATCCTCCACCACCAGCAAGACCGTTGCCCGCGATCAATTTGCCGTCCGGAGAGATCTGGCAGAACATAACTCCTTCCGGAGTCACTGGACGTGGTTTGCCACCGTCTACATCCTGAGCGAAACAACGCACGGCATGCCCGGGCCGCTTTCCGGAGAAAATGATTTGCTTACCATCAGGCATCCAATTAGCTCCGTACCAGTACTGCTGAATGTCGCTTTTTTCAGTTTGCTTGGCCGTGCCCGCTCCGGTCGGCAACAGCAGAAGGTGGGAATTGGAAACAATCGTGGTCGCCCATTTTCCATCGGGAGATAAATTGCCGGTCATTCCTTGGCCAAGTGGAATGGGGGGAGATCCTCGCGTGTCCCGCACGGCGACGGTATAGGTTGGTCCAGACTCAGCTGCTTCTTCGTTGAAGAGGACAGTGTTCCCGTCACTGGAGATATCAGTGGGGATAGACCAGTCTCGCCACGAGACCCCCCTCTCCTTGGTTGCTCCCGGCGCCAGAGCCATCATTGCGATGCGTTGTTCATCGCGGGTTATAAGGGCTTTGCCGTCGGAGGCGATGTCCTGTAGCGTGACTCCTCCGGGTGCACGGAAGATCAGACGTTGGTGACCCGATAGATCCACAGCATAAATGTGACGTTCGGTTCCGGCTTCGGTACCCGAGAACTAGATCTCGGTTCCATTGGCAGACCATGCCAACCCTTCAACACTTTCCCATCCTGCTGAGACAACCCGCTTATGTCCCTCAAGATCGATAATCGAGACAACTCCCTCGTCGTTAGCATAGATCGGGTGGTCCAGGAATGCGACTTGATCCCCTTTGGGCGAAATCCGCGGATGGCTGATCCATCCAGCAGTTTCATATAGAACATGGCCGAGTGGAAATTCAAGACGCCGTTTGCCGTTTACATCGCGGACGGCCGCTAACGTCGCCCCGTCTGCAGACCAATCAGCCCAGTCGATACTTTCAGCGAGCTGACGAGGAGATCCGCCCGTCAGCGGGACTTGGCCAAGAGTTCCCCGATCTCCGAACAAGAAACGGTCATCGACCGGCTGCAGCACCGCCATTTCACTTGAAGAAGAAACCGCAAGCAGCTGAGTTGCGGATAATCCGAGGCTTCGGGCTCCGGGGACTTTCGGGTCGGTGGAGAATATTTCAGTTGGTTCGCCGTCCCAGGAGGCGGCGTAAATAACGCTGTGACCGTCAGGCGCAAACCTTGCTGCGTATACCGTGCCGCGCCTAACGGTCAGGCGCTGAAAGTCTGGCAGCTGCCATCTGGTTGTACGGTGACCGAGGAAAAAGCCGGAGCCGACGAGGATCCCGGAGATCACGACTGCGAGAAATGCCAGGAGTGTGCGGTTGAATCCCGATACCGCTCCGCTAGGCCGAACGCCATTGATCGCGGGTAGCTGCGGACGGGTATCCACCGGGCCTTCGTCCAAACTGGCCACAAAGCGGTAACCACGACGCGGCACCGTCTCAATGAAGGAAGGGTTTTCGGCTGAATCGCCCAGAGCAGCGCGGAGCTTGCCGACCGCGACATTCACTGCATGGTCGAAGTCTCCAAAACTTTCCTCCGGCCAGATACGGGACTGAAGTTCCTCGCGAGTGACCAGCTCTCCCCGGTGCTCCAACAGGATCTGCAGTACTCGGAAGGGCTGATCCTGGAGTTTGATGCGGCTCCCAGACTTACGGATCTCTCCGACATGGAGATCGGCCTCAAATTCCCCAAAACGAATTGTTTGGTTCCCATTATGCACGGCAGATTTCCCGTTTAGGGAAGTCTAGCATCTTTGGCCACTCTTGCTGTGCACGCCGTAGCAGCCAATTGGTTTGCTGATTTTTCGGGAGAGCATGGTCCCCACATGTCTCCGGAGGCGATATTAACTGTGGATGCAGAAGCTAGCTGTTGTGTATTGAGATCGTTGGCCTTGATCAAATATACCTTCCGACGTTGGGCGGATTTGCGAACACAATGGGTCGAAATGGAGGCAACTGTTAATCAGCGCGCCGCTCCAAAATGCTTATTCGAGGGAATTACAATGAAAATGAATGTAACGAAAACATCTATGTTCGGCATTTTGGTGCTAGCCGAACTCCTAGGTGCGCTGGCACACCGTGCGGCCCAAGATCACCAAGCGCCTGATCCCAATAAGGCCTCGCTCGTTTGAAAATCCTGAAAGCATTAGCTGTTTTTATATTGGGTGGATGCGCTGCCATTCATGGCCAGTCGCCGAAACAGCAGCGGACCGATCCAGGGCTGGCCTCGCTGGGAAGCGGGTTCGTCT
Organism: Binatus sp. (SeqCode); assembly: GCA_035602755.1. Classification (GTDB taxonomy): domain Bacteria; phylum Acidobacteriota; class Terriglobia; order Acidiferrales; family UBA7541; genus Palsa-295. The sequence continues at coordinate 121,823 of DATNLR010000138.1, read as the reverse complement.
CCGAGACTGCGCAAGTAAACGGAACAACCCTCCACTATGTGCGGGGTGGGACTGGCCCCGCGGTCATTCTGCTGCACGGCTTCCCCGAAGACTGGTACGAGTATCACCGCGTCATGCCGCTGTTGGCGAAACAGTTTACGGTCGTGGCAGTTGACCTGCGCGGCATAGGCGGCTCCGCCGTGACGGCGGATGGTTACGATGCCGTAAATATGGCAGAAGACGTTCATCAACTAGCGGAAAAATTGCATCTGGAGCACATTTGCGTTGTCGGTCATGATATTGGCGGCATGGTGGCCTATGCCTTTGCCCGCCGGTATCCTGAGACCTGCCGGGGCGTGATGATGCTCGATGCCCCCGTGCCGGGTCTGGGTCCGTGGGACGCAGTCAAAGCCAACCCCTTTATCTGGCATACTCATTTTCAGCAGACGCCGGATTTGCCCGAGCAACTTATCGCCGGTCGCGAAGCCATTTACTTGCGCCATTTTCTCGATCCCGACACCTTCAGCGATGCGGATGTCGCCCGCTATGCCCGGGCTTATGCCGCTCCCGAACATCTGCGCGCCGCTTTGGGGATCTATCGCGCCTTCCCCGCAAACGAGAAATTCAATGCGGCGCAACAGAACGAGATCAGCGTGCCTCTGGTGTTGGCTCCCGGAGAACACTCGCCTTTCGAGAAGCTCATGCCAAGCTTCGCCGAGGCTTTGCGGGCTCATGGCTGCGCCAACGTTAAGATCGAAGTCATCCAGAACAGCGTGCATTACGTCGCAGACGAGCAACCCGAAGCCGTGGCCCAACTCATCGAACGGTACGCCTCGTTATGATTGGGGATGCTCTGAGCGCTATGCCGAAGCACGCGAAGAATTTGAAAAATATTCACGACCAAGGAATCTTCGGTCGATCAGCGGTACTCGCCGATCATGGGTTTGAGACCATACTTTAAGAACTGCATCGGAAGGGTTAAGGGAGAAAACCACATGAAACGAAAGACAGTCAAGATGATCGCATTGGGATTCTTTGCGCTGGCCCTTGCCCTGAGTACTGAGTACTGCCCGGCAAGCGCAAGCACAGGATGCCAAAAATCCGTACCCCAGCATGGCGCCCCTCGAGCAGTACCTTATGGATCGCAACGCCGAGATCGCCCTGGCTCGAACCGCAGCCCCACCATCCGTTTCCAACGATGCCACAGTTATGGTCTTCGGCAAACAAGGCTACGAAACTGCGGTCGAAGGCAAGAACGGCTTTGTCTGCATGGTAGACCGCTCATGGAATGACCGGTTCGACAAACCAGAGTTTTGGAACCCTAAAAATCGGGGCCCGGTCTGCTATAACCCGGCCGCCGCTCGGACGGCGCTGCCGATCACTTTGATGAGGACAAAATTTGTATTGGCTGGACAATCGAGAGATGAAATCCATGAGAGTATGAAGGCCGCGGTTGAGAAAAAGGAACTGCCGGAGTGCGCGCCTGGCGCGATGGCCTATATGCTGTCGAAGCAAGGGCACCTTAACGACCGCTGCGGGAACTGCGCCCCCCATCTCATGTTCTACGTTCCCCTGAAAGACGCTAAGACTTGGGGTGCAGGCGCGCCTGACTCCCCGGTTATAGTGAATACACACTTTAATGGTGATCCGGAGGCAGTGACCGAGTTCCTGGTTGTGGTGTCCGAGTGGTCGGACGGAACGCCGGCGGATGATCACGCTCACTGACGTCGATCTCAACGCGAATTCAAGTCATCACCACGCGAAAAAGATCGCTGAAATCTCAAGGCTCCGGTCCCGAGCGGCAGGCGGGCTGCCTGTGATCTATCAACACGTTGTTCCCGAGAAGTGGATCGAAAGGGCTAGAGACAAAGGGCTAGAACTGGTCGAAAATCAGACGTACTCTTTCTACAAGACACCGCCACTCAAACCGCTTCAGCATCGCAAAGCGCACAGAATAGTCAGTACCCTTTTCGAGTTGAGAGAGGAACTTCGCGCGTGGCGCAGCTTGGGAATCGGTTCGCTAGTTGCATTCTTCGGATTAACACTCTCGCTGTTGGCCTTCGGTGCAAATCTATATCGGCAGAATGCCGACTTGAATCGACAATTCGTGGAACTGCACCTAGCTGAGCAAGTGTTCGATGCGGATGGGGAGGTCGCGTACGCGGACGCCGGTAGCGTGATAGACGGCGGAGGTAAGCGCCGACGCAACACCAGTGAGCCCGATCTCACCTACCCCGCGCGCTCCGTATTCGTTTAGCACCGTATCCGGATAATCCAGGAATATGCAGTCCATTTCCGGAATGTCCGCATTCACCGGGACCATATAGTCCGCGAAATTGTTATTGATGGGGTGGCCGTTGCGAGTGTCGTAGATGGTCGCTTCGAATAGGCCCATGCCGATTCCCATCACTACACCCCCTAGAATCTGATTTCGTGCCGTCTTTTCGTTAATCATGCGGCCGCCATCGATCACGGTCAGCCAACGCGTTACACGCAGGCGAGCGATGCCTGGATCGAATGAGATTTCGCAGAAGTGGGCGCCGAAAGAATGCGTGGAGAACTTCTTCATGTTCGGATCTACGTCCGTTTTTGCGTGGCCGTCCAGACCTACGAGGTTGCGTAGAGCTAGGATGTCTTGGAAGGGAACGCCTGCGTCGGGAGATTTATCCAGGGCATGAATGCGTCCCTGGGTCATTTTCAATGTTTTGGCATCGAGGTTTTGAAACGGAGAATTCGGCGTGCGGACAGCTACCTGAATCACGGCGTCAACGGCCTTTTGCGTGGCCTGCACGATGGCAGGAAGCACCGTAGACGTAGCCGACGAGCCGCCGGAAGTGGGGCCAGGAGGCAAAGCGCTGTCACCGAGCAGCACCTGAATTTTGTCCAGCGGCAAGCCGGTTTTGTCGGATACAACTTGAGCGAAGATAGTGTATGTGCCAGTCCCGATATCCTGAGTAGCGCAGGACGCGCGAGCAGTTCCGTCTGCCAGGAGTCGCACGCGAACCTCGGCCGCGTGACGCGATGCTGGCCATGTGCAAGTGGCCATTCCCCAGCCGAGAATTAGGTCGCCGTTGCGCATCGAACCGACTTTTGGATTGCGCTTCGACCAGCCGAAGCGGTCCGCCCCCGTCTGATAGGCTTCGCGAAGATGTTTGCCGGACCATGGGAGATTGGAAGCCTCGTCGGTTTCTGCATAATTTTTCAGGCGAAGCTCGAGAGGATCCATATTCAGCTTAATCGCCAGTTCATCCATAGCCGATTCAATGGCGAAAAGTGCTGGAGTTCTTCCGGGGCCACGCATCGGTGTGGGCGTTCCGACGTTAAGGTGAACCAAATGTTGTATGGCCATGTTATTGGGAGAGCTATAAAGCAGCGATGATACCTGCGTGCAGTCTTCCACGTAATCGTCCACCAAGGATGTGTGCTGAAGGATGTCATTTTGGAACGACACGAGCTTGCCGTCTTGCGTCGCGCCCAGACGCATGCGCTGTTGAACGGCGGGACGATGTCCTACCGTAGTAAACATCAAAGTTCGCGGTACAGAGACTTTTACGGGGCGTCCGATTTTGCGCGCCGCTACCGCCGCGAGCAGCGAATGAGGCCAGGGAAAGAGTTTTCCGCCGAATCCCGAGCCGATAAATCTTGAAATCACTTCAATATTTTCGAGCGGAATGCCGAGCATCTCCGACATCACGTTGTGATGGTTCACCACGCCTTGCGACGATTCGTACAGCGTGACTTTATCTTTATTCCACACGGCAATCGTGGCGTGCATTTCCATAGGATTGTGCGTTTCGGTTGGCGTGGTGTAAGTCTGGTCAAGCTGTACAGGAGCTTTCGGAAAGGCTGAATCCGCATCGCCTCGGTAATACTTGTTGGCCAGTGTGGTGTTCGAAGGTGTCGCTTGATTCAACAAAACTAGTGGGGCCTTCTCGTCGTAAGTTACCTGAACCTTCGCCGCTGCATCCTGAGCTTGCTGAAAGGTATCAGCAACGACCAGGGCTACGAATTGGCCGTAGTAATAAATATTTTCATCTTCGAACGGAGGGCGGCTTTCACCAGGGCGGCTTAGTTCCTCAAAGGCGCCAGCGGGGCTGTAGAGCTTGTCGAAATTGCCGTGATGAAAAACTGCCAGCACACCGGGCATTTTTTCGGCTTTGGTGGAATCGATTTGTGCAATTTTCCCATTGGCAATCGTGCTGGGGACCGCCACGCCGTAGGCGATTTTGTCGATAGCATAGTCCGCGGCATAGGTAGCGCCGCCGGTGACTTTCAGCTTTCCATCGATGCGGGTGATTGGTTCCCCAATTACGGAGGTGCTCATCCATGGTCTCCTGCACAATTCTGAAAACTATTCGTTTGAAGCGGACTGCGTAACGTTTTTGAGCGTGCGAGTAAGGCAGCGCTTGGCTAACTCAATCTTGAAGGCGTTATCGTGTCTCGGTTTCGCGCCCTCCAGAGCGGCTTCGGCGGCAGCTCGAAAATTGTTTTCACTGGCTTCCTGGCCCTCCAGCGCCTGCTCTGCCTCCCTGGATCTCCATGGCTTGGTCCCCACGCCACCTAAAGCGATGCGAACGCGCTCTATGCGATTGCCGTTAAGCAAAACGGCCACGGCGGCAGACGACAGTCCAAATTCGTACGAGGCGCGGTCGCGGAGCTTCAAATAGTGAGAGCGCGTGCCCTTCGCGAGTGGAGGCAATGTCACGTAGGTGATCAAATCGCCCGGAGCCAACACGTTTTCGCGATTGGGCGTGGAACCCGGCAGCAGGTAAAAATCGTTCAACGCAACGCTACGCTCCCCGTGGGAGCCTTGCAGGTGCACCATGGCTTCCAGCGCCATCATAGCCACAGCCATATCCGAGGGATGAGTCGCAATGCAATGTTCGCTTGTTCCAAGAATGGCGTGAATTCGGTTGAAGCCATCTATCGCCGGGCATCCCGAGCCGGGCTCGCGTTTGTTGCAGGGATAGGCGGTATCGCGAAAATAGTAACAACGTGTACGCTGAAGCAGATTCCCGCCGGTTGTAGCCATGTTACGAAGTTGCGGCGAAGCTCCGGAGAGAAGCGCTTCGGAAAGGACGGTGTAACGGTGTTGAACCGTTTCATCGTGTGCCAAATCGCTATTGCGAACCATCGCGCCAATTTTCAATCCGCCATCGGGCGTCGATTCGATCTGTGCGAGAGGCAGGGAATTAATGTCCACAACCTTTTTCGGCGTTTCAACATTCAACTTCATCAGATCGATCAGCGTGGTGCCGCCGGCCACATATTTTGTTTCCTTTTGCGAGCGGCCCGCTTCAAGTGCGGAATTTACTGTGCTGGCTTGGCTGAATTGAAAGGCTTCCATCGAGTTACCTCAGTTACAAGATCTCGGACGCGCGGTGAACTTATTACGCGCCGCGTCGGGCGCTTTGAACGGCAGCAACAATGTTGTCGTAAGCACCGCAGCGGCAGATGTTTCCGCTCATACATTCGCGCACGGCAGCGTCGTCCTGGCCGCAAGGTTCTTTGAGCAGCGCGACAGCGGACATGATCTGGCCGGACGTACAATAGCCGCACTGAAAACCGTCGTGCTCCAGGAAAGCGGCTTGGACGGGATGCAGTTCTCCATCTTGGGCCAACCCTTCGATGGTGGTGACCTTGTCTCCCTGATGCATGATGGCAAACGTTAGGCAAGAATTTACGCGGCGTCCGTTTATGTGGACCGTGCACGCGCCGCACTGGCCGTGGTCGCAACCTTTCTTCGTGCCGGGAAGTTGAAGGTTTTCGCGCAGCGCATCAAGGAGGGTGACGCGAGGCTCCAAGGCCATAGGGTGCTCTTTTCCATTGATGTTGAGGACCATGGGAACCGCGCCCGGAACGTCAGCACCCGGAATGACTTCGGTGGCCGGTTCAGGCTCTTGCACCGGAGCGGAGTGGAGCAACGGAGCGGTTGTGACGGCTAGGCTCGCCGTACCGAGTTGCGTCAGGAAAGAACGCCGGGTAAAGCGGCCTGGCGTTTCCGATTGGCTGGGCTGCTCTTGTTCGGCAATCTCAATTATCGACTCATCTTTTTTGGTCATGGTTGCGTCTTACAAGGGTTGAGTTGAAAACTGACTTGCACATCCGAGTTGACGCGTACGGGATCGGCCAAGGCGCATGATACTTGCTGGAAAAAGATAAGCGATACAGGGAATACCTGAGCGAGGATGGGGAAATCCCGTTAGCTTAGCGCGGGAGTATTTTGTCCACCCGTTCGGTGAGACTTTTTGCATCGAAGGGGGCACGCACCTTCACATCATTGTCGAAATAGACGAACACATCGCGGGCCGGAAGCTTCGCAGCACAGTTCTTAATGACGCGCTCAGCATCCTGCGGTTCTGTTCCCCTGGCCCAAGCGCAAACGCGACCGGTCCATTGTTCCAGCGCCTCATTGTGGTAGCCGTTGGCATAAAGAATCTCCGAGCCGTGCAGGCGGCAATACATGAAATCCGAAGTCACGTCCATCAGCCTAGGCCACTCCACTGTATCCGCGCACACGAGCGCGACATTATAGTTGCGCAACATGTCGATAAATTCCGGCGTGGCAAAACTTGTATGCCGAATCTCAATGGCATGCCGCAAGGGGCGAGCCGCATCCGGCTTCATCGCCGCTCGACCCTTCATCCATTTGTCGTGCTTCTTCGCAAGCGCCGCGGCGGAGGCAGTATCGTGAGGCAGGAGTTTCAGGAATTCCTCGAGTCTTGCCGCATCGTACTTAAAATTAGGAGGCAACTGCCAGAGGATGGGGCCGAGCTTCGCTCCGAGGTGGAAAATACCAGAAGCCAGAAAATTCGCCAGCGGTGTTTTGGCGTCTCGCAAACGGCGTACGTGAGTTATGAAACGCGGCGCCTTTACGGAAAAAACGAAATCGTCGGGCGTTTCGGCGGCCCAAGCCTTGAAATACTCCGGGCGCTGCAACGAATAGAAAGTGCCATTGATTTCAATCGATCGGAAAATATTGGAGGCATAGGCGAGTTCTTTTTTCTGCGACAATTTCTCGGGATAGAAATCGCCGCGCCATGGAATGTATCTCCAGCCCGAAATGCCAATGCGAACTTTGCCCGCGGGAGCCGAGTCTGCCGATTTCTTGCTCATTTGATCGCGTTTGCGCTGAGAGTCGCTAGTCCGGTCTTACACCGCAATCGATTCGGTAAATTGCGTGGCGGAATCATCCGTCTCGAGCGCTAGTCCATCCCGGAACGTGACAGTTTTTCCAGAGACCGCAGAAACACGATCGCCCGGCAATAGAATGCCGACCAGATTCAACGGATCGGCGGCCGAAATTGTTACCATCTCGCCGCTAGGATCAATCTTGCGCATAGCGCGCAGGGATTCGACGGCCATTGGCAGGGCGAATTGTTCTCCCATAAACCCACTGACGAAACGACCGCCGCGCACTTCTCCGCGATCTTCCAAGCGACGGAACGCAATCAATAGTTCACGCCAGCGCGGAACAATCGTTTCGCGCGCGATCACTTCACGGAACACAATGCCGTAGCGTTTCAGCAGCATCCAGCAGGTGGCATCAGCGATCCGGGCGCGATCGGGAGCTTCGTGCGCATAAAGCAACGACCAGCGTCCCAGGCTATGGCGCGGGCGTGCGTTGTGACCACGTCCATGACCGGAGCGCCGCTTGGGGTCGATCAACGCCCGAATATTATCGAAGCCGTCGGCGGTAATCATTCCCGCTGTAACCAGCTCCCACAGAGCAGTTTCCATTTCCGATTTCAACTTGCTTGTGCCGCGCACGAGTTCTGCGAAGAAAGAAGCGCCTCGCTGGCGCAGATAGTTGAGAGCATCGCGAGCGCTCTGGCTGAGACCGCGCGGATCCTGGATACCTCCATCTGCATGTTGCGAGATCATCCAGTCCGAATCTTCACGCACGAAAAACCCGATGGGCGCCACGCTGGTGGGAATTACGCGACGGCCAATGCTATTTTGATCTTCGTAAGTTGCCGGGTGCGGTGAAAGTCGGCCCCAGCCCACTGCGCCAGTGAGGCAAAGACGATCCAGAGCTTGCGGATCATAATCCGCGATTCGCCTGCCGAGAATTTGACGCTCCCAGGCATTCGCTGGCGCTTCGTAACCTTGCAATTGTTGCAGCACTTCCAAAGTGCCGCGCTCGCCGAGCACCTGGCTGCTGGGCGCCACGTGTTGCCAGCGCAATAGCCAACGCATGAATTGAGCCGCGGTAGCGGGCTGAATCTGGCTGCGCAAAGTTCCCAGCGTCATGCGATGGATGCGCGCGAGCAAACGGCGTTCGCACCATTCCGTCTCTTGGCGGGAGCCGTCGGTGAAACGTCCGCGCAAAATGGCCCCACTCGCCTCCAAACGCAGGAAAGTTTTGTCCACATCGCTGACGGCAAGTCCTAGGAAGTCGCTTAGCGCAGCCGCTGAGACCGGTCCGAGGTGCCCCATCCATCCGGTGACGCATGCAAACAGCGCATCTTCTCGCGAGACAACAGGAGCCTCGATTTCAGGGAGCGCAGAATCAAAACGCGCTTGGGGAAACGCCGCAGAAAAAGTTGCCCCTTTCTCCGCGGCGACCCAATAAGCCTCTTCGCCAAGGGTCGCTCTGGCCGCCCGCCCAGCTTGGCTCAACTGCGCAAAATGTTCCGCCCACTGGGCCACGGAATCAGCGGCACGTTGCCGGAGCTCGAGGGCCCCGCCCGCTACATTCAGCTCCAACGAGTTCGGATTTGAATTTTGAGGCAACGGAAACGCAATCAATGTCTGCAACACATCATGGAGTTCGTCGGCGTCGCGCACGTCAGGCCATGCTTCTTCACGAACCTGCGAAATCGCGGCTGGATCCAATCGCCCAATTTCGGAAAGCACCGCTTCAGGCAGCATGCGGCGCATCTCCACGGCGCGGGCGCGGCGTTCTTCGAGTGGCGCATCGTCTAGGTACGCATACGGATTTGCATTTAGAATTTCGTGCGAAAACTGCGACGGAACCGGCGTCTCCACCGCAATGCAGCGAATACTGCCTGCAGCCATGCGATCCAAAACATTCTTCAGGCCTTCGATATCCATGGCCTCCGTCAGCGCGTCCTTCATGGTCTCGCGAGCCAACGGATGATCTGGAATCTTAATTTCGCCTTCGATATTTTCCTGGCATGCCAGCGCTTCCGGAAACACCGCCGCCAGTAAATCTTCAGAGCGCATTCGCTGAATCTGGGGCGGGACTTTTTTCCCGCCCATAAATCGCAGAAGCGCAAGCGCGCGCCCGGCCACCCAGCGCCAGCGGGTATTGAAAATCGGCGATGCCAGCACGGCTTGTTCCAGCAAATGTTCCACGCTGGCGGATTGCAGAAAGTTAAAAACATCGGCCAAAGGAAAGCTGTGTTGGTCGCTTAGCGAAATATTCAGGCCGTTGTCGGTGGCGGCAGCTTGCAATTCGAAATTGAACGAGCGGCAGAATCGTTTTCGCAGCGCCAGTCCCCATGCCTTGTTGATGCGGCCGCCGAAAGGCGCGTGGATGACGAGTTGCATTCCGCCGCCTTCGTCGAAAAAGCGCTCTGCGATTACGGTGTCCTGCGTGGGAACGGCGCGTAACACCGCGCGCCCGGTCACCATATATTCCACAGCTTGCTCGGCGCCGGACCGATCGAGCCCACATTCCAGCTTTAGCCAATCCACGGCAGCGGCTGCGGCAGGAAGAGTGCCTCGAACGTACCCGGGCGAAATACCTTCGGTGAGCGAACTAATTTTCTCTCGCACCGCGGCAATTTCCTGAGAGAGTTCCATCGTGCGCGAGGGAGCTTCACCGAGCCAGAAAGGAATGCTGGGAGCGGCTCCTTTGGCGTCTTCTACGGAAACGGAGCCGGATTGGACGCGGCGAATGCGCCACGAGGTGTTCCCCAGCAAGATAATATCGCCGCGCAAACTTTCCACCGCGAAGTCTTCATCCACCGTGCCTACGACCATGTGTTCCGGCTCCGCGATTACGGTGTAGAGCGAATTATCTGGAATCGCGCCGCCGCTGGTAATGGCCGCTAGCCTGGCACCGCGGCGTCCGTGTAGCCGGTTGTTCACTTGATCGCGATGCACATACGCGCCGTAACGGCCACGGCGCGCCGCGATTCCGTTCGAAAGCATCTCGATGATTTCATCGAAATCTTTTCGCGCAAGATTGCGGTACGGATAGGCGCGGCGAACGAGCGCGAATAAATCGTCTTCCAGCCAATCCTCTGCCGCGCAAGCGGCCACGATTTGTTGGGCCAGAATGTCGAGCGGACATTCTGGAACCATGATGCGATCCAGCTCCAGGCGGTTGATCGCGCGAACCAATGCGGCGCATTCAATCAGTTCATCGCGCGTAGTGGCGAACAAGCGGCCCTTGGGCACGGCGCCCCGCCAATGGCCTGCGCGTCCGATGCGCTGCAACGCGACTGCGATGGAGCGAGGCGAGCCAATCTGGCAGACGAGATCGACGGTTCCAATATCAATTCCCAATTCGAGCGAGGCTGTTGCGACTAGCGCGCGTATTTCTCCGGATTTTAATTTTCCTTCCACGGATAACCGTCGAGCGCGCGACAGGCTGCCGTGATGCGAGGCGACCGCCTCTGGTCCCAGTATTGCTGCAAGATGATGTCCCACGCGTTCCGCGAGCCGGCGGGTGTTGACAAAAATCAGCGTGGAACGATTCGCCAGCACCAAATCAGCGATGCGTTTGTAGATTTCTTCCCACATTTCGTTCGAAGCTACAGGGCCTAGCTCGCTAGCCGGTACTTCGATAGCCAAATCCAGATGCCGGCGTTGCGAGATTTGAACGATTGCAGGGTCATTTCCATCGTCCCCCGCCAGGAAATTTGCGATCAACTCGATCGGTTTCTGCGTGGCAGAAAGACCGATGCGCGTAGAGCGATTTCCAGTCAGAGCGTCGAGACGTTCGAGCGAAAGCGAAAGATGCGAACCGCGCTTGTCGTCAGCAATGGCGTGGATTTCGTCAACGATAACGGTTTTTACCGTGCGCAGAATTTCACGGCTCTTGGCGGCCGTAAGCAGAATATAAAGCGATTCCGGAGTGGTCACCAGAATGTGGGGCGGACGCTTTTGCATGGCGCGACGTTCGTGCGTCGGCGTGTCGCCGGTTCTCACCGCCGTGCGAATTTCCGGCATCAAAAAGCCGCGTTGCTGCGCAAGTTGCAGGATTTCACCGAGCGGGGTATCCAGGTTTTTCTGAATGTCGTTGCCCAGCGCTTTCAGCGGCGAGACGTACAGAACTTCCGTCTTATCTTCCAATTCGCCCGCCAGCGCTTTGCGAACCAGCCGGTCGATGCAAGCCAGAAATGCCGCCAGCGTTTTTCCGGAACCCGTGGGAGCGCAAATTAGCGTGGTTTTATCGCCAAGAATATGCGGCCAACCCTGTTCCTGCGGTTCCGTGGGAGTACCGAACTTGTTGACGAACCACTCCTGAACCAAGGGATGCGCCCATGCGAGGCCGGTCGGAGGTGAAACAGTGCAAGCGGTCTGACTCACGATATACCTGGGAAAAGAGAAGGGTCGCTAGTACCCATATATTGTGCCCGAAAAGCTGCTGGCATGCAAAATTGATGAAAAGACTCTATTTTCAACTGTCGCCGCTTCCCGCCTTATTTTAAGACTAGTGAACCTGCGTGATCTTCTTCAAATCCGCGATGAATTTTTTCATTTCGTCCTCGCGCGTGGCTTCATCGGGCGCGCGCAGTATCGAGGAAGGATGCACGGTAGCCATCACGTGCGGAGCAAGAGTGGACTTTAGGAACTCGCCGCGATGCTGCGTGACGCGAAAAGCGCGGCCCAGCAAGGCCTGCGCCGCTGTCGCTCCCAAACAAACAATCATTTTGGGACGCAGCGCTGCAATTTCAGCATCAAGCCAGGGCCGGCACGCTGCAATCTCCACGGCATTCGGCTTTTTGTGGATGCGCCGCTTCCCGCGCGGCTCCCATTTGAAATGTTTCACCGCATTCGTCACATAAACTTTTTTTCGATCGATCCCGGCTTTCTCCAAGGCCGCGTCCAATAATTTCCCCGCTGGCCCGACAAATGGTTTGCCTTCGAGGTCTTCTTGATTGCCGGGCTGCTCGCCCACCAGCATGATTTTCGCCGTCGGCATTCCTTCGCCAAATACCGTCTGTGTGCCGAGTTTCCACAGATCGCAGGCCTTGCATGTTTTGGAAGCTTCGCGCAATTCGTCCAAAGATGCATGTAGGGGGAACAAAGTTTTTTCTGAATTACGTGGAATACGTTTGGCCACGTTTCTTAGATGCAAAACGGATTCTCACCGGCACATAGTTCGCGAACTTCAGTGCATGCTAGCCGTTGACAATCGAAGGGAATTCGTAGAGAATTCCCACTTGGCGAAGAAAAAGCGAAGATTGTAAACCTTCTCTTTCTCCTTCCCGGGCCTGTTATGGCTGTAAATCTCGCTACTTTGCGCTCCCATGTCGAACTTGCCCTGGTTGGGCGTGTCACCGCTCCATTTTCCTATCGTGACCGCCATGCAGTTGAAACCGTTTCCACCGGCATCGCGGAAATCGATTCCTTGGCTGGGGGTTTGCCGCGCGGAGCGCTAACCGAAATTTTTGGCTCAGCCTGTTCCGGACGTACAACTTTGTTGCTTTCCGCTTTAGCAGCAAGAACCGCTCAGGCAGAAGCCTGCGCGTTGATCGATGGATGCGACGCTTTCGATCCGCACTCCGCCGTCGCCGCCGGTGTAGAACTGAAGCAATTGCTGTGGGTGCGCTGCCGCAATATTGAACAAACTCTGCGCGCTACAGATTTGCTTTTGCAAGGCGGCGGATTCGGTTTCATCGCGCTCGATCTGGGTGACATGCGCGCGGACCTGCTACGTCACGTTCCGCTGGAGTCCTGGTTTCGTTTTCGGCGCGCAGTGGAGGATACGCCCACCGTGCTCTTGGTCTTGGAGCCGGAGTCCAATGCCAAAACGTGCGCCTCGTTGGTCCTGCGCATGGAAGCGGAGCCGGCGCGATGGTCCACCACGCTGGAAACTCACGCCCCGGATTTTTTCAGGTATCCGCCTTCCTGGTTGTCGGAAGGTTTTGGCATTCGCGCGGAATTGCTTCGTTCCCGCATGCAGCCAATTGCTACAAATAGTTTTCAAAAACCGTTCGCTTCAGCAGGCCGCTCAGAACTCATCGAAACAAACGTCCTGCGAAGTTATCTCAGTGTTACGCGAATGGAATCAGCGCCAAAGTGAAAGCAAGAATTGCAGAGGGACTTATTGCTGCTGCGGAAGCTAAAATTTTATGGCATTCGCTTCCATTCACGTTCCCAATTTCCCGGTGCAAGCCGTGGTACGCGCAGAACCCGGCTTAGGCAATCGAGCCGTTGCGCTTGTGGATGGAACTCCTCCAATCTGGAACGTAGTCGCGGCCAACGAAGTAGCTTTGCTGGCGGGCATCGAATTGGGCATGTCGAAATCACAAGCAACCCCATTTCGCGCTGTGGAAATTCGCAAACGTTCTCGCGTGCAGGAAAAATCAGCTCATGCAGCTCTGCTCGACCTCGGTGCTTCTTTTTCTCCACGCCTGGAAGATACCGCGTCGGACACGATTATCCTGGATATATCCGGCCTCACTTCCTTATTTGGAAGTGATGAAAATATCTCCGCGCAATTAGTCCAGCGTGCATCCGCTCTGGGTTTGTTCGTGCATGTTGCCGTTTCTTCCAATCTGGAAGTTTCACTTCACGCCGCGCGCGGTTTTTCTGGCATTACTGTGATTCCTCCGGGTGAAGAAGCCAAAAGCCTGGGCCAACTGTCCGTACGCACGCTTTTGCCCTCTGCTGAAATTCTGGAAACTCTGGAGCGTTGGGGCGTGCGCGACTGCGCCGCTCTGGCGGCGCTCCCTGTGCTGCAATTGTCGGAGCGGCTGGGCCAGGAAGGAGTTCGCCTTCACGAGTTGGCGCGCGGCGCGTGTTTACGTTCGCTTGTGTTGGCACAGCCTGGAGTGTGCTTCGAAGAAGAAATGGCGCTGGACTTCGCCATTGCCGAGCTTGAACCGCTTGCGTTCCTGCTAGGCCGGTTACTCGATCAATTGTGCGCGCGGCTGGAAGCGCGTGCGCTGACAGCCTGTGCTATTCGCACGCATTTTGATTTAGAGGATTCCTTCGAAAAAGATTTTCAACTGCTCAGCGAGAGTTCTCCTCCCAAGCTTGCTCCGAAAACTTATGAAAAGGTTCTGCGTTTGCCGGTGCCAACACGAAATTCTAAAATGCTTCTGAAACTGCTGCGCCTGCAATTGCAGGAGGATCCTCCCCATGCAGCCGTTCTAAAAATTATTCTCTCGGCCGAGCCGGCTCGGCCGCGCGCTGCACAAGGCGGCCTATTTCTTCCCAGCTCCCCAGATCCGGAAAAATTAGAGCTAACCATCGGACGATTGGCGAAACTGGTGGGCCCTACGAACGTTGGCTCGCCCGAATTAATCGACACGCATGGTCCCGGCGATTTTCGAATGGCTCGTTTTGCGCCGGTGAGCGACGAATCGACGATTCCGTCAAAGAATCGAAGCGCTGTCGCACATGGCTCTAGAGAAACTCCACGGGCTGCATTCCGCGTTTTCAGGCCGGAAATTCAAGCAAACGTTGAACTGCAACAAAACTATCCCACGCGTATTTATTTTCGCGGCATGCGTGGAAATATCATTGCAGCTTCCGGGCCCTGGAGGACTTCCGGAAATTGGTGGCGGGAAGACCCCTGGCAGCAGGATGAATGGGACGTCGAAGTTCGCTTTGATTCCGTGAGCGGGCAAAGCCAGAAAATCTCCAGCCCGCGCACGCAAAACGGAATTTATCGCATCTATTACGACTCGCTTCGCGCCGCTTGGTTCGCTCGCGGCCGCTACGACTGATGTACACAGAACTTCACGCTCGCTCCGCTTTTAGTTTTCTCGAAGGCGCATCTTTGCCTGAAGAACTGGCAGCGGTGTGCGCCGAATATGGGATGCAGTCGATGGCTTTGCTCGATCGCGATGGAGTTTACGGCGCTCCTCGTTTTTATCTTGCTGCGGATAAAAGTCAAATTCGCGCTCACATTGGCGCCGAAGTTACTTCCGCCGCGAGCTGGCGTTACCCTTTGCTCGTGGAATCGCGCGAAGGCTATCAGAATCTTTGCCGCTTGATCACGAAAATGAAATTGCGCGCGCCGAAAGGCAAAGGAGATGTTTCAGGCGCGGAAGTAGCCCCCTATGCGCGTGGGCTTGTATGCCTCACCGGAGGCGAGGAAGGTCCCCTGGCGCATGCTTTGGAAAACGGCGGCATGGCAAGCGGAATGAAATGCGTTCAGCAGCTATGCGAACTGTTCGGCAAACAGAATGTTTATGTCGAGCTACAGCGGCATTTTCTGCGCGAAGAAGAAGCGCGAAATCATGCCGCCATCGAAATTGCGGAAAAACTAGGCCTTCCATTGCTCGCCACGAATGGTGTGCGCCATGCCGTTCCCGAGCGACGCGAAGTATTGGATGTCTTCACCTGCATTCGCCATCACCGCACGCTGGCTACGGCCGGCCGTCTGCTGGCGCGCAATTCCGAGCTGCATATGAAAACGCCTGCGGAAATGACGCAGCTATTTTCAGATCTCCCCGAAGCAATCGTGAATACGGAAGTGCTTTCTTCGCGCCTGCAATTCACCTTGAAAGATCTAGGCTATCGGTTTCCGAAATATCCGGTCCCTGACGGCAAACCGGAAATCCATTTTTTGCGTCAACGAGCGCACGAAGGAATGATCTGGCGCTATGGATTGAATAATGAACGAGCGCAAGCGCAAATCGGACGCGAGCTCGACCTGATCGAAAAACTGGAACTGGCAGGCTACTTCCTGATCGTGTGGGACATCATCCGCTTTTGTCGGGAACAAAATATTCTGGTGCAAGGACGCGGCTCTGCCGCCAATAGCGCGGTCTGTTACGCGCTGGGCATCACCGCCGTCGACCCTGTAAGAATGGACCTTCTCTTCGAACGTTTTCTTTCAGAAGAGCGCGGAGAATGGCCTGACATTGATCTTGATCTTCCCAGCGGAGACCAGCGCGAACGAGCAATTCAATATGTATATGAACGTTATGGAAAATTAGGTGCGGCCATGACCGCCAACGTGATCACCTATCGGGGCCGTTCTGCGGCGCGTGAAATCGGCAAGGCGCTATCTTTTAATCCGGAAACGTTGAGCCGTTTAACCAGCCTGGTAAGCGCGTGGGAATACAAAGATGCGAATGACACTCTCGCGCGGCAGTTTCGCGACGCTGGATTCGACATGCAGCATCCGCAAATCCGGAAATTCTTCGAGCTTTGCCTGCAGTTTCAAGATTTGCCGCGTCATCTGGGCCAACATTCCGGAGGCTTGGTGGTGTGCCAGGATCAATTGGATTCGATCGTTCCTCTGGAACCGGCCACCATGCCCGGCCGCGTCGTCGTGCAGTGGGACAAAGACGATTGTGCCGACATGAAAATTGTGAAAGTGGACCTTCTGGGCCTGGGCATGATGGCCGTCCTGGAAGATTGCCTGCAAATCATCCAGAAAGATTATGGCGAAGAAATAGATTTAGGAAAGTTGCCTGCAAACGATCCGGTAGTTTACCACGCGCTGCAAAGAGCAGACACCATCGGAATGTTCCAGGTGGAAAGTCATGCGCAAATGGCTTGTTTGCCGCGTCTGCGGCCGGAATGTTTTTACGACATCGTGGTGCAGGTAGCCATTATCCGGCCCGGGCCAATCGTCGGAAAAATGGTCAATCCTTTTTTGAAGCGCCGCCAGGGCCGCGAGGCCGTCGATTATCTTCATCCTTCGCTCAAACCGGTTCTTGATCGCACACTGGGCGTGCCTTTGTTTCAAGAACAGTTATTGCGCATGGCCATGATCGCCGCAGGATTCAGCGGAGGGGAAGCAGAGGAATTACGCCGCGCATTCGGTTTCAAACGCTCCGAACGAAGAATGAAAGAAATCGAGGGAAAACTTCGCTCTGGAATGGATAGGAATGAAATCTCATCCGAGGCGCAAGAAAAGATCATTTTGGCCATCACTTCTTTTGCTTTATATGGATTTCCTGAATCCCACGCGGCAAGTTTTGCGCTGCTCGCTTACGCCAGCGCTTTTTTGAAATGCCGTTACCTGGCAGCTTTCACCGCAGCCATTTTGAATAATCAGCCCATGGGCTTTTATCAGCCCGACACGCTGGTACGCGACGCGCAGCGCCACGGCTTGAAAGTGAAACCGATCGATGTGACCTGCTCGGATTGGCTCTGTCAGCTTGAAAGAAACGGAAAGGATTTTTGCGTACGCCTGGGGATGCGTTTTGTGAAAGGCTTGCGGAGCGACGCAGCTTTGAAAATTGTAAGCGAGCGCGCCATTCGCCCATTTTCTTCCCTTGACGATCTAAAGCTTCGCGTTCCCCTGATTCAGAAAACAGAACTTGCAACCCTGGCGGAAATTGGCGCTTTGAATTTTGTTGGTGGAAAGAAAGTCCATCGCCGCGATGCCTTGTGGCAAATCGAACGCGCCTCTAGGCGCCCGGGCCCATTGCTGGAAAATATGGAAGAAAAGGAAATGGAAATAAAAGACAAAATCGTAGAACTGGAAGCCGCTCCGGCTTCTTCCGCAATACCTTCTCCTCTGGCGGCCATGACAGAGGAAGAAAGATTAGTCGCAGATTTTCGCGGCACAGGCTTGACCGTGGGACTTCACCCCATGGGCCACCATCGCGCGGAAATGAAGAGAAGGGGCGTGCGATCAGCCATGGAGCTTCCAAATCTTCCCAACGGCATGCACGTTCGAATTGCCGGAGGAGTGATCACCCGCCAGCGTCCCGGAACAGCCAAAGGTTTTATGTTTATTAGCCTAGAAGATGAAACAGGAATCTCGAATGCAATTGTCACGCCGCAATTATTCGAGAGAAATCATGTAGTGATCGTTCATCAGCAATTTTTATTGATCGAAGGGGAACTGCAAAACCAGGATGGAGTAATTTCGGTGAAAGCGGAAAGAATTGAACCGCTGCGAATCACGCGGGCCGAAACAACTTCACACGATTTTCACTAAGCGTGGCGAAAAATCGGAGAAACGCTAGTTTACCTGCGGTTCATCCGTACCCAGAACCGATTTGATGGTATCCAGCAGATTTTTCATGGGCGCCGACTTCACCGCATGCGCCTGAACTCCAATCCGCGCGATCTCATCCTTCATTTGCTGCGACTCATGCATGGTAAAAATAACGATCTTGGCGCTCGGATCCGCGGCGCGAATCAACCGGGCGGCATCCAATCCACCCATCACCGGCATACTAATGTCCAGGATGATCAAATCAGGTTTCAGTTCCGTGGCTTTTGCAACAGCCTCTTTGCCGTTTATTACGTCGGCGCAAACTTCCCAACCGGCCGCTGACAGAGCCGCGCGCAAACCTCGCCGCACTGCTTCATGGTCATCAGCAATCAAAATTCTCATTGGTTTCTTCCGACCGGAAACGCGAGCATCGCTTTCCCCTGTAGAGTCCAGAGCAGTACAGACAAGGGAAGAAGAACCATTGGTCTTGGGGTCCAAAATAAGTGCCGAACGTCGAACCATATTTTCTCCAACGGACGAATCAGGAACAGATTTACCAACGCCGTACCGATTCATTCAAGGGTTCAAAATAGCAGAAGGAACGCGGGGAATGCAAAGTAAAACAAGGTATCGCTATGTTTAGATCAATACATACCGCAAAACTTTAAAAGGTTCAGCCTTGTGGCGTGTCCTTAATTCAAGGTATGGAAGTATCGGTGTCGCAGGCCCGTCAGGCTTACCGTTACTCGATGTGTCCATCCAAAGAGCGCCGAGTCCCTGACAACCGCAGGGGTGAGTGGCAGCTCCGCGCCGCCCAAGCCAGATCTAAAAAGCGAAATTCGAGCATGGATAAAAGCCTGACGAAGTCCTTCCGCAATTAATAGGCAAATCACGATAGCGAATAAAAGAACGAGATATCCGACGACAAAAATTAAAAACGCGGCAACAACTTGTAAAGCCGAGTCATACATGTGAGAATATTCATTTTCGTCTCCGCTTAACGGCTGCTGCCGCCATTTAGGTCCACTCAATTCGACGAACTGCGATTACGCCCGAGTCTTCTTGCTTTTGTCAGTGTTTTTCGACTTTCGCGGCGCGTCGTCTTCATCCTCCTGCGCTGGAATGCGTCCTGTGGTACGGTCTGGCTCAATCCTGCGGTCGGTCGGCGAAGACGGGCTCGAGCTATCGGTAGGCGTCAGACCCGGACCGCTGCTGGAATCTTCCGGACGGCGAATGCTCATGGGAGTTGCTCCTTTTGACGCAGTTATGAAGCTCAAGAGCGATTGCTCAAGTTGCAAGTATTGAGTAGGTTAGAGGAGCGGTCCATCCGGCAAACGCTGTAGTTACAAGAACCAAAGTTCGTAAGGAGAACCGAAAAGGTTACTGAGGTACGGCCTCGGCGAGGGAAGGCACTTGGCTAACAGCTTCCGAGAGACTAGTGACGATCATATCCGCCTCAACGATTCCCAGACGCGTCCGCATTACTTCTAGATTTCCCGCAAATCCCCACAAACCGATGCCGATTCTCGATTTCGGAAACCGCACGCGTAGTTTCTTGTAGAGCCGCCGGGTATTGTAAACACCATAAGGCGGCAGAGCAGAAACATAAATCACTTCGCATTGTTGTTCCGAGGCTTCCTCCATCATGTCTTCCACCGACGCCGGAACGATCACTTGCGCATTGTATCCCGCCCGATTAGACAAGTGGCCGAGCATCATGCCCATGATTTCATCTCCCTCGTCGCGAGCCGGAATACAAGTAATCGCGCAACCGTTTCCATTCGTTTTCTTCGAATGCGGCACGGCGAGCCTGGAATCCTCGGTGGTTGCCTCCTCAATTTCCTGGGAATCTGGTTCCGTAACTGGTTTAAGCGTGAGCTCCTCGATGATTTCCTTCAATGTTTGAAACACGAATTGCTCGCGGGCGTCACCTAACCCCACCTCTGCTCGATCTTTCTCTATAAAGATCAATACGGGCGTGATAACAGCTTCATACATTTTTTCGATTGAGCCTTCCTTTAGAAAGGCGTCAACAACTTGACGGGCCCCTTCCGCGTCCACGCGGCGCAGTCTTTGATAGAGCCGGACCTCGGTCCCAAGAACACGTTGGTCTCCCAGCAGCACGCTTAGGAATTCCCACTGCGGTATGTAACGGCCAATCACCACGATGCAAACCGTTAGGGGCGTCGAAAGCAACAATCCAAGCGGGCCCCACAAAGCTGCCCAGAAAATCGCCGCCACCAAAATCGCAAGGGACGAAACTCCTGTCTGAGCTGCATACAGTAGCGGTTCGATCACGTAGGAGGTGAGAATCTCAATCACCACAAATGATCCGAATGCCAGCAGCGGCTTCAACCATCCGTCGAAAACTGCAAGCGATAGTAAAATCGGCATCGCGGCGCCCGCCAAAGTTCCCACGTACGGCACGAATCTCAATAGCCCCGCAAGCACGCCCCACAGAAATGCGTTAGGGACACCAATAAAATAAAGAGCCGTTCCGAACAGTGCGCCGTAACCGAGATTCATCACGAATTGAAGGAATAAATACCGCCCCACTCGTTTGGTGGCCTCATCAAAGGCCTGTGTGGTGACGTGAAATCTGCTAAGCCCGGCCAGCGTAAAAAGCCGATTTCGAAGATCGTCTCTGCGCAGCAGGATAAAAGCGGTGAACACCATCACAATTCCAAGCGTCGCCATGGGGCCCAGGAATGGACCGAGCAAAGCGCGAACCGAAGCGATGGGGCTGTTCTGTTGAACGACTTCCACTGGAACAGGGTGGGCGATACTTCCACCGGGAAGTAAAGAGCGCTTGCTGCGCGGATTTTGGTCGGCTCCGTCGTCTGGCGAGGGTGTCTCAATCGTCGAGGACAGTTCTTTCCCCAGTTCTTTTACGGTGGCTTCCGCCTTACCGATTCCATTGTCTTTTACTCCACGAAAGCTCTCGATTTTCCTTGAAATGGTAGTCTTGTAGTTGGGAATTTGAGTGGCCAAACCAATCGCTTGGTTGAAGACCAGATAACCTAGACCCCCTAAAAGTCCAGCGACGAGCAGCACAACCACGATTACCGGCCCGGTTCTGCCAAGACGCGCCTTTTCCAGAAGGTTAACGAGTGGCGCCAGAAGGAAGGCGAGCAGAACGGCCAGCGCGATCGGAATTAAGACGGAGCGTGCAAAATAAAGCGCGGCCACGCATATGACTGCCGTCACAAACGGAGGAAAGTTCGACGGATCGCGGACTGTTCTGCTTGGCATAGAAGTGACTGAAAACCAAAAAAGCGGAGTTACATTTTCTCCGCTCGCCATTCCTTCCAATCCTTGGATACCACTCGCGCCATTTCCTTAGCGGCCACTCGAAGCCAGTTCGCGCGCCGCCCTCGCAGATCTTTTTGAATCAGCTTCACCGAGCGTTGCGATCCTAAGTGTACGTTCGCTGCTTCCCAGCCCATTTTATTCAGCATGCGGTCTTCATCCCGTTTCTTGGGTAGCGTTTCAATTTCTACGGGAGACGAGTCCGGCGATAGTCTGCTGACGCGCCAGTTCTGCTGCGCCCGCACATACGGATCATGGCAGCGAACAGAATTTTCCATTATTTGTGGGTAGTAAATCGTGTTTTGATTTTTTCCCTGATTTGCCCACAGGCAAGCCGAGGCCACCAAAATCTTAGCTTCCAATGCAATTTTCCCACCCTGCCAAGCGGCGACGGCGACCATGCGCGGATGTCCCAGGCTGCCGGTTCCGGCGGTCCGCTTCAGTACGCGATAGGGAAGATTGGGAGCAGGGAACAGTTCTTTCCACATTTTTCTGGGCGTCGCTGGTACGGGGTGTCGCAGAGCAGGATTGCTCTCCAGCTTCTTCCAGAAAGAGGGCGGATTCTCCAACCGGCTCAACGCCACAGGCGCAAACCATGCGTTTTGATCCTCTAACACGACAGGAGTGCCGCCTTCCTTCAGAGAGTCCCTATATCCTTCCAGGATTGCATCGCATGCACTTCTCGTATTGGTCTGAAGATGATCCAGGGAATAAGCCAGGCGCGCGCTGGTTGCTAGACGCACGAGGTCGTTTGTATAGGGCAGATGATACGCTTCATCGAAATCGTCAACTCCCCAAACCAGCCGGCCGACCTTGTCTCGCCATGTTCCAAAACTATTTACATGCAAATCTCCCACAGCTAAGACGGCAGGCGCAACCGCCAGCTCCTTGCAGTGCTTCGGCCACAATTGAGCCCAACGATAGAAGGTTCCGCGAAAAAATCGGAATTCGTCCTCAGCCATTAATTCGTGTTTTTGATGGAGGTCTGCTTCGACCACAGGAATTCTGGCTCGAAGCCAGCCTTCGAAGCTCGTGGTAGATTTGAAAATATTCATTGGAATGAGCGTTTCTATCGACTCTTCAGAATCTGGACAGGGCCACGGCGATGCACATCGGCCGGGAAACGCCATTCAAAGCTCAACTTGCTTTGCGCCGAGTCCGTTTTTCGTGAGCCGAAGCTTCTCGAGTCGCTCGCAGAGGAGCTTTCCGGCCTGCCGCGGTTCTTTGCAGGCTTTTCTTTAGCGCGGCCATCATGTCAATTACCGGCGCGCGTTCCGGACGAGGAGTGGCCGCAATCTCACGACCCTTCTGTTTCGCCTCGATAAGACCTTTGAGCCTGGTTTCAAATTCATCGTGATATTTCTTCAGATTAAAATGCTCGGACAAATTGTCCACTAGTTGATCCGCCAGTTTTATTTCCTGCGGCGAGAGTTTCACGTTCTCGATTTTGCCGTATCCCGGCGCTTCCCGGATTTCGTTTGCGAAGTACATGGTGTGCAGCGCAATTCCATGGTCGTAGGGCCGCAGGAACGCGGTATACTCGCGCTGATGCATGGTGATCTTAGCGATAGCCACACGGCCCTTGTCTTCCATGGTCTTCAACAGCAAGGCGTACGCTTTTTTGCCTTCGCCCTCCGGCACCACAAAGTAGGACGAATCGAAAAATAGCGGATCGATCTCCGACTCGTTCACAAACGCCAGAATTTCCATCGAGCGCGCAGATTCCGGAGTGATCTTCTTGATCTCTTCCGGATCGATCACCACATATTTTCCGTCCTCGTATTCGTAACCTTTCACCACTTCCGAGCGTTCCACGATTCGGTTGCACGTGGGGCAAAAAAGAGGTTGGCGTAGCCTGGTCTTGCAAACTTTATGCAACTGGTGGAGTCCTATCCGGGAGCTGCGCGCGGCCGGGTACAATTTGATGGGAATCGAAATCAATCCGAAGGTAATGAAACCTTTCCAAGCGGACGATGCCATAGGCTTTCCGACCTCCCGCGCAATTTATCCGTATACA
The DNA here is from genome assembly GCA_035602755.1 of Binatus sp. (SeqCode). Taxonomy (GTDB): domain Bacteria; phylum Acidobacteriota; class Terriglobia; order Acidiferrales; family UBA7541; genus Palsa-295. The sequence continues at coordinate 98,463 of DATNLR010000138.1, read as the reverse complement.
GACTTCGCGGCTTGGAAGGCCATCGGGCGAAGCCTGTAACCATCAGTAGAATACGATGTACTTAAGAATTCAAGGTACTTAAGAATTCAAGTTTTTGCTGCTGACTCCCCAGCCTATAATCGGCCGGATGTCGCTCAAGGAATACAAACGCAAACGACGCTTTGATTCCACCCCGGAGCCAGCTGGCCGGCGCCCCTCACGCGGAGGATCTGATTTTGTTGTTCAGGAACATCGCGCGCGCCGCCTACACTACGATTTCCGCCTGGAAGTAAATGGCGTGATGAAATCCTGGGCCGTGCCCAAAGGCCCGTCGATGAATCCAGCTGATAAGCGACTGGCAATTCAAACCGAAGATCATCCCCTCGAATACGCCAAGTTTCAGGGCCAAATACCGCAGGGCAATTATGGCGCCGGCGATGTGATCCTATGGGACAACGGCACCTTTGAAGTGGAAGGAAATCTCTCGGCGCAACAGCAGCTCGATCGCGGCGAGCTGAAGTTCATTTTGCACGGTAAAAAACTCATCGGGAGTTTTGTGCTGGTCAAAATCCGCAGCCGAGAACCCGGAAAACAGGAATGGCTGCTGATTAAGCATCGTGATTCATCCTCGAGCGATAACTGGAATATCGAAGAGCATGCCGGCTCGGTTCTCCCGGAAACGAAAGGCCCCCAGAAGAAATGGATTTCCAACCGTCCGGCAAGCAGCCAGAAAACCAAAATTGTTGTAAGCAAAGCTGATTTGGAGTTTCCAGCGGCCGCCAAGCGCGCGCCGATGCCGGACTGGATACAACCCGCCCTCGCATCTTTAGCCGATCGGCCATTTTCCGATCCTGCATGGCTCTTCGAAATTAAATGGGATGGTGCGCGGACTCTCACTCGCGTCCAAAACGGTAAAGTGCGTCTTTGGTCTCGTTCTCAGCGTGAAGTTACCGACGAATATCCGGAAATCTCCGCCGTAGTGCCAGGCGCCGCGGGAGGCCATGACGTTTGGTTGGACGGCGAGATCGTGACTCTGGATAAAGAAGGTCGCAGCGATTTCCAAACTCTTCAACAACGGTTTTCCATCATCCAACCTAGCGCTGAACTCGTGCGCCAGATCCCGGTCGTCTATTACTGTTTCGACCTCCTCTATTGTGATGGCTACGAATTGCGGCGAGTCCCTCTGCTGGAACGCAAAACCCTGCTGAAGCAGATTCTCCAGCAAGACTCTATCGTGCGCTTCTCAGACCATGAAATGGAGAAGGGCAAAGAACTTTACGATTTGGCCCTCGAGAAGCAACTCGAAGGAATCTTGGGGAAGAGAATCGACAGTATCTATCCCGAAGGGCGCACTACTTCATGGCTGAAATTCAAACTAATTCGAGAACTGGACGCGGTCGTAGCCGGATGGACCGAACCTCGCGGAACACGCGAGCATTTCGGCGCGCTTCTGTTGGGCCTCTATGAAGGCAAAAAACTTGAATTTATTTGCGCTGCCGGAAGTGGATTTTCCGGCGCTCTTCAAGAACGGGTTGCAGCCCAGTTGGAAGCTCTGCAGGTCGAGAAATGTCCGTTCGCAACCAAGCCGGTCACTCGCGAAAAAGCTCATTGGGTGAAGCCCGAGCTGGTCGCACGAGTGAAGTATGGCGGATGGACCGAGGGCCGGCACCTGCGCCAACCCACCTTTCTCGGATTTCAGGAAGACCGCGACGCAAAAGAATGCACTTTTGAGCAGGAAACCAAAGAAATCAAGGCCAGCCGCGCACAGAAAGAACCGAGTTCCGGTAAGATTCCAAAAACTCGGGAGAGTCCCGCGTCGAAAAAAGTAGTTTCCACCGGCCCTCCCGCTGAAGGCGTCACTCTGAAAACAGATAAAGAGCTCGCTGAAGAACTTGATGGTGGCTCGCGTACGGAAGTTTTGGTTGAAATTGACGGAGTTTCCCTTCGCCTCACCAACCTAAACAAGGTCTATTTTCCTGCTGACGGCTATACCAAGCGAAATGTGTTGGCATATTACTTTTTTACATCGCCTTTCCTTCTGCCTTTTCTGAAGGACAGACCTCTGGTTTTGCGGCGTTATCCAAACGGGATCGAAGGCCAGGCCTTTTTTCAAAAGGATGCGGGCAAAGACGCTCCGGGATGGATTGAAACCGTCACCATTCAGTCGGAAAGCAAATCGAAGCCCATTCAATATTTTCTGGCCAATGATCGAGCCAGTCTGCTGTATCTGACAAACCTCGGATGCATCGACCACAACCCGTGGTCCTCCCGCTTCGATGATCCTGAGCATCCCGACTATATTTTTTTTGATTTGGACCCCACCGCGGGAAGTCCCTTCACCACGGTGGTCAAGCTCGCAAAAATATTAGCCACAAAGCTGCAAGAGATAGGCATGAAGGCCTTCTTGAAAACTTCCGGCGCCACCGGACTTCACATTTTCCTTCCCCTTGAACGGCTCTACACTTACGAGCAGGTCCGCCAATTCGTTTCGACGATCGCTTCGCTCACTATGCAGCAACATCCGGGGATAATTACTTTGGACCGAACCGTCGGTCGCCGCCCCAAAGGCAGCATCTACATCGATGCGCATCAAAATTCCGAAGCGCAGTCGCTGGCCTCGGTCTATTCTATCCGCGCTTTTCCTCACGCACCAGTATCGACACCGATTCTAGCCGCCGAGCTGACCCCAAAGCTTCGCCCGGAAACTTGGAATTTATCCTCGATACGCCGTCGCATCGACGAAAAAGGTGATCTCTGGTCCAAATTCTGGAGATCCCGACAAAAGCTCGAGCCCGCGGTCGAGCGCCTGGAAAAGAGTCTCAAGTAAGCGATGGGCTCGGGCCATAGCTAGATAGACACTCTACCGGAATTACTCCGCTCTCCTACAGCGTTAACTTTATTGTGCCCATCCCCTTGGACAGCTTAAACTTCCAGGTCAACGCTCGCTTTGCCGGTGGCGAACTACGCAAACCCGTTGAAGAAGGTACCCTAAAAAATTCGCGCCGGAGGGGAGACCTTTTTGTTGCTGATGATCTTGGTAATTGTACTGCTGCTTGCTCTCTTCGGAAGCCTGCCCAGTTGGCCGCACAGTAGAAACTGGGGGTATTACCCCAGCGGTGGGATAAGTCTCATCCTGCTTATTCTTCTAATTCTGTTTCTCATGGGCAGGCTTTGAAGCTCCAGGAAATCTGAATGCCACTTACAATTTTGCTTGTTGATGACGAAAAGATGGTGCGCTCTGCGCTCCAAAGACTACTCTGTGCCCGTCCGGAATGGAAGGTTGTGGGAGAAGCCACCGATGGTCTGGAGGCCGTATCAAAGGCCAGGGATTTGAAGCCTGATGTCATAATCATGGACGTCACCATGCCGGAAATGAACGGTCTGCAAGCCACTCCTGAAATCAAGAAGGAAAATCCGTCCATCGAGATATTGATCTTCACTCAGCATGATTCCAATCAAATCGTTTGGGAAGCGCAAAAAGCCGGCGCCAGCGGTTACCTGTTGAAGTCGCAAGCTCATTGGTTGGCCGCAGCCGTGGAGGCCATAAGCCAGCACAAGCCTTTCTTTCAGAGTAGGGACCTTTAGTAACTCAGGAGGAACTATGAGGAAGGCAGCTATTTGGAGTTTGCCGATTTTGTTACTAGGACTTCTCTGCCTGCGTGCCGTTGGTCAGCAACCCAACAACACGCCCATGTCTTTCACCGGCGAAATCATGGATAACGAGTGCGCTGCCGCAGGATCTCATACCGATTATGATGCAGAAAGAAGGATTCAAAACTGCGAAGGATTGCGCGCTGGGTTGCGTGAAGGCTGGAGGGCAATTCGTCCTTTTTGGTTTGAACAAGACTATCTATCAGCTCGACGATCAAGAGAAACCTGTCGATTACGCGGGCCAGAAGGTCACCGTTATTGGCACCTATGATGGCGCCACAAAAACAATTCACGTACAGTCCATACAAGCCGTTCCCTAGATGCCGTACTTCAAAAATTTTCTGGTTCACTTCTCGCACAACTGCAAGTTCGAATTTCCCGTTTATGCCGCTACTTTTGCGTGCGTCCAGAAGATAAAGACGCGCTGACTCCCTCCGTCTGCCACGATTTGTCTAATCCTGAATCGAAAGAAGCTACAGGAAGACCCGCTCTGAAGTACAGGATGCCGCCGATAGACCCCCCGCTCGAATTTGATTATTTTATACCGGCATTCGGGAGTTGTCCTGCGGGGGATTTGCTTCTTGATGGATCTAATAAGCTACTTACATTCAATCATTTAAATACTAAATTGAGGTGATTCGTGCACGGCAATACCAAAGAAGTCAGCAAGACTCAGTCGCAGTCGAAGTGGGAAGCTGCAAACTCTCCATACTTGGATGACGAACTTCATCTGGTGAAACGCGCGCAGTCAGGTGACAAGAGCGCTTTCGGCAGTTTGATCCAGCCTTATATCCGCAAGGCCTATCATGTTGCGCTAAAAATCACGCGCAATCGAGAAGACGCGGAAGACGCATCGCAACAGAGCCTGCTCAACGCTTACGCTCATATTCACCAATTCCGCGGGCAGTCCCGGTTCTCAAGCTGGCTCATGCGCATCGCTATGAACGAAGCTCTGATCAAAGTGCGCAAGCGCCGCTCCGAGGATCACTACCTGACCTACGAGAATAGCAACGGCGATGAGCCGAGTCCGGTGCAGATGTTGAGTGCCGGCGACGCCTACCATCCGGAGAAGCTCTACTCAAAGGCGGAAGATCAGCGCGCTCTGCGTGAAGCAATCAACGGGCTGGGAAGCGGTTCGCGGGTCGTCGTATGGCTCTTGGGCATGCAGGAGTGGCAAGCAAAAGAGGCGGCCACGGTTTTGAAACTGTCTCAATCCGCAGTGAAAACCAGGTTTTCGCGTGCGCGCCAGCAATTGCGGGAATGCCTGGCGGAGCGGGTGTAACGATAATAGTTGACTCGATTTTGGGAGGCAAAATTGATGTGCACTCACGCAATCTCTGCTAAATCGAATACGCGCCACAGGAACGCATCGGAATACTCAGTGTTTACCCGCGCCGGCAGTGAGTTTGAGTGCCTCCGCGGGTTCCGATCCACGGACACGTTATTCGCAGAGCCGATTCAATCTTTCACTACGCGGTTAGTCGCAGATGACTGGTGCAGCGACGTTAGAAGAAGCAAGGCTGTGCGGTCTTCCCGGCACAATCTCCGAGAAGGGGAAGCTAACCCTGCAGTTCTCTAATACAAGATGAAGTCCAAGCGGCAGTGCTCCTCGCACGCTTTCCCGTGGACGGCGTGTTCCTCGGCGTGTGGCTGGCTCTGGTTCTTTTTGTTGCGCGACACGCGGCCAATTAACTCCTATGCCTGCAATGTCTTCCGCGAGCCCTTGGGCACTTGACTGTGCGCCGATTACGGAATTAAATGCCAAGTGATGAAGCACCTGAGTTAGCAACTTTGGGATGCCTGCACCCGTTGATGCTTTTCAAATCTAGGACGGTCGGAGACCAACATGAAAACACTTCGTATTTTGATCGCAGATGACCACGATCTTATGCGACGTGGCGTAAAGGCCCTGCTTCAACCCCACGCCGGCTGGGAGATAGTCGGCGAGGCGCACACCGGCCGCGAAGCCGTATCCAAAGCAGAAGAGTTGAAGCCGGACGTTGTGATTCTCGACATCAGCATGCCGGATCTCAACGGCGTCGACGCGGCCAAGAGAATCCGAAAAGCTTCGCCGGATACGGAGGTTCTTATCCTCTCCGTACATTATTCGGACCAGCTCATTCGTGACATCCTGGAAGCCGGTGTCCGCGGCTACATTGTAAAGTCTGACTCCGACCGTGATTTGGTAATTGCCGTGGAAACTCTCGCAAATCACAAGCCCTTCTTTACCCCGCGCGCGACCGAAGTGATGCTTACGAATTTTAACGAGGGAAAAACGAAAGCCGACCCCCCCGAGACCCTGCGCGACCGTCTAACCTCTCGCGAACGGGAAATTGTCCAACTATTGGCCGAAGGTAAGAGCAGTAAGGAAGTTGCCTCTTCGCTGAACATCAGCGTGAAAACTGCTGAGACTCATCGAGCCAATATCATGCGCAAACTTCAATTGCACACGGTCAGTGAGTTGGTTCGCTACGCCGTCAGAAATCAAATCATCGAGCCTTAGTTCTCAGAGTTTGGTTTCGCCGGCGCATTTTTCACACCTCGCTAACATAATTCCGCGCGATCACGGCGATTTTTCGGTCTGGGCACCCTACTACAGCAAATTCCGTAACTGCCTAACGAATTGTCTGTATTGATGGAACTGCCTAACTAGCTGACTATTAGTTCGCTAAATTATTGTGGAGCCTGCGCTTACGAGCCACTGAGGAAAGGAACTGCGAATATGAAGGTACCGGCCATGAACGAAAGAATTGCAGAAGTTGTGCATTCGGAGGCTAGGGAATTTTACAAACCTGAGGCTAGCGTGTTAGTTGCAACCAACGACGCAGAAATCCACAGAGATATGTCCGCGCTTCTCGAATCGTTTCCGGTGAACGCCGTGTGGGCCCGCGGCATGGAAGAAGTAAAGAACGCCTTGTCTCGAGGGAAAGTCAGCCTTTGTCTGTGCGGTTTCTGGCTTCTGGATGGTACGTACCGCGACGTGGTGAGGTTTTTGCGATTGCGCCGCGCGGAAATCCCCGCGGTTATCGTCTGTGCTCCTTCCTGTCCGAACGAGTACAGAGATTATCTGGCAGCATTGAATATCAGCGCACTCGATCTTATTTGCCATCCCTACAGAATCTCGGACATGGAAAAAATCCTGCACTCGGCCGCAGGTGTTCCGTTAAGGCCCCCCTCGCCTGTCCCTCCCCTGGTGGTGCCGGGAGCTGCCGGATTACGAAAAGCTAGTTGATCTGGCTCTCAGCGGTCTGCCGGTGCTTGCTCGGAAAAAAATTGCTTATCTCGTATTCTCGTTCCCGCGCTCACATCTGCCGTTGTATTCTAGTGCGTTAGCATCGCACCGTTGAGTCGCTCTTTGGTCAGTTCTCTAGGGAAACAATGGCCAGCGCCCCACAAACCCAAACCATCGTCGCCGAAGTCCACGAGCCGATTCGTGCGGAGCTTTTCAGCGTAGAACGTTTGGAACAGCACGCCGAAAGCCTGGCCGCTGCTCAAACGGTCACCACGGACTCCGATAGCGGTCGCCCGTTGATCCCGCGCGTGGCGGAGAACGGCCGTGTGTTGCTCGAATATTACCGCGCAACTGCCAAGGCAGTTCAGCAGGAACTCACCATCACCCCCGCGGCGGAATGGTTGGTCGATAACTTCTACATTGTTGAAGAGCAACTCCGCGAAATTCGCGATGACCTTCCGGTCGGCTTTTATAAAAAGTTGCCAAAACTGGCCTCCGGACACTTGCAAGGTTATCCGCGTGTCTTCGGTGTGGCCTGGGCTTATGTGGCGCATACAGACAGCCGCTTCGACCCGGAAGTGTTGCGCGCCTTCGTCACCGCCTATCAACGCGTGCAACCCCTCACCATTGGTGAACTATGGGCCGTAGCAATTACGCTCCGTATCGTGCTGGTAGAAAATCTGCGCAGGATCGCGGAACGTCTGGTCTTGAGCCGCCGTGCCCGCGAAGAAGCCGATTTGCTCGCCGACAGTCTCCTCGGAACGGGCGGCCAAGCCACCATTTCTCCTGCAACAGTGCTGCGCGACTTTGAAAAAAAACCTCTCGAAAGAGCTTTCGCCGTTCAACTCGTGCAGCGATTGCGCGACTTGGATCCGAAAGTTGGCCCCATTCTCGTCTGGCTCGACGAGCGTCTCGCCGCGCAAGGCACAACCGCAGACGAAATTGTCCGCGCCGAGCATCAGCAGCAAGCGGCCATGACGGTTACTGTCCGCAACATCATCACCAGCATGCGGCTGACCTCTGAATTCGATTGGCAGTTTTTTTTCGAAAGCGTCAGCCTGGTGGACCAGGTTTTGCGGGCCGGAAGCAATTTTGCAGAAATGGATTTTACCACCCGCGATTATTATCGCCATGCCATTGAAGACCTTTCGCGTGGATCGAAATACTCCGAAATTGAAGTTGCCGAGCGCGCTGTGCACCACGCGAAGCGCGGTCGCGCGGAGAAAATCGATGGCCAGCCTGCCGACGACCGGCGCTCCGACCCTGGCTACTACCTGATATCGCGAGGTCGTTGGGAATTTGAACGCGAGCTGGGTTTTCATGTTCCCTGGCGCCGCGGCCTTCTGCGCCTTTACGTGCGTGCCGCAGTTCCCGGTTATTTGGGAACCATTGCATTACTGACTGCCGTCATTTTGACTTTCCCGCTGCATCACGCTCACCGTCTTGGTTTGCATACCGGCTATCTAGTGTTGTTGGGCTTGCTGGCATCCATTCCCGCATCGGATTTGGCCATCGCACTGGTCAATCGCACAGTAACCGATTTACTTGGACCGCGCACCCTGGCCCGTTTTGAATTCAAAGAAGGTGTCCCCACCGAGCTGCGCACTGTCGTGGCGGTTCCGACTCTGCTCACTTCAGAACAGGGGATCAAAGAACAAGTCGAACACTTGGAAGTTCATTATTTGGCAAATCCCGATGGCGACTTGCGCTTCGCCTTGCTTTCCGACTGGGTGGACGCCGCCACCGAAAGCCTGCCGGGTGACGATCAACTTTTAGCTGTCGCCGTCGATGCCATCGCGAGTTTAAACGCCAGTCATGGCCCGCCCCCCGGGGGAGGTGATCGCTTCTTCTTGTTCCACCGCAAGCGCGTGTGGAATGAGTCGGAGCAAAAATGGATGGGATGGGAGCGTAAGCGCGGAAAACTCCACGAATTCAACCAGCTTCTTCGCGGCTCAACGAATACCACTTTCATGCCGCTCGGGGGGCGCCCACCGGAAATGATTTCGCGTGTGCGTTACGTAATTACCCTGGACGCGGACACCCGCCTGCCTCGCGGCACCGCAGGACGCCTGGTAGGCACCATGGCCCATCCGCTCAATCGTCCGAAATTCGACCCTGAAGTGGGCCGCGTTGTGGATGGTTACGCGATCGTTCAACCCAGAATCACTCCTTCGCTCACTACCGATCGCGAAGGTTCGCTCTTCCAGAGAATCTTTGCCGGCCCCAGCGGCATCGATCCTTACGCCTCGGCCGTGTCAGACGTGTACCAGGATCTGTTTCGTGAAGGATCCTACACCGGCAAAGGAATTTACGATCTCGATGCGTTTGAGACTTCACTGGCAGGCAAAGTAAAAGAAAACACCCTGCTCAGCCACGATCTCTTTGAAGGCATCTTCGCTCGCACTGCTTTGGCTAGTGATATTGAGCTGTTCGATGAATTTCCTTCGCACTATGAAGCCGCCGCTCTCCGCCAGAGTCGCTGGGCGCGTGGAGACTGGCAGCTTCTTCCCTGGATTTTCGGGCACGACGGTTTATCCAAAGAAGAAAGCAAGAAAGTGAAGATTCCGGCGATCAGCCGCTGGAAGATGCTCGACAATTTGCGCCGCACCCTTTCCACGCCCAGCATGTTCCTTACATTGCTCGTGGGTTGGTTAGTGCCCGGAATCTCACCGTGGATGTGGACCCGCTTCATCCTCACGACACTCGCGATTCCTTCGCTGATCCCCTTCCTCACCGGCTTGAGCCCGCGCATCGGTGGAATTTCGAAACGCAGCCACTTTCGCGGGGTGCTTTCGGATCTGACGCTGGGGTTGGAGCAGATCGCTTTTACGGTTATTTTGCTCGCCTACCAGGCATGGTTGATGGCTGACGCGATCCTGCGCACGCTGGCCCGCATTTTCGTAACGCGAAAAAATTTGCTGCAGTGGATTACCGCCGCGCAGGCCAAGTCCGCAGTCAATCTGGATATTGTCGGCGTCTACCAAAGAATGATCTCCAGTGTCGTCCTGGCTTTGGCGGCGTTGCTGGCTGTTATATTCCTCAGGCACGCGGCGTTGCCTGCCGCGATCCCTTTTGTTGCCTTGTGGGTTGCGGCGCCCGCTGTCGCTCGCTGGATCAGTCTTCCTCCCAGCCTCCCGGAAATAGAAACGCTTTCATCCAAAGACGCGAAGACTCTGCGATTGACTTCGCGTTCCACCTGGCGATTCTTCGAAGAATTTGTCACTCCCGAGGAAAATTTTCTTCCTCCTGATAATTTTCAGGAAGATCCCAAGCCTGTGGTGGCACATCGGACTTCGCCCACGAACATCGGGCTCTATTTACTTACTACGCTTGCTGCGCGCGATTTTGGCTGGATTGGAACTACAGGTGTGGTCGAACGGCTCGAAGCCACCTTCCAGACCATGAATAAGTTAGAGCAGTTTCGCGGTCATTTTTATAACTGGTACGACACGCGAGACCTCCATCCTCTCGATCCAAAGTACGTGTCCTCTGTGGATAGTGGAAATATCGCCGGTCATCTGTTGGCATTGGGCAACGGCTGCAGGGAATTGATTCAAAAATCGTCTGTTGAAACATCGCGGTTGGCTGGAATCGAAGATGCACTCGCATTATTACGTGAGGCCCTGGCCCACGTCACCGACACTCGGCGCACCCACACGGTCACGCGCAAGCAACTCGCTAACGCGATAGACGCCGCTGCCACCTTATGCGTGTTGCCTCCCAGCGATACTGCGGACTGGGCCGCTCTGTTCATAGCATTGAAAGACCGTGTTCAAACCGTTGCGGACATTGCGCAAACGCTCGATCAAGAGCTTGGGAATGCTCCTAATTCTGAATTGCGATACTACGCAGAGAGCGCTCGAGCCTGCGTGGAATCAAACTTTCAGGACGCAAGAATCTTGATTCCTTGGCTGCGCTTGGCTTCAGAAGTCGTCACGCAGATGGCCGAGCGTCCCGCGGCCCAGGCTCGAGAATGGGTTGCCATGGAGCCTTTCTTCCGCAACGTTCCCACCTTGGCGGATGCCCCCGAGCGATTTGAAGCCGCCATTCGTGAGCTCTCTACACTGGGCGCAAGTTTAGTGCACCAGCCTCTGGAAAATCGCGAGCTGCTTGCGCGGATCGAAGAGCTGATACAAGCGATGAAAGATTCCATCGCGGAGGCCACGGCGCTGATTCACCGCCTCACGGCCATCGCGCAAACGGCCGGCAAATTGTTCGAAGCCATGGATTTCACTTTCCTGTTCGATCATTCGCGGAAACTTTTCGCCATTGGGTATCGGGGCACGGATGGAAATCTGGATCCAAATTGCTACGACTTACTTGCCTCGGAAGCTCGGCTCACCAGTTTCATTGCCATTGCGAAAGGCGATGTGCCGTCTTCACACTGGTTCCGGCTCGGTCGGGCGCTCACGCCCGTGGGCCGCGGCTCGGCATTGATTTCCTGGTCGGGCTCGATGTTTGAATACCTGATGCCGGCGCTGGTCTTGCGCTCTCCATCCGGCAGCTTGCTCAGCCAAACCTATGAACAAGTAGTTGCGCGGCAAATCGAATACGGCGAAGAGCGCGGCGTACCCTGGGGAATCTCCGAGTCTGCCTACAACGCCCGCGATATGGATTTCACTTATCAATATTCGAGTTTTGGCGTCCCCGGCCTGGGCCTCAAACGCGGCCTCAGCGAGGACTTGGTAATCGCACCGTACGCCACCGCCCTTGCCGCCATGATCGAGCCTTCCGCTGCGGTTCATAATTTTGAGCGGCTGGCCCAGGCTGGCGGCAAAGGATTTTATGGTTTTTATGAAGCGCTCGATTACACCGGGTCGCGATTGCCAGAGGGGAAAAATGTTGCCGTCGTTCGCGCCTACATGGCCCACCACCAGGGCATGACCTTGTTGTCCGCTGCCAACGTGCTGTATGACGGCGTAATGCAAACGCGTTTCCACACTGAACCGATCGTGCGAGCCACCGAATTGCTGTTGCAGGAACGCACCCCTCGAGACGTCCTGGTTGCGCGTCCACGTGCGGAGGAAGTTTCGGCATCGGCTAAAGTGCGTGAGCTTGTTCCGCCGGTGGTCCGCCGCTTCACTACGCCCTACGACGCCACCCCACGCACGCAATTGCTTTCCAACGGACGTTACGGCGTCATGCTCACCGCAGCAGGCTCTGGCTATAGCCGCTGGCGCGATATTGCCGTCACTCGTTGGCGTGAAGACACCACGCGCGATTGTTGGGGAAGTTTTATTTTCCTGCGTGACGAGCAGACCGGGAATGTGTGGTCCGCAGGCCACCAACCCACTGGTATCGAGCCGGATTCCTACGAAGCGATTTTTTATGAAGATCATGCCGAAATTGTTCGGCGCGACCGCTCTCTAACCACCACTTTGGAAGTCGTTGTGTCGTCGGAAGACGATGCGGAAGTCCGCCGCGTGACCATTACGAACTTAGGTGTGCGCGCGCGGGATGTGCAGGTTACCTCTTACGCGGAAGTGTCTCTTGCCTCGCAAGCATCCGATGTCGCAGCGCCCGCTTTCTCCAACCTGTTCGTCGAGACTGAATTTGTTGCTGACCTCGGCGCGGTGGTGGCGACACGACGCAAACGCTCCCCGGAAGAAACTTCCGTATGGGCCGCGCAGGTTTTGGTTGTGGATGGTGAAACAGTCGGCGATCTGCAGTTCGAGACAGACCGCGCAAAATTTGTAGGCCGCGCCCGCAACTTACGCAACGCTGTTTCGATCCTCGATGGTCGCCCGCTTTCAAACTCAGTCGGCTCTGTGCTCGATCCAATCATCAGCTTGCGCCGTACGGTGCACATTCCACCCGGTACCACCGCCCATCTAATTTTTTCCACCATCGTGGCGCCCACGCGCGAAGAGCTTCTGGATTTGGCCGATAAATACCGCGATACGCGAACGTTTGAGCGCACCCTCACTCTCGCTTGGACCCAAGCGCAGGTGCAACTCCATCACTTGAGCATCAGCGCTGAAGAAGCTCACCTCTTTCAACGCTTGGCAAACGCAGTCCTTTACTCCGACTCTTCTCTGCGCCCATCGTCGGACATCCTGACCACTACTTCACTCGATATCGGCACTCTGTGGGCCCAGGGAATTTCCGGCGATCTGCCTATCGTGCTCGCGCGCATCGACGATGCTGATGACGTGGACATCATCCGTCAGCTTTTGCGCGCGCATGAGTACTGGCGCATGAAGCAATTGTCCGCCGATGTCGTGATCATTAACGAGAAAGCCCCTTCCTACGTTCAGGAATTGCATACCTCATTGGAAGCGCTGGTACGCGGCAGCCAACTCAGGCTTTCTCCCGACACCAGCGGAGTGAGCGGCAAGATTTTCCTCCTGCGCGGCGACTTGGTTTCGCAGCAAACTCGCACGCAGTTACAAATGATCGCAAGAGCTGTGTTGCTTAGCCGCCGCGGTACGCTGGCGGAACAAATTACCCGATCGCAGTACAGGGATCCGCTCTTTCCTCCGCTGCGTCGCGAAACTCGGCCCAGCAAGCGCCAGGACGTTCAATTGCCCCAGCCCGCTTTGCAGTTTTTCAATGGCATTGGCGGTTTCGCCGAGAACGGCCGCGAATATGTAACCGTGTTGAACGAAGGTTTGCGCACTCCGGAGCCTTGGGTCAATGTGATTGCAAACCCATCGTTCGGCTTTTTGGTTTCCGAATCGGGCTCGGGATTCACTTGGTCCCTCAACAGTCATGAAAACCAACTTACGCCTTGGTCCAACGATCATGTGTTCGATACGCCCGGCGAAGCGCTCTACATTCGTGACGAAGCTACCGGGGAAGTCTGGAGCGCAACGGCTTTGCCCATTCGCGATGAAGCGGCCACCTATTTGTGCCGTCACGGACAGGGTTACACTCGTTTTCAACACGGCTCTCATGGCCTTCAACTCGACTTGATTCAATTCGTGCCGGTAGAAGACCCCATAAAAATTTCGCGCCTCGCAATTCAGAATGATTCAGGACGTCTACGGCGACTCTCAGTCACGGCCTACGCCGAATGGGTTTTGGGAAGCTCACGTCCGTCTGCGGCTCCCTACATCATCAGCGAAATGGATTCGGCATCCGGCGCGCTCTTCGCACGCAGCGCATGGAACGGAGACTTCGGAGGTCGTATCGCTTTTGCCGATCTGGCTGGACGCCAATCTTCCTTCACTGCCGATCGTACGGAATTCTTCGGGCGCAATGGAAGTCCGGAACGTCCCACGGCGCTGGAAACCAGCCGTCCTCTTGGCCGCAAGACAGGCGCGGCCTTGGATCCTTGCGCCGTCCTGCAAACGGTCATCGAGTTGCGCCCCGGCGCTCGCGTGGAAATTGTTTTCTTCCTGGGCCAAGCCGAATCCAAAGAAAAAGCTCGAGACCTTCTCAATCGTTACCGCGCCGCAGATCTAAATCAGGTTTTCCGCGATGTTCTTCGACAGTGGGACGACACGCTCAGCGCCGTGCAAGTAAACACACCCGATCAAAGTATGGACGTAATTTTGAATCGCTGGCTGCTCTATCAAACTCTTTCCAGCCGCGTGTGGGCACGCGCAGCCTTCTATCAGCTGAGTGGCGCCTACGGTTTCCGCGATCAACTCCAGGACGTGATGGCCCTCACCATATCTAAAAGAGCGGTCACGCGGGAGCAGTTGTTGCGCGCCGCCGCTCATCAGTTCCCCGAAGGGGACGTGCAACATTGGTGGCATCCGCCTTCCGGTCGCGGCATCCGCACCAGAATGTCAGACGATCTTCTCTGGCTGCCGTACGCCGTGATTCATTTCATCGAAGCTACCGGCGACATGACCGTGCTCGAAGAGCAAGTCCCCTTCGTGGAAGGGGATCTCCTCGCGGAAGGTCAAAACGAATCTTACTTCCAACCTCGCATCTCGCAGAATCGCGCAACGATTTTCGAACACTGCGCACGCGCTTTGGATCGCAGCCTATCCGTAGGCGCCCACGGCCTTCCCCTGATGGGTACCGGCGATTGGAACGATGGCATGAATCGCGTCGGACAGTTGGGAAAGGGAGAAAGCATCTGGCTGGGCTGGTTCTTGCACACCGTTCTCTGGGAGTTTGCGAAAGTCGCTGACGCTCGCGGAGAACGCGAACGCGCAGAAAGGTGGCGCGTGCATGTCAGTCTGTTGAAAGCAGCGCTCGAACGCGAAGGTTGGGACGGAGAATGGTATCGCCGCGCTTACTTTGACGACGGCACTCCGCTCGGCTCCGCGCAGAATGAAGAATGCCGGATCGACTCCATCGCCCAATCCTGGGGCATTATCAGCGGCGCTGCCGAACCTGGCCGCGGAGCGCGCGCCATGGCTGCCGTCGACCACCAGCTCATTCGTTCCGCCGACGGCCTGATCTTGCTCTTAACTCCGCCATTCGATAAGACCACTCACGACCCCGGCTACATAAAAGGCTATGTCCCCGGCATTCGCGAAAACGGTGGCCAATACACGCACGCCTCCACCTGGACCGCCATCGCCTTCGCCGAACTTGGCAACGGAGACAAGGCCAGCGAACTTTTCCGCTTCATGAATCCGATCAATCGGTCCAATTCGCGAGCCAACGTGCAGCGTTATAAAGTGGAGCCCTATGTCGTGGCCGGCGATATTTACGCGGAACCTCCGCACGTCGGCCGCGGCGGTTGGACTTGGTACACAGGTTCGGCAGGCTGGCTGTATCGCACAGGATTGGAATGGATACTCGGTTTCCGGGTGCGAGGCATGATCCTCAATATCGACCCCTGCATTCCACGCAATTGGCCCGGCTACTCCATCGATTTCCGCTACCACTCCGCTCTATATAAAATCAAAGTGGAAAATCCGTCGAACGTCTCGCGGGGCGTAGCTCTCACTGAAATGGACGGCAAGCTTGTGCCCGGAGCTCCAACCATCTCTCTCGCAGATGACGGTGCCATCCACACAATTCGTATCGTGTTAGGCTAACGCAAATAATCGATGAAGGTTTTCGCAGCGCTAACGAACTAAGCTTCTTTTCTTCCCGCCACAAGTAGAACGATCCCTCCCACCAGTGCGAGCCCTCCGAGTATAGGAGGCAAAGGAATCGTCTTATGCTCGGTCGAACTCGCCTGGAGAGGGCCAATATCGACTATCTTCTTGTGTTTTGTGTAGGTGATTCCCTGGAACACAAAAATAAAGATTCCAAGAACGATTAAGATAATTCCAACCAAGGGCAGGGTTTTCATTTTTGTCCTGGACTGCTTCCGAGCTAGCTCCACCCGTGACTATACTGCTAATGGAGTGGGCTAAGCTCGTCGGACTAGTCCGCCAACAAGAGAGACCAGGAATAGCACTAAGAAAATGAAGAATAGAATCCGCGCGATGCCGGCTGCCGCCGCTGCTATCCCGAGGAATCCGAAAACGGCCGCGATCAAAGCCACCACAAAAAATGCCAGTGCCCAACGCAACATACCGCCTCCTCGTAAATCCAAAATGGCGCCTTGAAAGGCCGCTCGACCGTACACTTGTACGCTCACCGGGCCGCAATCACCATACATGCATCAGCGTAATAGCGGCTCTCGATTGCTGTAAGCCTGAGACTCTCAATACCTTAAAGTTAGCTGGCATCTCATTCAAATCCGTGGGCTCTGCTCGATCCTTATATAGCCGTACCTGGACGCATTCAACGTACTAAGTGTTCTGCTCTATTCCGATCGAAACGCGCGTGTGGTTCTCTAATCCTGGCGGAAGCAACGCGCAAAAATTCCCGGCCGTTCCGTCGAATCAAAAACAAAACAACCAGGGTAAACCCCGGAGGTAAGCCATGAATTGGGACCAAGTAGAAGGAAAGTGGAAACAGGTGAAAGGGCAAGCCAAAGAGAAGTGGGGCAAGCTAACCGACGACGACTTGGACGTGATCAACGGTCGTCGCCAACAGCTTGTGGGAAGGCTCCAGGAGCGTTATGGCACGGCGAGGGACGAAGCCGAGCGCCAGGCAGACGAGTTCGTAGAATCCATGAAGACGTTGCCTGATGAAACCAACACTTACCAGACCCAGCGAGCCCGGCGCGCCGGACCTGGGTAACCTCCACCCTTTCTTTCTAACAGACCTCTCAAACAGGCGGAATGCTCGAACCCGAGCATTCCGCCTGTTTGCCAGCGCGCCGCACCGCTCCTACAGTGACTTCCTGTCTTTAATACAATTCCTAGCCGATGGAAGGAGCCTCAAGACCTAGGTAACTTGGTGATCAAGTTCGATGCTTAGTTGTCTCAAACTCGGCAATTCTTCAGAGTCTCTCCCCTGAAGGGGCCACTGATAGTCTCCCCCTGAAATTGAGAGTGGCCCCTCTCCTCCCTTCCGCTCCGGGGCCCTATAACTACAGAGAATTCCTATAAACCCTACAGGATGTCGGGGATAGAGGACTTTGTCTGCATTTGCCATACTTCGAAGCTGTGAGCCCTTAAGGCGTGAAATGGAGGGGAGAAAACAATGTCCATTTACGAACACAGCAGCGATCCTAACCCCAGCCGCGAACCTGTCCGAAAACCTGGCAGAACGCCCGGCGATAAGGTCCCTGAAGTTATCGACCCGCCGGACCCGCGCCGTCACGTTCAGCCCGGGCCGGATAGCCCGCATCGGCCCGAAGACATTCCACCACAAGAAGTTCGCTAACTTTGGCCTTCGTCGGGCACCCCAGCCATAGGTGGCGAGCTCCAACAATCGATCAGCACACTCAAAGGAGATTTTTATGTCCGAACAGAAATTGTCACAAATGAGAGTCGCTATCTTGGCCAGCGACGATTTTGAACAAGCCGAATTAGAAAAGCCGCGCAAGGCTCTCGAGGAAGCTGGAGCCAAGACCGTTGTCATAGCTCCCAAGTCCGGAAAAATTCAGGGATTTAATCATGACCAGAAAGGCGACAAAATCGCCGTCGACATGACCCTTGACAAAGCGAATCCAGAGGATTTCGACGCCGTGCTTCTTCCCGGAGGAGCGCTAAACGCGGACTTCCTGCGCGCCGAAAAGAAAGCCCAGGAATTCGTGCGGAGCATCGACCAAGCGAAAAAACCGATTGCCGTAATTTGCCATGCGCCCTGGCTCCTGGTTTCGGCCGGCCTGGTCAAGGGCCGCACCCTGACCAGCTACCATACAATCCAGGATGATATCCGCAACGCCGGCGGCAATTGGAAAGACGAGGAAGTCATACGCGACCGAAACTGGGTCTCCAGTCGCCAGCCCACGGACATTCCCGCTTTCAATCGCGAGATGATTTCTCTATTCTCCGAAGGCAAGACCAAGAGCGCTGGGGCCTAAACTCACTTGGAAATCGGGCCGGCGAGGCAGCCGACTCACCGGATGGAAATACCATTCGTCGGCCGGGTTTTCTTCAACCTTCACTTTCGCCTAAAATCGAACAGTGGACCCTACATTCCGCGGCCGGAGGGGCCTTTCGCGTCGAGAGCTGCTCCGCCAGCTCGTAGAGACGGCGGCGTGCGTCCCGGTCCTGGTCAACGGGCGCTCTTTTGCAGATCAGACCGCAGTCCAAAAGCCCACTCCGGACACCTCCATCCAATTAAGCCCGCTTCCTCCGGCAACCTACCTCTCGCCGGGAGATGACACTTTCCTTGAACAGTTGGAAAATGCCATCTTTCAATTCTTCTGGGAGCAGTGCAACCCGAAGACCGGGATCGTCAAAGATCGATGTAACGTGCGCGGCTCAGACACCAGCATTTTAGGGAGCATCGCTGCTACCGGCTTTGGACTCACAGCTCTATGCATCGGTGAAAAGCGCGGGTATGTTTCCTATTCGCAGGCTCGCGATCGAGCTCTCACCACCTTGCGTTTCCTTTGGAAGAAAATGCCACAGGAGCGCGGTTTTTATTATCACTGGGCCAACATCGCCACCGGCGAAAGATTGTGGCAGTCGGAAGTTTCCTCCGTGGATACTTCCATCCTTCTTTGCGGCATTCTGATGTGTCGTCAGTATTTCGAACATTCCGAAATTAGCCAGTTAGCTCACGAAATCTTTAACCGCGTCGATTGGAACTGGCTTTCCGAAGACACCCGCATCCTTCCGCACGGCTGGACTCCCGAAGGAGGATTCCTGCAATATCGCTGGGACAGCTACAGCGAAATGATGATGATGTACCTGCTGGGCCTGGGCTCCTCTGCTCATGTTCTTCCGCCACAAGCTTGGGACGCCTGGAAGCGTACCGTGTTTGAATTCGATGGCATTCGCTACATCGGCTCCTACGCGCCGCTATTCATTCATCAATATTCGCAGGCTTGGTTTGATTTCCGCGGCAAGCGCGACAAGTACGTCGATTATTTCCAGAATTCGATTCTAGCCACGGACGTTCATCGGCGTTTCTGCTTGAGTCTGTCGAAAAAATTTCCGGACTACAGCGAAAATCTGTGGGGTATCACGGCGTCAGATTCCGAGCACGGTTACGAAGTTTGGGGCGGCCCTCCCGCCACCGGCCCAATTGATGGAACGGTAGTGCCATGCGCCTCGGCTGGCTCGCTTCCCTTCTTGCCGGGACCGGTGATGCGCGTTCTCCGCACCATTCAATACCGCTACGGCGCAGGCACCTGGAGCCGCTACGGCTTTGTGGACGCCTTCAACCCGCTCACGAACTGGTACGACAGCGACATCGTCGGAATCGATGCTGGAATTAGCATGGTAATGGCGGAAAACGCGCGCACTGCTTTTGTGTGGGATACCTTTATGAAAAATCCGGAAGCACAACGAGGTATGGAACGTGCGGGATTTAAATCTTACAAGCCTGCATCGCCACAGGAATTAGTGGAAATGCACAACCATGCTGGGCGTTAACCTCAGTCCTGCGAACCGTCGACGCCTTAGCGGTAGTTGGCCGCCTGTAGTTCGAACATCTCTGCGTACTGTCCGCCGCTCTTCATCAATTGATCGTGTTTGCCTTCTTCGGCAATTTCACCGTCGGCCAGCACCAGAACGCGATCCGCCATGCGTACGGTCGAGAATCGGTGGGAAATCAGCAAAGACATTTTACCTTTGGTTAGTTCCGCGAATCGTTGGAACACTTCGTGCTCCGAACGCGCGTCCAAAGCGGCGGTCGGCTCGTCCAAAATCAGAAGCTGCGCATCTCGCAGGTAAGCGCGTGCTAGAGCGATTTTCTGCCACTCACCGCCCGATAGATCTACGCCGCCCTCAAATCGGCAGCCCAACACTTGATCAAATCCATTCGGGAGCCGGCGTATCGTGTGTTCCGCCAGACTCTTATTAGCAGCCGCTCGTATTCGAAATTGATTATCCAAATCTTCAATTCTGCCTACTGCAATATTTTCTGCCGCAGTCATCTCATAACGCATGAAGTCCTGGAAGATCACGCCAATTTCCTTCCAAAGGCTTTCCAGGTCATAATCGCGCAGATCTTTTCCATCTAGCAAAATCTGGCCTTCCGTCGGATCGTACAAACGCGTGAGCAGCTTCACCAGCGTGGTCTTACCCTGTCCGTTTTCGCCGACAATCGCGATCCGTTCCGTCGGCCCAAGTTTAAAATTAACGTTCTTCAAAACCATTCGCGAACTGCCGGGGTATTTGAAAGAAACATTCTTAAACTCAAATCCCGTGCGAACCGGCTTGGGCGCAGGCATGGCAGATGCTTGGGACGAAATCTTCGGCTTCACCGCAAGAAATTCCAACAGGTCGGTCATGAACAACGCTTGGTTCGTGATGCCTGAAAAGCTCGTGAACACCGCCTGAATGTTCGAGCTGGCAGCGGCAATTGCTCCTGAAAGATAAACCATCACGCCCACGCTTATGGTGCCAATCACCGCGCCATATATAACGTAGGCATAGCTCCCGTAGTATCCAACCAGTCCCAGTAGCGCTAGCAGCGATCCAAACGTCAGCCTGCGTTTCGACAAATCCTTCGTCTGGTGATACAGCTCGTCAGCCAGCTCCGAATAACGCCCCATAAGGAACGGCGCGAGTCCAAATAGCTTTAATTCCTTCGCGCTTTCTTTGGCTCCGCCCAACACGCGCAAATAATCCAGCTCGCGCCGCCCGGCGGTCTGTCTATAACTCAGCGAATAATTCATGAAGCCAAAATGGGTCTCGCCCAGAAACGCGGGCACCACGCAAATAATCAATCCCAGCAAAAGTAGTTTCGAGAAAATAAAAATGGCTGCTGCCAAGCTCACTGTAGTAATCACTTCCTGAATCAACCTGCCGCCCACCTGCAGCATTTGAACGCGGTCTACGCCTTGCGCTCGCGCGCGTTCCAGCTTGTCGTAGAAAACCGGATCCTCATACGACATCAAATCCAGCTTCGCCGCGTGCGTCATCAACTTCAGACTAATATGTCGCGTGAATCGATCCGCCAAGGTGGTGTCGCAGAACTCGATGATGCGCGCCATGAACGTCGCCACGCCGGCGAGAACAAATTCCAGCAGTACCATCCACCAGAACATATGCGAGAGCGGCACCCGCCTCATCTGATGGTTGGTGACCGAATCGACGATAAATCTCGTCACCGCCAAAATCGAAAGCGGAATTAGCGCGGCAGCCACACGGAAACTCAGATTCGAAACAACAATCCCCGGCGCGGCATCCCACACAAACCGCAGTACCGGCGGAATGTTCTTGAGCGCCCGGATTCGTTCGCCCCAGTTCGGTAACGGCGCCACTTTTATCGTTGTAGTTGCTGCGGCCATCTCTGCGCTTCTCCCAAGTTCAAACATCCAACTGCATCTTGCGAACCCCTTCCATCTGCCGCTCGCCTCTTCCAGTGGCCCATACAGCACTGCATTGAATCGCCGCGAGCAAGAAGCTTATGTGCATTTCACGGGCCAAGCTCTTTTAGCCATAAACCTTTATTTAACATATTGTTACAGAACTCGATAGAGTCGCCACCATCGATTTTTTGCTATGTTTTAGAAGGTTCTACTCGGCAAAATCGGCAGCGGCAAGCCCCACAACAGTGTTTCATTGCGGGCTAAATTCTTTCAGCACGAACAATACGAAGATTACCGTATGCACCAGTCCACCATTATAGCGTACTGTGGGACGTGGGCACTTCAACCAGCGAACTTCGTAGCGATTGGCGGATCTTCGTCGATCCCAAACTCGCCAAAGTTAAGCAGTCCGCGCACGGAGCCAAGTTGGCAGTTAGACGCGCCGTCTGGCATTCGCAAGACGGTTGGCGCCGCCTTACCGCCGGAATGGAGCTCGACGATCTTTGGAGCCAGTTTAAATCCGAAGCGGAAGCCAGCGCGCGCCCCTTCAAGCAGGATGTCGATCGTCAGGCAGAGCAGGACAAGTCCTGGACGCGTCCATTCAAAGTATTCATAGCAATCTCTTCCAGCATTCTAAAAAAGCTTTCGCCGCCGCGTCGCGTTTTCCTTCTTCTCACCATCATCCTGGCGGTTTTCTCCATCGTCGGACTTGAGTTTCTGTTTTTCACCAGAGAAGTGGAACTCCTTTTGGGCTTCATAGGTCTGTTGCTCCTGCTGGTGATGGTCCTCGGCGATCACATTTCCATGAAGCGCGACATTGAAATCGCGCGCGAAATTCAGCGCTGGCTGGTCCCGCGTGTGCCACCCGAAGTGGCGGGAGTGGATATGGCCTTCGCCACCAGGCCAGCCAAGATGGTCGCCGGTGATTATTACGACGCTTTCCGCCGCGCCGTCGACGGTCCCTTACTTATCGCTGTCGCAGACGTGGCCGGCAAAAGCGTTCCGGCCGCGATGTTAATGGCCACCTTCCAAGCCAGTCTTCGCGCACTGGCCGGCTCGCGCGGGTCGCTTTCTGATCTCGTCGCCGGATTGAATCGCCAAGCCTGCTCCAATAATATGAACGGCCGCCGCTTCACTACCGCTTTTCTGGCTGAGCTGGATCCTGTGACCGGAACATTGAATTATCTTTGCGCCGGCCACAACCCTCCGATGTTGAAGCACCAGGATGGCACCATTGAACGCCTGAAATCCGAGAGCATTCCTCTAGGCATCGAGATAAACGAAAAGTACGAGACTGGCCGCACCGTTCTTGAACGCGGCGATGTTCTGATTATCTACACCGACGGCGTCACCGAGGCCCGCGACGAAGACGGAAAAGAATTTGGAGAGTCCCGCTTGCTAGCACTGGCGGGTGAACCTCTCGAAGATCGTGCTGCTATGACGCTCTCCACTATCATGCGAAAGCTCGACGAGTTCGTCGGCGGAGCTCCGCAGCACGACGACATCACGTGTTTGGTCGTTCGACGTACCTGAGAGCCTCCATGCTACGGCAAGTCGTTGGTCAATCTACGTCTTTCCATGTATGGCTTCGATTGTTTGCTGACGCTACCGTGTATCATGGCATTATGAATGTCGGCTGATTCGGTCGACCGAGAGTTCGAATTTGCGGTAAACATCGCAAGAAACCTTGCAAAGTCAAAATGGAGGCTTTATGAAGAGGATGGGATGGCCGGAAACTATTTCGGCGTTTGTAGTCGGCCTCGGCGTGGGAGCGGCAATCGGGATTCTCTTCGCGCCACAAGCGGGTGAAGACACGCGTGATTATCTCTTGGAGACAGCCCAAGAGAAGCTCGATGAAGCCGTAAGCACGGGCCAGAAGTGGGCCAACCGTGCAAAGAAGAATGTTGACGAAGCAACCGCCTACGTAAAAGACGCAGCTGACGCTGGGCAAAAAGCGTACCGCGACGCAACCAAAAGCGCCTCCGCGTAGATTGGCAATCACTGCTTTGGTGGCTAAAGGGGGGGCGGCGATGAAGCGCTCTCCCTTGTCCCTAACCCCCTGCCTATACTCCGTTGTTCCTTGCTAAAGATTTGACGTCCGAGAACGGGGCCAGTAGAGTATTCAGTGCAATCCATCCTAATTGTGTTGGAGCTACTCGCACCGCACTTCCATAGAAGGAGAGTGAAATGAAAGAAGCCCCCCCATCTTCGACCGGGAAAACTTTGACGCGAAAAGAACTCATCGCTGCCCTGAATGAAGATCTGGCCCGAGAATATCAAGCCATTATTTCCTACGTAATTTATTCGCAAGTGTTGAAGGGCGCCGAGTATATGAACATAGCCGGAGAACTGGAAAAGCACGCCAACGAAGAGCTCAGCCATGCCCTAATAATTTCTAACCAGATTGACTACCTGGGCGGCATGCCCACCACTCAGCCTAAGCCCATCCGCACGTCTGAAAAAGCGAGGGACATGCTGAAGTTCGATCTCGAGAACGAAACGGAAACCATTCGCAATTACCGCGATCGTGTGCGTCAATGCGAAGCCCTTGGTGAATTCTCCATGGCCGAGCACATTCGCGAGATCTTGATGGACGAACAGGATCATCAGATCGCGCTGGCCACCGCTCTAGGTCAGGAAGTTCCGCACAATTCCTGAAACGGCCCGAAAAAATAAGTCGTGGCGCAAACAGTTTCCCAGGAGGCTCAAATGACAGACGAACAGAAGCCATCTAGCGCAGAGGAATTGCTCACCAACGTTGCCACCACCATCGGCTCTGCCCTCGGTACCGTAGCCGCAAAGGTAAACGAATTCTCCAAGGTCGCGAGCGCGGAAGCCAAGCGCCAGCGGCCTCGCGCAAAAGCCAGGAAAAAATCGCGTCCGGCCAAGCGCTCGAAGAAGACCGCCAAACCGGCCAAGCGCGCCGCCAAATCCGTGGTCCGCAAGCGCCCCGCTGGTAAAAAATCCAGGCGTTAATTCTGCAAAGAGAGCGGGGTAACAACCCCGCTCCTTTGCTTTACCGCTCGCTCGGATCTTCGTCCGCTTCAGTCTTTACATAATTCCAGTTACGTGCCGCTCCATACCTCAACACACATCCATCTTTAGGGTATGTTCTGGATGGCCAAGTGGGCCCAAGTGGAAAAAGTAGCGGCAGGTGTCCCCAAGGTCCAGCAAGTAGTGAACGAACTACAAGTCAAGAATCAACAGGCCAGTTCGACGCAGTAAAAACAGAAAGCAAGCCGCTTTCAAATTTTTTCGCGGAGTAATCCGCCAGCACCTATTGCCTGCTTCCTATTGCAATACATTCGATAGCGACTTGTAGATTTCCAGCCCGCCGTTGTAGTTGTAGTTGATGTATCCCAGTCTTCTGAATTTGTTCATGAAGAAATTCACGCGGGGCCTGGTGGTCCCAATCATTTCTGCCAGCGTGTCTTGCGTCACTCGCTGGAGGATCGACGGATTTTCGCTTCCCTTTTCATAATCATTCAGTAGCAACAGTGCGCGCGCCAGTCTTTTTTCACTGGAATTGAATAAGTGGTCGATTAGATCCTGTTCAATGCGGTTGTTCCGCGAAAGCAAATAATTTATGAATTGCGTACAAACGTGTGGCTCTTTCTCGATTAGGTGGATCATCTTTTTTCGTTCGATGACCATGATCTTGCTCGGCACCATCGTAATAGCCGAGGTCTGGTAAATCGCATGTCCCCCAATGCAGGCCTCCCCGAAGAAATCTCCTCGCCCCAGGAACCCCAGAACGCCGCTTCTCCCGCGCTGAGAAACCAGCATCAGCTTGACTACCCCCTCTTGAATGTAATGCACGTCCTTGCACTGCTCTCCTTGGGAAAAAATGGTCTTGCTTGGCACATATTCCACAACTTTTCCCGACAATACTCTGGGAAAAATAATCTTCGCGGATTTGCCGCGCTTGCTTGCCGTCATTTCTTCCTCAATTATGCTTTGCTTTGCAAAATCGAATCATTGCTATATCGCCTCCCAACAATCTTGTAGGTTCGGGCACTTTTTGTCTGTCTAACATTGAACAGACAAAAACCTCACTCCCCTCTATCCTGCCCTAAGTCTTCTGCGCTCTTTTATCCTGGTAGACCGCGGGGGACTTGGAACTTACATCATCGCGCGATGGCTAGTCTAGGGTTTGATATCTTCCGTACGCTGCACGACGGCCATCCTCTCTGGATCGCGGAAGTCGCAACTTTAGAACAAGCCAAAACAAACCTGCACGCTCTTGCTTTGAAGTCCCGCGGTGAATATTTCATCCGGGAAGCTTCCACTGGAGAAATCGTCTTCCAATTCGTATCCCCCGATTAATCCTCCTTGTGCTACTCCCGTTCGGCTTGCAGAACGAAGAATTTTCTAAGCAGAACACTGTAGACCAGGCTCAACTTCCTCATTCTAAAGGGCCATTTAAGGGCCGTAGCTGGCAAGCAAGATGCCCTTGTGAGACCTGAACGACGACAGAGAAGAAACTACTAGGGGGCCTTATGGAAAGCGCTTTTGATATTTTCAAACGGCTTAGAAATGGAAAGCCTCTTTGGATCACCTCCGTGCCGGGCATTGAAGAAGCTCGCACGCGCGTCAACCGTTTAGGCGCTATAGCTCCCGGGGAATACTTGATTTACTCGCAACGAAAAGGCGTGATCGTTGAGTATGTGAACAGTTAGGCCTTCGATCGAGCAGCTTTCCCCTGCCAAAACCCAGCCCGATTCTCCCGCCGTAACAGGCCAGTAATATTCTCCCGATATCCTGATAGCCTAGCCATGAGGACAATATGTCGCGCAAGCTGCTTGTGGGCTCTAGCTTATTTTTAAACCGCCACTTTTCCTGGCTGCAATTCAACGAGCGCGTTCTGGAAGAAGCGCGTGACTTGAAGAATCCGCTACTCGAGCGCGTGAAATTCCTGGCCATCACCGCCAGCAATCTTGACGAATTCGTGGAAGTTCGCGTCGCTGGCCTTTTGCAGCAGGTGGAACATGGTATCCAGGAGCCCGGCCCCGATGGCCGCAAACCGCGCGAAGTGCTCACCGAACTCGCCGCCCGTACGCACAAATTTGTAAAAGCTCAGTACGACTGCTGGCGCGAAGAGCTCGTTCCTTCTCTTCTTTCTGAGTCGATCACGATCGTCACCATGCGCTCTCTGCGTCCGTCGGCCCGTGCCCACGTCGAAAACTTTTACTCCAAAACTGCCGAGCCGCTGCTCACGCCGGTAACTGTCGATCCCGCCCATCCATTTCCGCACGTAATTAATAAGGCGATTTGTCTGGCGTTTCTACTGTGTCGCAAAAGGCGTGGCTCGCAGCCCTACCTCGGAGTTGTCACCGTGCCGCGCGCTCTCCCGCGCTTGGTGCAGTTGCCCTCCTCCAACGGCTCGGTCGAATACGTTTTTCTTTCCGACATAATTCACGCTTTCGCCGAGCGCCTCTATCACGGATACGAAGTACTTTCCGCTGCTGCCTTTCGCGTTACTCGTAACAGTAATCTTTATCTCGAGGCCGAAGAATCGCGCAGCATCATGGATTCGGTTGATGCCCAACTTCACAGCCGCAGAAAAGGTGAAGCCGTCCGCCTGGAAATCGAAGCCAGCGCGAATCAGGAGATTATTGAACGCTTGGTAGCCAATTTTCGTCTCGCTCCCTGGCAAATTTTTCGTGTGGACGGGCCGCCCAATCTTTCGCGCATCGCCTATCTGTACGAAGCCATTCCTCGCCCGGACCTGAAATATCGCCCATTTGTTCCCCGGGAGCTGGCGCTGAAGTCCGAGTCCGGCGCGCTCTTCGACCTGATTCGAAAGCGCGACGTGCTGCTGCACCATCCCTACGACTCCTATGCCGCCGTCGTTCGCTTCATTGAAAGTGCTGCCAACGACCCGGACGTTCTCTCCATCCGCCAAACCCTCTATCGCACCAGTGAAAACTCTCCCATCGTCCGCGCTTTGATCGAAGCCGCGGCAAAAAAGGAAGTCGCCGTCGTCGTTGAGCTCAAAGCTCGTTTCGACGAAGCTTCCAACATTCGCTGGGCGCGCAATCTGCAGGAAGCCGGTGTGCAGGTCTTCCACGGCGTGGTCGGCCTGAAAACGCATTGCAAACTTGCTCTAATCGCTCGCCGCGAGCAAGGCGGCAAGATCCGCCAGTACGCGCATCTCGGCACCGGCAATTACAATCCTTCCACCGCTCGTTACTACACTGACCTGAGCCTGCTTACATGCGATCCGCGTATCACCTCTTCGGTGCAACACGTCTTTCATTATTTGACGGCTTACTCCGAACGCCCGCAATACTTGCCCTTGTTTGTGGCCCCGCTGAATTTAGGAAGAAGCTGTCTGGACTTGATTCACCGCGAAACCGCCCACGCCCGCGCTGGACGCCCGGCCTTCATTCTCGCCAAAGTAAATGCTCTGCTCGACGAAAAAATCATTCAGGCTCTTTACCGCGCTTCGCAGGCTGGCGTGCAGATCGAATTGATCGTGCGCGGCGCTTGCGCTTTGCGTCCCGGGGTTCGCGGAGTCAGCAGCCGCATTCGAGTCAGAAGTGTGGTGGGGCGTTTCCTGGAACACAGCCGAGTTTTTGCTTTTGGTAATGGAGGTCCTACGGAAATCTATCTGGGCAGCGCGGATTGGATGCAGAGGAATATTTACGAGCGCGTAGAAGTCATGTTCCGCTTGAAAGATCCAGTCCTTTGCAGTCAGGTTTTCACGCAGGTTATTTCGCCCTATTTAGCGGACACGGAAAAAACTCGAGTCTTGCTTCCCAGCGGAGAGTACGTTCGCGGACACAAAGCGGGTCAGTTCTCCGCCTCGCGCAATGGATTCCGTTTCAACGCTCAGGAGTTTCTGATCGGCTTCACCGAATCTCGCGAGAACGAGCAAGCTTGCCCGATCTTACCAACTTACGTGAAACTCCCCGCTGTTCCCAAAGGCGCCAGAAAAACTCCGCGCCCATCGGTCTAAGAAGCAGGTCTGATCAAAAGAATTCTTACTTCGGCCCGTAAACGTCCAGTTCGGTCTGCGTCCCGAGATATACTTTGCCGTTCGCAATGGTCGGCACTGCGAACTTCACAGCATCCCCGGCGGTGTCGCTCCCGGTTTGGCTGCTATTCCACAACATACTAAGAGTTCCCGCTTGGTATGCATAAAGCACTGCCGGACCCAATGAGGCCCCGGCGTTGCCATACGTAGAAGTGTCCGCTGCCCATATAATTCCATTCGTATTTCCGTTCGCAGAAGCTGCCGGAGTACATCCTGGAAAATTAAACGCATGTCCGGATGTTTCGTTAGGCGAAGTAGCCAACAATCCGTTGTTCAAGGGGAACGCCTTGAGGTTGTCTCCTGAGCCGCAGAAATAGACCGTACTATTAAAGTATGCAGGCGCGCCAAAGAGCCAGTTCTGGGTAATACTTTCTTGAATTTCCTGCGTGATCTGTGTGTCTGAGCTACAGCCTTGGCAATAATGCAAGTTACCGGCAGTCATCTGATCCCGGTCGACCAGGTGGATTGTCCCCGCCTTCCCAGCTTGTACCAGTTCATGCGTTACGTTTCCCGGTTGGTCTGGAAGCAGTATTACGCCTCCAGATCCAACATCTTGATCCCCTCCATCGAGCAAGCTTTGATCATACGGGGTGAAGTAATCCAGCAGAGAGAGTGTAGGATTGCCCAAATTGAACACCTTCATAATTGTATCGCCCAATTCTTGTGCTGGTACATTCACCGTGTCGAAATCACCATTCCCGGAAGCAATAAAAATGTTTCCATTTGAATCCGCCGCTACTCCCGTGCCGCCCATCCAGAAGCCACCTAGGTCGCTTGTCTGAGTGCCGTTAGGAGTTGTGATCAAAAGTGATATTTGCGTAAACGTCGCGGCATCATACGCAAGCAGCCAGCCGTGATATGGCGTGACGTCGCAATGCGACGCGTATCCGATATAAATGGTCCCGTTTAACAAGAGTAAGCCCACGCGATTTAGGTGATGGAGTCCGTCTAGACTCACCGTGGAACCACCGTCCCCGTTCCCCGGTACCGTCGCTGTGATTGCAACCGGTCCCGGCGACTTTTCCGCTCCCGTCGTGATATCGATCGCGTGTAACCGGTGAATAATATTTCCCGTCTCCTTGGATTTCGCTTCCACATACATCGTCCCGCTGCTCGGATCGATCACCGGCGTACTGGTAACGCCCACCTGTGGAACCAAGTCAGTGCAACCAGAGCCAAGTTCCGCCTGAATATTTACGGTGGTTGCACCTGCCGCCGCTCCGTGAGCGGCATCGATCATGCTTGCATGCCACAGCAATCCTGCATTCGTTCCCGTATTGCTATCGGCGTCAAATGCGTAAACGCTGTCGCCTTCCGTCGCCACATAGATCACATTGTGCGTGCCTCCGGCGATCGTTACGTTCGGCACGTACAGCGGCTGCGCATAAATGTATCCATCCACCGCTTGCGAAAACATTTTTCCGAAAGTCGCCGTATTAACATTCGTGGGAGTCAAAATGTTCTCGCTCAGGTTTTGGCCGGTTCGAGAGATATCATTGTGTTGCGTAAACACGCCCGCAAATCCAATGCTGTTGCTCGTGTGATTCGTCACGCTCAAGATCGACACGCCCGTCGTCGATCCCACTGCAGCTTGTATCGACGTGAAGCCCGCGTTCACTCCACTTCCTAGGGTTCCGCTCGTCGCCACCCCCGCCGCATTCACTGACGCCACGCCCGTATTCGAAGACGTCCATGTCGCGGTAGCTGTCAGGTTTTGCGTGCTCCCGTCGCTGTAATAGCCTGTAGCTGTGAACGCTTGTGTCGCGCCGTTATCGGCAATAGAAGGATTCTGCGGGCTCACCACGATCACCTGAAGCGATACCGCACTCACCGTCAACACCGTAGAACCTTGCACAGATCCCAACATCGCCTGAATCGTGGTAGTTCCGTTCGCCACAGCGCTGGCCAGCCCATTCGTCCCAGCCGTGTTGCTGATCGTCGCAATGTTCATTTGGCTGGAACTCCACGTGACTGTGGTGGTCAGATTTTGTGTGCTGTTGTCCGTGTATTTGCCGGTTGCCGTGAATTGTTCCGTGCCTGTTGTGCTGATGGTTGGATTCGCCGGCGTGACAGCTATCGAGACCAACGTCGCCGCCGTCACCGTCAAAGTCGCCGACCCGCTGACCGCCCCGGAAACCGCTTTTATACTGCTTGTGCCAACGCCCGCCGCCGTAACCATCCCACCGGAAGTAACCGTCGCAACGCTGGTCGTTTGCGAGCTCCAAGTCACAGAGCTGGTGATGTTTTGCGTGGAGTTATCCGAATAAGTGCCGGTCGCAGTGAACTGCTCGGAGGTTCCCCTTGCGATCGAAAGACTCGGCGCTGTCACCGCAATCGAAACCAGTGTCGCCGCCGTCACCGTCAAAGTCGCAGATCCGCTGACCGCCCCGGAAACCGCCTTAATGCTGCTCGTCCCCGTTCCCACCGCCGTAACCATCCCACCGGAAGTTACAGTCGCAACGCTGGTAGTTTGCGAGCTCCAAGTCACCGAGCTGGTGATATTTTGCGTGGAACCATCCGAATAAGTGCCGGTCGCAGTGAACTGCGCGGAGGTTCCCTTTGCGATTGAAAGACTCGGCGCTGTCACCGCAATCGAAACCAGCGTCGCCGCCGTCACCGTCAACGTCGCCGCCCCGCTGACCGCTCCCGAAACCGCCTGAATCTTGCTAGTTCCAATCGCCAGCGCAGTGGCCAATCCGCCCGCTGTAATGGTGACCATTCCGGTATTCTGCGAACTCCAAGTCACCGAACTGGTGAGGTTTTGCGTCGAGTTATCCGAAAATGTCCCCGTCGCCGTAAATTGTTCGGAAGTCCCCTTCGCTATCGAAAGGTTCGGCGCGGTCACGGCAATGGAAACCAATGTTGCTGAAGTCACTGTCAGAGTCGCCGACCCACTAACATTTCCCGATGTAGCTTGAATCTTGCTCGTCCCCGGGGCCAATCCCATGGCCAATCCGCCCGCAGTGATCATGGCTACGTTCATGGTCTGCGAAGTCCAGGTCACCGAGTTCGTCAGGTTCTGCGTCGAATTGTCCGAGAAAGTTCCCGTCGCTGTAAACTGTGCAGTTGTCCCTTTCGCAATCGAAAGACTCGAAGCTGTCACGGCCATTGATACTAACGTCGAGGAAGTCACTGTAAGTGTCGCCGACCCGACCACCGTTCCGGAAACCGCCTGAATCGCGCTGGTGCCCGCGCCCGCTGCCGTCACCGACCCACCCGCAGTAACCGTCGCCACACCCGTATCCTGTGAGCTCCAAGTCACCGAACTCGTTAGGTTTTGCGTAGTTTGATCCGAATAGGTGCCCGTCGCCGTGAATTGCTCGGAAGTGCCCTTCGCCATCGACAAACTAGGCGCCTTCACCGCGATCAAAACCAGAGTAGGATGGTGGTTCGAAGATGGTGAAAATGAGCAGCTTGACATCAACACAACGCCGCATAGCAACGCGACAACGGTACTCCCTTTGAGAGCCCAGTGTTGCGAACCCAGCATCTTGCGTTCCCCTTGCTATGAAGAAGCTTCGGATATTACGGCCGCACCCTGTCTGCTTAGAGACAGAGCGGCGTTACACGGAGGGACGATCCGAGGAGCTAATTATAACAACTTCTCTGTTTCCAACAACTGGCCAAAACTACAGTGCGGAGAAAGATTAACCTGAACTCGCAGCCAGTCCATACCGAACCAGCTGGCGCTCTTGCTTGAAGCCATTATAATCCCGCTATGGAACTAGACTTCGGCTCCGCGTCCCAATGGCTCCTGGGTCCTGAGCCTATCGACCAGAAACATCCCGGCCACCTGTGGCCTCGCTGGATTTTTCTTCGCTGTCTGGGTCTGATTTACTTCTCCGCCTTCTACTCTTTGTTGTTCCAAATCAGGGGGCTCATCGGTCCCGACGGCATCCTCCCGGCCGCCGACTATCTGAAAGCCGTCGCTTCTGCCTTCCCGGCCATGAAATTTTGGTACGCGCCGACTTTGTTTTGGTTCGGCGCAACCGACCACGCGATAATGACCGTCTGCTGGCTGGGAGTAGTCGCCTCGCTCCTGGTCATCCTGAATATATGGCCGCGAGCCTCGCTGTTAGTCTGCTTCATATGTTTTCTCTCTTTCGTCTCCGCCGCCCAGGATTTCTCCAACTATCAATCCGACGGCATGCTCCTGGAAGCCGGCTTCATCGCACTCTTCTTCGCGCCTCCCGGATTTCTTCCCGGCCTCGGACGTGCCAATCCGCCCTCTCGCGCTAGCCTCTTTCTATTGCAGTGGGAATGGTTTCGCATCTACTTTGAATCCGGAGTCGCCAAGATCGCCAGTGGCGACGTCGCTTGGCGGAAACTCACCGCGATGGACGACTATTACCAGAACGGCCCGCTCCCCACATGGATCGGCTGGTACGTTCAACAATTGCCTCACTGGTTTCACGCTTCCGCGGTCATCTACACTCTGGTCACCGAGCTTATTATCGTCTGGATGCTTTTCCTTCCCCGGAGATTCCGCATTCTGTGTTTCTGCATCGTTACGCCGTTCGAAGTTTCCATCATCCTCACTGCCAATTACACTTTCTTGAATTATTTGGTTTTCCTGCTGGGTTTTCTGCTGCTCGACGACCGCCTGATCGGATGGATTGTTCCGGCGGGCATCCGCACTCGTGTGGAAGCAATCACCTCATGGTCTTTTCTCAAAACGCCCGTACCCGGTGAAGTGGGTAACGCAAAGCTAAATAACCGTTCGCAGGTGACTTGGCGCGAGCGCCTCACTCTGTTCCGGCGATCAATTGTCTTGGTCTGTCTCGGCTTCGTTTTTTACGCCGCCACCGCGCAACTGATCTGGATGTTCGCTCCCAGTTTCCCGCTTCCACAACCACCCGTTCGTGCCCTGGAGCCTTTACGCATCGCCAATCGCTACGGCCTTTTCGCGGTGATGACCCATGGCCGCTATGAAATTGAATTTCAAGGCTCGCAAGACGGAAAAACCTGGACCGCCTATCCCTTCCGTTACAAGCCTCAAGATCTCCACGAAGCCCCAGGAATTTACGCGCCTTATCAGCCGCGCTTCGATTGGAATTTGTGGTTCGCCTCGCTCGGTCCCTGGCAGGATTCGCGTTTCGTCGTGTGGACCGAAGAGCGCCTGATCAAGAATAACGGCGACGTCCTCGAGCTCTTTGCCAAAAATCCCTTCCCCAACGCGCCGCCCCGGGAAGTCCGCGCCGTGATCTACCAATATTGGTTCACCGACCTCCGCACCAAAAAAGTAAACGGCGATTGGTGGCGCCGCGAACTCCTCGGCGAATACGCCCCGGCCCTCCAACGCCAGCCCGACGGCAAAATCGCTCTCCAGGAAATCCCCACCGTAGAATCCCCGGAGCCCTGACGCAGGAACCCCCCGTTGTAGTTTTTCGTAGTGCCAGGAGTGGACGTTCATTTGGTGTATACTGCCGCGCTCGCTAGCCCATCTCAAAATCTAGGTGGACCACAATGATCGCAGACCGCCCAGCTCCCCCTGCGCACACCGGCATATTCCAACTGATGAATGGCTTTCACGTCGCCGGAGCTGTCTCCTGCCTCGCCCTACTCGGAATCCCCGACCTGATTGACGCTGCTCCGAAATCGGCCGAGGAGCTGGCCAGCCAAATCGATGCCGATCCGCAAACGCTCTACCGTCTCCTGCGCGCCACTGCCTGCGTTGGCGTGCTATTGGAAGGCCCTGCCGGAAAATTTTCGCATACGCCGATGTCCGCGGTTCTACGCAGCGATGCCACTCCTAGCCTGCGAGCTTTTGCCATCATGTACGGCAGAGAGTGGCACGGACGAGGCTGGTCCAACCTGGATTATTGCGTCCGCACCGGCAAGCAAGCGCTGGAAAAAATCTACGGCGCTCACATGTTCGAATATTTAAAGCAAAATCCTACAGAAGGGCAGATTTTCAACGACGCCATGACTCAGATATCCATGATCGATGGCCCCGCCGTCGCCGATGCTTACAATTTTGACGGCATTCGTTCCCTCGTGGACATTGCTGGCGGTCACGGTCTTCTCCTCGCCACCATCCTGAAAAAGAATCCGCAATTGCGCGGTACGCTTTACGAAATGCCGCACGTTCTGGAAGGCGCCAAGAACGGACCGCTGAAGCCCGTGATGGATCGCTGCACCCTGGCGTCCGGCGATATGTTTTCGTCGGTTCCCGCAGGCGCCGACGCCTACATTATGAAACACATCATCCACGACTGGCCCGACGATCGCTGCGTCCAGATCCTAAAAGCCTGTCGAAAAAACGTGAACTCCGCCGGCAAACTCCTGGTAGTCGACAATGTAATCCAGCCCGGCAACGACTTTTCCTCGGGCAAGTTCCTCGACCTGCAAATGCTGATTTTCCCCAGCGGCTGTGAACGCACTCAAAAACAATTTCGTGACTTGCTTACCGCCTCCGGCTGGCAGCTAACCCGCATCATCCCCACAGCGGCCCCCAGTTCCATCCTAGAAGGCCTCCCAGCGTAAACCCGTAGCCTCTTAGAACTGCTGCACGTCGCCCGCCGAGATCGCATTTGTAGGGGCACAGTATGCTTCGCCCGCTGGCGCTACCAGCCGCCCGCAGCTCAACCTGTACGAGCGAAGTCCCCGCAGGCGACACACGACTCCTTGAATTCCCTAAAACAAAGTGCTACCGTTCCGCGTGACTCAAATAGAACAGCATCGAGCGCTTCACCAAAACGCGGCAAAGGTGTACCTGCGGGACTCACCTGGTTGGGAACTTCCTCTTATTGCTCGGTCTTCATCTGGATGCAAACTCTTAGAATTAAATCGCCAAATTCCGGAATTTGAACGCCCTGTAACATCAAGAAAACAGACAGCAGAGACTTGCTCAAATCGCCAAAAAATCCAGAAACGCTTGCGCGCAATTTCTAACTCTACCAGTCTCTTGTCGGCGCGAGATTTGGCCAGCCTTGTATCTGGAAGGGTTGTCCTCCCGTCGCCAAGAAACGGGCCGCGTTCTGAAAGTAGTCGCACTGCTTCTTCCCGGTCCTGGTCAAAAAGTAGAAGATACAGAAAACAAACAATGGAACCCTTTCTACCTGAGGCCACAACCGCGTACAAAGAACCAGCATCAAGTAGCAATTTTCAGATCTCTGCAGGCGTTCCTAGCGACGAACTACAACATCACCGGGATGCGCCTTGCAGCCCGTCCCAATCCTTTACCGTATCGAGATCTTATGGGCGCCCCTAACCAACGCCATCCCCAAGATCCCAAAATAGAGTCCGCACCCTCCGGCCTTAGCGCGGAACTCGTACTGGCCCACCTTGCGACACTCTCGCAACCCGCCAGCATCCGCGAGATCGCCCACGGCATGGAGCTGAAGCACCATGGCCGCCGCTTCCTACCCCGTGTCCTGCATCGACTGAAAAAAAGTGGCGACATAGAGGAAACCCGCGGCGGTCGCTACAAATTGCCAGGCGCAAAGGAAACGCGGAAAGCCGCGACGAAGCGTAAAGACCGCGAGTCAGCTTCCGAGAAAATTCCCGAGCAGAGCAGCTCCGACAACAAGCAGCCTGCTCTCACCGCGATACCGAAACGGGCTCAGGATCCCAATCTCATCCCCGGAAGAATTGTCGCGCATCGTGACGGCTACGCCTTCCTCGTCCCCGATTCTCCGATCTCTGGAGTCGAAGGGGATCTCTTCATCGGACGCGACAATCTGGGTGACGCGATGCACGGCGACCGCGTCCTCGCCCGCATCGCACGCCGCCGTCCCGACGGACGCGCCGAAGGCCGCGTCGTTCAAATCATCGAACGCCAGCATCCCACTCTCGTGGGACTGTTTCGTTATGGCCCGCACGGCAACATCGTCCTTCCTTACGACACGCGCATCCTCCACGAAGTTTTGATTCCACCCGGTGACGAACTCACTCCCGAATTGCGCGCGAAACTCGGCGCCGCTGGAGAAAAAGAATCTCTCGCCAGCCGCCGTGTCCGCCTGCCGGAACTGGATGGCGCAGTCGTAAACGTCGAAATCAAACGCTATCCCAAAGGTAGCCTGGCCCCCGTCGGACGCGTCCTGGAAATTCTCGGACGCCCCGGCGACATCGGCGTAGACGTTGAAATCATCATTCGCAAGCATCATTTACCACACATCTTCCCGGACGAAGTTTTAGCCGAAGCGCGCAAAGAGAAGCAGCAGGTAGAAAAATCGGAGCTTGCTGGCCGCCGCGACTTTCGCGATCTCGCCATCGTCACCATTGACGGTGAGACCGCGCGAGACTTCGACGATGCCGTGCGCGTCGCGCCTCTGCCCAACGGGCACTACGAGCTTCAAGTGCACATCGCCGACGTCGCCCATTACGTCGCGCGCAACTCTGCGCTCGATCGCGAAGCCCACCTTCGCGGCACCTCTGTGTATTTCCCGAATCGAGCAGTACCGATGCTTCCGGAAGAACTGTCCAACGGCATCTGCTCGCTAAATCCAAAAGTGGATCGCTTGGTGATGAGCGTAGTGATGGACATGGACGCCACCGGCAAAATGATTCATTCCGAATTTTTCCCCGGTGTGATTCGTTCCGCCGAACGCATGACCTACACCAACGTGAACAAAGTCATCGAAGGCGATCCGGAGATGACCGCGCGCTACGCACCGCTGGTGGAAGATTTTCGCAGAATGAAAGAACTCGCACTCTTGCTGAACCGCCGCCGAGTCGCTCGCGGCTCCATTGATTTCGATCTTCCCGAGCCGGTCATCGAATTCGATCCTGAGGGCCGCATGCTCAGCATCGTCCGCAGCGAGCGCAACATCGCGCACCGCCTGATCGAAGAATTTATGCTCGCGGCCAACGAAGCCGTTGCGGAATATCTGGAAAAGCGCGGCGTTGCTTCGCTTCACCGCGTGCACGAAAAACCGGATCCCAAAAAGGTTCTCGAGTTCGAAGAACTCGCCAAAGCTTTCGGCTACTCGCTCGGTGTGGAAGATTTGGCGGAGCGTCGCGTAGCTGTTCGCCACGGCTCGGTGCGACAGGAAGCGCGACGCGGACGTGGGAAGCGCGGACGCGAGCGTCCTATGACCGTTACCCTGCCGGCCGCCGATGAGGTGGACATCCGTCCACAACATTATCAGCGCCTCACCCAGAAAATTGCGGGCAAGCCCGAAGAGCGCATCCTTTCCTATCTAATGCTGCGCTCGCTCAAGCAGGCGCGTTACGCGGCGGACCCCTTGGGACATTTCGCGCTGGCGACCAAGGAATACACCCACTTCACATCGCCGATTCGCCGTTATCCCGACCTCATCGTCCATCGCTGCCTGAAGTGGGCGCTGGAACATCCTGACCTGGCTCCGATCCGCGCGCCCGTGGAAGATCTGCGCCCCGGCAAACCGGAAACGATGGCCATGCTCGGCCCCTATCGGCGTGTCGAGCTAAAGGAAATTGCCGCGGAATCTTCCGAAGCCGAGCGACGCGCCGATGCCGCCGAACGCGAGTTGATGGAATGGAAGACCGCCCAGTTTATGGAAAGCCATCTGGGCGAAGAGTACGATGCCCTGATTATTTCCGTGCAAAAATTTGGATTTTTCGTCGAGCTGGTGGATATTTTCGTCGAGGGTCTGGTCAGCGTGGACCGCCTGGAAGAATTCACCGCCCAGCGATGTGTCTATCGCGAGCGCGATCACTCCATCGTATGCGAGCCACATCGCGGCTCACGTGGGTCGCGCGGCAAGAGCACGCAGACGTCCTTTCATCTGGGAGACCGTATCAAGGTGCGAGCGGAACGCATTGACCCGTTCCGCCACCGCGTCGAGTTTGCGCCCGTTTAATATGCGCTAGGAAATCATCATCGCGAAACTCGTAGATAGAATTTAGCTCAATGTTTGTGGGGGTGAATAATGTCGGCACGGCAATGCCCGAACTGCATGGCCTTCCTTCCCGCAGGACAAATCGTCGTGTATTCGTATGACCTGGTTTGTCCCAACTGCCAGCATCCGCTGGAAATCGCAGCGGTCAGCGTCTATCTGTCTGCATTTGCCGGTTTGATCGCCGGCGCAATCGTGTGGCGGCTCGCGAACGCCCATTATTCCCAAGAGAGCGGAGCGCTCTCCTGGGTTCTCCCGATGCTCTACAGTTATCTAGCTTTCAGCGTGGTGGCTCCGCTTGCTCTGATTTTCACCGCTGACCTGAAGCTGAAGCCTTTAGACGCTGTCGACGCTCAATACGGAACATCCGCTGCGCCTCCGTCACATCACCATTGATCATTTGATAACTCACCGTAACTAAACCGTATATCCAGTGGTACCATTGACGCCTTTCCGGCTGAAATCAAGACTGGAGCCTCATGGGAATTTACTCTTCGCTCGTTGGCAAGCGAGTGCACGTGCAATATCGCGCCGCGGACATTCATTTGTCGGCTAACGGGACGCTGGTCTCCGACTCTGGAACCTCCCTCGTCCTGGAGGACCATATTTCGCAGGGCGAAAAAGAAAAAACCATCCGCGTCGAAATCCCTTATCAGTTTGTCATTCGCGTCAACCAAACTCGCGAACCGCAATCGAGCAAGCAAATCCCTCCCATCCAGTCCAAACGGAAATTCTAAAATAGCGCCCGGCGGTTAACGAAGGAAGTTCTTAAAGTCAAAGCACTGCATTCCTTGGCCATCTGACAGCATCAATTCATTGGCGGAAGGCAGCGAAGTGATTCGCTGGGAGTTTTAGTGCGGAATTCGGACGCGCGCGCGAGTATATTTGGATTTTATCTCCGGAGGTCGGAATGGAACCGACGATTGGATTCATAGGGCTCGGATTAATGGGCGGGCCGATGGCGAAAAATCTGGCCAAGGCCGGATTCCCGCTCGTGGTGTGGAACCGCACGCGTGAAAAGGCCGAAGAGTTCGTGCGTGAAAGCGCCGGCTCCGAGGTGAAGGCCGGCGCGAATCCACGTGAGACGGCGGAGAAGGCAGATTTCCTCATCACAATCGTCAGCGATCCGCCGGCGTTGGAAGAAGTTTTGTGGGGTCAGGGAGGCGCGATAGAAGGTCTGCGACGCGGAAGTACTTATATTGATTCCAGCACGGTGTCTCCCGACTTGGTTCGCAAGGTCGGTAAGACATGCGAGGAACGAGGCGTGGGCTTCCTGGATGCGCCAGTGACCGGGGGAACCTGGGGAGCGGAAAAAGGGGAACTGGTTTTCATGGTTGGGGGGGAGAAGGAAGTTCTGGAACGCGCCAAGCCGGTACTGGAAACCTTG
The DNA here is from genome assembly GCA_035602755.1 of Binatus sp. (SeqCode). Lineage (GTDB taxonomy): Bacteria > Acidobacteriota > Terriglobia > Acidiferrales > UBA7541 > Palsa-295. The sequence continues at coordinate 58,674 of DATNLR010000138.1, read as the reverse complement.
GGGAAACGCATTTTTCTTCTGGGACCAAATGGCGCGGGTCAAACTGTGAAACTGGCGATGAATTTGATTTTGGCTCTGCAGGTGGAAGCCTTGGCCGAGGCACTCGCGCTCGTTAGCACGGAAGGCATAGCCGGGGAGCGACTGATAGAAGTGTTGCAATCGAGCATGGCGCGTGCCGGAGTGCTGGATGTGAAGGCGCCGCTAATGTTGAAAAACGAATTTCCGCCGAGTTTTCCGTTGCGGTTGATGCACAAGGACATTCGACTCGCTCTGGAACTTGCAAAGCAGCATGAGTTGACGCTTCCCGCAGCGTCTGCTTCGTATTCAACGTACGACGCGGTGAAGAAATCTTCAAAGGATGACCCGGACTACGCCGCGGTGGCAAGGTTCTGGAAAAAATCCTAGCCCGGTTTTATGAGGTTCCTGTGGGCGAAAAAAAACTGAAAGGAAGATCGCTCCCGGAGCGCAGGCCAGCGGGAGCAGCGAGGATAGCGGGAATTGCGTTCACCACCACGGCGGCTGTGGCGACATCGCCGTGCGTGCCGCCTGGAATGATCAGCGAAATATTTGGTTCGCCCTTTAACTCAATGGTGTCAGAGGGTTGCTTCGCTCCGACATACATTTTGAGCTCCATGAAGATTTTTTCTTTTCCGCCTATTGTTCCGCGGGCGAGCTGATGGACTCCGGCCACCTGACCGCGCAAGACTTGTAGGAATTCGGTTTTCACGTCTTCTTCTGCGATTACCGGATCAATCGTTTCGGAAATGTCATCCAACGCGAAACCTAGACCGTCAGCAACCATGGCTATAGATTCCGGCAAGCCGTGATGCTTGATCACGCCGGCGGCCACTTGCGCGCGGAATTCTTCAGGAGTCATACCAGCACCAATTTTCCTTTGCAACGGGAGGCGGCGCTTCGATGCGTCCACCACGCGTACAGCACTGCCCCAGTTCACACGCTGCGACACAGCCGAGAGCGTCAGGACAAGCTTGTCCATTACAAATCCTGGATTCACACCGGTACCGAGTAAAGCGACGCCTTCTTCCTTTGCCGCGGCATCAAGCTGCTTCGATAGTTCAGGATGCTTTTTCCAGGGATAGGCGAGCTCTTCGCAGGTGGATACGATGCAGCATCCCGCTGCAAGGCATTCCTTCAATTGATCCATCACGCTTGTGAGATAGGAGGACGTGGAGTGGATTACGATATCCACGGATCTCTCCAGCGCGGGCTGCGACTCTGCGGAAATGACCACTCCCCACGGCGCATCCGGCGCGCCGACGACTTCGCCGAGGTCACGCCCCACTTTGGCCGGGTCTTTATCAATCGCGCCAATGATTTCAATCATTGCTTTCTGCCGCATCAAGCGCGCAATGGAGGCCCCGATGGGCCCGACGCCAAACTGTACAGCGCGAATCTTCTTCCTCACTTGCTCCTCCGGAGAAATTGAAGAGCCCATACCTTAAAGTTTTCCGCGCATGACTGCAACCGGATTCGCGGGCCTTGTGGCGTGAAGCGGAGAGCCGCATAATGTGCCGACGATCCCGTGACGATATCCCGGTCTGAAACGCAATCCTCCAAAGGAAATTGGCCGCGCAGAATGGTGCAGGCGCTTCTGCAGTATGGCGGAAGCGTGCTCGTTCTTTACCTTCTATTCCGACTTTTGCCCGGACGGCAAGTCTGGCAAGCGTTGAGGCTGTTGCCGGTGCGGTTGTGGCTGTTGGTTCTGCTCGGATATCTCGCGGCGCATTGCATCGGAGCGGCAAAATACCGGCTGGTGCTCACTATCGGTGGTGCGGGCATCCATGTGCGGCAGGCAGTGCGATGTTATTTTGCCGGGCTATTTGGTTCGCTGTTTCTGCCTTCCCTGATTGGTGGGGACATTCTGCGATTGGCCATGGCTCTGCGCGTGGCGAAGAGCAGGGCTGGAGTGGTGCTGGGAAGTCTTGTGGATCGCATTTCGGATTTTGCCGCGCTGGCGATGCTCGCCGTGATGGGGGCAGCTTTGGTGCCCGGTTCGCTCGATCCACGGAGCCGAAAAATATTCGAATTGGTGGGCGGAATTGCGATTTTAGCTGTTGCGATTATGGCGGCAGTGATTGCGATGCTGCCCGTGCGCCGATTTTCTTTTCGCATGAAGCGGAGATTTGTTCGTTTGCGCCGAGCGGTGCGCTCGACGATGAAACAGCCGGGCGCAATGCTTAGAGCGTTGAGTATGAGCGTGACGGTTCAGATGATTTTTATTGTCTTGAACGTGGTGCTTGCTGATGCTTGCGGATTGCACCTTCGGTTTCGCGTATGGCTTTTTGCGTGGCCGCTAGCAAAACTCGCGGCAGCGGTCCCGATTACGCAAGCAGGTATCGGAGTGCGCGAAGCTGCGCTGGCAGCATTGCTGGTTCCGTTCGGCGCTACGGCGGTGCTGGCGGTCGCGTCCGGACTAGCTTGGGATGCGGTTTCGATTAGTGGTGCGATTGCCGGAGGGATTTTCGCCTTACTGGCAGGGCGTTTTTGGCCGGATACTCGAAGGGAAAGCAGGGAGCGGGCGTAGACGCACGGGATGGCCCGAGAAAAATTCTTGCGCGTCTTCAGATACGAGATCGAGTAGAACGGACGAATTCGCGAAGGGCGCTTACGTTTGGTCCGTAAGAACCCACACGGCCAGCATCCACGGGTAGGCCGAGATACTCCGCCTTTTCTATGCTGAGGCCGGCGTCGTCAAGTTCAGCGAGGCTGTAACCTTCCGTAGGCACCAAGCGGTTGCGGCGCGACAAATCCACTGGGCGCGGAGGCCGGCGCGCACTCCATGGCTTTCTTACGATGTTGAAAAAATCGTCCCAGTCACGCTTATTCCACATAACTCCTCCCGTTGTTCGGGGCACAACCTTTGATGCTTTGCAGTCGCTTCCGGTCGCTTATTGTTTTTGGCGCCGGTCTCGCAGCCGTTGGACTGGAGTGCAGCAGATAATAACCCCCCCGGTAGTGGAAAGTCGCGAATGAAACCGGGTTGTATCCTTTGAGTTATCGCATTATTGGAACGGGGTGTCATCGTGCCCTGTGTGTATCACAAGGGCTTCGACTTGTACATTTTTGCTTCTGGTAAGCGTCGACAATCCAAGGGGTCACTAAGACCTGGATGATTGACGGCGACGGACAACGCCGACACACCGGCTCGGGTGGGTTATACTTTTAAGACGTTAAGGGCTCGTGCCAGTTAAATGAAAATCGTATGAGCAATCCGGTCATCGTCGTGCACTACCACGAGGTGTGGCTGAAAGGCCGCAACCGGCGATTTTTTCTAGGCAAGCTTTCCACCGCTCTGCGTCAGGCGCTGCAGGGGATTCCCGTGGTTCGAATCGATAAACCGGGGGACCGGTTCGTGGCCACTCTGGGCGACGGCGCTTCACCGCAAGAAGCGATAGCGCGCGTGGAGCGAGTTTTTGGAATTGCGTTTTACGCGATGGCGCGCACAGTGGAGGCCCGTATGGAAGCGATTTGCCATGCGGCGTGGGAAGAAATCGAACCTCTTCGCTTTGAGAGTTTTGCGGTGCGAGCGAAACGAAGCGACAAGTCTTTCCTGCAATCGAGTATGGAAATCGAGTCCGTAGTCGGAAGGTACCTTTTAGAAAAGCTCCAGGCGGCGGGGCGCACGGTAAAAGTTCGATTGAAAGAACCTGAGGCGACTTGCTACGTGGAGATCACTTCGGGACCCGCGTTGGTGTATGCGAGAAAGATTCCGGGCGCGGGTGGATTACCTGCGAATACGGCCGGGCGCATGATGTGCCTGCTATCGGGCGGATACGATTCGGCGGTTGCTGCGTACCATATGATGAAGCGCGGTGCACATCTAAGTTTTGCACATTTTTATGGCTCGGGCGCGAAGCCCGGGGAATCTTCCTTGCATGTGGCGAGTGCGCTGGCGCGACAGCTTGTCCCTTATCAATTTCACGCGAAACTTTACCGCGTTCCTTTTGAGCCGATACAACGCGAAATCGTACGGTACGCTCCGGAAAATTATCGCGTACTGCTTTATCGAAGAATGATGCTGCGAATTGCGGAAGTACTGGCAAAACGAGACCGCGCGCTCGCGCTTATTACAGGCGATAGCCTGGGGCAAGTGGCGTCACAAACTCTGCGCAATCTGGTGGCGGTGGATGGCGCGGCGCGCCTGGTCGTTTTCCGGCCACTGATCGGCACCGACAAAATGGAAATACTGGCGACGGCGCGAAAAATCGGGACCTATGACATTTCTTCGGAACCATTTCATGATTGCTGTCCTATTTTTCTGCCCCGGATGCCTGCTCTGTATGCATCTGCGGAAGAGCTCGACGAAGCGGAGGCTAAGCTGGATCTGCCGGCGCTAGTTACACAGGGATTGCGCAGCACGACCCTAGAGCAATTTCATTACGAAGGGGCGAAGATCCACAGCGAAGTTTTTCCCGCGTTGCAATATCGCGCCTCGCGTAGCACGGCCACGGCCTAGCCTGAGCAGGCTGAAAACAGGAAGGGCGCCGAATCGTTCAGCGCCCCCATGCATTTCCTCCAAAATCTAAGCGAACATTCAGTTAACGATCACGCCCGCCGCCGTAGCCTCCCCGGTCACCGCGATCACCTCCGCGGCCACCGCCGCCGCGCCCACCGCCCCCGCCCCCATATCCTCCGCGGCCACCACCGCCTCCTCCGCCATGCCCGCCACCGTGTCCACTGCGCCCACCTCCGCCGCCAGAGCCGCCGCCTTCACGTTGCGGACGAGCTTCGTTCACTACCAGCGCGCGACCTAGAAAATCTTTGCCATTGAGGGCAGCGATTGCTTTTTCGGCTTCCGCATCGTTACCAATTTCCGCAAAGCCGAATCCGCGAGGCTGACCCGTGAAACGATCCCGCAACAGAGTGAGTGAATCAGGTTGCACACCAATTTCGGAGAATAGCGCCGCCACCTGTTCTTCCGTAGCTTTGAATGACAGATTGCCGACATACAATTTCTTCACGGTCGTCTCCTTCTTGCCTGGCGATTACCAGCGTTCAAATGCGAAGCTGAAGAGACAGGATCCCGGCTCGGACGGCCAGCTATGGTTCAGCCACTCCCAGCTGAAGCGAGCGCTCCAGCAGCTCACGAGCATCTTGCGGCAAGTGACCTCGGCAGTCAACAACCTGCTACGCGGCGAAGGCTGCTTTGAGCGCAGAGCGCTGAGTGCGGTAGAAAGTGGTAGGATTCGGCAGAAATTCGAAGAAGACCTGCAAGCGGAGACAACATGCGCGGAACGATGATGGATTTTCCGCTTACGATTCAACCGATTCTGGAACGTGCTGGGAAATTGTTTCCAACCGTAGAAATTGTATCGCGGCTACCGGATCGCTCCTTGAAGCGCACGAAGTATGGCGAGGTCTACCGGCGTGCGCGGAGATTGGCTCGCGCACTTACGCTGGCCGGAATGGCGCCGGGCGATCGCGTAGCCACATTGATGTGGAACCATTCGACACATCTGGAGGCTTACCTAGGAGTGCCGGTGGCCGGCGGGGTTTTGCACACTCTGAATCTGCGGCTGCATCCTGACGAGCTGGTTTACATAGTGAATCACGCGCGCGATCGTTATTTGATCATTGACGACATTCTGCTGCCTGTTTACGAGTCCATTCGCACCAAAGTGCATTTCGAACGGGTGTTTGTGGTGCCGTTCAGCGGCGAGAAGGTTGCGCGTTCCGACGAAAGTTATGAAGATTTTCTTTCGGCTGCGGATGACGATTTTGTCTATCCGCACATGTTGGAAAATGATGCAGCGATTATGAGTTTTACCTCTGGAACGACGGGGAAACCGAAAGGCGTGGTGTATTCCCATCGAGCTTTGGTCTTGCACAGCCTGGCTCAGGGGCTTACGGACAGCTTTAATGTCGGACATCATGATGTTCTTTTGCCGGCGTCTTCGATGTTTCATGCGAACGCCTGGGGAGTACCGTTCACCGCAACTATGGTGGGCGCAAAATTGGTTTTTCCCGGTCCGTGTGTGGACGCGGCGAGTCTGCTGGACCTAATAGAACGAGAAAAAGTGACACTCGCGTTTGCAGTGCCAACTGTTTGGCTCGGCGTGTTGGGAGCGCTTGAGAAAGAGCCGGGACGCTGGAAAATCTCGAAGTCGGTGAGAATTATTTGCGGAGGAGCTGCGGTTCCCGAGTCACTTCTGCGCGGGCTCGATCGTTTCGACTTTCATATAACCCATCTTTGGGGCATGACGGAAACTACGCCCATGGGGACGACAGCTCCGATCAAGTCCTCGCTGATGAATCGTTCAGATGACGAGAAATATAAAATTCGCGCGAAGCAGGGAATTCCCGCGCCCTTTGTGGAATTACGCGTGATGGGCGCAAAAGGTGAAGCGGCGTGGGACGGTGTAACGCCGGGAGAGCTGGAAGTTCGCGGGCCGTGGATCGCCGCAAGCTATTTCGAGTCGCCGGAAACGGCCGATCGTTGGACGCGCGATGGATGGTTTCGCACGGGGGATGTAGCGACAATGGATGAAGAGGGCTACGTTCAAATTCTTGACCGCAGCAAGGACCTGGTGAAATCGGGTGGCGAATGGATTAGTTCCGTGGATTTAGAAAATGCGCTGATGGGCCATCCGAGCGTGCGGGAAGCCGCGGTGATTGGCGTCCCGCATCCAAAGTGGCAAGAGAGGCCGCTGGCTGTGATTGTGTTGAAAGAAGGCGCATCGGTGCAACCGGAAGAATTGCGCGAGTTTCTGGCGCAAAAATTTGCGAAGTGGCAGTTACCGGATGCGTTTGTGGTTGTCACGGAGATTCCGCGAACGTCGGTTGGGAAATTCCTTAAGACGAAATTGCGCGAGCAGTACGCGAATTGGGACTGGGATTCATAACAGGCTGAGCGCCTTCCTACCTGCGGCAGCAATTTCAACGGAAGACTCAGGTGCGGTAGCTTGCGTTGATACGCACGTATTCTGAGGTGAAATCGCAAGTCCAAACGCGGGCGACACCAGGTCCAGCATGCAGATCCACGACGACGGGCACAGATTTCGCTAGCATTTTGCGGTGCGCTACGCGCTCACTGAAAGCATGCTCGCGGCCTCGGTGACAAACGCGGATACCGGCTAGTTCGATATCAACTTTGCCCGGATCGAATGGAACTCGTGCGCGGCCTGCGGCGGCTAGAATGCGGCCCCAATTGGGGTCCGCGCCGGCGAAGGCGGTTTTTACGAGAGGCGAATTTGCAATGGTTCGGGCGATTTTATCTGCGGCCGCAATCGAGGGTGCTCCGCGAACTTGGATTTCGATCACGCGTTGAGCGCCTTCGCCGTCTGAAATGATGGCGAGCGCGAGAGATTTGCAGACGTCTTCGAGAGCTACCAGAAACCTCCGGTAATCACCATTCTCACTTGTAATTTTTCTGGCGCCGCTTTCACCGTTGGCTAGCAGGATAACAGTGTCGTTCGTGGAAGTATCTCCATCCACGGTGATCGCGTTAAATGTGCGCGCCACTGCTGCGCTGAGCGCCCTTGAAAGCAGCGACGATGAAACGCCGGCGTCCGTGGCCAGGAATCCAAGCATGGTGGCCATGTTGGGAGCGATCATCCCAGAGCCTTTGGCGCATCCCAGGAGGCGAATCTGTTTTCCGCCGATGCGGAATTGCGCGGCCGCCCATTTCGGGCGGGTGTCAGTGGTCATAATTGCGCGCTTGAATTGATAGAAGGCGGCTGGCTCCGAACTGCGGGACTGCACCAAAGTTGGCGCCGCGCTAAGAATTTTCTCCATGCCTATCGGAACGCCGATGACGCCTGTGGAGCACACCAAAACCTGATACGGTTCGCAGCCGAGCAAACGCGAAAGTGTTGCCGCTGTTTTGCGAGAAGCAGCGAGTCCGGGCGGGCCGGTGCAGCAATTCGCATTACCGGAATTGACGATTACTCCCCGAATCTTATGGCCAGATGTTTTTAAGTGTTCGCGTGAGAGGCGGACCGGGGCGGCCTGTACAAGATTTGTAGTGAAAACAGCTGCAGCAGTGGCTGTGCTGTCGCTAGTTAGTAGAGCGAGATCCAGGCCTTTCTTCTTGAGCCCGCAAGCAGTGGCGGCAAAAGTGAATCCATGCGGTATATCCGTGGTCAAAGGCTGTGACTTCATGCTGTGGACGCGGGGCTGGCAGGCTCGCCGAGAACCGGAAGCAGAACCCGTTCAGGCAAAAGTGTGGCGGTCACGGCGACAAGTTTGCACGATTTGCGTTTCCAACAAGTGCAGCAGTCGCGCTCCATCTTTTCCGGCAATCGATTTCTGGAAGAAGCGATAAATCCTTGTCGTTCAAAAAATTCCGGAGCGTGTGTGACGGCGAAAGCGCGCGCGATATTCCTCTTGCATGCTTCCTGCAAAGCAAAAGAAAGTAACTTTGCACCGACTCCGCATCCGCGAATCTCGGGGTCCACTGCAATCGAACGAATTTCTGCGAGGTCAGCATTATATTTTTCAAGCGACAAACAGCCGACCATGCGATTGGAATTCAACTGCACGAGGAAATGACCGATGTTACGGCGTATTTCGTCCTCACTGCGAGACAGCAGCAAGCCCCGTTCGGCGTAATGCGCGAGCAACCTATAAATGGCCGGGGCATCCGATATTTTTGCGCGCCGCGCTCTCATAAATCGCTCTCTAACTCGGCGAGGCGACGCTTGAATTCCTGCAGCGCTGATTGAACCGCGCCGGGAGCTGTTCCGCCAGGCAACGAGCGACGAGCCAAGGCCGACTCCAAGGTCAATGCGGTAGCGAGATTTCTGTCGAACACCGGCGAGAATTCCTTCAAGCATTGAATGGGCATTTCGCGGATTGATCTTCCTTCCTGCTCGGCGGCGCGCAAAACTTTACCAACGATTTCGTGGGCTTCGCGGAAGGGAACCCCAAAGGTGACCAGGTAGTCCGCGAGTTCCGTAGCGACTAGGGCGGGGTCCTGTGCGGCCGCTCGCAAACGGTCTTCGCGGAATCGCGTGGCCGCTAGCGTGGCGGCGGCAATATGAACCATGGCGAGGGCTTGGTCGTGCGCCTGAAAAAAATTCTCTTTGTCTTCCTGCAGGTCGCGCTGATAGCTGGAGGGCAAACCTTTCATAGTGACGAAGAGGGCCATTAGGCTGCCATAAATGCGGCCGGTCTTGCCGCGGATCAACTCCCAGGCGTCGGGGTTTTTCTTTTGCGGCATCAGGCTGCTGCCGGTAGAGAATTCGTCCGGTAGGTCGATAAATCCAAACTCGGGGGACGCGAACAGCACAAAATCTTCCGCGATTCGCGAGAGATGCATCGCCAAAGTGGAAAGCGCGAAAAGATATTCAAGGGCGAAGTCGCGATCACCGACTGCGTCCAGGCTATTCGCGGAGATGTTGGAAAAGCCGAGATCGTTCGCCAGCGCCTTGCGATCCAGAGGAAAAGCACAGCCAGAAAGAGCACCGGAACCGAGCGGACAAACATCGGCGCGAACGGCAGAAGCGGCCACGCGTTCGGCGTCGCGATGAAACGCTTCACCATGCGCGAGGAGCCAATGAGAAAGGAGCAGCGGTTGAGCATGTTGCATATGAGTCGTACCCGGCATGGGCACTTTCAAGTTGCGCTCGGCTTGCTCGGCGATGGCCTGTTCCAGCGACGCGATGGCACCACGGATTTCGCGCGCAGCGTCCTTTACATACATCCGAAATTCGGTGGCAACCATATCGTTGCGGCTGCGTCCGGTATGAAGCTTCGCACCAAGGGCGCCAAGTTTTTCAATTAGGGCGGTTTCTACGAAATGATGAACGTCTTCTGCTCTTGAGGTGTCGAGCCAGCTTGGGTCAGATTTCGAACGTGCCTCGAGAGCCTCAAGCGCGGCGACGATCTTTTCGCCCTCTTCGCTCGTGAGAATTCCAGCTCGTGCGATCGCTCGGCCCCATGCACGGTCGAGCGCAAATTCCTGAGGCAGCAACCGGCGGTCGGATTTCCAGGACCGCTCAAATTCATAGAAGGAGGCGTCCGGGTCGCGATCAAAGCGAGCGCCCCACATTTTCCGCTGGCTGGCGGCATCACTCATTGAGCTTTGGCCTCCTGGCGCGCAGCGGGGGCCTTGGTTCGTGTCTCTTCCTGCGGAACTGTGATGGGCAGGGCCAACAAGTTGATAAATCCTTCGGCGTCTTTTGGGTTATAGCCAGTCATGGTGAAACTGGCGAGATTTGTGCGATAGAGCGAATACGGCGATTGGCGAGATGCTACCGACACATTGCCTCTGCAAAGTGTAAGCGAAATCGAGCCGGTGACACGTCGCTGCGAACTGGCGAAAAATGCGTCGAGTGCTTCGCGCAGCGGGGTGAACCACATACCGTAATAAACCATCTCCGCATAGCGCAGAGAAAGAATCTGCTGGTAATGCGCTGTTTCGCGGTCGAGCGCAAGAGATTCCAACTCACGGTGCGCAGTAACGAGCAATGTGCCACCAGGCGTTTCGTAGGCGCCGCGTGATTTGATACCGACCAAGCGGTTTTCAACTATGTCCATGCGCCCCACACCATTGGCCGCGGCGATTTCGTTTAACAGCGTGAGGAGAGCGATTGCAGCCAGCTTTTTGCCATTCACCGATACCGGAGTTCCGGCCTCGAATCCAATTTCCACTGTGGTTGGTTTCTCGGGCGCTGCTGCGTGTGACACCACCCATTGCCACATATTTTCGTCCGGTGCGTTGGCCGGATCTTCCAAGCCGCCGCCTTCATGGCTCAAATGCCAAATGTTGCGGTCTCGGCTGTAAATGTTTTTGGTCGTTTGCTCGACCGGCACACTATGCGCGCGAGCGTAAGCAATCGCTTCTTCGCGCGATGCTATCTTCCATTCGCGCCACGGTGCGATGATTTGCAGCTCAGGAGCCAGCGCTTTGGCGGCGAGCTCGAAGCGAACCTGATCGTTGCCTTTGCCCGTGCATCCATGGGCCAGGGCATCCGCACCCACTTTTTTCGCAATTTCAACCTGGCGCTTTGCCAGCAAAGGGCGCGCAAAGGAGGTGCCGAGCAGATATTTGTGTTCGTAAACAGCGCCCGCGCGTAAGGTGGGCCAAATGTAACCGGTGATGAATTCGTCGCGGAGGTCTTCAACAAATGCGCTGCTCGCGCCGGTGGCAAGAGCTTTTTTGCGAGCTGCTTCCAGGTCCTCCTGCTGGCCGAGGTCGCCAATCATTGCAATTACTTCGCAGGAATAATTTTCTTTGAGCCATGGAATGATGATGGAGGTATCCAGGCCTCCTGAATACGCAAGCACAATTTTCTTCGGCAATCCGTTCTCCTTGTTGATTAGTTCAACAGCGTAAGCAGAATCGCTTTCTGCATATGCAGGCGATTTTCCGCTTGGTCAAAAACGATGGAACGCGGAGAGTCGATAACCTCCGCCGTGACTTCGCAGCCGCGATGCGCAGGCAGGCAATGCATGAAGACGGCGTCAAATGCTGCATGCGCGAAGAGAGCGTCATTCACTTGATAGCCCGAAAAGGCCGTTTCACGTTCCGCGGATTCTTCCTCTTGGCCCATGCTGGTCCAGACGTCTGTGTAGATGGCCTGCGCGTCGGCGACCGCTTCTTCGGGCGAATTGCAGAGTTCAATTTTTCCTCGGGTTTCGCGTGCAGTTCGTTTGGCTTCGGATACTACGGCGAGCTCGGGGTCGTAGCCTGCAGGCGTCGCAATGCGGAGATGCGCTCCGGCTCGTGCGGCGATGCTTATTAGGGAATGGCAGACATTATTGCCGTCACCGACATAAGCAAGTTTCAGTCCCCGAAGTCCTCCGAAGCGTTCTTGCAGAGTGAAAAAATCGGAGAGCCCTTGGCAAGGATGGTAACGGTCGGAAAGCGCGTTGAGCACCGGAATGGACGCATTTTCAGCAAGAGCATCAATCGATTCCTGGGTGAAGGTTCGCGCGACGATTCCCTGGACCCAGCGTTCAAGATTCTTCGCCACATCGGGAATAGATTCGCGCTGACCGAGTTTTGTTCCCGTGTGGTCCAGGAAAACCGAAGAACCACCGAGGCTTGAGATTCCGACTTCGAATGTAACTCGTGTGCGCAGGGAGGGCTTTTCGAAAATTAACGCGAGGAAGCGGCCGGCGAGCGCACCGCGATAGCGGTCGGGATGAGCTTTCACGTCCGCGGCGAGATGAAGCAGCTCGCGTACTTGAGTGGGATTCCATTCCATCCCGGTTAAGAGATCGTTGGAGAATGTTAGAGGAGCCACTGCAGCATTCATAGTTGCCTCGAAGCAGCCGCGAGACCGGACTGCTGTTGAATTGAAATGTCTAACTTGGGTGCTTTGGTGGATTGGGCAGCCAGCATTTTCTTTGAGACGGCCAGTAGAACGGCCTCAAATTTCTTCAGGAATTCTGCGATGTCCCGTTTGCTGATGATGAAGGGCGGAAGGAGGCGCAGGATGTGCTCGTGCGTGCAGTTGATAATAAGGCCACGCCGAAGCGCTTCCTGAAGGATGGGAGCGCCGTCGCAGGTCAGATCGATGCCTACGATCAAACCTTCGCCGCGCACTTCACGGACGAAATCAAAGCGGGCGGCTAATTTTTCTAGGCCAGCGCGCAATTCAGTACCACGTTCACGCACCTTTGCCAGCAAGCCTTCCTGTTCTACCGTGGTAAGGAATTCTAGCGCGGTGGCGCAGACCAACGGACCACCGCCAAAGGTGGTTCCATGTGTGCCAGGCGCGAAGGCGGAAGCAAATTTCTCGTTCGCGATAATTGCGCCGAGAGGAAGTCCAGCTGCCAGGGGCTTGGCGACAACGGCGATGTCCGGCAAGGAGTCGAATTTCTGATAGGCGAAATAGCGTCCGGTGCGACCCAAACCACACTGTATTTCATCGGCGATCAGTGCGGCGTCGTGCCGGCTGGCTAGCGTACGCGCGCGATTCCAAAACGGTTCACTCACTGCGAAAATTCCGCCTTCTCCTTGCATTGTCTCAAGCACGAAAGCGCAGACCGAATTATCGAATTTGGCTTCGAGATCCGCGCTATCGTTAAAGCGCACGAATTCGACGCCGGGAAGGAGGGGTTCGAATGGTTGGCGATACTTCTGCGGGTAAGTAATCGAAAGAGCGCCGAAGGTTCTGCCATGAAAGGAATTTTCAAGAGCGAGAATCCGCGTTTTTTTCCGGCCGGATACTCCGCCGCCATTTGGTTTGGCGTGCGCATATGCCCGGGCGAGTTTCAGAGCACCATCGATCGCTTCGGTACCACTGTTGGTGAAAAAAACACGATTAAGGCCGGACCAATCAGCAAGCTTGGCGGCGAGGGGGCCCTGATACGCGTTGTGAAAAAGATTGGAAAGATGAATGGCGCGGCCAGCCTCGCGCCGAATCACACGAACGAGGCGCGGATGAGCGTGTCCTAAAGCGTTAACGGCAATTCCTCCCAGGAAATCGAGATACTCTCGTCCCTGCGAATCGTAGAGCCGGCAGCCGCGCCCGTGCGTGAAGATGATGGGCGGACGCTTATAGGTGTTCATCAAATGTCGCGCTTCCTGCGCGCGGATGTGGGCCGCGGACACGGATCTTCTCGACGCGATTTTCTTCTTGGCCATTTCTAGCGGGGAGCTCCCTGGGCGATTCGTGGAGTGGCATGAATGGTGGGAAGGACGCGCGTGCCGAGGCGGCGCGAGCCATTCGCTGCGGTGAACAAGGAACGCGGAATTGTTCCGCCGACGATGTGCACCTCGCCAACCCCGCCGGTAAGGGCACGCTTCGCCGCTTCCAGCTTCAAAATCATTCCGCCGGAGACTTTATTCCGGCGAATGAGATCTTCTATTTCGCCACTTCGCACCGCGCGAAGGACTTTCTCTCCGTCGAGGACGCCCGCGACATCGGTGAGGAAAATCAAACGGTCGGCCTGGATGAATTCGGCGGCCGCTGCGGCCATGTGATCGGCGTTAATGTTATAGAGTTCGCCATCGGAGCCAAGTCCGAGGCAAGAAGCGACCGGGACCATCTTCGCGCGCCAGAGTGAGCGCAGAAAATCAACGTTTACCTCCGTGAGGTAGCCGACGAATCCGAGGCTTCCTTCACGCTCGCCGACCTGCATGGGCTCAGCCAGAAAACAGGCTCCATCGGAGGCGCTGATGCCGATAGCGGTTTGACCCGCAAGCGAAATAGCGCCTGCCAAACGTTTGTTCAGCAGGCCTGCAAAGACCATCACGGCGGCGTCGCGCGTTTCGCCGTCAGTGACGCGCAGTCCGTTGACGAAGTGGCTGGAGATTCCCATGCGCTCCAGCGTCCCGGTGAAAATTTTCCCGCCGCCATGAATTACCAGCATTTCATTTCCAGCGCGCGCGAGTTCGCCGATCTGCCGCGCCATTTTTTGCACCGTCTCCGGACTTTCAAGGAGAGCACCTGCAATTTTTATAACCAGTCTCATAGCAACCCCGCAGTTTCTGGATAACCGACCATCTGGTTCATGTTTTGAACCGCTTGGCCGGCCGCGCCTTTGCCCAAATTATCGAGACAAGAAACAATCACAAGGCGCTCGCCCGAGGGATCCAACGCAAATCCGATGTCGCAGAAATTCGTGTGTGTTACGTGCCGAAGTTCGGGCAAACGGCCCGGCGGCAAAACACGAACCATAGAGCGTTCTGCGTAAAACGAACGATAAAGCGACTGGATTTCGTCTGCGGTGCGCGGTTGTGCGAGCCAGACGTGCAAGGTGGAAAGAATTCCGCGTTCCACTGGTAGTAAGTGCGTGGTGAAAATAAAATCATCGAGAGCGAGGCCGGCATGCTCGGCAATTTCCGGTGTGTGGCGATGAGTGAACACGCCATAGGCGCGAAAATTCTCATTCACTTCAACGAAATGAGTTTCGCGCTTGGGTTCCTTGCCCGCGCCACTCGCGCCGGATTTGCAATCGCATACGATGCCGCGGGAAGCATTGGGCCACCCAGCTTCTACAAGAGGACGCAGGCCCAGGATCACAGAAGTTGCATAGCAACCTGGATTAGCCACCAAGCGGGCTTTCGGCAAAGCGTCGGCATGAAGTTCGGGCAAGCCGTATACCGCCTCGGAAAGTGTTTCCGAATCAGCCGGCGAGAGCCTGTACCAATTAGCAAAAGTTTGCGGATTCCGAAAACGTAAGGCTCCGCTCAAGTCGACGATGCGCAGCTCGGGATTTTCCGCGAGGAGCTCAGGAATTATTTCCAGCGAAGCTTCATGGGGCGTGGACAGGAAAACAAGCTGCGCCCCGCTTTTGGCGATTGCTTCGGCGGAGAGAGGCACGCAACGGGCTTCGCCCCAGCCGCGAAGCGGAGGGAAAATTTCTGTAAGGCAACGAACATTCGCGTGCTCGCCACGAACGAAAAATACAGGCTTTTCGATATGAGGATGGCGCAGGAGCAGCCGGGCTAGTTCAAATCCGGCGTATCCGGTCGCGCCCACGACTGCGATTTTTGCTTGGTCGTTCATTGCAGCATTTCCTCGATGCGTTTCTGGACTGCGGCGCACGCCGCGCGGGACGGGGTGACGATCAGAACGGTGTCGTCACCTGCCAGAGTGCCGGCAACTTCTTTCCAGCGCTCGGCGTCGAGAGCTGCGGCAATGGGCTGAGCTCCACCGGGCGGGGTTTTGAGTACGAGCATGTTTTGCGCGGGTCGCACGTCGAGCAAAAATTCCTTTACCGCACGGGCCAGGGCGGCGACTGGAGAAGTTTCTTCGGCTCCAGCAGCAGCGAGCGGCCGGTAGCCATTGGCAGTCTTCACTAAGCGGAGCTCGCGAATGTCGCGCGAGAGGGTAGCTTGGGTCACGCGCACGCCCAGGTGCACCAGTTGGCGCCGTAGCTCGTCCTGGCTGGCCACCGGTGAGCCTGCGAGTAACTTCAAAATTTGCCCCTGTCGAAACCTTTTATGCGCGCCCATCTCAACCTTATGCGTGATTATTCATCCCACTGCATAATCATACATCATAGAATGCGCCTGTCAACCGTGGCGCTCAGTAATGCTGGGCGCCGCCTGTCTCTGTAGATACCAACGCCGAATGACCGGCTTTGGCTCAAGATATTCGAGGGATGAAATGAAAAAAGCTAAGGGCAATTCTGGCCAGCGCGTTACAATCCCACCGCGAACTTGGTCAGATAAGAGAGGGTCCGTGCACGCACGGAATGTTCTACATTTTCGCCTCATGCGGGAGGGCTAGATGAAGCGTCTGGGCTCGCTGTTGTTGTTGTGCTTCTGGTTAGCGGATTTGTGCGGGGCGCAAACACCTAAGATCACAGCGCCTGCGGAAATTGTAATCCATGCGGGCAAAGTGCTGGATGTTCGTACGGGAAATTATCTCACCGACCAAATCATATGGATCGAAGGCGAGCGGATTAAAGCCATCGGAAAAGCTGCGGATATTTCCAGCCAAGTCCCGGTGGGCGCAAAAACGATCGATCTCTCAAACTCGACAATTCTTCCCGGGCTGATCGATTGCCATACGCATCTCACCTACACGCCTTATATGGCGGGTCCGGCGGGCTTGCATATTTCCTACCCACGGCAGGCGCTAATTGGCGCGCACAATGCGCGTGTGACTTTGGAAGCAGGTTTTACGACTGTGCGCAATGTGGGAGCGAATGGATATTCCGATATTGCCCTGCGCGATTCTATTAAGGCGGGAGAAGTGATGGGCCCCCGGATTCTTGCCTCCGGTCCGGCGCTGAGCATCACGGGAGGCCATGGTGACGAAAATTTTCTTGCACCGCAATTCAATTTTTCCAGCGACGGCGTAGCGGATGGCGTCGACGGCGTGACTGCTAAAGTTCGCGAGAACATAAAATACGGCGCCGATGTGATCAAATTTATGGCTACTGGTGGGGTGCTGTCGGAAGGCGATAATCCGGCGCTGGCCCAATATAGTCCTGAAGAAATGAAAGCGATTGTGGACACAGCTCACGGGCTGGGACGCAAAGTGGCGGCGCATGCGCACGGTGCATTGGGAATCAAGAACGCAGTGCTGGCAGGGGTGGATTCCATAGAGCATGGCAGCTACATGAATGAAGAAGACATTCAGTTGATGAAGCAGCATGGAACGTACCTAGTCCCGACCCTTTATTTGGGCGATTGGCTGATGGAGAACCTTTCGACGATAGGGCTCACGCCAAACATGATTGAAAAAGCAAAGATCGTTTTACCCATCGCGCGTCAGAACATTGCCATCGCTTTCAAGTCCGGCGTGAAAGTAGCTTTCGGTACGGACGCCGCCGTCTATCCCCATGGCTTGAACGCGCGAGAATTTGCGGTCATGGTCCAGCTCGGTCTTTCGCCTCTGCAATCCATTCAAGCTGCGACGGTGAATGCTGCCGACTTGCTTGGCTGGACCGATCGCGTCGGTACCCTTGAGGCCGGAAAGTTTGCGGACATTATCGCGGTGGACGGAGATCCTCTCGCGGACGTGCGCGTTTTAGAGAGCGTCCGATTCGTGATGAAGGGCGGCGACGTGATTAAACAATAGTTTTGAATTTCTGTTTGCGAGTGTGGAACAGAAGGCAGGGCTAATACGATAGGCCTAGGTGGGCATAGTACTCACAGAAATATTCTGCTCTGCAGGTGTTTCATTTCGAGAATTTGGCGGAAAATCTTACGACAAAAATTGCTCTACTTCCGAAACAGATGAAGGAAGGATTTCGTTTAGCTGCAAACAGATGCCTGATAAGAAGAAGAGCTTTTCCTCATAGTCTTCCAGTTCTGAAATCCTCCCGCTGATTGCGTGGCAGTTGCCTTTACAGATGGCTGGCCAATAGATTGCAAGTATGGAACCAGTGCAGCGTGTGTTCAGAAGGCGTCTGATCGAGGAGAAATCTTGAGAGCTCTTAAAAAGGCGTACTGGGTACTACCATTAGTACTACTCGTTTTTCCCTCAGCACGTGCAGGAAGTATTCCAGGAACGGTCTATTTTAGCGGTGGTTACGCCTTCGCGAATAATGGCTATGGAATTCCGCCTTACCAGGGAACTCTAAACGGAAAAAGCGCGCTGTTTTATTGCGTGGATTTCAATCACGAGATATATGGAAACACCAGCTGGAATGTCAACATCATGAGCTTGAACTCTCCGAGTGCGGACTTCGCATCGACGCGCATGGAAAACCAGACAACTTATTTGGAGATGGCCTGGCTCATTACTCAGATGCAATCGACTACCAACCAAAACGAGCAGGCGCAGCTGCAATGGGCCATCTGGTCGTTTTCGGGCGCACACAGTCCGTATGTCCAAAATGATGCGCTGATGGGCGACGCATTGGCGGCCGTGCAAGATGGATTCCGCGGAAACGGTTGGGAAGTTCTCACGCCTACTGGGAGTTACGGGCAAGAGTTTTTGGTTGATTCGCCGACGGCGACTCCAGAACCTTCCAGCATGCTGTTATTCGGCACCGTCCTACTGGGCTTGTCTTTCCCACTGCGTAAGAAATGGCCGGCTCGGAGTGTTGATTCCAACTTACCACCCGCTGTTTAAGACACAGTGAAAGCTAGCTCTTTTTTATCTTGAAATAGAAGCCTGTTTCCTCATTTCGCCGGAAAATCCTCTGCGCTCCTCACAGAGACTGCGAGATCCAGTTCGTTGTCGTACCAAGAAATCGGTGAGAGGACCACAGTTGTTCTAATTGCCCTCGGAAACAACGTGGCATCAAAAAGTAAGCATCCTTCCGTAAGGTAATATGTCATTCACAACTTTCCGGTTACGTTCGTATTTACACCGGATAGGAACAGCTGGACGCTTCAGGTTGGGTCCGCTACGATTCGCCTGTCGGACTGCCGCCAAGGTTTGGCGTTACCAAGCGAACCTTCTAATCCTTGCCTGACTTTGTGGTAGGGCCACTCGGCAGCGGCCCGCCCTTGGCCTCAGGAGACTTGCCAGCGGCAGCTCCATTGCCGCCATTTCCACCGAGATAACGCATCGCGGTAGCTGCCAGACCGTCCAGAGCACCACCGCCATTCGATCCGCTGGTAACGAGAATATCCGGAACAAATTTCGACGTGCCCTCCGAGAGTGCGGCAATGACGTTCACCAGCGCGGTCGCATTCGATCCGAGTGCACGTACCTGTGCTTCGTAACCGCGGGCGCGCGCTAGGCCCACCGCTTCAACCTCGGCTCCGCGCGCGGTGCCCGTCTGCCGAATGAATTCGGCCTCGCCTCGAGCTTCTTCCGTGCGGGCATTCGCATTATTTGTTTTGATGTCTACGCCGACCTTGGATTTGGCGAGATCGGCCTGCATCTCCGCCGTGCCCTTGGAATTCTCCATAGCGATGCGCTCTTCTTGAGCGGAGCGCTGCTTCTTATAGGTCTCGATCTCCTGGTTCGCGATTTCTCGTTCCGTAAGGACCTTGACCAAGTCATCGGGAAGGATAACGTCCTGGATGTAAACTCCTCGGGTCTCCACGCAGTATTGGTCGAGCTGGTCCTTGATGTGTTTGAATGCCTCTTCCTGTACTTGTTGCCGGGTTTCAATGAATCGAATCGCGGGCATGCTCTGGAGTTTGTCGCGGAAATGATTGCCCACAGCCGCCTGCAGAACTTCGTTGACCAAGTTCATCATCGTCCCGACCATGGAAATCACTCGAGGCGCATTCGTGTCAGGAACGTGGATCTGCACTTGCAAATCGATGTGGAAAATAAAACCTTCATTGCTCTTCGCGACGATTTGCGAAAGCTGCGCGTCGAGATTGTGAGCCTGAGAAACGGCGTCGGCCCAATTCAGCGTCAGGATCGAGGTCGGCACAATTTCGGCTTGATAGCATCGCGGATTCAAAGGGTATTTCCCCGTGCGTAGGGCCTCCTCCCAAATGCCGCGGTGGCCGGGACGGACAAGGGAGCCAAATTTGAAATCCGAGCCAGACATATCCTGCGTCGGAAGGCCTACGTATGCTTTGATAACTGCGACCTGTCCCTGCTGTACCACCAGCATCCACACCCGCTCGACGGCCACGAGAAAAGGGTTGAGGGCGTAAGCACCGTAGAGAAGCGGGTCGTGCTGCAGCCCGATGCGCCCGCCATTGTCCAGGAATGCCTGATAGTCCTGATAGTTGTTGTGCAAATTATTCTTATTGCCGAGCAGCACTTCAATTACGTCACCGTCGGTGGCTTTATCCTTCTCCATCTTGTCGATGTCCGAGAAGCCGCCCAGACGGCTGGCAATGTCTCCCGAAGGGAGCGGATCGCCTTCGTAGGTGGTCACAATTCCCACCAAGTCCATCAGCGCGCCGTCTTTGCCGCAAGGAGTTGGCTCAATGCGTACCAGTTCGAGCTGCTCCGGCCTCAGGCCGAATGCCTCGGGAGTGAGCCGGCCTCCGTTTCCCGATCGTGAGCGCAGCTCGGGAGAGATCGGGAGACCGTACGCCTGGCTTTTGGTCACTACGAGAAAACCAACGGGATGAATAGGCGCAAGCGTCCCGGGAGGAAAAACGGGTCGCTGTACTCCCTTTTGTCCACCGCTGGTGACGAACGAGCGAAGGTCCGCGAAATTTCCAAAAGACTTCTTATAAACCGCCGACTTTGCGCCAATCGGCAACGAGGCACCGACTTGCGCGATGGCCACACCGATTTCTCCCGCAGGAATCTGAACCCAAGGAAACTTTTCGACTTCATAGAGCAGCCAGGGCTTCCACCGCATTCCCGGCAACAGCAGATCAGCCTGGTAACCAGCTTCGCCCTGGAAGGCAATCACGTTGTCGCCAGACAGTTTACGTGTCGAAACGCGTTTCAGAACGAGACCAACTTCCGCCGGACCGACGCGGCGAAAGGACATCATGACGTAGACAACAGCAAGCAGAATACCCACGAACACCCAAGTAAGAATCGAAATGTTAAGTAACATCGGAGTGACTCCTGTCGCTCTTCGTGGTCATCCTGCTCTTGCGCCTCACTGATTGTCAAGTGACGCCCGGGGTTCAAAAGCCGTCGCATCGCGCTTCGGCGAGAATCTTCGTTCCCTTTCCAGTCTCGCGCTGCCCAATGACCATACGGTTGAACCTGGTTTAGCACCCAAGAAACCGCCTCATCCGCGATTCGATTCGCTGCGTCAGGATCCGCGTTTCCCGAATCTGCTGCACCGCATGAATCTAGCCGAATAGGTCGCAAGCATTGAACTAGCTATCAGCTTCAAAGAGGTTCGTGTGTGGGCCGCAAGCAATTTCTTTTCGTTCGACCGTTTCGAAATTCGAGAGCTTGAGCTAAAAAGGAAATGGTTTTTGAAATCTGGGTGAGCTGCGTTGACTTGCCCCGGGGCGCGGCCTAAGATTGCGGTCCGTGATCGGGGAAACCATTTCGCATTACCGTGTCCACGAAAAGCTCGGTGGTGGCGGCATGGGCGTGGTCTATAAGGCCGAAGACACAAAACTCGGTCGTTTCGTCGCACTGAAATTCCTGCCAACAGACTTGGCCAATGATTGTCAAGCGCTCGAACGATTTCAGCGCGAGGCGCGCGCCGCTTCCGCACTGAACCATCCGAACATCTGCACGATTTACGACATCGATGAGCACGACGGACACCACTTCATAGCGATGGAGTTTCTCGACGGGGAGACTCTGAAACACGTCATACAAAGTAGGGCAATTAAACCTGAGAGAATTCTTGAATGGGGAATCGAAATTCTTGATGCTCTCGATGCGGCACACTCGTCGGGAATCATTCATCGCGACATTAAGCCAGCAAATATCTTCATCACGCGGCGGGGGCAGGCGAAGGTTCTGGATTTCGGGTTGGCAAAACAATTACCGAGGCAGGCAGCCGTCGCAACGGGTGCATCAGCACTGCCAACTGTTGGCGCGGGCGAAGAGCATCTGACCAGTCCGGGCGTGGCGATCGGCACAGTGGCTTATATGTCGCCGGAGCAGGCGCGCGGAGAAGAGATCGACGTCCGCACCGATCTATTCTCTTTTGGTGCTGCCCTCTACGAATTGGCCACAGGTCGTCAGGCATTCCCCGGGGCAACGACGGCGGTCATTCATGATGCGATACTCAACCGAACCCCAACCGCCCTTATGCGACTCAATCCGAATCTTCCCGCTCAGCTCCAACACATCATTCAGAAGGCGCTGGAGAAGGATCGCAAACTGCGTTATCAAACAGCCGCGGAGCTGCGCACGGATCTGTTGCGGCTAAAACGCGACACCGATTCCGGTCGAACAACCCCACGCCCGCCCCGGTCTCGCAAGACTTTTGATTCGATCGCCGTTCTACCCTTCGAAAACGCGAGCGCCGATCCGGATACCGAGTATCTGAGTGACGGCATTACGGAAAACATCATTGACAGCCTGTCTCACTTGCCTAAACTGCGCGTCATGGCACGAAGCACGGTTTTTCGGTACAAAGGCCAATCTCTGGATCCGCAGAAGGTCGGCAATGAACTCAACGTCCGCGCCGTGCTGACAGGAAGGGTAGTCCAGCGGGGTGATTCTCTGACTATTGGGACGGAGCTGGTGGATGTAGCCAATGGGTGGCGACTTTGGGGTGAGCATTACAGCCGAAAACTGGCCGATCTTCTGGCAGTCCAGGAAGAGATCGCGGATGAGATCTCCGAGAGATTGCGGCTCAGCATGACCGGCGATGAGAAAAAGCGTCTGAGGAAGATGCCTACGCATGACGCACAGGCCTATCAGGACTATCTCCGCGGCCGATTCTATTGGAATAAGAGGACGGCAGATGGAGTGAAGAAGGGCATCGAACATTTCGAGGAAGCGATTGAGAAGGACCCGAGTTACCCACTGGCTTACGTAGGTCTCGCCGACTCGTATAACACCCTCGGCTATTACGCTTACGCTCCGCCGCGGGATGCCTTTCCGAAAGCGAAAGCTGCGGCTTTGAGGGCCCTCGAAATTGACGAATCACTGACCGAGGCCCGAGCGTCTTTGGCATACGTCAAGCTCTACTACGATTGGGATTGGTCGGGCGCCGAGAAGGAATTCAATCGGGTCGTCGAGCGAAACCCAGCCTACACAACAGGCCACCTCTTTTACGCAAATCTTCTTATCGCAATGGGACGTTTCAAAGTAGGTCTGGCAGAGATGGAAAAGGGTCAAGAACTCGATCCACTCTCTCTGATCCTCAATGCCGGGGTTGGATGGTGCTTTTACTTCGCGCGCCAATACGACAAAGCAATCGAACAGTTGCGAAAAACTCTTGAGATGGACCAGCATTTCGTGCTTGCGCACGCCTGGCTCGGGGGAGCCTATTTGCAGCATGGCCTTCTTTCGGAAGGCATCACCGAGCTTCGAGCTGCGAGTGAGATTTCTGGAGGAAGCCATATTTACGTTGCGCTCCTGGCACACGCCTATGGTGTGGTAGGAGATAAGGCGGCGGCACAGAAAATCCTCGACCAGCTGAAAGAACAATCAGTGAGATCGTATGTTTCGTCCTATAGCATTGCAGAAGTCTATCTAGCTTTAGGTGATCGGGATCAAGCCTTCGAATGGCTCGAAAAGGCGTACGAAGAACGGGCGAGGGCGATGGCCATGCTCAGCGTCGAACCGAAAGTCGATCCCTTGCGCTCCGATCACCGATTCGAGGATCTGTTGCACCGGATGAACCTCCCGGCCTGATCTTGTGCGGTCCAAAAACACCTAATTTCAAGACAGTCGAACCAAATGGAAATGGTTTCGGTACGCCAAACTCCACATCTATTTGTCGAGAATAGGGCAATCGGTGACGAGTTACACCAATCGGGCGACGAGGTATCGGTTGTCACTAAGTAGATTCAATGATGGATGGTAGGCCCGTGCGGGCTCGAACCGCAGACCTCCACCGTGTCAAGGTGGCGCTCTAGCCAACTGAGCTACGGGCCTACTGACTTATCCATATTCTAACACAGCGAATGGGGCGTCGGGCTGCACTCACTGTTCGATCAAAGGTTTTTTGACTAAGAAACCCATGAGCAGCAGAGACCGCTGGGAGAATGGCAAATACAGAAGTGCGGCGGTCGCAGCTAACGCCAAGCCGAAACCTATGCGTTGAATAATTAAGAAGGGAGCAAGAGCCCAGAGTTCGTCGAGAGGAAGCACAAACGGAAAAAGTTTCCTGAATTTAGTGTTCAACCCACCATAGTGGAACGCCGTCGCTGCGAGAAGATAAAGTCGAATCGGTATGCCGATAGCTGCAGTAACAATTACCGCAATCAAGATTGAAAGAGATGGAATTTGTGGATGCGAGAGGATTGACTCGACTTGGTAAAGTCGCGTTAGCACAAGGACGTAGAAGGTGAGATACATTATTTGGATCAGGGAAAATAGAATCAGCACTAACCCTCTAGAGACAGAAGGTAGTTCACGAGCATCGCTCAATAATATTGATGAGCGAGAATCCCGCGACGCAGTTCTTTCTGATTGATCCGAACCTCCGATGTCGGCAGCCGTCGAATCATGCGCAATTTGTGGGCTCAAGTTCAGCATGACTTCAACCGGAGCAATAAAACGGTAGCCACGGCGAGGCAAGGTTTGTATGAAGCGAGGATTCGCCGCCGAATCTCCTAACGCACTACGTAACTGATTTATAGCAGTATTCAAGCCGTGATCAAAATCGACAAAAGTATCAGACGACCAAAGGCGATCGCGCAGCTCCTCTCGCGTTACAAGGACCCTGGGGCGTTCCAAAAGCATTAGCAATATTTGAAGCCCTTGTTCTCGAATCCGAGGCTGGACTTTCCCATCCCTATACAACTCGCCGCTGGCGGTGTCGAACTCAAACGCCGAAACGAAGCTTCTGTGGTTCGCGCTCAGGCTCAGTCAAGGCAAGTGTCCCAACGGTCTCACTCTAATGGAGAATACTCCTCAACCAACTGATTTCAAGAGCTTTACGAAATGATGTTCCGGCCATCTGAATTGAGGTCCAGGGCATTGAGTTTGGGTCTGGCAGCGACGCATAGTGGCGCTTACGTCGGTCGTTTTCAAAGGAAAACATAATGAAGCTTACAGAAACAGCTGTCGATACTGGACTTTCTTCCGAACAACCTAGTGAGAGCCCAAGTGCAGAGGGAACGCAAGTAACCAGGAAGAACTTTGTTAATGCGACTCGTATTCAACAGAGCGTGACATCAGGATTGGAACGGAACGCATTGCTTTGGATGGCCTGCCGCATGCCTTCGTGGGTTAGGTCTGACCAACTGACTCTTCTCGGATTCGCAGCCATGTTTCTGGCAGGCTGCAGT
Source organism: Binatus sp. (SeqCode) (assembly GCA_035602755.1). Lineage (GTDB taxonomy): Bacteria > Acidobacteriota > Terriglobia > Acidiferrales > UBA7541 > Palsa-295. The sequence goes on along the minus strand of DATNLR010000138.1, from coordinate 33,542 downwards.
TATTTATTAGCGCGCTGGCATCCCATCGGACTGCTACTAGCTACAGTGTGCCTGGTGGTGAACTGGTTTGGAGATAGTCTTGATGGAACTTTGGCGCGGGTAAGAAACCGTCAGCGCCCTCGCTACGGTTTTTACGTTGACCATATAGTTGACTCGTTTGGAGCATTATTTTTGATGACTGGCCTCGGACTCTCGAGCTATGTCGATTGGAGGATTGCCATGGGGATGCTCATCGCTTTCCTACTTCTTTCAATTGAGACTTACTTAGCGTCTTATACGCTCGGAATTTTCCGGCTTTCTTTCGCCAAGTTTGGGCCAACGGAAATCCGAGTTTTGCTGACGCTTGGTAACTTCGTCCTGTGGTTTCGTCCAAATATGAGAGTGCCCGGAGTGTCCTGGAGACTCCTCAATTTCGCCGGCGTAATTGCGATAACCGTTATGGGCCTTATGGTTGTGGTTGCAACGGTGTGGCACACGTCGGAACTCTATCGTCAGGAGACTCTGCCATAAGCTGCGCTGGCAAGACGGATTTTTATCTCAGGGCTTTCTTAAGGAACGCAACCGTGCGGGCCCAGGCATCCGCAGCGTCTTCCGGTCGATAGCCGGTCTGGTTATTTGGGTTTTCGAAAGCGTGACCTGCATCGTCATAGATCTTGATGTCCACGTAACGGCCTATGCCTGTCATACTTTTCTGGAAAGCTTTGACGTCTGCTGGAGTTATTCCGTGATCTTGTGCGCCAAAATTCCCGAGAATCGGCGCAGCAATTTGTTGGAGATCGTTGGGATCGGTGGGTAGCGCGCCGTAATTAACCACGCAAGCTGCCAGATGCGGCTGATGTATCGCAAGTTGCAAGGAATAACCGCCGCCCATGCACCATCCGACTGAAGCGATGCGTCCGTTGACATCTTTTCTCGCGGAAAGATAATCGTAGGCGGCCTGCATGTCGCGAACGGCGCGGTCCTGAGGCAGCCCTCGCATCAATTCGTGCGCTTCATTCGGGTCGGTCGCGGTTTTTCCCCGGTAAAGGTCAACTGCCAAAGCTACGTAGCCCTGGTCCGCGATTTTTTGCGTTTGCTCCTTTACCCAATCGTTCAATCCCCACCATTCGTGGATAACAATGACGGCGGGGTAGCGGCCGGGTTTTTCCGGGACGGCCAGAAAACCGTCTATAGTATCTTTACCGCTCGGAAATTTGACCATTTCTGTTTTGGGGTCCTCCGCGCGCACGGCGAGAATTCCGATAAACAAGCCAATGAGAAGACCAGCCGAGATCATGCGGTGCATCTGCTTCATGAATGATTCCTCCACCTGCCCCGGAAGCATTATATATGTTCACGCCGCTATAAATGCCGGGGAATTGCGGCTCTAAAGACGCAAAACTAGGAGCTACTTACATCATTTTGTAGGCGGAGGCTATTTCGAGGCAAATTTCCGTGCATTGACGCGCCTCGGGGACTTTGCTATGTTCGCGTATGATTTCTTCCGGAGGGTGCCAGTGAAGCGTCGCACCGTACGCACCTCAGCGAATGCGCAGGGGAGCCATAAGCTACTGAAAAAGAAGGTGATGAAGGCATCCAAGAAAAAGATTGTTGCTCCACCGGACCCCGACGCGCCCGCCCGACAAGCCCAATTGAAGTTCTACGAGGAGGGTTTGAAGCATTTTCAGCAACAAAAGTTCCAGCGCGCCAAACAATCGCTTGAACGCGTCCTGGAAGGTCCCAGCAAAGAATTGGGTGACCGGGCTCAGGTCCATATGCGCATTTGCGAGCAGCGAATCACCCGCCCGCCGATTCCGCCGCTTAAGTCGGCCGAGGAACACTATACGCAGGGTGTCGCGCTGATGAATCTTGGTCGTTGGGACGAGGCGCGCGAGCATCTGGACCGCGCCCGAAAAGCGGCGCCCAAAGCGGACCATATCGTTTACGCCATGGCCGCCCTTGATTGTCTGACCGGCGAGGCGGAATCCGCCATGCAAAACCTAAAGGTTGCAATTCAATTGCGTCCCGAGAATCGCTACCACGCTCGCAATGACGAGGATTTTTCCTTCTTGCAGGAAGACCCGCGCTTTACCGAGCTGCTTTACCCGGAGAGAGACGGATCCGCAAACTAGTCTTCGGCTACCCGCGAAATTCAGTGAACCAACCTGTACGGCCCGTCCGCGTTGTCGCTCTAGGTGGGGGCACCGGCCTTTCCATGGTGCTTCGTGGGCTGAAAGAATTTGTGGCCTCCTCGAAAAAGGACAAAGTTGGCCGGCCAATCTCGGATCTTGCGGCCATCGTAACCGTGACGGATGATGGCGGTAGCTCTGGGCGCCTACGCCGAGAGTATCGTGTGCTGCCTCCTGGCGACATTCGCAACTGCATGGTCGCGCTCTCGAAAGACGAACATCTTCTCGGAAAATTGTTTCAGTACCGGTTTCCTGCCGGACGCGGTTTGGCCGGGCACAGCTTCGGCAATCTTTTTCTCACCGCACTGACAAACGTCACCGGAGATTTTCCGGAAGCAGTAAGAGTGTCTGCGCAGGTGTTGGCTATTCGCGGGCGGATTTTCCCTTCCACCGCCCAAAATGTGACGTTGGAAGCGGAACTCGAGGACGGAAAGATCGTCCACGGTGAAACAAACATCTCCCGCTCGCGGAAATCCATTCGCAAGGTGCGGTTGGTGCCTCGGCGAGTCCGGGCGCTCCCCGAGGCTTTGGAAGCGATTGGCTCCGCGGATTTGATTCTTGTGGGGCCGGGTTCTCTTTACACCAGTATCATTCCGAATCTTTTGATTGAGAAAGTCATCCAAGCCATCAAACGCTCGCGCGCCACTTGCGTTTACATTGCCAATCTGATGACGCAACCCGGAGAGACGCAGCACTACTCGGTCGCCGACCATATCCGCGCAATTTACGACCACACGGGCGAAGATCTCTTCGATTTTGTGGTGATTAACCGTTCGCGTGTTCCCTCGAGCCTGCTGCGTCGTTACCGCGCGCAGTATGCCGAGCCCGTGGATCCTTCCTTTGATGAACTGGACCGCATGAAACTTCGCTATGTTACCGGCGATCTGCTCCATGACCGTGGAGTTGTACGGCACGATCAACGGCGGCTAGCCCGGCTTCTGCTTGACCAATTTGTAAAACCTCCACCGCGCCATTAGAAGATTTGTGATCTGGCCGCCAACCTAAACCAAAATGCTTTTCTTGCGCCGCCTTGCCCGTGTTCGTATACTGGCCGCCGCCGTTCGAGGTGCTGCACGAGGCTCTCCTGTCGTAAAGGGAAGCCGAGGCGACTTATAATTAAATTCATAGCCGTCGAGCAATTCTGGAGGTTGTCATGTCAGCGGTTTCGCAGGAAGAACTGAACGTTTATAAATCCGCCGAGGCCCGCTTTGAATTTGCGGCGCAGAAGTTGGGGCTGGAAGACGGGCTTTATCGTTATCTGAAGTACCCTAGTAAAGAAATCACGGTTTACATTCCGGTGCCACTTGACACTGGACGACTAGAGGTTTTCATCGGTTATCGCGTTCTGCATTCGACGATTCGTGGACCAGGGAAGGGTGGCATACGGTTCGCCCCGGACGTGTCTCTCGATGAAGTTCGCGCGCTAGCCGCCTGGATGACCTGGAAGTGCGCGGTGGTAAACATTCCATTCGGAGGCGCGAAGGGCGGAGTTATTTGCGATCCCGGCAAGCTTTCGAAGACCGAACTTGAGCGCATCACGCGGCGTTACACCGCTGAATTGAGCGAATGGTTTGGGCCCGAGCGCGACGTTCCAGCGCCGGATATTGGCACGAATGAGCAGACCATGGCGTGGGTAATGGATACATATGCTATGCATGTACGCCAGGCGACCACGGCGGTGGTTACCGGCAAGCCGCTCGAATTGGGTGGCTCGCAGGGACGCAAAGAAGCCACCGGGCGGGGGTTAATGATTTGTTGCAACAACGCGCTCGCAAAACTGAAAATGAAACGCGAAGGCTGCCGCGTGATTATTCAGGGTTTCGGCAACGTCGGCTCACAAGCTGCAACGCTAATGCACGAAGCGGGCTACAAAATTATCGGTATCGCAGACATTCACGGGGGACTCTACAACGAAAACGGATTCGATATTCCAAAGGTAATCGACTGGGTCTACGGCCAGCGCAAACCTCTACCTGAATTTCCGGGCGGGGGAGCCAAAATGACAGCGCAGGAAGTTTTGTTTCATCCCTGCGATATTTTGGTGCCAGCCGCTACCGAAAATCAGATTACGACGCAAAATGCCGGTCGTGTAGATTGCAAGATTCTTTGCGAAGGGGCGAATGGACCGACCACGTCGCACGCAGACTCTATCATCGAGGACAAGGGGATTTTTATTGTTCCAGACATTCTCGGAAACGCGGGCGGGGTTACGGTGAGCTATTTCGAATGGGTGCAGGATCGCCAGGGGTTTTTCTGGCGGGAAAATGAAGTGAACGAACGCCTGCAAGACGTGATGGACCATAGTTTCGAACAGGTGGTACGCTTTGCCGAAACACACAAAGTAAATAATCGAATCGCTGCTTATATTGTGGCGATTGACCGTGTTGCGCGCGCACTGAGGCTTCGCGGGATTTACGCCTGAATTGATTGGCCAAGTCTTTTAACGTGGAGGCAGCGATGTATCCTGATTCCATTTCGCCGGGCGCTCTGAAGACCGAAGAGGAACACCGTCGCGATATTTGTGCTGTGGGGCGGTGGATTCACGATCGCGGTTATGTAGCTTCGACGGATGGAAATATTTCGCTTCGTCTAGACCCTCATCATGTCCTCACTTCACCAACGGGGCTTTGCAAGGGCATGATGACGCCGGACGATCTAGTGGTGACTGATCTGGAAGGCAAGAAGGTCAATGGTCGGCGGAACCCTTCATCGGAGTTGGGTATGCATCTTTTGGTTTATCGCCAGCGTCCAGACATAAACGCTGTATGCCACGCGCACCCTCCGGTCGCGACCGGATATGCCGCCGCAGGCATTCCTCTCAATAAAGCCTTGTTATGCGAATTGGTGCTTTCGCTGGGATGCGTTCCGGTGGCTCGCTACGGTACCCCGGGAACATCCGAGTTGACAGAAGCAATCGAGCCATTGGTGGAGGGCTACGACGCTATCCTCATGGCAAACCATGGAGTGGTGACCTATGGCCCGGATCTGTTGAAGGCTTTCTTCCGAATGGAAACTACTGAGCATTTCGCGCGCGTCGCGCTCGTCACACAGATGTTGGGTAAACAAGTGCTTTTGTCAGGATGCGACGTGGAAAAATTATTTGCGGCACGCGCGCGCTACGGTTTGCAAACGGCATCCAATTTGGGTCCGGAATCACCGGTTACTTCCGAAACTGTGGAAACAGAGCGCATCAATTTGACCCGACGCGAACTGGAATCTCTGGTGGATGAAGCGGTGAGGCAGGATCGTTCGCGGCGGTAGCGGCTCTCCCCTGGGGTCTTTAAAGTTTTCCGAATCTGAAAGAAGGCGGGCAGAAGCCATTGTGGCTGCTGCCCGCTCACGGATCTTCGCTTTTCGTTATTGAGTAACCTCCACGTACTTCATCTTTCCACCGAAGTGAATTTCCTTGATCTGATTTCCATCCACGACGACCGTGGTGAATTTCGCTTTGCTACTTTCGTCTTTCCATTGGATGGGAACTTCCGCTACCACTTTCCCGCCTTTTGAAAACTTGGCGTGTGCGTCATCAGCGGTCACGGAATAATCTCCGGCCTTAAGGTCAGAACCACCCAGAGTGGCCGGTTTAAGCAGTTTTACATCCGACTTGACGATGGGGGTGACCGTCGATTTGGCATCTTTCGCTGGGGTTGTGTGAGTTGCGATTGACAACACGAGCGCCAGAGCCGCAAGTACGGTTAGCACACAATTCATTTTGCGACGCGACATTTTGGTTCCTCCTTAAATCCGACTTTGAATCTCACTCGCCCCTTGCACGCACTTAGACGTAGCGGTAATCGCCTCGAAAGCAAGGGTGACGATAAATTCGCAATTATTTTCATTTGTGTTTTCTAATTCTCATGTGGCGCGAAAACGAACAGTGTTCATCCCCATTTCGAACAATGGACCGTGACACTTTTGCGAAAAGATAAGCTCTTATGAATATTCGTATGCGATGAGATTAAGCGATCGTTTCAGTCTGAGATTTATCTGGAAGCACGGATTGGCGAGGACACCCAAGTTGGCCGCGAATGGACACCCGCGCGCCGAAGTGCGCCGATAGCTGATTACATGTACGGACGATTGCGCCTATTAGTTCCCGAAAGTCAGACGAATCACGTTTAGCTTCATTACCAATGCCATCGCACAGCCCGGGTCGGGAATGGAGTTGCGTTGACACTCTAGCGAGGCTAATCAATAATCGCTCGATATGATTGGATCACTGCGCGGAAAGCTGATTGAAAAACGTCCCAATGTGGTGCTGATTGATGTGGCAGGAGTGGGTTACGAAGTGATTATTCCCCTTTCTACATTTTCCAGCCTGGGTGCTATTCACAGCGAATCGACACTGCTGATTCATACCCACGTGCGAGAAGACCAGTTCGCGCTGTATGGCTTTTCTACGGCCCGTGAAAAACAATGCTTCGAGCTGCTGATTTCCGCTTCTGGTGTAGGACCATCGCTGGCCTTGAAAATTCTTTCAGGCATGAGCCTCGCAGAACTAATTCCAGCAGTGCGCACAGGCGATTTAGCTCAACTCGTCCGCATTCCCGGCGTAGGGCGCAAAACGGCGGAACGCATTGTTGTGGAATTGCGAGATAAGCTGGCGGTGGTGGATGTACCGCAAGCCGGAAAGCCCGCAACGCGCTCGCAACTGGAATCGGATGTTGCCTCGGCGTTGGTGAACCTTGGCTATGACACGCGATCGGTGGAGAGCGCTATTGAAAAGGCCGGAATAAGGTCCACGAGCGATTTTGAGGAAGTTTTGCGCGCTGCGCTTCAGATCCTGGGCGGTACATCTATGAAAAAGGCTGTTCGTGCTGGCCGAGAGGAATGATTGAAATTTCTCACGCAAGAGCGCACGCTGCATTGGTAATAACGACGAGGACTCTTTGGCAGAGAAGATAACCGACGGGCGAAATCGCATTATTTCGGGGAAGGCGCTGGACGAAGACGCGCGCATCGAGGCCAGCGTGCGCCCCAAGCGCATGGAAGATTTCATTGGGCAGTCGCGTGTGAAGGAAAATTTGAAAATTGCCGTAGATGCGGCGAGAAATCGCGGAGAGGCGCTCGATCACGTTCTGCTTTACGGCCCGCCAGGATTGGGGAAAACGACGCTCGCTCAGATCCTCGCCAATGAAATGGGTTCAGCCATCAAGATCACGTCCGGACCGCTCCTGGAGAAAAAAGGCGATGTGACGGCCGTGCTCACTTCGCTTGATCCGCGCGACTTTTTCTTCCTGGACGAGATTCACAGGCTGCAGCCAGCCTTGGAGGAAATACTGTATCCAGCGATGGAAGACTTTCGCGTGGATCTGATCATCGGCCAAGGACCAGGCGCGCGCGTGCATCCTTATCAGTTGAATAAGTTCACGCTAATTGGCGCGACCACGCGCGCCGGGTTGATCATGGCGCCTTTGCGTTCGCGTTTCGGGATTGTGCATCGGCTTGAATTTTATGCCCCCGAAGATATCCTGCAGATCGTTCAGCGCTCGGCAAAAATTCTGAGTATCAAAATGGATGAAGAAGGAGCGCGAGAAATTGCTCGCCGGAGCCGCGGCACGCCGCGTGTTGCTAACCGCTTGCTGCGAAGGGTTCGCGATTTCGCGGAAGTTCGCGCCAAAGGACACATCAACGACGCGGTGGCCCGCGACGCGCTTGCTATGCTTGGAATAGACGAGCATGGACTCGACGAAGTGGATCGCAATTTAATGCTGACGATCATTCAGAAATATTCGGGTGGCCCGGTGGGGCTGAATACAATCGCAGCTTCGCTAAGCGAAGAAGAAGATGCCATCGAGGAAATTTACGAACCCTACTTGATGCAACTAGGACTGCTGGACCGCACGCAACGAGGCCGTGTGGCTACTGCTCTCGCCTATAAACACTTCGGTCTAGATGAACCTCGCCGTCAACCTGGACTATTCAGCTGAACACAATCTCTGTACTTCGTCCGTTCACGGTTTATTATTGGTTGCCGCTATGGCGACAATCTATCTGTCACTGGGTTCCAATCAAGGAGATCGGGCGCGCTACATGGGCCGCGCTATCGAGGCTCTCGCCGAACCTGGCGTCAACCTTCTTCAGGAATCGGCCCTTTATGAAACCGAACCGGTTGGAACAAGTTCGAAGAGCTGGTTTTTAAATTGTGTAATAAAAGCAGAGACGAATCTTCTTCCCCCGCAATTGATGCACACCCTATTGGACATTGAGCGTTCGCTGGGACGTCGAAGGCGGGTGTCGCGAGGGCCTCGCGTGATCGATATGGACATTTTATTGTATGACGACCGCGTGGTGAGCACGGATCATCTGAAGATTCCTCATCCGCGCATGGCAGAAAGGCGATTCGTACTTGTGCCGTTTGCCGAGATCGCTGCAGAGGTTCGGCATCCTATTTTCAACAAGACAATTGCGGAACTGTTGGCAGAGACCCCCGACCGAAGTGAGGTCCGGCCGTATCGGTCGGAATCGAAGGGATAAAATGCTATTTGAGCTGTAGCACTCGCCTCTATCCAAGATGCTGGCGATCGTGCAATTCTTTCTCTCGCTTCTTTCGATCTTCTTCTTCCTGCTTCTCAAATTCGACCAGTTCTTCTTCCGACATTTGATAATCCTCGCGTGACGCGAACATGGTGCCTCTGCGGCTATCGCGCGAATTGTGATTTTTGCGTTGGCGTTTCTTGACCGCAGAAAAATCTCCCATGCTGCGAATGGGTTCGGCCAGCGCTCCCGATTCGACCAGCAGCTCGCTCACTTTTTCCAGGAAATCGTGAAGGTGATACGGCTTCAGCGAGTAGGGAAGCCCCTCCTGTTCGAGGACGGGCTGCGCGTGCTTTGCAGCGAGCAGCGGGACCAGAAAAAGTACGCGGATGCGCTTGGGAGGAGCCTGATTCTCAGCTTGCGGAGCTGGATTGGATTCTGTTTGCGCTAGTTCCTTCAATATGGAGAAAAGTTGGCCGCGCACATCGGTGAGCGCGATATTCACGATAACGAGATTCCATTGGCCGCTAGCTAACTCGGCCATGGCGTGCGAAGCAAGAGGGGCAATACGGACACGCCAGCCTTCCGAGTCGAGAACGTTCTTAAGCGCGCGCTGGCTTACTACGTCGTCGTCGATTATGAGAATTCCGACTTCCGCCATGGCGCACTCCGGGGGTTCAATTTCAGTATAGCGGAAGGAATCCCTCGCTGAATTTGACTCGCATGCCGCGTTTCCACGTCGGCCTTGGCAATGCGTACAGGCGAAAATAAAGCGAATAATAGTTCTTGACATAGCGAACAAAAGGCGAATAGAATGCAACTCGTGACGGCGAGGCTCCAATGGCCACTTCTCCCATTTTCCGGTCTACTCCAGCGACGCTCCGGCGTCGAAGGCAAGATCCGGATCAGACCAGTCTCACCCTTTTCCCCACAGCCGCTCGCCACGGCACCTGTGAGCAACCGAGTGACGCTTCCGCGCCCCCGGAGCCGATTCCGACAGAGTCGGAATCACCGCTCCGAACGAAGCCCGCTACGGAACTGGTCGGCATTGCACGCCTCGCCGCTTCCTCTTTGCGTGCTGAAGCTAAGCGCGGAACGGAATATTTCCTTCTTCCCGTCAAATCAATCCTGAACCATTGCGATTCAGACAACGTGCCGTTCCGCTGGACGGTGAATCCTTATCGTGGCTGCGAGTTCGGCTGCAAGTATTGTTACGCGCGCTACACCCACGAATACATGGATATTGATGGCGGCGAGTTCGAGACGAAGATTTATGTAAAGAAGGATGCCGGTGCCCTGGTGGATCGTGATCTCGCGAGCGAGAAAATCTGGGGAGAGCATATCGCAATCGGGACGGCTACCGATCCCTACCAACCGGCGGAGCGCGAGTTCGGAGGTACGCGCGCCATACTGGAAAAAATGGTGCAACGCGAGGGGCTGAGTCTTTCGATTACGACAAAATCAGATCAGGTAGTTCGCGACATCGATTTGCTGCGGCGTATTGCGGAGCGCTCTTCAATCGCGGTGAATATGAGCATTACGACTGTACGCGTGCGCCTTGCACGAATGCTGGAACCGCGTGCTCCGCGGCCGGATCTTCGCCTTGAGGCTGTTCGCAAGCTTCGCGAGGCGGGAATTTCGGCGGGTGTTTTGGCTATGCCGATTCTGCCCGGCATAACGGACTCTGAAGAAGACCTGGACGCCCTCGCGCGCGGTGCGCGAGATGCAGGCGCGCAATGGCTCGCGGGACGCGTGTTATTCCTCATGCCCGCCTCGTTGAAGCAGTTCATGCCTTTTCTCGATGAGAAGTTTCCAAAGTTGTCAAAGCAATATCGCCAATGGTACGGGAGGCATGAAAATATCCCCGAATCTTACCGGAAGGAAATCGCCGCACGCGTGGAAAAAGTGCGCCGCAAATACGAGCTCGGCGTGCGCACACGCACAGATACATCGAGGGCTTGGAAATCGCCGCAAATGCAGCTCGTCTGGCAAGGGGGAATCACGCAATGACCCGAATGAAAGCGAAAAGGCGAACTCGCAGTGTAAGGAAGTTTGAGGTGCTGCCACAACCGGATGTTCTTATTTTGCTTGCGGAGCCCAAACCTGTGCGAGGCGTTAAGCTAAAACATGTATCTGCGTTCACCATGCTTCTCTCGGTGCTATGTCTGTGCGCCTTCTTAATCGGGCATGTTGACGCAGTACCAGCAGGGAAAACACAGCAGGGACAAGAAGTTAGACACCGGCAACCTGCGGAGTCTGGAATGTCTCAAGCGCAGCAATATGTTGCAGAATCATCTCAATGACGTACTCATCTCCGAATTTCGAGTTGATCATCGCGTTGTAGAGCGCTCGACAGGGCCACTCCGCGCCGAAATAGTGACGAATGAATGAAGCGCGCTCGGCGTCCACCTCGGAAACCAGTTGCGCGGCCTCTTTCTCACTCTTCCCGAGTGTTCTGATGCGGCGGATTTTTTCATCTCGCGGCGCGTAGATGAAAACGTGAAAAGCGTTCGGATGTGCGCGCAAAATGTAAGGTGAACCGCGACCGACAATGACACAGTTTCCGCGCGATGCAACGTCCTCAATCACCTGCTGCAACATGGCGACCATCTGATCCGCGTCGAATCTGGAAGAGATACCCTCTAGAGGAAGCGCCCTCTCGTAGCTTCCTCGTGCGAAAACCCTAAACAGCCGGTAAACCAAAGGGTCCACGCGTTCGTCGCACAGCCTGGCAGCTTTCTGGTCCACTTTGGCGAGACGCGCGATTTCCGCGGTAAGTTCTTCATCCCACAGTTTCCAACTCAAGTGTTCAGCGAGCCGGCGAGCGATCAGCGCGCCTCCGCTGCCGTACTCGCGTTCGACGGTAATCGTTCGGACCTGCACGGTACCCTCCCGAAAGCCTAGTGTACTGCGATTGGCCCTCCGGGCTTAACTTTCTTCATCAGGAACACAAAGGGAATCATGACCAGCACTGCGACGGCGAGGAGCCAGAAGTTATCAATATAAGCGAGCATAGTCGCTTGTTGATCGAGCGTATTTGCCACCAGCGCGTAGGCCTGGTGAGAAGCCTGATAAGGACTCGAACCGCGCGACATCAGCATGTGGGTGGTGGTGGAGATCATGGCCTGTAAACTCGGATTGCCTTTGTGAATGTTAGTGGTGAGGCTGGCTTGGTGGAACTGAGCGCGGCGCGCAAGCATGGTGGTTACAAGCGAAATTCCAATGCTGCCTCCTATATTCCTTGCAAGATTGATCAGACCGGAGGCCGCATTCGATTTATTTCTCGGAATAAATGCGTATGCCGCAGTGTTGATCGGAACGAATAGAAACGCGAGGCCGATTGCCTGGAACACACGCGCGGTGGCCAGAGTTCGGAAATCTATCGCGGTGTCGAACCGCGTCATGTGAAATAGGGCGAAAGAAAGCATGCACATTCCGAATAGCAGAAGCCTTCGAGCGTCATAACGACCGAGAAGAAAACCTACTACGGGCATTGCGATCAGAATGGCGAATCCACCAGGCATGAGTGCCAGACCGGCTTTTTCCGCCGTATAGCCCATAATCGTTTGCATAAATAGGGGTAACAATACGGTGCTGGACATTAGCGCGAAGCCGACCATGAACATCAACAAATTCCCTATGGCAAATGAGCGGTCTTTAAAGAGATGAAGGTCAATGATGGGATCCTTGTGGTACCACTCCCAGATCAAAACGCCTAACAAGGCGATTACGCTGATGGTCGTCATGATTACAATGAAATGCGATCCGAACCAGTCATCCCGTTGGCCTTTGTCCAGCACCACCTGCAAGGTTCCGAGACCCAAAGCCAGCAATCCCAATCCGATATAGTCGATCTTGAAGCCCGTACGCTTTCCCTCCTTCATATAAGGCGGATCGGAAATTAATCGGTTGGTCAGAAGAAGAGAAATAATTCCGACTGGAATGTTGATGAAGAAAATCCAACGCCAATCGAAATTGTCGGTGATCCATCCGCCCAAAGTGGGGCCAATCGCTGGAGCAAGCACGACCGCCATGCCGTAAACCGCGAATGCCATCCCGCGCTTGGCGGGTGGAAATGTGTCAGCAAGAATGGCCTGTTCGCTTGGTTGAAGGCCCCCACCGCCTGCGCCTTGTAAGACTCGAAAAAAAATCAGTGCGCCGAGGCTGGGTGCAAGTCCACATAAGAACGAGCTGATCGTAAAAATCGCCACGCAAGACATGTAAAAGCGCTTGCGACCGATCATTTGGGAAAACCAACCGCTCATGGGCAGGACAATGGCATTGGAAACCAGGTAGGAGGTCAGAATCCAAGTGCTCTCATCTTGTCCGGCGGAAAGACTACCTGCAATGTGAGGAAGCGCGACGTTCGCGACACTGGTGTCCAGCACTTCCATGAATGTCGCTAGCGTAACAGTGAGCGCGATAATCCAGGGATTTACTGGCGGACGTTGATAAGCCTCAGATGCCATGGTTTCGCTGAGGTCACTTCACGTAAACTTTCGGTTCCACCGACATTCCCAAGCGCAGCGAAAGGTCTTTGTTTTGTCCCGGCTCCAGGACGATTTTTACCGGTATGCGCTGAACGACCTTAACGTAGTTACCGGTGGCGTTCTCGGGAGGCAGCAAGCTCAGGCGCGCGCCGCTGGAATTGGCAAAACTATCGACGTGTCCGTTATAGGTTCGGCCGTTAGAGTCTACGGATATTTTGGCGCGTTGTCCCACGCTCATGTTTTTCAACTGTGTCTCTTTGAAATTCGCTGTGACCCAAACATCTTCAAGCGGAACGATGGACATCAGTTGCTGCCCGGGCTGTACGTTCATTCCAACCTCTACGTCCTTGGTGACCACACCATTTACTGGCGCAATGATTTTGGTGTACTGAAGATTTAATTCGGCCTGATCGAGAAGTGCTTGCTTTTGTCTCACCGTTGCATCGGCAGACAAGGCGCGCGCTTCGGAGGTAGCAACTTGTCGCGGTGCGGTTTGTGATTCACGCAGCCCCGCTTCGGCGTTCACGAGCTTGCTGCGGGCTTGCGTCACCTGTTGAGCCGCGGCCGACGCCGAGGAGCGTGCTGCTACAACCGCCGCCGCGTCAGCTTTTGCAGCGGCGTCTGCTTGGTCGTAGGTCTGCTGCGAAATTTCCTGTTTATCGACAAGCTGTTTGTAGCGACCGAGATCGAGCTGAGCTTTCGTGTTATTTGCCTGAGCTTCGGCAAGTTGCGCCTGAGCAGCGTCATATTGCTGCTGAGCGGCTGCGATTCCAGCCTTTGCGTTTTCGATATCCGCCTCCGACGAGGAAAGCTGACTGGAAGTATTTATATTCGTAATCGGGACGTTCAAATTGGAAGCTAGCGCTGTCGCTCGGGCATCTTCCAGCGCAGCCTTGGCCTGATCGACGGCAACCTGGTAGTCACGAGGATCAATTTCAACCAGCACGGTGCCGGCGGTGACGTATTGATTGTCATCTATATTTACTTTTGTAACGTAGCCCGAAACGCGCGCGCTGAGAGGCATCAGATGGCCGTCTACTTCCGCGTCGTCCGTAGACTCGTAGCTTTGAAAATAGCGCCAAGCGAATATGCCGCCTACGATGAGCACGAGAACTATACCGATCACATAAAACCGGGCGCGCGGATTCGACTTGAATCTGCTCCCTCGCGAAGGAGGAGGTTCCGACGCAGAGTGAGTTTCCGAAGGCAATGTCGTACCGCTCGCAGCAGACGTGTTTGCAGGCGCGACGCTTTGGTCCGCTGGATTCTTAGGTGCTTCCACTTCCGTGTTCTGTGGCATGTATTATTTTCCTTTAAAGTATTGCTTCACGCCTTCTTCAGCGAACCCCATCGCTCGCGCCAGAGAAATTTTCGAGTAGTTGTAGTTGTAAAGAGCGGAGATGTAATTTTCGTGCGCACTAGCTACAGCTTCCTGCGCTTGCACCACTTCTACCGTGTTGGTGACACCAGCCGCAAAGCGATCTCGAGATTGCGTCAAGCTCTCATCTGCCAGACCAACATTGCTCGTGGCTACGGCTACCAGCTGCGCCGAAGATTCCAGGTTTAGGAGGGCCGTACGAACATCCGCGTCAATCTGGCCGCGCAGGTTGTCAAGCTGATCGCGGCTTTTCTGGAGTTGCGCATCGGCTTGCAATATATCTCCATGGACTTTGTTACCCTGGAAAATCGGAATGGTCAGCGTCGCTCGCAGATCGAAGACTCCGTGAGTAAACAGGGTTGAATCCGTTCCAGCCAGGCCGTAGTCGCCGCTGGCCGCCAGTGAGGGGTAATAACCCGCTTGGGCCGCGCGTCGCGAGTATTCCGCAGACCTCACCGTGGCCAACGCGGCTTGATAATCCGAACGTGAAGCGTACGCTCGCTTCAGTGCTTCATCCACCGCAAGGCCTTCCAGAGGCTCGTATGGAGATTTGTCAGTTAAATCATATTCTTGCCCGGGGGCGAGTCCGATCACTCGCGCGAGGGTCAACTTCTGAATTGCTAAATCATTTTTCGACTGAATCAATTGTTGCTGGCGTGTTTGCAATTCTACTTGGGCGCGAAGCGCATCGATGGCGGGCGAGGTTCCGGCCTTCAGCTGGTCGGAAGCTTGATCGTAGAGCGCCTGGCCGGTGTTTACCTGGGCTTCCGCTGTTTCTATACGCGCTTCGTCGGCGATGGCCAGAAGGTAATTGTAGCCAACCGCCAAGACAACCAGATCACGAGCGTCTTTAGACGTGTGTTGTGCCGCTTTGAGACTTTCCGTTGCGGCATGCGTGTTATTGATAGCTTTTAAGTCCAAGACAGATTGCGTAGCGTACGCGCGACTATCGTAATAGGTAAAAGGACCTACGATCGAAGGAATCGTTGAGCCAGGAATCTTAAAGTTGAACCCAAACTCAGCCAGACTGATTTGCGACGTGTCCACATAGCTTGTGGTCGTTAGGTTCGGTAACAACGCGCTTAATTGCTGCCAACGCGCTCCCCGTGCTGAACCCACATCCTCGCTTGACAGCAGCAAGCCGAGGTTTTGTTTGAGCCCGCGAGCGATGGCGTCCTCGAGCGATATCGGTAAAACTCCGGGAACCAATTTTGATGGAACGCTGCCGGTAAAGGAACTTTGGCTTTGCGGTGCCGCAGGCTGCGAGTAAATCGACGAGGTTGTGCTGGTGCTGGAATTTGCAGATGGACTTCCGGTCTGCCCAGTGACTGGACCAGCCGGTAGTTGAGCCCAAAGTGGCTTTTCATGTGCCGTGCAGACAATCGTGATGATAAAGGCAATGTGGGCCAATCTATGTTTCACGGAGTCTCCAATTCTCTTAGAAGTTAAGATGAAAATAGCTGCGGCGAGATTCATAAAATCGTATAACGCTCGCCTGCAACTATCGATAAATCAGACATTTAGTTTCTTGGTTGCCTTGCGCTTCTTCCTGGTATTGGCAAAAATGCAGGGGAAGAATAGCTCCCATACTTCTTCTGCCGATTTTCGTAACGCGAAATCCGGATTTAGCGACCAACCTATGGTGATGCCCATGAGAATGAGCTGAGTTAGTCGCGCAAGATCTGCTGGAGAATAATCGCGACGAATCTCACCCCTTTCCTGACCTTTTGCCAGGATTTCAGATAGCAGCCGGCGGCCTTTTTGCAGCCGGTTTTGCAATTCCGCACGCACTGGCGCGCACGATAGGTGCGCCGCGAAGATCGAGCGCAGCAAGTCGGGACTCTCCGACGATTGTCCTGCTAGATCTGTGGCCAGCTCTCTAAGTACGGGTCGCACCGATTGATTTGGCGCACAGGCTTTTTTCAAAGCGCGTTCAACTGCGGCGAGACGCTCGTCGCCGTAGGTCGCCAGAACATGTTCTTTGGTGGGGAAATAATTGAAGAATGTTCCTTTGCCGACGTCGGCGGCCTCGGTGATGTCTTCCACCGTGGTGTCGAGATACCCACGTTGGGCAAAAATTCTCAAGGCCGCACGGTAGATGCGCTCGCGAGTCTCGACGCGACGACGCTCACGGCGATTCGACACGGAAAAATTCCTGACGCGGCGAGTGGAATGAACAGCGATCGGGGACTTCATTGGCAGGTCTCCTAATGATGACTGATGGGCGAATACGACTATAAGTCATATTTTATAGGTAGTCAATATCGTGCGAGATTCAGAGGGGTTGGCGGGAGGTTAATACGCCGGGGATGCTATCCCCGGCGTACCCAAGCGAACGTGTTTCGAAGATATCCAGGCCTGCTTCAAAAATCTCCCGGAATCACTTCACAGGACAACTATTTGCGAGTGCCGGAAGCCTTATCAAGCTCGTCAATCAGCGTTTTAGCAGCCGGAGGAGCGGATTGGCCACCTTCGACGATGTCGTGCGCGCCGATCGATTTGCCATAGAGCGCTTTGTTCGCATCATCATCGGAATCCATCGTGGCGCCTTCCAGAGACACGCCAGCAAAAAGACCCTTGGATCGCGAATACGTCAAAACGTCCACATGCATCGCAGCGGCATTGTATCCGGTTGCCTGAGCGCCTGTGGGGCCCGCAGCGGCTGCAGCATTCGCTCCGAGCTTCGTCTTGCCGTTCAGGATCTGCTCGGCGCCGGTTTTGTTCATTACGACCAAAACGAAATCGGTGGCCGTCGAACCCAATTGTACTCCGATACTTCCTTGGTCAAGTTTGTACATCGCCGGAGCGCCCCAATCTCCGTTCATTTCTCCGCCGTTGCGGCAGATTAATACGCCACGGCCGTAGCTGCCTCCGATTCCGATCGCTACTTTCTTGACACTGGGAAATATGACGACGCAGTCCGCTTGGTCGAGAATACTCGTAGGGAGACCACTGTTCCCGACGAGAAGCTCCCGAAGTACGGTGGCCGAATTATCCAGTCGTTCACCTTCTTTCTTCTGAGCGAACAAGGGAGAAGCAACTGCCAGACAAAGCGCGAATACCATCATTTTCTTTTTCACGGTTCAACCTTTCTTAACGAGGATGGATTCAGAGCTGATGCTCGAATCGTCTTGCTAGGCCCGATTTCTGTTTTGTTTGGAAGCGGCCCATTCTACATGATTCCACCTTGATCGCGTTCTTGAGCAAGACGAATAGAGCCGCTTTTTTGGATGCGTTTCGGTTAGGATCGGTGTTTCGGTGAATGTTTCCGCAATGTTGCAAGGAGCAGTTTAGCCGACGGGGGTGGCGGAACGGCATTATGAAGTACGATGTCTCTAGCCGAAATTTTCTTCCCATACACCCGTTCGTTCCCATCGTTGTCTGGACGTACCGTGGAACCTTCCAGAGAGACGCCGGCGAAAAGCCCGCGTGATCGCGAATAGGTTAGAATCTGCGCGCGCAAACTGACGTCTGACTCTGCCGCGGCGGCGCGTCCGACGGGACCGATTGCTGCCGATGCATCCGCGCCAATTTTCACCTTGCTAGCCAGGATTGCATTAGCACCCTGCTCGTTCATAACCAACAAAACGAAATCGGTCGCTTGTCCGCCAGCCTGGAACCCAAAACTGGCGCCTTCCAGGGCCATCATGGATGGCGCGCCCCAAGGGCCGCCAAACTCGTCGCCGCGACGGCAGGTCATTACGCCCCGACCGAAGCTGGCGCCGACGATAAACGCTGCCTTGAGCACGGTGGGAAACACAATGACGCAGTCCGCTTTGTCGATAAGACTTTGCGGAATGTTGTCGGGAATATCCATAATTTCTTTTACTACTCGACCTGCACTCACAATGCGGTCTTCGTCTTTTGTAGTGTCATCAGCCCGCACGCTGGGAGTGAATACCGCCGGAGCTGCTACCAGGGTAGCTACCAACAGAGCCGATAGAATGCTCTTCATCGTCTCCTCCTATGGAGTGCATTCATGATATGGGTTTCGAGTTAGAATCGCAACCTTTCTGCAGGGAACCGCCAGGCAGCGCTTTCTAATATAATCAGCCTCGTTTCAATTTGGAACAATCAACATGAACGAGTCCCTTTCAAGTGTCCTACATCGCTTTTTTTTCGCCGCTCTGGTAGTTCTACTGGCGGTGAGTATTTGCGCGCGTGCCGCGCAAGCGCAAAACGCCACAACTAGCCCAAAGAAAGTCCCCGCAAAAAGAAGCGCGGGTGTTACCCGGCCAGACCTAAAAAGATTCCGAGCCCGCCTGGACGCCGCACTTGGCCAGAGTCAGGCACAAAAGACCTTCTGGGGAATATCGATAGTAGATGGCGATAATGGAGAGACTCTCTACGAGTTGAATGCTGATAAATTCGTTACTCCGGCATCCAATGCAAAGATTTTCACTACCGCGCTGGCGTTGTCTATGCTCGGCCCCGATTTTAGATTTCATACAACTTTGCAGACGACTGGGCTACTCGGGCCGGATGGCCGGCTTATCGGCGACTTGGTTCTGGTTGGCAACGGGGACCCCGATCTGTCCAATCGGAAATTTCCATACGCTGGGAAAGTGAAACAGGAAGGTACTCCCGAAGCGCCCTTAGCCGAGTTGGTCGAAGCGGCCGTTGCCAAGGGACTTAAAGAAGTGGATGGAGATATCATCGCAGACGATAGCTATTTCCCCTACGATCCGTATCCGGCAGGCTGGAGCGTGGGCGATCTATTTTTTACTTTCGGCGCGCCTGTAAGTGCGCTCGCATTCAACGATAACTCGTTTTCCATCGAAGTCAGTCCCGCTGGCCGTGAAGGTGAAGCCGCCACATTACGGGTAGAGCCGGCAGCGGCAAACGGCAGTTTTGCATACGAACTAAACACTGCTTCGAGCAACGGGAAACCCGATTTCTCCGTGGTTCGCCAACCGGGACAAAACTTTGTCCTGTTGCGCGGGTCAATTCCTGCGGGCCATGCGCCCATCAAACTCGATTTCGCAATGAGCGATCCCGGTGAGGTGGCAGCATTGGGATTGAAGCAGACCCTCGAATCGCGCGGCATTAAAGTTACCGGTGGCGTGCGCGTGAGGCATTCTGAAGCACCGCGTCCTTTTGATCCGATGGTTGTTCCGGCGGGCGCAAGGACGGTGCCCGGCGCTTTGAACGCCGATCGTGCGCCAGCTACCAGCGAACTCGTACTTGCCGACCATATTTCGCCGACTCTTCTTGAAAGCATTCGTGTTACTAACAAAGTGAGCCAAAACCTCCATGCTGAATTATTCCTTCGCACCGTGGCGCGCGAAAAGGCAGGCATCGGTTCAACCGAGGCAGGAATTTGGGTAGAACAGAATTTTCTGAAGACCATCGGAATCGCGGATGGCGATGTTGTTCTCTCAGACGGCTCAGGACTTTCGCGAGATGATCTTGTGACCCCTCGCGCCGTCGTTCAACTTTTGCGTTACATCTCACAACAGCCGTGGGGTGCCGATTACATCGCGACACTTCCCATAGCGGGCGTGGATGGCACGCTTGAAAATCGAATGAAGGAAACAGCCGCGTCTGGGCGAGTCTTCGCTAAGACCGGTTCACTCGAACATGTGCGAGCAATGTCCGGCTACGCGACAACCGTCCGGGGCGAGCACCTCCTATTCACGATCTTCGGGAATAATAACGCGCAGGGCCACGATGCCACGGTGGCCATGGATGCAATTGCGGTGGCCATGGTCGAAACACTGGGAACTTCTGTGCGGCCAAATAGAAAAAATGAAGCGGCGCATTAGAACCATCACGGTATTTGGAAGCTCGCGTCCTCGTGAATCAGACCAGGAGTACAGCATGGCGCGACAGCTGGGCGCTGAACTAGTCAGGAAAGGATTCTCTGTCTGCACCGGCGGATATGGCGGCGTGATGGAAGCAGTTTCAAGGGGAGCGCACGACCAGGGCGGTCGGGCAATAGGCGTTACCGCGCGATTTTTCAAGGCCACCGCAAATAGGTGGTTGCCTAAGGAAATACGAGTGCAGAGTTGGCGAGATCGTCTTTTTGAACTGATCAATCGCGGTGACGGTTACGTGCTGTGCGCCGGAGGAACGGGCACGCTCGTTGAACTGGCCGTCGTTTGGGAAATGATGAACAAAAGAGTGATGCCCCAAAAACCTGCGGTGGTTCTAGGGGATTTTTGGAAGCCGGTGATCGAATGTGTTCGCCAAGCCGAGGGTGCCCTGGAATCTCCGGGGATCGAGAAACAAACTCTTTTGATTCAGTTGGCAGGGACGCCTGGTGAGGTTGCCGATGTACTGGCCGCCTATTTCAAATCGCCCGCACGCTGATTTCCCACAGCAACAGGACTACAATTCGATAGGAGGCAGTCGTGTCTCGTTCCGCAGAACAACTCCTGGAATTCGATCGGCTGAAAGATATCGTCAGCCGTCACACCACCTGTGCGCCTGGCCGTCGGACCACGCTCGCGCTCGAGATTCAACACGATACCGCAGCGCTTGATTCAGAGTTCACCTTAATGCGCGAAGCTGTTGCGTATTTGCGCGATGGTTCTGAATTAGGTTTCGGGTCGCTCGCCGATCCTGAATCATGGCTCGGTCGCTTGATCATGCGGGGTTCGATTCTTGTTACTGCCGAGCTTCTCGACGTTGCATCACTGATGGACGCAGCGCATGCCGTGCGGCAGACGTTTAAAGAGGAGGCAACGAAATATCCGCGGTTGAGTGAAAGAGCAGCAGCGCTGGTGGATTTTCGGCATGTTTCGGCAGCCATCCGGCGCGCGGTTCTGCCCAACGGAGAGATCAGCGATGAAGCGTCGCCGCAACTCAAACGTATTCGCGCAAGCATGGCGCGCGCACGCGACAAAATCCATCAGTCTCTGGAAGGAATTCTTCGTTCCCGGGGCGAGCCCGGCGGCGAAGATTACATTACGCTTCGCAACGAACGCTTCGTAATTCCAGTTCGCGCCGGCGAACGACGAAGCGTTCCCGGAGTGGTCCACGGCGCGAGCGCAACAGGACAGACAGTTTTCGTCGAGCCGCTCGAAGCCATCGATTTGAACAATCGTTTGGTTCAACTAGGCGAAGATGAGCTCGCCGAAATCAACAGAATTCTGGAAGAACTGACTGAACGGGTGCGCCTGGAAGGCGGATCGCTCGAATCCGCTGCTGCGCGACTGGCTCACTTGGATTCAATTTTCGCTCGTGCCCGTTTCGCGCGCGAGTTCGATTGCGCGATGCCAAGGTTTACAGCAGGGAATTTGTTGCGCCTCCACAATGTGCGAAATCCTGTGCTCGAAGCCACCCTGAAACCGCAGGGACGCAAAGCGGTGGCCATGTCGCTCGATCTCGGCGGAGACGAGACCGTCATGGTGATCAGCGGACCTAACACGGGTGGAAAAACAGTCGCGCTCAAAAGCGTGGGACTCGCGGCACTTTCCGCGCAATCGGCGATTCCGGTCGCTTCCGAACGCGCTGAAATGCCGATTTTCGATCGTCTGCTCGCAGACATTGGCGATGAGCAATCCATCACCGCGGATCTTTCCACATTTTCAGCGCACATGCTCAATTTGAAATTCATGCTGGAGGTGGCCACCGAGCGCTCGTTGATTCTGGTGGACGAAATGGGAACCGGAACGGCTCCTGAAGAGGGCGCGGCTCTAGCCGTCGCGTTGCTTGAAGAATTTCGGACGCGCCATGCTCTAACTATTGCCACTACACATCATGATCGTTTGAAGTCTTATGCTTCCACTACGCCGGGGATCGTCAACGCGGCAATGGAGTTTGATGAAGTGAATTTGCGTCCAACCTACCGCCTGTTGGTTGGCGTGCCCGGAACGTCGAGTGGCATTGAAATCGCCCGCAGGCTCGGTCTACCTTCACGAGTAGTGGAACATGCGCAGGCAAGTCTTACTCCCGAATCACGTGAGGCGCGCGATCTGATCACCTACCTGCATCGCAGTCGCGATGAGATGGAAGAAGGGAAGGCCCAAGCGCGCGAGGAGCTCGCGCAAATGGAAACCGAACGACGCGCTCTTCAAACAGAATGGGTTGGCCGGCAAAAAAAGCGCATCGCTGAACTTGAAAAGAGCTTTCAAGAAACAACCAAGCGACTCGAAAGCGAGGTGGCCCAGGTTACCTCGGATATTCATGATCGAGCGTTGCGCGCGCAATTAGAAAAGCAATCGGGGAAGCGAATGTCGAAGATTGCGTCGGAAGCGCGAGCCGAGACGGACGCGGCTGTAGTGGACACGCTCTCGTCCTCGCAGGCGGATCTCGGAGTGGGGACCGACATTCCCCCGAAGCCTGTATCGCCAGAGCAACTCACCGCTGGATTGCGCATAATTGTGAAAGGATTTAAACAGCCACTCATATTCCGCCGGCTGGATGGCGCAAAGGCGGAAGTAGAAGCGGGCATTCTGAGGATGCGTGTTCCTGTTTCGGACGTGCTGGGCATCGACGATGGCGGAAAATCAGCAAAGGCAGATCGACTGGCATCCGCACGCCGGTCGGATGTAACCGTGCACACGCAGCAGAGCGACGAACCTGCTACCGAAGAAATCAATGTTATCGGCTGCACGGTGGAGGAAGCCACTCGCCGTGTGGATAAGTTTCTCGACGAAGCAGCGTTGGGCAGTCTGCCCAGCGTTCGAATCATTCATGGGCACGGAACCGGCGCGTTACGTCGCGGTTTGGCCGAATTTTTGTCAACGCACCCGCTTGTTGATACGGTGCGCCATGAAGCCGAAGACCGCGGCGGCACCGCGATTACCATTGCCGAGTTACGAAATTAAAGGTTCCCAGCGAACCAGCGCCAGAATTTTCGGGATCACTCAGAAACTATGGCGGAAGCCGGGTCATTTGCCGAGCGAGTAAAACAACAGGCGGATATCGTCCGCGTGATCGGCGAGTACGTTCGCTTGAAGAAAAGCGGTCAAAACTTCGCAGGACTCTGTCCATTCCACCAAGAGAAAACTCCCTCTTTCAACGTGCATCCTGTGAAACAGATTTATCACTGCTTTGGCTGTGGTGTGGGCGGTGACGTCTTCAAATTTGTCATGGAACTCGAGAAATGTACTTTTCCTGAGGCGATTCGCACGGTGGCCGAGAAATGCGGAATCGCAATTCCCAAGCCGCGCGAGCGCTCACCCGAAGAACGTCGCGAGAATCAGCAACGAAGCGCCCTGGTAGAGATGCACCGCGAAGCTGCGGCATTTTTCGCGCGTCAACTACACGAGAGTCCAGAGGGAAAGGTCGCCTACGCTTATCTCGAAGATCGCGGACTGAATCGCGAGGCGATGATGAAGTTCGGACTGGGATTTGCGCCATCATCGGGAGACGCGTTGCTTCGTTTTCTCAAACAGAAATATCCGGAAAAACTGCTGGAAGTTTCAGGTCTTCTATCACGCGAACAAAGCGGCCGCTTCTTCGATCGATTTCGCCGACGCATTATGTTCCCTATCGCCAATGAAGGTTCAAAAGTAATTGCATTCGGCGGACGCGCTATGGGCGACGACATGCCCAAGTACCTGAATTCTCCCGAAACGCCCATCTATTCAAAGAGCAATGTCCTCTATCATCTCGACCGAGCCAAAGAAGCTCTGCGGCAAAATGAATTTGGAGTCTTGGTGGAAGGTTACATGGACGCGATCGCTGTCGCGCGTGCGGGCATCGTGAATGTGATAGCGAGTTGCGGTACCAGCCTTGCCGATCCACAGATCAAATTGTTAGGCCGCTTCACCCGGCGGGTCATCGTGAACTACGATCCAGACGTCGCTGGCCAAGCGGCAACGGAGCGCTCCCTAACTCTATTGCTTGAGAAAGAGTTCGACGTTCGCGTCCTCGCGCTCCCCGGTGGCTCCGATCCGGACAAATTTCTAAAGGAGCAAGGCGCTGAAGCCTATAAGAAGCTGTTGATGCAAGCTCCTGCGTATCTGGATTATTTGATTGGCCGAGCCAAGCTGATGGATCGCACCACTGCCGATGGTAGGGTGCTGGCCCTCAATTTCCTGATGCCATACGTGCAACGGCTTCCAAACAGGCTACTGCGTTCGGAGTGGGCTACGCGTATCGCTTCTGAGTTGCGCGTGGACGAGCCAGTTTTGCGCGAAGCGCTCCGCCGTGCCGCCACCGAACGTCGCAGCGAAGTAAAGCCAAAAGCCGAACTCTTAGGGCCGAGCGTGAAGGGTGCCGAGCGCCGTCTAATCCACATGTTGGCGGAAGCCAACGGATTCCGGGAAAAACTCGCCCAGGAAATTGTTTCCTCGGGACTGCACCGCGGTCTTGAAACCGAGAAGATATTCGAGCTGCTTCTGGCCCAGTCAGGCGAGCCCTCAGATCCATCTACTTTTGCCGAAGCACTGGACGAACGCGACAGGCGGGTTCTGTTCGAGATTTTCTTCGAGTCTTTCTCCGAGCATACTTGGGAGGAGGCGGAGAGTTGTCTGGGCGTGCTGCGTAGTCGTCGCCTCGAACAGGAACTTGCGGAGTTACAGAAGCAACTTGAATCGAAGCCTCCTGCCGCGGAACTTCGACGCATAATCACGCGCCGCTTGGAATTGCAGAAACTCTTGGCAGGCCAATGAGTTACGGCACTCGATTGACCGAACCTCCTGTATGTTATATATTCGTAAGGTTTTGGATGAAACGTTAAGCCCACGTCAAGCATCATATAGCTTGTTGTGGGAGAAGCAGTGTGGGCTTCAGCAGCACGGGCGCAGGCATCAACGAAGAATCGTCTGAAAAATAAGCGTTTATCACAACATGCGCGAGGGTGTGCCGGGGTGTCTAGTACCGGCCATTTTTGCTTGGGTAATTGAGTGTGCGGCCGGCTTTAGTAAGAGGGAGGCAGTGTGACGGTAGCTCTTGAAGAAAAATACGATCAGGTACGACAGCTCATCGCTATGGGCAAGGAACGCGGATATCTGCTTTATGATGAAGTGAACGATATCCTGCCGCCTGAGGTGCATTCCTCAGAAGAAATCGACGATCTTCTTTCAACTTTCGAACGCTATGGCATTGATGTGTACGAAGACCTTTCGAGCGCGAAGGCCGCGCTGGCAGCAGCGGATTCCACCGACGCCATCGACGTCAAAGATGAACCCGCCTCTTCCGCTTCTGAAGATGGCGATCTGGATCTGACTCCGGGGACTCTGGAAAAGACGAACGATCCCGTTCGCATGTACTTGCGCGAAATGGGCACCGTTCCGCTTTTAACGCGCGAGGGTGAAGTCGCCATCGCGAAGCGCATTGAACGCGGGCAGTTGCTCGTTCTGAAAACGATCACTCGCGCCCCGCTCATTTTGAAAGAGCTTCTCCAGGTTGGCGAAGACGTTCGCAACGGTTCGCGGTCGATCAAAGAAATCGTCCAATTCGACGATGAAGAGCTGACCGAAGAGAAGATCGAGCAGAAGACGAAAGAAACTCTGAAGCAGATTGATAAGGTAGCGAAACTTTATCTGCTGGCTATGAAGCAGGCTGCCAAGTTGCAAAAAATTCCTCGATCGAAAAGGCGTCCCTATCTTCGAGCTCGCTACACCTTGGCGCGTACGCGTGTGGAGATGTCCAACCGCTTCCGCGAGTTGGATTTTAATCCGCTGGAAAAGAAGCGCTTGATCGAAAAAATCCGGCAAACGGTCGAACGTGTTCATTTCCTTGAGCGCGATACGGTGAAGCTCGAACGGCGAGTGGAAGCCTCTAAGGGTGAGGTGCAGGCCGAAGCGCGCAAAGATCTGAAAAATCGCCGCCAGGAACTGAGTGAGATTGAACTGGCGAGCGAAGTCAGCCCCACCGAGTTGAAGCGCGCCCTCCAGGTGATTCTTCGGGGCGAAGCGGAAGCCGAGCAAGCGAAAAAAGAATTAATTGAAGCCAACTTGCGCTTGGTCGTATCCATCGCTAAGAAATACACGAACCGCGGCCTGCAATTTCTGGACCTGATTCAGGAAGGCAACATCGGTCTGATGAAAGCCGTGGATAAGTTTGAATGGCGCCGGGGCTACAAATTTTCCACCTACGCGACTTGGTGGATCCGCCAAGCCATCACGCGCGCCATCGCCGATCAGGCTCGCACCATCCGTATTCCGGTGCACATGATCGAAACGATCAACAAGCTGGTCCGCACGCAGCGGCAGCTTGTTCAGGAACTCGGCCGCGAACCTACTTCGGAAGAAATCGCGAAGCGCATGGATATTCCTGTGGCGAAAGTGCGCAAGATCTTGAAGATTGCTCAAGAGCCAATTTCGCTGGAAACTCCGATTGGCGAAGAGGAAGATTCGCATCTCGGCGATTTCATCGAAGACAAAGCGGTCGTCTCGCCCTCGGATGCTGTAATCAATCTGAGCCTGAAGGAACAGACGTCCTCGGTGCTGAAGACTCTCACGCCACGCGAAGAAAAAGTTATCAAGATGCGTTTCGGTCTGGATGACGGTAGCGAGCACACGCTCGAAGAAGTGGGACAATCCTTTGCCGTCACTCGCGAGCGCATTCGTCAAATCGAAGCGAAAGCTCTGCGGAAGTTGCGCCATCCTTCGCGCTCGCGCAAGCTGCGCGCCTTCCTCGAAGGCTCCGCGAACGACTACTAATTCCTCTGCTGGGGCGAGTCAAAGACCCGCTCCTACCAAAAAAACTATCCTTGCAATTTGCTTTGCAGCCTATTTAACGCTTCAAACCAGAAAGTTTTCATCTTTGCGCACTCTTTGCTGCTGCTCAGTTTCATGTGATCCACCGCCACCTGACACTTCCCCGCGCCTTTGCGGTAAAAATTGATGCTTAGCCGGCTAGTGCCACCGTCCCACTTTCCTCGAATGGATTTCGACGGCGTGGCCGTGGTAATTTCCAATTCCGAACTACCCAGCCAGCCCTGTCGCGATTTCTCATTGGCCCAAGCTTCATAGGCCCTGGAAAGCGGCACGTTCAGCGTTCGGCTGCCGGATGCCGAAAATTCTCCATCGCACTTTTGATACTTCTCGCGAATCCCGCGCTCGTGCTCATATGCCACTGCGACCATCTGGCCCCACCAAGGCCCTACTTTTTGCTTCTCGCCGAGATAAGCAGAAATTTCCCTGTGCTGCCATTTTTTCGCGCCGGCCTGGTCCAGGATTTTGAACCACTCCGCCCACGTTTTGCCGGTTCTTTCTTTCACCGCATGGTCGCTCATCCGTTTCGATTCTCGAGGTTTTTTCATCACTCCGCCTCCCACGGAAACCTATTTTTGCTGCTCGGCGGTTGACCAATTCACAGCCGAGCCATATTCATAAACCAGCTGCGCGCCGCGATCGGCTCCAAAAATAACCAGCACCGCGAGAACGCACAGGCCCAGCAACATCGCCTTTCGCAATTGAACGGTAAAATTTCTTCGCACCGAAAAAGCAAAAATGCAAAGAGCGCCCGCGAGGCTTGTCGACACCAGCATCAGGGCCTGATGAATTCCCACCACGCGCTGGGCCACGCCTGGAGGAACGGATTTTTCCGCTAGGAGTCCCGTCAACACCGTCACCAGCGCAGCCAATGTCCCCCAATAAAGCATTCTCGAAGCCGTTCGCTGCATCTCGTCGCTCGTGCGCCACACAGCCAGCAACTCAAACAGCAATGCGGCGAACCAAAACACGATAGGAAAATGAACGAAAATTGGATGGTAGTTCAGCGCCGCTTTTAGGCCCGGAAGCATAGAGGGTACCTCCTGGAATCGCAGATGCGCGTGCGAATGGCGCATTATGTGTCAGCCTCAAAGCCAGGTAAATAGGTGTATGATTCGCCGCGACTCCAGAGTTGCGCGCCATGCCTCCAAGAAATCCATCGAAACCGCGCGCGCAGGAGCGGGATTACTCCCAGCGCACTCTCGCCGAAAAGCTGGGAATAAAGCCAGGCCAACGCGTGGCCGTTCTGGGTGTGGAGGACGCGGAATTCCAGCGAGACCTAGAAGCCATCGTTTCGGACTATTCGCGCGGCGATCGGGTAAGTGACGCGGACCTGATTTTCTTTTCCGCCGAAGCCAAGGAAGACCTCTTGCAACTAAAATCTCTCTCTCGCTCGATTCGCAAATCCGGCGGAATTTGGGTCGTTTATCCCAAAGGTCAAACCCACATTCGCGAAATCGATGTGATCGACGCTGGCAAATCCGCGGGGCTCACAGACAACAAAGTAGTGCGCTTCTCCGCAACGCATACCGCCCTGCGCTTTGTGATTCCTCTGGCGCAACGCTGAGGGGGCCTGTTTGCGAAGGTCTAAGGGAGCCCGCATTCCGGATCGGCGCGCAGCATTTCACCTCAGTATGAGCACCACGAATGCAAATTCCGGCATCGTCGCGTCCGGCGGCGTCTTATTATGTTCTTATGGCCACACGTCTGGAGGTGCGCAACCTGACCGTAGAATTGCCAACCCAAAGCGGCTGGGTGCGGCCTGTAAACGAAGTCTCCTTCGTCCTCGACGAAGCGGAAACTCTAGGCATTGTCGGCGAGTCGGGCTCCGGCAAAACCATGCTTTCGCTGGCGCTGATGGGCCTGGAACCGCCGGGAGCGCGCCGAAAAGGCGAAGCATGGCTTCACGAGCGAGATCGCACGGCAGATATGCGCGGAATAAATGTTCTTGCCGCGTCGCCCAGTGAAATGCGTGCGCTGCGCGGCCGGGAAATCGCCATGATTTTCCAGGAGCCCATGACCGCGCTCAATCCGGTGATGCGCGTAGGCGCGCAGATTGAAGAAGCTATCCGCGTCCACGAAAATCGTCCGAATCAAAACCAGATTCACTCCCGAGCAATTCAATCGCTCGAACGAGCCGCTTTAGCAGATCCAAAACTCCGCGCGCGGCAATACCCTCATCAGCTTTCAGGGGGCTTGCGCCAACGTGTGATGATCGCCATGGCCTTAGCCGCGGGACCGGGAATTCTAATTGCGGACGAGCCCTCCACCGCGCTCGACGTCACCGTGCAATCGCAAATTCTTGAATTGTTGGCTACGCTGCGCCAGGAACTTCGTCTTTCGCTGCTTTTTATCACGCATGATCTCGGTGTCGTGGCGCAGGTCGCCGATCGAATTATCGTGATGTATGCAGGCCGAATCGTCGAAGAAGGTCCCACCATGGAAGTATTGCGCCATCCGCGCCATCCGTATACGGAGGGCTTGCTGCGGGCCGCTCCTCGTCTCGAACGTGGGAAGTTGATTCCGATTCCAGGCACAGTTCCCGCGCTAAACGCTCTGCCCCCAGGCTGCGCATTCGCTCCGCGGTGTCCTTACCACCTAACGGAATGCGATGCCGCAGTTCCGGATAGCCGTCCGGCGGATTCAAATCATCGTGCGAGGTGTATTCTGGTCTCATGTGCGCAGCCAATGACAATGAACTGAAGGCGCTCGTACGTAAACAATTCACGAGCACGGCGGAGGTTTTTGGTAATTATGCGGTCAGGCATCGTGTTACGGATGCGGAATTGCTCGCGCGTCTTGTATCCGCGGCTCCCACAGATCGGGCGGTAGATCTGGCCTGTGGGCCCGGGACACTGGCACTGAGATTTGCCCGCCGTGTGAAATGGGTTTGTGGCCTGGACTTCACTCCCGCAATCCTCGAATTGGCGCGCCGGAATGCCTTGCGGGAAGGACTTTTCAATCTTGTTTGCGTTCTGGGCGACGCCCAAGCGCTGCCATTCGGGGATCGTTCGCTCGATCTGGCGGTTACCAGTTTTAGCTTGCACCACATTTCAGATCCAGCGAGTGTGCTGCGGGAAATGGCGCGTGTACTAAAGCCCGCAGGCCGTGTGGGCGTGCTCGACATCCTTGTACCGGAAGACCCAAAGGTTCGCGAAGTGAATCATCGAATCGAACGAATACGCGACAACTCGCACGCGCGCTCTCTGGCTCGAAGTGACTTCGATCGAATTTTTAGCCAGGCAGGACTACGCGTTGTTGCTTCGGAACAGCGCGGCCATCCCCGCACATTTGATCATTGGATGCACGTGGCCGGATGGAAACGCGGGGACCCTCAATATATCGAGGCCCGCCAGTTGATGGAGTCTTCAATGGCAGATGATGGTGCCAATTTTCATCCGAGGTTCGCACCCCCCGAAGTGGTAAAGCCTGGTGAAGAGCCGGACATCTACATGATCAATACCGGAATTTATATCGCGGCCGAGAAAATCTAGCGTGCAGAGCGAAAAGCTTCTCGACGTCCGCAATCTCACGAAGTCCTACTCCGTTTCTACCGCTGCATTTACGAAGTCCAATCGCCGAACTGTCGCGGTGGACAAGGTAAGCTTCGCGCTGGAACGCGGGGACACTTTGGGAATTGTGGGCGAATCAGGCTGCGGCAAAACGACGCTCGCGCGAATGATCTTGCGGCTGATCGAGCCGGACTCCGGCGAAATCTTGTTTCGCAATCAGAATTGGCTCCGAGCACGCGGTTCCGACCTCCGGACCTTGCGCCGCAGGATGCAAATGATTTTCCAGGATCCCGTCGGGTCGCTTAATCCGCGAATGAAAGTCGGCGCAATCGTCGGCGAGCCACTTGCTGTACACGAGCCTAATCTTTCGCGCAGGGACCGTCGTAAACGCGTGACGGAAATTCTCGAATTAGTCGGTCTCGGCGTTGAATCCCTCGACCGCTATCCGCACGAATTCTCCGGAGGCCAACGCCAGCGGGTTGGGATCGCCCGTGCTTTGATTTTAAGGCCCGAGCTCGTGATCGGTGACGAGCCGGTTTCGGCCCTGGATGTTTCGGTCGGCGCGCAGATTCTTGAGTTGTTAACTCGCCTGCAGCGCGAATTCTCGCTGACCTTGATTCTTATTTCCCACAGTCTTCCGGTAGTCGCGCAACTCGCCACCCGAGTTGCCGTAATGCAGAAAGGACGGATCGTAGAAATTGGTCCAGCTGATCAGGTGCTCGGCGCCCCGCAACATTCCTACACAAAAGCACTTATTGCCGCGGTACCGCAGATTCCTGTTTGATGTAAAGGGGCGTTTTTGTCCCCGCACTTGCAAATACATTGTCGCTTTCATTCCAACGCTACAGGTTTTGAATCCCCGGGAATCGCGGTACACTCTCGCCGCGGTAATAAATCGCCGAACGCAAACGTAATGAATCTAGATCGAACCTTTACTTTTTTGATTGTGGAGGAGAGTGATGGCTAGCCCTGCGATCCCGTCCCCGGAACCCGCAAAGCCCACGAGCTCCGTGGCTCGAATTTTCGGCGTTCTTTTCAGCCCCAAACCTACGTTTGAATCGATCGTGCAGCGCCCCACGTGGGTTTTGCCGCTGGTCTTGATCATGCTGGTATCAACTTTGGTCATTTTCTTTTTTAGCCAGCGGGTCGGCTGGCGCGGGTTCATGGAACGCCAGGATCAAGCAAATTCGCGCGTGCAGAAACAGATGGAAAACATGACCCCAGATCAGCGTGAGCAGATGCTCGAAACTCAGACGAAATATGCAGCTATCATCGGGTACGTTGGCGTGGTCTTAGGCACTTTCGTTGTGGCGATAGTCGTTTCCGCTGTACTGCTGGCCGCTTTCAACCTGATCGGCGGAGCCAAGATCAGTTTTACGACCTCTCTCGCAATTGTCGCGCACTCCTGGGTGCCAAGTATCATTGGCGGAATATTGGGAATCCTAATCATATTTCTCAAAGATCCATCCACGATTGATATTCAACATCTTGTGGCGGCCAATGCCGGCGCATTTCTTCCAGATGACGCGCCAAAATGGCAGGAGACGCTCCTATCTGCGTTCGATCTGTTCACTTTCTGGACCATGCTTCTAATGTCGTTTGGCTACAGCGCTACAAATCCAAAGAAGATTTCGTTCGGCAAGGCTCTTGGCACGATTGTAGTTGTTTGGCTTCTCTACGTGATTGTGAAGGTGGGATTCACGGCCGCGTTCTCCTGATAGACTCGCTTAGATGGAATTTCAGTTTGAGGTAATTGCAACCGACCCAACCGGCGCGCGGTTAGGCCGGTTGACGACGCCGCACGGCATCATCGAAACACCAGCGTTCATGCCTGTAGGAACTGCGGCAACGGTGAAAGCCCAAACCCAAGCAGACCTGGAATCGCTGGGCGTTCAGATTCTTCTTTCCAATACCTATCATTTGTTTCTTCGTCCCGGCCATGAACTTATTCGCGACATGGGCGGTTTGCATTCCTTCATGTCGTGGCCCAAAGCGATCCTTACCGATTCCGGCGGCTATCAGGTATTCAGCCTGAGCGAGCTGCGAAAAGTGACCGACGAGGGTATTACCTTTCGTTCTCACCTCGACGGCTCCGCGCATTTTCTTTCGCCGGAAAAAGCGTTGGAAATCGAAATCGCACTCGGAGCGGACATCGTAATGGTTCTCGATGAATGCATCGAGACGCCTTCCACCGAACAGCGCGCGCGAGAAGCTGCCGCTCGCACGCTCGATTGGGCGCGTCGCTCGCAGAATTATTTTCAGCAGCATGGCGACCCTGCGAAGCAGATGCTTTTCGGAATCGTTCAAGGCGGAACGTCCCCGCAAGTCAGACGCGAAAATGCCGATCGGCTGGTGGAAATGAATTTTCCGGGCTACGCAATCGGAGGGCTCGCTGTCGGTGAATCGCATGCGATTACCTGCGAGATGACGCAAGTGGCAGCTGCGCGTCTGCCCCAGGACCGACCTCGCTACCTCATGGGAGTAGGTTATCCCCAGCAATTGCCTGATTATGTCGCGCTGGGCATCGATATGATGGACTGCGTCTTACCGACGCGCAGCGCTCGCCACGGATGTCTGTTCACTTCCGAGGGGCGCCTGCTCATTAAAAACGCACGATATTCCAACGATCGGAGGCCCCTTGATGAGAAATGCGGTTGTGCCGTATGCCGCCGCTATTCTCGCGCATACCTCAGACACCTTTATTTGTCCGGTGAGACTCTCTCAGCCATCCTAAACACCCACCACAACATCTACTTTTACCTTGACATAATGCGCGAAATTCGCGAGGCTATTCGTTTTGGGAAGCTCGAAAAGTTCCGCTCTGACCTTCAGGCCCGCCTCAAATAGGCAAACCTAAGCAGGTGTTGGGCGCCGTAACAGGCGGAGGGGATTCTTCGGCGAAC
>DATNLR010000131.1:0-4291 GCA_035602755.1 Binatus sp. (SeqCode) | reverse complement strand
ACAACTCATTTCTCGCTACCGCCGCTCCCACTCCTTCGCACATCTGGCTGGTCTCTGCCTCAGGCGGCGCAGCAAAGCGCCTAACCTCCGGCGCGTGGAGCCTGTCAAAAACCGCGCAGGCTTCTTCGCCGTCCTCCCCGCTTTCCTGGTCGCCGGACGGCAAGCAGATCTGCTTCACTCGGCAGGCCGACCCGCATTACGGCGACTCCGATCAAACGGTCATAGAAATCCTGGACGTCGACAGCGGCAAGATCCGCCAACTGACGGAGCGCACTTTATTCGAAGGCTTTGGCTTCTTCTCGCCCGACGGCTCAAAGATCGCCTACTGGTTTCCGCGTGACGGCGACTTTAACAATGAGAATGAGATTTTCGTCACCTCTTCAACGGGCGGCGAAGGGAAGGATGTCACGCGCGCTCTTGACCGAAATGTGCTGCGCGCCATATGGATGCCCGATGGCAAATCGCTTCTTGTCAGCGGCCACGACGGCACGCGAACCGCCATCTGGATCCAGTCGCTCGACGGTGCCGCGAAAAAACTCGACCTGGGTGACGCCAATCCTTCCTGGTGGTATTGGGTGGACGCCGACGCCGGCAACGACTTGTCGATCGCTTTCGCCGGAGGCACGCCGACTCAACCCACTGAGCTCTATTACCTCGCCTCGGCGGACGCAAAAGCGAAACGTCTCACCGACTTCAATCATGACATCGCGACAATTGACCTCGGCCGTACTGACACCTTCGAATGGAAAGGGCCGGACGGCTTCGCCGAAGATGGCACCGTTGTTTACCCTCCCAATTTCTCTCGCGAAAAGAAGTATCCGCTCTTTGTTTACCTTCACGGCGGCCCGCAAATGGCGGCCACCACAGACAATCCCGACTTTGCTTTCACCCAACTGGTTGTGTCGCACGGCTACGTATTCTTTCAGCCCAACTATCGAGGTAGCGACAACCTGGGCAATAAGTATCAACGCGCCATCGTGAACGACGCTGCCGATGGTTGCGGTCGCGACATCATGGCCGGAATTGCCGCGCTCGAAAAGCAGGGCTTCATTGACGCGTCCCGCGTCGCAGTTGGCGGGTGGTCCTACGGCGGATTCATGACGTCCTGGCTGATCGGCCACTACCACACCTGGAAGGCAGCCGTTTCCGGCGCTGCGGGGAATAGCAGGATCGACAGGTATAGTCTCTCGGAGGATGGCGTGCTGATGCGTTACAGGTGGGGCGGCTCGCCGTGGAAAAAAGAGTACGCGAAAGCCTACGCAGAACAATCGCCCATCACCTATGCCAGCGACATCACCACGCCCACGTTGATCCTGCACGACACCGGCGACCCGAACGTATCGATCACCGACGCTTACCTTCTCTACCACGCGCTGAAGGACAACGATGTCATCGTAAAATTCATCGCCATCCCTGTGGCGGCGCACTTTCCCTACGATTCTCCCGTGCGGGAATCCGACATATACCACTACTGGATCGATTGGCTCGATCAATATGTGAAGTGATCTCTAGTTAGTCGCGTTACCGGAGATGTGAAGTAGCACTTCACTTGTCCGAGTAATGCGTTACTCAGGACTTTCGCCTTTCGGAGAGGAAGCGCAGGATTTCGTTCATTACTCGCTCCGCTTGATCTGTTTCAAAGAGATATTGAGCGTGCGCCGAGCCGTTCAGAATGATGAGTTCCTTCGGTTCGGGCGCTCTGCTGTACTGTTCCTGGATTCTGGGAAGACGTGGTCCATCCCCGCTCGCATCGTCGCGCGCAACGATGAATAAAGTGGGTGACTTGAGCTTCTCAGCTGAGCCGTCGGGTGCCCCTCCAAGTAGCACCAGACGATCGATCTCCCCTGGCCGCGATGCGATCGAGGCATCCCCTGCGGCGGATGCTCCCATGCTTCCGCCAACGACCGACACGCTCTTCGCCCCCCTCTCGTGCAGGTAACGAACAGCGGCCAGCACGTCCAGTTCGAGCGGCGCACTCAACGGGTCAGAATCGCCCGGACCTCGCGACTTACCGTAGCCGCGGAAGTCGAGAGCCAGTACTCGAAATCCATGCGACTCGAGTGTTTGAGCCTGTTTGCTCCAGCTTTCTTTGTTGAACTTTCCACCGTGTGCCAGCACCACGCCCCTGTCGCCTTTTCCGTATGAATCCGCATAAATCACACCTCCATCTTCGGTCGGAAAGGAGACGGTCGTTTGCGCGGAGGCGACCGACGCAAGCAGTAACGCGAAGCCGACAACGATGACTGCACGCATGCCGCAAATGTACCACTGCGGAGGCGAATTACGGTCTGGCTCCGCTCCGCAAACGCGTTTTCCTGGGAGATTTTCAGAGAGAGTGGCGCTAACTCCTGTGTAGTCGCGTTACCGGAAACTAGCCCAGGCGGAGTAGGATGCGCCATGAGGAATATCCTTCGCATTGCGTTGGCTGCCTGAAAGCACTCGGCGAAAAGATAGGTGCATGACAACATTCAAAGCCATCTGGTTTGTGGTAATGATTCTCGGATTTGCGGTTTGTGGATGGCTGTGTGTATTTAGGACGGACAGGCTGGTGACGTGGGGACGAAGGAACGCGAAAACGAAATTTGCATGGTCTCCGTTTTCAAACGTACCCATGAAGCCTCTGTATCCTACATACATTCGTTGCGCTGGAATATTCCTTTGGCTTTGGGCAATCGCCATCATGTACGCAGCGGTTGCCCTCCATTTTCGTTAGCCTGTGGAATTCAAACCGACCTACTAAATAACTGCGCCATTCTCAAGTCCTGGTTTTAGTCGGCAAACCGGAAGTTATCGACGGACCACGCGGTCAAGTCCTGGTCGCGTAACCGGAAACTTGAAAATCCACATGGACCGTTAGGGCGTTAATCCAGGAACCCGTCGGCATTGAGGACTAAGGGCACGCAATGATATGTTGAAATCGTGAAACCGTGCCTAAGAAGCCAGACACAAAGTGGACAGTCGCCATCCGACCCGCCGCTGAAAAGCCACTGTACAAGATTACAAAGATTATCAGCTTGAACGGTGGGGGGGTTTCAGTTCTTACTCCTTACCACAAAGCACGTAGCGGATTCCTATTTAAGCAGGCCATTAATCCTGGGATGTTCGACAAAGCCGGAGTACACCTTGTGAAGTGGACCCACTGCGCCGGATTTACCGCTGAGAATCGCACGAAGTTGAGCTACCACGTTGATGGGTTTGCTCAATTCTCGAGTGAGAATCAGGGCAGAATCATTTCGGGTCGGGACCCCAATACCGGTGAGCCAAAGGGGCTCGGCATAATGACGCGGCCGTTTTCTAACCCCATTACTTCCGGACCGAGCGTAGGTATCGGCGTATGGGGGCTAGAGGATTTCGAGGAAACCGACCAAGACGAAAAGCTCATCGTTTTCGAACCACCTGATTTCTATTACAGACTGTGGGGACCCGACGAGACCAACTTATGGCAGCTAGGCATATACGTGTTCAACGGTGTCCCACCGGTCCGTTTCGATGGTAACCAAGCGAAGATGGATTTCGCGTTGACGTACCCACCCACCGCTGGTGTCGTGGGCTCTATCGTCACGCTAAAGATGATTCGCCTTGAGGCCGAAAAGGTTAGCTTGGGGCTGTACGTCGAAAGTCTGCTCGGAGCTTTCCCGTCGAAGTCCGGTTGGCAAATTAACGGTCCTGGAAATTGGAACTCAACCCAGGGTGGCTACGTTTTGAATGCGGTCTATCCGCGCGACCTGATTCCTGTTGACCAACGACCCTCGCTTGATTACAAACCTCCGCCGAACAATGAGGTAAATTCAGCTCGCGGTAAGAACGCCCGACCCGCGAAGCGGGAAAGAAGAGAACGCAACCAAAATCGCCGTCGCGAATCTAAGAGAATCGGAACGCCGCACCTGAAACGTTGCCTCAACGGAAACTGTGCTCCAGTCGATGGAAAAAGTACTACAGTTCATCAAAAGTGGTATCGCGTGGACTTCGAAGCGGAGGCCCCAGTCTGTGCGGCGATGTTGGGCTTTGCTCGGCGAAAAATGAGCGCGACTTTTCAAAAAGTACTACGTTTTTACTACAGTGCACCATTTTCGGGCACCCGAATCACCTGCGCACTTTTCACAAATGATATAAAATCAGGCAGTTACAAACGTGGGGCCCGTAGCTCAGTTGGTTAGAGCAGCGGACTCATAATCCGTTGGTCCAAGGTTCGAATCCTTGCGGGCCCACCAATATTTCCAAGAAGTTGCGGTGATTCGTTGTTTGGTTCGTTTTCCTCGGGTTGCGTCTGGGTTGCAGATACTTGTGGAGT
>DATNLR010000123.1:0-23950 GCA_035602755.1 Binatus sp. (SeqCode) | reverse complement strand
AGTCAGGGCTAGTGACCCCATAACGTTTGCCGCTGTATCAGCCATGTTGATTGTGGTGGCGCTCTGGGCGTGCTACATCCCGGCGCGCCGAGCCGTGAAAGTCGATCCCCTGATTTCGTTGCGCTACGAATAGGAGGCTGGGAAAAAACATGCCGACTCTTTCTTGGATGAAAAGCTTCCTGCGAAACATTTTTTCCAAGCAGCAAAACGACCGAGAGCTCGATGATGAAGTAGGCTCGTACGTTGAAACTTTGGCCGAGGAAAAAATGCGCCAAGGTATGAGCCGAGAACAAGCCCGCCGCGCCGCCCGCATCGAGCTAGGTGGCATGGAACAAGTAAAAGAAGAAGTACGCGATGTCCGCGCCGGCGCCTGGCTCAATTCTCTGCTCCAAGACTTGCGTTACGGCGCCCGCATGCTGCGCAAGAATCCCGGGTTCACCGCCGTCGCAGTTTTAACTCTTGCCCTCGGCATCGGCGCAAACACGGCCATCTTCTCCGTCGTCAACGCCGTCCTGCTGCGTCCGCTCCCTTATCCCGAACCTGAGAAGGTCGTCACTCTCGGTATCGATTACGCCAGCGGCCAGGCCAGCGAAGCTGTCGAGTCGCAACAATATATTTATTGGCGCGATCACTCCCAGTCCCTGGATGCTCCCGCAGCCATCTCGGGTTCGATGGGCGGTTTCAATCTGCTCGCCAATGGGATGCCCGTCCACGTACGCGGCTTAAAAGTCACGCGCCCGTTCTTTTCCGCAATTGGTGTCCAGCCCATGCTCGGCCGCGGCTTTCGTGAGGAAGAAGACCGATCCGGCGGCCCGTGCGTAATGGTGCTGAGCAACGGTCTGTGGCGCAGCGCGTTCGGCACAGATCCCCAAGCGATCGGCCGCTCGGCCATACTCAACGGAATCCCCTGCACCATTGTTGGCGTTCTCCCGCCTGAATTTCGTTTCGACACCGGGGACCAGTTCGACTCGAATCCCGAGGTGCTGATCCCGCTTCAGCTTTCCAGCCAACCTCACGACCGCGGACAAAATTACCATTTCATAGCGCGTCTCAAGCCCGGTGTCACATTCGCAGCCGCGCAGGCTGACGCCGATCGTGTTGCCGCCGATTTTTCTCGCGCTTATCCGGATTACTATCAGCCGACGGACGCCTTTCGTATGCGTCTGCGCCCGCTCCAGCAGGCCCTCGTCGGTCGCGTAAGACCGATCCTCCTCGTACTTTTCGGCGCGGTGGGCTTCGTGCTCCTCATCGCCTGTGTCAACGTCGCAAATCTTTTCCTTTCGCGCGCCACCACTCGCAGTAGAGAAATGGCCCTTCGCGCCACGCTTGGTGCCACGGCCAGCCGGCTCTTCCGCCAGCTTCTGTGCGAAAGCCTGTTGTTCGCCATTCTCTCCGGCATCGCAGGACTGGCAACGGCTGTATGGAGTGTCCGTATGCTCGTGGCCAACAGTCCCGCCGACCTTCCGCGCATCGGCGAACTATCCTTCGACTGGCGCGTCCTTCTGTTCACGCTGGTAATTTCGGTGCTTGTCGCCGTCGTGTGCGGTTCGGTCGGAGCGTTCCATGGTCTTCGCGTCGACGTGAATGAGTCGTTGAAGGGTAACGAGCGTGCTGGAGGTGTCCCAGGACGCCGGCTCTCGCGCTTGTTCGTCGCCGGCGAAGTGGCTCTCTCGTTCGTTCTACTCGTAGGCGCCGGCTTGCTTATCTCGACCGTAATTCACCTGTACCGCGTCCCGCTGGGGTTCGATTCCCGAAATCTGCTCAGCACGCACATGTCTTTGACTTCTGAAAAATACAACAGCAACGCTCAAGTCTGGAATTTTCAACGCCAGGTGATCGACCGCGTTCGCCAGATTCCCGGCGTTTCTTCAGTGGCTTCGGCTTCCGCCACGCCTCTCGAGCGCGGCTTGAATACGGTCGTTTTCCTCCACGGGGCGTACACCGAAGATCAGCAAGAAATGTTGCTGATCGAATATCGCTCGATCAGTCCGGAGTATTTCCACACGCTCGCGATTCCGCTTCTCCGGGGCCGCGAATTCTCCGATTCCGATTCCGCAGACTCCGCAAGAGTCGCCGTCATCAACCAATCGCTCGCGCAAGCATTGTGGCCTGGTGAAAATCCCATCGGCAAACCGCTTTTGGCTGGTGAGGGTCCGTCCGATCAGATCAAGCCGCGCGAAGTCGTAGGAATCGTCGCTAATATCAGAGAGATTGGCTTGGACCAGCCGCCCCGCGCCACCGTTTACGTTCCTCAGCCTCAAGTGGTGGATACAATGAACCAGATGACGAATTTCTGGTTCGCCTCTTCCTTGCTCGTGCGCACTGCCGGGCCCGTGGACGTCAGCGACGAAATTCGAAAGATTGTCGCAGCGGTTGACCCCCAAGAGCCGGTCGCTCATATCGACACCATGAACGATGTCAGGGCCCGCTCGGTCGCTGAGCAGAGCTTCCTGATGACCCTCCTGGGGATTTTTGCAGCCCTGGCGCTCGTCCTCGCCGCCGTCGGTATCTACGGAGTGCTCAGTTACCAGATGTCCCGGCGCACCCACGAAATCGGAATACGCATGGCCCTTGGCGCAACTCTGCATAGCGTGTCGCACCTCGTGTTGCGGGAAGGCCTCCTCGTAGTATTCACTGGGGTGGCAATCGGCATGGCCGCCGCCCTCGGGCTCACGCGACTCCTGGAGAAC
Organism: Binatus sp. (SeqCode); assembly: GCA_035602755.1. Classification (GTDB taxonomy): domain Bacteria; phylum Acidobacteriota; class Terriglobia; order Acidiferrales; family UBA7541; genus Palsa-295. The sequence continues at coordinate 21,260 of DATNLR010000123.1, read as the reverse complement.
AATCTGTTTGGCGTCCGGCCCGCTGACCCGTTCGTCTTGGTCGGAGCCGCTGCAGTGCTCGTAGCCATCGCCTTCGCCGCTTGCTACATCCCGGCGCGGCGCGCCACTCGCGTGGATCCAATGATCGCGCTGAGGCACGAATGAAGCGAATTTTGCCGAATCCGGCGGAGGACACAACATGTCCGTACTCTCGAGGATGACAAGCCTCTTGCGAAACGCCTTTGGCAAACGACAAAATGACGAAGAACTTGATGCCGAGGTTCGCTCCTACTATGAATCTCTGGCGGAGGAAAAGATGCGCCAAGGCCTCTCCCCGCAAGAAGCCCGGCGCGCCGCCCGACTAGAATCAGGCGGCATCGAGCAATTGAAAGAAGAAGTCCGCGATGTCCGCGCCGGTGTATGGCTTGATTCGCTCTTGCAAGATCTGCGCTACGGCGCCCGCATGCTGCGCAAGAATCCCGCCTTCACCGTCATCGCCGTCCTAACCCTGGCCCTCGGCATCGGCGCTAATACCGCGATGTTCACACTCGCCGACGCCACACTCCTTCGTCCGCTGCCCTACCAGGCTGCTACTCAATTAGTCTGGATTACAGAGCAAAGTTCCACAGGCGATTCCACTGGCGTCTCCTGGCCAAACTTCGGTGACTGGAAGCGAATGAACACGGCGTTTTCCGAAATGGCTGGCTATCGCGGTGCAAGACTTGCTTTTTCGAGCGACGGTGAACCTTCCATCGTCTCGGCGCGATACGTTACGGCAAATTACTTCAACGTGCTCGGAGTGCGGGCCATCCTTGGCCGCACATTTGTGCCCGAGGAAAATGTGGTCGGCGGTCCGGAAGTCGCAATCTTGAGCTACGAGTTCTGGCAGCGCCAATTTGGCGGCTCGCCGCAAATCGTGGGGAGGACGATTCGTCTGGAAGGCCACCCCTTCACCATTCTGGGCGTCACGCCCAAAGGCTTTGGTGCAATCACACAAACTGCTGTTTGGGCGCCCTTTGAACAAAATGTCCCAAAGCTTTATCTCGATTCTCGGCAATACGCTTGGCTTCTCTACATCGTGGCACGCAGAAAGCCGGGCGTTTCGCTCGTGGCTGCGCGAGCAGATATGGATCGCGTCGGGCAGCTCTTGGCAAAACAATATCCAGCAGTTGACGGCTTCTCGCGTCCGCTGCTGCAAGATCTCCGGCGGAACATGCTGGGAGATAACCGCGCGATTCTGGTTCTCCTGATGACCGCAGTGGTCCTTTTGCTTGCGATTACATGCGCGAACGTCGCCGGGCTGCTCCTGGTGCGTACGGTTTCACGTCAACGCGAACTTGCGCTTCGTCGCGCGCTGGGTGCAAGCAAACATCGAATCCTCCAGAAAATTTTGACCGAAGGCTTGCTTCTCGCTCTGGCCGGCGGAATTCTAGGCGTGTTTAGCGCTTGGGCCTTGGTGCGGTTTGCAACGATTTCACTGCCCAAGACGCTTCCGCTGGTCGCACCATTGAGTGTCAACATCCGCGCGCTGTTGTTCACTCTTTTCGCGACCATCCTCAGCAGTTTCGCCTTCGGAATTGCGCCCGCCTTGCTCGGCACTCGCGCCAATCCGCAATCGGTGCTGCAATCGAGTTCTTATCGTGTGCGCGGTGGGTATCATCGCGTGCATGCAGCTCTGATCATTTGCGAAATCGGATTGGCAATGGGCGTCTTGGTCGGAGCCGGGCTGCTGACGCGCACCATGGCCGTACTTCTGCGCACAAATGTCGGCTTCGATTCCGGTCGCTTGCTCACCGCCACCGTGACCTTGCCGCAGACAGACTATCCAAAAGGCGCTCGCTCCGCGCAATTCATGGAGCAATCGCTCGAAGGCCTCCAACGCTTGCCGGGCGTTGAATCTGCCGCGGCTGTCTTTCCAATTCCCTTCACCCAACAGGTTTACCAGGTGTGGCTGGCTGTTGAAGGACGCGTTCCTCGTCCGGATTTTGAGCAAACAACATACGTGTCGGTCGTGTCCTCCAACTACCTCGCCACCATGAAAATTCCGATCCTGAGGGGCCGCGGATTTGTGAAAGCCGATGGGGCCTTCAACTCTCATTCTCTATTGATCGACCGGGGACTCGCCGAACTCTATTGGCCCGGCCAGGATCCCATCGGCAAATCCGTTAAACTCGGGACACAGGATTTCTCGAACGCCGAAGAAGAGCCCTGGAAAATTATCGGCGTTGTCGGACCGGTACATGGCAGCGGCCTCGATGCCGAACCCGAGCTCCGTATTTACACTCTCATGGAGCAGATGCCCTCCACTTCGTTCAGCTTTGTGGTGCGAGCAAAGACTAATCCGCTGGGTTTTGCGCGCGAAGTCCAGAACGAAATTCACAACGTGGATAGCAACGTTCCCGTATTCAATGTAGGCACGATGGACGGTTCGATTTACGCTTCGCAAGCGCCTCGCCGGCTCGCCATGCTCGTTCTTATTTCTTTCTCTCTCGCAGCGTTGTGCCTGGCCATGATGGGGCTCTACGGCCTGATGTCATTTATCGTCGGCCAACGCACCAGCGAAATCGGCATTCGCATGGCGCTGGGCGCAAATCCTCGCGACGTTCTAAAAATGACTCTCCGCTATGGAGCAGCGCTGGGCCTGGCTGGTGTCCTCTCCGGTTTCGCCGCGGCTCTGGCATTGGCGCGGCTCATGCGAACTTTGCTCTATGGAATGCATACCTTCGATGCACTCACGTTTGCGGCGTCCACCGCCGTGATAGCAATCGTCGTTCTCGCCGCGTGCTATTTCCCTGCGCGGCGTGCGATGCGGGTGGATCCCATGGTCGCGCTCCGTTATGAATAAAAGTTTTGCTCATTCGAGGCCGAAGGAAAGAAGAAAAGAAAGACGGATGGTGGTTTCTGAGCAAGTGTCGCTCCTGAGTAAGCAGGAGGTTGAACGCTAATGCCCTTCCTAGCAAAAAACATACTCATGTTCTCGCGAATGAAAAGCCTCTTTCGAAATGTTTTCAGCCAGCAGCGAAGCGACCGCGAACTCGACGACGAAGTGCGCGCGTACGTTGAAGCTTTGACGGAGGAAAAAATGCGCCAAGGTAGGACCCCAGAAGAAGCCCGCCGCGCCGCCCGAATCGAGCTAGGCGGCATCGAACAAGTAAAAGAAGAAGTACGCGAAGTTCGCGCCGGCGCCTGGCTAGATTCCCTGTTGCAAGACCTGCGTTACGGCGCCCGCATGCTCCGCAAGAATCCAGGCTTTACCGCCATCACGGTCCTAACGCTCGCCCTCGGCATCGGCGCAAACACCGCCATCTTTTCCGTCGTCAACGCCGTCCTGCTCCGCCCCCTGCCTTACACAAATCCTCAACAACTAATCATGATCAAGGAATCTTCCCAGAGGGTCGGCGTTCATTCACTCTCCTATCCCGATTTCCTCGATTGGCGAACGCAAAGCAGAACCGTCGCGCAAATGGCCCTGCTTAACAATCGCGCCTTCAACTTGTCCGGCGTCGCCCAGCCCGAAAATATCGAAGGCTACGCCGTATCCCCGAACTGTCTTTCGCTGTTGGGCGTGCGCCCATTCCTGGGCCGCGATTTTGTGCCCTCCGAAGAAGCTCCCGGCACAGCTCCTGTCGTCATGTTGAGCTACCCCCTGTGGCAATCTCATTTGGGCGCCGATCCCGACGCTATCGGCAAAACCATCACCCTCGACGGACGCAGTTTCACCATCATCGGCATTCTTCCTCCCAACTTCCGCCTCGACGATAAGACCGACGCCATCGCTCCCATCGGCGTGTGGGCCGCCGACATGATGGACCGCGGCGATCGCGGAGACATGGAGGTCCTTGGCCGTCTCGCGCCTGGCTCTACTTTTCAACAGACCCGCGCAGAATTGGACACTATCGCCATCAATCTTCAGAAGGCCTATCCAGTCTTGAACGCCGGTGTTGGAATTAGCGTCACCACTGTTCGCGATCAATTGGTAGGTGACACTCGTCCAGCCATCCTGGTGCTTTTCGGCGCAGTCGTTTTCGTTCTGCTGATCGCCTGCGTCAACGTCGCCAATTTATTTCTAGTACGCGGCGCAGCCAGGTCCAAAGAGATCGCCATTCGTCAAGCCTGCGGCGCCAGCCGCAGTCGCCTCGTTCGCCAAATGCTCACGGAAAGTTTTCTTCTTGCCGCAGTCGGCGGCGCGCTAGGAATCCTCGTTGGAGCGCTGGGCGTTTTTGGCCTGAAGCATTTGATTTCGACCGACATGCTTCGAGGAATAAACCTAGCCGTCGATCGCAACGTAATGCTGTTCACCGCCGCCATGGTGGTGCTGGTAGCGATCGCGTTCGGACTTGTTCCCGCGTGGGAAGCCTCGCAGCCTCGTGTCCAGGAAACCTTGAAAGAAGGCGGACGCGGCTGCACATCCAGCGTTGCGCAACATCGCTTGCGCGGCTTGTTGGCCATGGCCGAAACCGCGCTCGCTTTAATCCTCCTGGTGGGCGCCGGCCTGATGATGAAAAGCATGTACCGCTTGCTGAAAGTGAATCCTGGTTTCCAGTCCGACCGCGTCCTGACCATGGAAATCGATTTGCGCACAATCCACTATTCCAAATCCCCGGCCAGAATAAATTTCTGGCAGCAGCTGCTGGAAAAAGTCCGCGCCATCCCCGGAGTGGAAAATGCCTCGATTGGCACTGCCCTTCCACTCGCAGGCAGTCACAATCGTGGTGACATCACCATCGAAGGCATTCCGGTTCCGGATATCGGAAACTTCCCTCATCCCGACTACCACTACATCAGCGCGGATTACACCACCGTCCTTGGCATCCCGCTGATGCGTGGCCGAACTTTCACCGACGCCGACACCGAAACTGCCCCCCGAGTGGGCCTCATCAATGCCACCATGGCGCGCCGCTACTGGCCAAAGGAAGACCCCCTCGGCAAACGCTTTCACTGGGGTCGTCCCGTATGGAACGATCCCTGGATCACCATCGTCGGAGTCGTCGGCGACACGAAACTCTACGGTCTGTCGAATCCCGCTCGACTGGAAATTTATTTGCCCTTCCGCCAGGAGCCGCCCACGGACATGTATTTGATTCTGCGCTCAGCCATCGATCCTGCCAGCCTTACTTTGTCGGTTCGCTCCGCGGTAGCCGCCATCGACCGGGACCAGCCCGTCTTCGGCGTCATCACCATGCGGCAACTGGTCGATAATTCGGTCTCCACTCCGCATCTCACTCTGGTCCTACTTAACCTTTTCAGCGGACTCGCGCTGGTTCTCGCCGCCGTCGGAATCTACGGCGTAATCTCTTACAGCGTGCAGCAACGCACGCACGAAATCGGCATCCGCATGGCCCTCGGCGCCCGACGCAGCAATGTTCTCCACCTGATCGTAGGCCAGGGCGTAAAACTCGCCGCCGTCGGAATCGTTATCGGCATCGCCGCGGCCCTAGGCCTGATGCGCTTGATGAGCAGCTTACTTTTCGGAGTCAGCGCAAACGACCCAGTCACTTTCACCGCGGCCGCGTTGGTTCTTTTGTTCGTGGCCATTGCCGCGTGCTACATCCCCGCCCGTCGCGCCATCGCCGTGGACCCTATGAACGCTTTGCGCTACGAATAAAAAACGAAACTAGCTTTCAGGTATAAACCTGATATACAACTCACCTGGGTTGTGTAATTCTCTGGGCCTGACACAGTTCGAGATCGCACTTGGGATTCGCTCCGCTCACAAGGAGAATCTTATGACCGCGCCAAAGCCTTCTCCCTCGTTCACCCCTCACTGGGCGGGGAGTGCCGCCCTGTTGGCAGTACTGCTCGGCAGTCTTGCAATCCCTGGTCTGGCAACTTCGGCCCACGCGCGCGGAGTGCCACAAATGTGGGCCGACAATTCCTCGAACTCTAGCGCCAGCGCACCAAAGCCCGACCGCGAGAAAAAAATCTACACAAACGATGACGTCGAAGCCCTCGCTCGCAATGGTGCCACGACTGTTGGCAACGCCGGAGGTATGCCCATCGTGCCCGATACAGACACCGCGGTAATGAAGACCTCGCCGACGCGCCCGGCCTTAATCGCTCAAGTCGGAACGATCGAGCGTGTGGCACCCGAAAAAGATCCGGTTTGGTACGCGCAACAATATGTCTCACTGAGCGCGCAGCTAGATAGCATCGATGTGCGAGTGCAACGTCTGCAAGATTTTCGCCAGTCCGACGCGCCGCCACAGCCAGCCCCGGGATTGGATGTGGGGCTGAATATTTATGCGCCGTGCCCCGCAATTAGCACCGACGCCCTTATCCAGCAGCTTCAGCTACAAAGCGCTGCCATCGTAGCGCAAATCTCTGACCTGGAAGATCGCGCCCGTGCCAACGGCATCGCGCCAGAGGCACTGCGCAACGCGGAGGAAGTTGCCGCCCGCGCCCAGGACATTTCGCGTCTTCCTGCCGCGGTTCAAGAAAAAATCGTCACTCAGCAGGTGCAACAGTTACAGTCCGAACTCAATGAAGTGCGCGAAGTGAAATCGCAAATGGCGGAGCAAGCCGCCGAGCAGAACATCACGCTCCTCCCGCCACTCCCTGAAACAAAATACGGCGGAGGTTTTACCGTTGATTATATGAAGCAGCTCGACATTCAGCAGAACCAGATCGCGAATCAGCTTGAGCAGGCCCAGGACGAAGCGCTGCGGGTCGGTATTCCGCCACGCGCGTTGCCGTAATCGTTCTGGACTGCCGTACGGGTTATTCCTGTCTTCGATACGTGCCCGTCTCGCGCGCCGTTCCAATCTGCAGCTTATCGTCATCGGTGAAGGCCAAATTCCACACCTGAAAATATGCCGGCGATCCCGCTGGTGCGCAATTCATTCGGATTTGCTTCTCATCCGGAAAATCGTAAACGCATTGATGGAACTCGCTCGGACTCTTCATGATCAACGTCCCATCGGCCTTGAAGTGCAAAGTCTCTTTGGTGCCGTGCACCTCTTCCCAATCGCCCACAATCTGCGACTTCAACTCCGGAGTCGCTTCCTGGCGGCATCCTTGTAGCCACAGAGCGGAGCTAATCAGCAAAACCGCGTTTAACCAACAGTTCGAACATCTCGCAACAACAGTTTTCATTGGTCACCTGCGCCAGCCGCTCGTCCTGAATTTAACGAATCGTGCTGAAACTTCGGCCAAGCGCTTTGCAAAAGTCCGTGGCTCTCGGTCTGCACCGCATACAGCGTGCCTTCCGACATCGCAATGTACAGCGTTCCGTCCGGCGCCAGTGCTGGTGACCCCCTGGCAGTTCCCGACAGTGGCAAATCCCAAAGTATGTGGCCCTTATCCGACAACGCAACCAGCCTCGTTTCTGCCATAATGTAAATCGTTCCATCACTTCCCAGCACGGGAGAGTGTGAGCCGCGACGCGTCTGCGGCAAGCGGAATGTCCATTTCACCGCGCCATCCTCGGGCGCGAACGCATACACCACATCTTGCATCGACACCGCTATGATTGTTCCGTCCGCGGCGATCACGGGAGATGTGTGAAATCCCGCCTTATTTCCGTTGCCGTAAGTCCATTTCACCTGGCCCTGCGTGTCCAGCGCGACAAATTTGTACAACTGCGACCCGCCGTAGATCGTTCCGCCTTCGCCGACCGCAATCGGAGTATCAATATAGGTATCCGTCGACCCGTTCGCCGGTGCGCCAAGCCCCGCCAGCGAAACCCGCGGATAGGACCAAACAGGTTTCCCTTCGCGATCGATCACAAAAACTCTTCGCTCGCGCACGAACGCTACTTCCCCATCCTTCAGCATCACAGGCGAGTTGCTGTAGTCCAATGTCGGCAACGACCACCGCAGCGTCCCGTCCTCTTTATTCAACGCCGAAAAAGATTGTCCGCAAATGGTGTACACCGTGCTCTCGTCCGATGTCCCGCCTTGATCGCTCGACGCCATCTTCTGCGCCGAACAGGAGGTCTCCCACCGCTTCAGCCCCGCAGGCGTCAGCGAATACACTTTGTTCGTCGTGCCAAAATAAATATTGCGCTCTTGGTCCTGAAATATCGCGCTTTCAATCATGTCGTGCAAGTCCACGCGATATTCCCATCGGAGCGCGCTAGAAGGGTCCACGCAATAAATTTCGCTGCCGGCTAGGTACAGCTCTCCGTCCTTCCCCACCGTCGGCGAAGTATAAAATCCATCCCTGGGGCTGAAATATTTGGTCCATTTTACTTGGGGAATTTTGCTATAGGGAGGAACCTGCTGCCGCACCACGCGATACCAGTAGAAAATGCATCCAGCCGCCACCAGAATCACTACGCAGTAGTTCAGCACTCTTTGATTCACGAACGCGCCCGCCCCCGCAGCACTCCGCGCTCTGTCGAATGCGCGCATTCGCCGCGCTCCCACCGCACCTTTCCCAACACGACTTGGCCAGTCCTACTTTGTAACCCGATGCTAACATCCCGCCGGCGCGCGTCCGACGCCCGCTTATACTTTTGTTAACAAGTTAAATAACCATGGCTTAGGAGGGCGCGTCATGCGTCCAATGCGCGTCTTGGTGATTGTATTGGAAGTGATACTGATCTTTGTGGCCTCCTCGGCTCTCATCCGGTACGTTGTCTCGAAACCTACTTCGGCTCGTGACGCCACCGAAATAAAATTCGGCGCAGCCAACGGGAAAAAGTTCCGTTCGCTCTATGACACGGGCTCGAAACAACTCCAGAACTCGGAATACCCGGAAGCTCTGGCAAGTTTTCAGGAAGCGGAACAGTCCAGCGGCCAGCTCTCCGACGATCAATACACCGCGCTGAAAAATGCGCGCCTGAAAATCGCCACCTATTACGAATCCTCAGGTCGTACCGCCGAGGCCGAAGCAGTTTACCAAACCCTGCAAACCTCCGCCCTTCAGGAAGGCTACGTTCTGTCTCGCGCGCACGTCCCCGCGCAAGCTCTTCCTCGCTTGCAGGACGCGCAACAATTCTCTGAACACCTCACCGAGGGCAAGCAAGCCGCGCTCGTAGAGTCCAGCGGCGCAGTGGTTGAATGTTTTCGCGAGATGCAGCAATTCGACGACGCCGAAGAGAATTCGCACCAGATGATCGATTACCTGCGCGCCTCGTCCAGCCCCTCTGATCTCGCCCTCCCTGGCAAGTACATGGAGCTTGCCGAAACCTACTCGCAAGCCAATCGCTGGGACCTGGCGGAACAAACTCTCGTCCTCGCCTGGCCCAACATCGATCAAGTGATCGCCCATCGTTCAAACCTGCCAGATAACGATCCCTCCCTGATGCAGGCTCTCTCTGAGAAGGACCTCCTTCTGTCTTGGCTGGTAAATGCCTACGCGCAGGATGGAAAAATCGAAACCGCGCTAGCCACTTCCGAAGCGCTTTACAGTTACGTCGCTGATCACTCCAAGCCCTGGGGCGACCTTGGCCCCTACGGCCGCAAGCAAGTAGCAGCGCAAGCCATAACCGTGGCTCTAAAAGCCAACCGCCCGGACCTAGCCGCCCGGTGGCAAGCCCGCCTCTCCACCTTCCACTAAATCCGCTGCCTTCGCTTTCCTAGCGCCGGAATCTTGCCGGCTCTTTTGCTTTTACTTTTGCTTCTTGGTCGGCTTTTCGCTCTTACGTCGTCAATCCGACGTCCTTTGCCGATGGACCAGAGGGATCTGCCTTCACCGCGCAGGAAGGGATTCAGCCATCTCGCTTCGCATTGTGCGTTTCTCTTTCGCTCCCGCTTTTGCTTTTTTTGTTTTTAACGTGATCCAGAAATCGGAAACGGCGCCTGACAAGCCTCGGCGATCAGGCCTTCGTGGCCGCACGTGCAGCCGGAAAAGAGGCGTCCGCCCAAGTCCATGACCGGGCTCCCGAGTTGACGGCTAGTCGAGCTCGCAAGATCAAGCGCCGAGCCCAAGGAGACCAACAGTCGAGCCTCTGGGAAGAGGCCTGGAAAGTGTTCGGAACAGTATCTGTTGAATATTTCATCGGGCCGGTTGATTAAGTCAACGCCAAGCCTTCCGTTCTTCTGCCGAATACGCCTTGGCGCATCCGCGCATCTGCAAGTTCTGCAAGGAGATGCTAAATTTTCGATTCCCTGGCCAACTTGGCACGCAAGCTGCATAGTATTCTGCGTCGCCAGGCAATCGGGCAGACCAAACCGGAGGAAATAAGAACATGGCAAAGAAACAGCTGAAGAAAGCCAAGAAGCTCGAAGCCACCAAGCCGCTGACCGTGTTCGGGCACGCCTAATATATTTTGAGAAACGAAAAGGGAGGAGCTCTCCGGTCCTCCCTTTTTTTGTCGCAATTCCCGCCTTGGGTTGTAATCGCCTTCTTTTTGACTGTGGCTTTGGGGGGACTTTAACGTCCTCCTCCCGAAATCGGCGCTCTTTGCCGATCGCAGCGAGGCCCGCCTGCCGGAAAGCAGGAATCTGCACTTCGCATCACCTTCGTCGCGCCGGGCTTTTAGCCCGGCATCCTTGGCTTCACGTTCGTTTGCCGAGTCGAAAAGCCTCGGCGCCGCAAGAGGGCGTCGACAGAGTAAGCGTTGTACTCGCGGGCGGCAACCAGCGCCGCGTAGATGGCGCAATAAAGAAGCTGAACAGCGACGGTGTTCCAGTCGGAGCGTAGTGTGGTGCCGAAGATCAGCGCAGCCATGGTGGCGGAACCCAAAATCAAAGCCGCGCGCGTGAAGAGTCCTAGCAGCACGAGCAAGCCGACGATTCCCTCCACGAAGACAAGGCTGATGGCAAACGGCCGCACGACCATCGCCGGCAGCACCGTATTCGCGAACTCCTTGACCAGGCCGTCGGCGAATGCACTCAGGTGCGGCAGCCGCGTAAGGCCGTGCATGAAGATGCTAAGTCCCAGCGTGAATCGCAGCACCAGGTACCCAATTTTGCGGTCGAGCACTGATGCGCCGATCCCTGCAGCGTTCGATGATCCTTGCAGATCCATGACCAACGTTAGATGTGCGAAGGGCGTCACTTGTGGCAGCGAACAGCGCGCGTTTATTCGTAACGCAGCGCAACCATAGGGTCTACGCGCATCGCGCGGCGCGCAGGAATAAATGACGCGAAGAGCGCCACCGCGCACAGCAATATCGCCACAGTTGAAAACGTCAGAGCGTCTGTGCTCGTGACCCCGAGCAACAAACTGCTCAAGTACCGCGTGAGCGCAAACGAGGCAGCCAGTCCCAAGGCGATTCCGGTAAACGTCAACCGCAGCCCGTGGCCCAACACCAGTCTCAAAATGTCCTCTTTGCTCGCGCCCAACGCCATGCGTATCCCAATTTCGTGTGTACGCTGGCGCGTGGTGTAAGCCGTGACGCCGTAAATTCCAATCGCGGCGAGCACTAAAGCGAGCAGCCCAAATGCGCCCACAAAAGTTCCCGCAATGTGCTGAGGAAAGCTTGCAACGCGCTCGTTCAACTCCAGCGAGGTGACGTCGTACACCACCAGGTCGGAATTCAGTTCGTGAATACTTCTCTCCACCGTTTTGCCAAACGTCAACGGGTCCCCATTCACTCGCGCCGTCACAATCATCGTGCCCCGGTAAACCTGGTAGAACGGCAAATAAAGAAAGGGCGGAGGGTTTCCGCTCAAGCTGGTCATTTTGCTGTCGCGGGCCACCCCTACCACCGAGAACCACTCATGCGTCAGGTCCGAGTTAAGGCGCTTTCCCAACGCTTCCTGCCCCGGCCAGTAGCGATTCGCAAATGCTTCGCTGACGATCACCGCGCGCTGCGAATTTTTATTGTCCTGCGCCGTGAAGTCGCGTCCCTTCACCAGCGGAATCTGCATGGTCTGAAAATATTTCGGCGTGACGATGGCCATGGACGTCTCCATCGATTCATTGGGCTGCGAAACGTACCCTTCTGGCTTCACGCTCGTGGATCCCGGTGACAATCCCGGCAAGCGGTCCGCCAGCGACACCGCCTGTATTCCCGGCACCGCTTCCAGTTTCGCCACCAGCTCGCGATCGAGTTCCGTTCCTTTCTCTTCCGAATATCCCGCGGTAAACAAATCGTAGGCCGCGATCAGCACATGATGCGGATTGAATCCCAGATCAACTTTCTGCGCGCTCAAGAAACTGCGAATAAACAATCCCGCGCAGATCAGCAGCACCAGTGACAACGAAATTTGCGCCACCACCAACCCGCTGGCCAGCCGCGCCTTGCGCAGTCCGCCCGACGCGCTCCCGCTCTCCTCTTTCAACACCGCCACCGGCGCGACGCCCGAAGCGCGCAGTGCAGGCAAAATTCCGAAGATCACGCCGGTGAGCACCGAGATCACTATGGTTGCCAGCAGCACGGTGCGGTCTGCGTGCACCACAAGCGAAATGGGAAAATCCATCGCCGGCACAAATTTCATCAACGTTCCCGCCGTCCACAGCGTAATTAGAAGCGCGACCGCGCCTCCCGCCAGCGACAGCATCAGGCTCTCGACAAGCAGTTGCCGCACCAGTCGCCACCGACTTGCGCCCAACGACATTCGAATCGCAATTTCGCGCCGCCGCCCCACCGAGCGCACCAGCATCAGATTCGCCACGTTGGCGCACGCCAGCAGCAGCACCAAGCCTGCGATAGCCATCAGCGTCGGCAAAAGTATCGAGAAGAAAATATTGAAGCTGAACGGATTGCGCCACAACGGATACACCGTCACACGGTCGTGCCCTTTGTGCTCCTCGGGATAATTCCTAGCCTCCTGTTTCAACTTCACCGTCATTTCCTCTTGCGCCTGCTGTGCCGAGACGCCCGGCTTCAGACGGCCATAGGCGAACAACCATAAGTTGCCGTGGTCGTGAAGCAGGTCGCCGCCCGGCATCACTTGCGCTTGCATCATGACCGGGACCCATACCTCCATACGCAGCCCGGTTATGCTTCCCTGAAACGCTGGCGGCGTTACGCCCACAACCGTGTACGAGAACCGGTTGAGTTCGATTTGCTGGCCCACCGCGTTGGGGTTGGCGCCGAAATGCGTTTCCCACAGACGGTAGCTGATCACCGCTACAGGCGCGCTTCCCGGCTTTTCGTCCTCCGCGGGAAGAAAGCCGCGCCCCAGGACCAGTCGCACGCCGAGCACGTCGAAATAATTCGCGGACGCAACCATGCCCCATACGCGCTCCGGCTTGCCTTTGCCCGTCAAGCTCATGGGTGTGAACATGCACGCCGTAACGCCGGAAAAACTCCGCTGCCCGTCGCGCATTGCCTGGATGTCGGGATAGGAAAATCCCAGGTAGTCGTCTTTCCCGCCCTGCACCAGCGACAGAATTTCGTTCGGCTTGGCGATTCCGGGAGCTGGATTCAGCAGCGCAGAATTGATCCAACTGAAGATGGTGGTGTTCGCGCCGATGCCCAGCGCAAGCGTCAGGATGGCGATGGCCGCAAATCCCGGCGCCCGGCCAATCATCCGCAGGCTATATCGAACGTCTTGCCAGAATGAGGTCATCCGCGCATCTCCAAGGCATGTTGGGAGGAGGCCACCGGCGCATCCAGATACATGTTAGAAGATTTATAGCATGTCTCGCTCCCAACGCGATGCCTTCCACCCGATTGCCACTGCACCAGTTAGCGGCCGCGTTAGCCCCTGATCGCGCAGCCCTGTCCGCTTCTGGGACGGGCCCTAAACAATACCGAACATCCTCTCGCCGTACTGCATTAGCTCATTGTATATTTCCTCCCTCAGTGTTCCATGGTGGTGAAGGCAGGAGGTAGGATGGACACTCAGGCGGTGCAGCACGAAATCGAACAACTCAGCAAAGCCTGGAACACGGCATGGCTTGAAAACGACGCCGCCACGGTGGACCGCCTCATGGCTCCCGAATACGTTTACGTCGCGCCCAACGGCCAAATCCTCGACCGCGCTGCCATCCTGGGAGTAATCCTCTCGCCTAGCTACAAAATCCATCACGCCACTTGGACTGAGCTTCAAATCAAAGTGTTCGGCAATGACGCCGTTGTCGTCCTCGACCGCTTGCAAGGCAGCGGCACCCTCAACAGCAAAACTTTTAACGACGATAACCGTTGCGCCCGCGTCTGCCTGCGCCGAAACGGCGCCTGGCAAATCGCCTTCGAACAAGCCTCCGCGATCGTGCCGTAATTGTTGCCCTCGTTTTCCTACTTTCTGTGAATCACGAAGTGATTCACCCTGAGTGCCTTCGCCAAGGGCGCCATGTCTTCGCGTTTGAATTTCGACCTTTTGCGCTGATTTTCTCGCGCAGACAGTCCCACTTTGCCCTGGCGGTCTAATTGGAAAGAACTGCTAGGCGCCGATTCCTCGGGCTGTGCCATACGGAGCAGCAGCGCCGATTCCAGTTCCTCGCTTTCCCAAAACGGGAGGTCCACAGCACAGCGGTCCTTCCAAACCCTCTCTCTTCGTGCTAGCGTAATTCTGGCGCTATGACGACGGGGCACAGAACACGGGCGAGCAAGGTCACTCTGGCAAATAGCCGCTCCATTTACGCGCGCAACTACCCGATCCCGAGAGCCGCTTTGCTGCCAAAATTGCGCGGATTCCCAACTCCCGGAGCACTCCTAACCGGAACTGCATTTGAATCGCTGGCACGCGACAAAGCATCGAATTGCCACCACAAATTATCGGAGGAACTCTCATGGCTACGGCAGTAGCGCCTAAGGTTTTCAAGAATTACATCAATGGCGAGTGGGTGGAGACGCGCGGGGGAAAAGCGATCGAGAATCGCAATCCCGCGAACACGAACGATCTGGTGGGGATGTTTCCCGCGTCCACGGAAGAAGATGTCGAGGCAGCGATTGACGCGGCCAGCGGCGCGTTTGAAAGGTGGCGGCTGACTCCGGCGCCCAAGCGCGGGGAGATTCTTTATCGCGCGGCGGAAATTCTGACCGAGCGCAAAGAAGATTTCGCGAAGGACATGACGCGCGAAATGGGTAAAGTGTTGGAGGAAACGCGCGGCGACGTGCAGGAAGCCATCGACATGACTTACTTGATGGCCGGAGAAGGCCGGCGGCAGTTTGGGCAGACCACTCCTTCCGAGCTCCCGAACAAATTTGCGATGTCGGTGCGCACGCCGGTGGGCGTGAACGGATTTATTACCCCCTGGAATTTTCCGATGGCCATTCCGTCGTGGAAAATTATGCCTGCGCTGATTTGCGGGAACACGGTGGTGATCAAGCCGGCCGAAGACACTCCGCTATCGACGTACAACCTGGTGCACGTGATGGCGGAAGCAGGGCTGCCGCCGGGCGTGTTGAACATAGTGGCGGGGAAAGGCACGGTGGTGGGCAAGGCGATTCTGGCAAGCGCCGGGACGCAACTGATCAGCTTTACCGGGTCCACGGAGGTGGGACGTATTATCAGCGAGGCCTGCGCACCCACGTTTAAGAAATGCCATCTGGAAATGGGCGGGAAAAACATCATCATCGTGATGGACGACGCGAACCTGGACCTGGCGGTGGATGGCGCGATATGGGGCGGGTTTGGAACGAGCGGGCAACGTTGTACGGCGGCGAGCCGCGTGGCGGTGCACAAGAAGGTTTACGGCGAGTTTGTGGCGAAATTTACGGAGCGCGCGAAGGCGCTGCGGGTTGGCGACGGGCTGGATCCGGCGACGGACATGGGACCGTGCGTAAACGAGCAGCAACTGAAAACGGTGATGAGCTACGTCGAAATCGGGAAGAATGAGGGAGCCAAGCTGGCAGCGGGCGGAAAGCGCATTGAGGATGGAGATCTGGTGCGCGGATGGTTCCACCAGCCGACCGTGTTCACCGATTGCGATCCGAAGATGCGTATCTGTCAGGAAGAGATTTTCGGGCCGGTGGTGAGCGTGATTCCGTTTGAGACCTTTGACGACGCGCTGGAGATTGCGAATGGCGTGCAGTACGGGTTGTCGGCTGCGATTTACACGCGCAACGTGAATAATGCCTTCCGCGCCCAACGCGACCTGCAAACCGGGATTGTGTACGTGAATGCGCCGACGATTGGGGCAGAGACACATCTGCCGTTTGGCGGGATTAAGAATACGGGCAATGGGCATCGCGAGTCGGGCGAAGCAGCGCTGGATTTTTACAGCGAGTGGAAGACGATTTACATCGACTACAGCGACCGCTTGCAGCGCGCGCAGATCGACAACGCGGAGTAAAAGTCCACAAGCAAGGAAAGAAAAAGCCCCACCCTTTGCTTGGGGGAGTGCAAAGACGCAAAGGATGGGGCACCCGGGGAAGATCAACTTTAACTGCAAACCTGAAAAACCTAAGAAACTAGAACCCACAAAGCTAAAACCTACATCGCTCACGCTTTGCGTTATGGCTTGAACGCGATTACGCCGAAGGTTCCGGCCTTATTGTTGTCCGGACCAGCGGTGAAGAAAAGCTGGTTGATGGCGCCGTCGGCTGACGTGCCTCCGCCGAATTCAATTCCCCAGATCTGATTGATCTGGATCGGTTTGTCATTGACGTCTTTCATGGTGCCGACGAATTGGCCGGTGATGGCGTTGAAGGCGTTAATGGTGCCGGTGTTCGTGTTGTTGGAAACGAGCAGCGTGTTGCTGAGCGGTCCGAAGTTCGTGGGCGCGATGGCGAAACCCCAGGGCTGGTTGAGCGGAGCGCCGCTAGCGAGCTGTTTCAGAAGCGTGCCGGATTCGCTGTAGATGTCAATGAACCCGCCCGCCGCGCCGGAAGTGCTGGCGAACGAGACGTAAACGAGGCCGCCGAAATCCTGTATGCCGAAGGGTGCGAAGCCGGCGGGAAGCGTGGTGTCAGTGAATGAAGTGACAAGGTGGAAATTCCCATCATAGATGTCCACTTTGTTGTTGGCGTTGTCGGCGGCCAAGATGAAATTTCCGGATGCGTGGCTGGTGATGGCTAGGCCGGTGTACACTGCGCCCGGAGTGCTCACGGCGATGATTGCGGCGTTGGGATTCGATTGCGGAGTCCAGCCGCTAATGGTGCCGTCCAGAGTGACGAACAGGAAGATGGAGGGCCAACCCTGGACTTGAAATTCCCCGTCGGCAGGATTGTTGAAGGCGATTCCGGTGGGCGAGCCGGGGCCGTCGCCTGCTGACGGAATCAGGACATTCAACGGAGCTTTTGCTCCACTGCCGCTGTAAAGCGTGGACCAACCGGAACCGTTGTCGCTGATCCAGAAGGGGCCGCCGGGGGCGTAGGTAAGTCCCCAAGCGTTTACTAAAAGGGGGTCGGTGGTTCTGGCGGTCTTGGCCTGATTCGAAACCAAATTGGTGATTTCGTATTGCGCATGGGCTACGGTGGAACCGAACAGCATTACGAGGCCGAGAAAAGCGGCGAGTGCGATGGCGCGGCGTTGCATGTAATTCTCCTTTATAGCCGGCCAGCTTCGACCGGCTGAGTGCGCGGAAAGGAAACTTTGTTGATCCGCTGGGGCGAGATGCTAGAACCGCGGCGAGCGTGGATTGTCACGGAATTGTCGCGAGATTGTAAAAAGGTGGTCAGGATTTTGTCCACCTACGCTGACAATTGGCGTGTGATGCGCGGAATTGTTTGGGCGCTCGGGCTACGGGGCTGGGTGTATCATCAATTGGCGATGAGCGATTTAATTTTTAGGTGGAGAGAGTGAAAAATGGCTGAGCCGACGAAAGAAGATTTGCTGGCGCGGATTGCGGAGTTGGAAAAACAGGCGGGCGGGTCGAAGCGGAGCGGGACGCTGGAGTTTCGCGTGGGAGAAAAAGGCGGCGTGAGCGTTTATGGGCTGGGACGGTTTCCAGTTACGTTATATTACGAGCAGTGGGTGAGGCTTTTGGACGCGACAGATGGGCTGCGCGCGTTTTTGGAAGAGAACAAGCACCGGTTGAAACTGAAGACGAAAGAATAGGTCCACTTCGCCTGCTCAAAGCTAGTCCTCTGCTGGCCTGGATAGCCGTACAAACAAAGAGAAAATGCTTTTCTATTGCCACGGTGCCGCTGGGGTGATGCCGGGCTAAAGTCCAGCGCTGGGGAAATCCAAGATATTCGTTTCCGGGTGCTGAGTGGCTTGGGTTAACCGCAAGAACTAAGGGATTAGTGCTGAGGCTTGGCATCGCCCGTTGGTGAGGCGGAGCTCGATGACAGCGATGAGGGGGCGCCGGCGTTGGTGTTGATGGCGCTGGCGGATTGGGCGGGCCCGGATGTCGATTGCGCGGGTGTAGAAGCCGACTGCGCGGAAGCGGCCTGTGGCGTTGGCGACGATGCTGCCGGCTTGTTGGGCTGAGGCTGAACCGGTTTGGGGGCGGAGACGCCTGCGATGCTTGAACCCAGGCCTAATTTTTGCAGGGTTAGCGCGTTGATCTTGCCCGAAGATTCCAAGCCGTTTTCGGACTGAAATTTCTGCATAGCGGCGACGGTATTGGAATCCCACTTTCCGTTTGGATCGCTTTGGTAGTAGCCGCGGCGTTCCAGGGCGGTTTGAATCTCTGTGATTCGCGCGGGTGTCGGCGCTTTCTGCGTCGGCTCACGTTTTGAATGATGCTTCTTCGAAACTGCCTTTTTCTTGGCGGCGGTCGAATGCGCTGAAGACGAAGTGGAGCCGGTAGTAGAACTTGATTGGGCGAAGACGGAAAGACTCGCCGTCAGCAGAGCTGCCGAGAGCACCAGGAATTTTACCGTTCGCCTCATCGATGTGTAACTCCCTGCCCCATTATCGCCCAATCAACGACCGGGACAAGCTGCGCCGCAACCACTAAGCGCGTATCAGACAATGAATAGAACGAGTCGCAGAAGATGGTCCCGAAAACCTAACAACGACTTCAGGGGCTAAAAGCCCCCCAACTTGGGTCACTTTACGGCTTTGGTTAAAACGCCGCCCTTCCCCTCCCGCGAAAACTCACTGGGCTGCGGGCACCGCTCCGGCCAGGAAAACAGTCAGGACGCGGTCATTGTTGCCGCGTTGGGCGACCTTGAACAAAACGTCCTGGCCCGCCTTGAGTTGGGCCATTTCTCGGCGATAGTCGGACAAGTTGTTGATCGCCACGTGATTGATTTCGGTGATTACGTCGCCGCGATGGAAATCGATATCTTCGGCGAAGCTTGCGGGATCGACTTCTGTTACCACCACGCCGGTGAGCTTGCCCATTCCGAGCTTGTGCGCCAAATCGGGTGTGAGTTCTTCCACGTGCAAGCCGAACTCTCCGGGGGTCTCCTCCTGCTCGGGCTGATCGTCAACTCCCGCCTGCGCGGACTGCGGGAAAATTTTCGAGCGATCCGCAACCACGAGTGAAACGCTTTTGGCTTGTTTCCCGCGAATGTAGTCGATCTGGACCGACTGGCCGATGGTGGTTTGCGCGATTGGATTCACCAGGTCGGAACCAGTATGCACCGGGGTGCCGTTGACGTTGGTAATTACGTCGCCAGGCTGCAATCCGGCTTTGTCGGCGGGGCTGCCAGGTTCCACTGCTTCAACCACGATTCCATACGGCGCGCCGAGTTCCTTCAAGAGCACGGGGTTGTTGCTGCGCTCGTCCTGGAAGGTGATCCCGATGGAACCGCGCGTAACTTTGCCGTTGGTAATGAGCTGGTTGTAAACGTTTATGACCGCGTTGGAGGGCATGGCAAAACCGACGCCTTCGAACGAGCGGCTTTCGGTGTAGATGGCGGTGTTGATGCCGATTACTTCGCCGGCCATACTCACGAGCGGGCCGCCGGAATTTCCGGGGTTAATGGCCGCGTCGGTCTGAATGAAGCGCTGAAACTGGTGGCCGACATTGGAACGATCTTTGGCGCTAATAATTCCGGCAGTGACGGTTGAATTCAGTCCAAAGGGGCTGCCAAAGGCTAGCACCCAATCGCCGACTTGGACGCCATCGGAATTGCCGAGCTTGGCAGTGGCGAATTCATGGTCGGCTTCAATTTTGATTACGGCTAGATCGGTGTCTTTGTCTATGCCGATTACGTGCGCGTTGTAATGAGTGGGATCGCCGTCAATAGTGACTTGAATTTTTGTGGCTTGGTCAACGACGTGATCGTTAGTGAGGATGAAGCCTTTTTTATCGACGATGACTCCGGAACCGAGGCTGCGTTCCGCGTCTTCACCGCGGTCGGGCGAATCGAAGAAGCGGTCGAAGAAATCCTGGAAATCACCTTGAGCGTGCGGGCGCTTGGCGCCTTTGGGTTTCTCGATTACCTGCGTGGTGGAGATGTTTACGACCGAAGGTCCGACCTTTTTGGAAATCGCAGCGAAACCATTGGAAAGCGTGACGGGATCGGGGATCACCAGCAGCGAAGCGCCGCTGGAAGCGGTTTGATCGTGCGTGGCCATGGCGCGGCCGGAAATTACTGTGCCTATCACGATGCCGATCCCGAGCGTGGCGATGATTAGCAAAGTGGCGAAAATTTTTCGGCGCCTGATCCAGCTATATAATTCCTGAAATTGAATAGCCATGCTCGAACTCCTTTGGATTGCGCCGAAAAATGAAACGCGCCCAGAAGCAAAAGCGGGGGCGGCGAATTGTAAGTATAGCACTCATTTTAACCCCGCGAGGCGGGTGGAGTTGCGGATTGCCGTTGTGGGCTAGAGACCGTTTCGAGTCGAGGCCGGAATTGATCCGTGGCGAGAAGAATGAGCCTGACGATAAAAAAACCCGGCGCCTGATGAAGACCGCGCCGGGCTCTAAGGTTCAGATTGGTTCATTCAATGAAACGAGTGCAAGTCCAATGTTAACTGGACGTTGAAGGCTGCTACTCGCTTTCCGCCGGAAGATTCGAGTCGTCGAGGGCCAGGGGCTGCAAGTCCTCGATGCGAGTGTCGAATATATCCACGGAGGATCCATCCTCGCGAGGTTCCAGTTTTTTCTGGGCGCGACGCTCAGCTTTCGCGCGCGCTTTATCCATGCGCTTCATCTCTTTCTGGCGCTTTTTGAATGTGGTGGTCATGGCTATCTCCTTGGGTTGGAATTAGGGCGGGAAACTCACCGCCAACAAAAATTACTTTGAAAAAAATTACCAGCGAGGTTCGCGAGGCTGGCGCGCGACTTCGCGATAGTCCTCATTCGAGAATCTTTCGCGACCGCCCCCACCGCTGCCGCCTCGATTGCCGCCGCTGCCACGATTGCCGCCGCCCGAGTTGCCTCCGGGGCCGCTGCGTGGTCCGCGAGGACCGCCACCGGATTCAGGCTTGGGCCGCGCTTCGTTCACTTTTAGATTGCGCCCGCCGAGATCTTTTCCGTCGAGCGCCGCGATAGCCTTGGCCGCATCTGCGTCGTTCACCATTTCGACGAAGCCAAAGCCGCGCGCTTTGCCCGTCTCACGATCAGTCGCCACATGAACTCGCGCAAGCTGCCCGAACGGTTCGAAGAGAGCACGCAAATCCGCAGCAGTCGTTTGAAAGCTCATATTGCCCACA
>DATNLR010000052.1:0-9628 GCA_035602755.1 Binatus sp. (SeqCode) | reverse complement strand
AGATGTCTTGGGTGTTGTCGTCGTTGCCGAGCCATAACTGCAGGCCCAAACCGGAACGCAGCGGAACGAAGGTGTGGAAGATTTTGTAGTTGCGGATTGTCCAGGGCATGCAGCACAGGATTACGATTCCTAGTGAAAGTGCGAGACTGCCGAACCATTTGCGATTTTGTTTGTGTGCGCGATAGGCGAGCCAGGCCAGGAGAAGCGGGAGAAGCACCATAAGCGTGGCATTGGTGAGAAGAGTGAAGCCCCAGAGGAATCTGTAGGCGGCCCAATCGCGCGCACGCTGTGATTCGGCCACCGCGATGGTGGCCCACAATATGGCGGCGACTAATAGGGCTGAGAGAGACGCGTCCCACATGCTTTCAACGGGGATGAGAATTGCGTTGGGGAAAATGGCCCAGAGCCAAGCGGCTACCGCAGCTGCGCTCAGGCCAGCGATACGTTTGCCGGCGAAGAAAATTGGGATGCAGGTGAACGTTGCGCAAAAAATATTGAAGAGAGCGGCGGCAAGGAATGAGCTGAAGGTGTAAGGTCCGAAGATTCGGAAAATGGCGGCGAGCAGCAGTGGATAAACCGGGGGCATCCACGCAGTGGGGCCGGTGTTCACGCGGAAGGGCGAAGCGAAACCTTGTCCGGTGGCGAGTGAATGGGCGATGTTTCCGGACTCGAATAAAAATGGGACGACGCTGACGGCTTGCCGAGGGTGGTCGTGTTGATATTGCCAGAGAAAGCTGACGCGCAGCACGAGGGCAACGAAGAGGATGAGCGAAAGCGAAGTCGTGGCGGCGCGAAAAGCGTTCTTCATGTTGTTATGGGTGAAGCCCTGTGGCTGGCGACTCGCAAGTTTGACGCGGCTTTGGGAATTTTAGGTACAGCGAGGCTGAAGCTCCAGTATTTCTTTTACAGGTACGACTGGGGCGGAGGCTTCTATTAGGATGTAGCTTGTATGCGGAAAAAGAAGAAGAGAATAAATATTTCGAAAGAAACGCGGCGGCGAGCGCGGGCGGGCATTGGGATGCCTCCCGCTGCGAGACGGATCCCGGACAAGCGCTTGAAACCTCCCAAGCACAAGAAGTCGTTGCTGGATTCAAGTCCAGCGTAATTTTGGAATTTCTTCGTGTTGAGATGGTATCCCAACAGTCGAGCTCGACCGCCGAGATCAGGTGACTGCGACTAACTCCTGGCCCAACCTTCCCTGGTAAAGAGGGAACAGAGGTCGATTATCAGGTGGCAGCACCTACTGCGTCGAGTACACCCGACTTGCACCGAGCGACCATCAACCAAGAGTGCGGATGGAAGGGTGGCGACAGAGGCTGCTTGGCTCAAGGGAAGCATCTGGAAAAAGAAGAAAGGAAGAAGAAAAAGAGAGAAAAAATGAAAGAAATGGCCTGACACTCACCGGCCCTTCTCATGGAGGGAGTCGGCCAGGGAGGGCGATCAAAGTTCTCGGTAGTGACTCATTTTCCGTTCGTTAGTCGGAGTTGAAGCGAAGGTGTAAGATTCCAGGAGAATGAGACTGTTATCGGCGCTTAATTGAAATGAAGAGAATGCAGAGTCTCGATCAGATCTTTGCGCTGCTCCAGGCTTTCGGCGGAAATTCTGAAAACAATCGAACGCCCATTTCGTTTTCCGGTCAACGCTGCCGTGTAGAGGATTCTGGTCAGAGAAGACTTCGCCGTCTCTTGGACCTGATTGGCGGATGCGTTTTTGTTCCAGTCCATTCTGGTAAATACTTGACCATCAAAAACGTAGGTCGACCAGCGAACATTTGAACCCTCAGCGAACCCGACCTCGCGATCTTTGATGCGCAGACTAATTCGCGGAGTCTCCCCTAGATTGGCTTCCGACCACGGAGGGCCCTTTTCCGGGTCACGGGAAACTTCCAGCAGCAGATGGTCGCTTTGGTCGCTCAGCCAGCTCCTATAGGCGTAGTACCCCCGATCCTTGTGGGCCATGTGGCTCTTCTGGTGGGCGGCGTCCCGGATCATTTCCTCATCTACGTGCCAGCCCTTTGGAAATTCATTCGTAGCGCAGGCCGTAGAAGTCATTCGTGTACACGTTTTCTTCAACGCGCCCCCCCTCAGGGAGATTCGCTCCCTCTTGGGCTGGTACGGCCGGACAACCTGGGCGCGCCGGTGGAAATGGTAGCGGGCACGGCGCTCTTGTCTTGCGACGGCAGGGCCCAGAGGTTGCCCACAACAAAGACGCCCACGGTAATGGCAAGTATCTTCATCGATATTTCAAGGAACCGGGAATATACCACTCATTGCGCACTGTGAGCACCTCCTCAGAGCTCTTCACCATGGCACTCCTGCCTTTTGTACCGGCATCAGGGCTAACTCGTGCGGTTCCTAACTATTGGAGTGGTACCATTCGAAGGAGCAGATCTCCAAGTCTTCGTAGCGTACTCCAAGAAGAGGAACTCCTGGGACACCCTCTAGGAGAGAAAATGAGAACCAATCTCTTCCGCATCGTGACACTAGCGGTTTGTTGGGGTGCTTTATCTCATCAGGCCTTCCCTCAGACGACAATCACGTGCGAGTCGCAGAACAATAGACGAAATTACTGCCCAATCGCCGATCCGCGCTCAAACGTTGATTTGGTTCGACAGCTAGGCTCGGCAGAGTGTGTCCGCGGTAAGACGTGGGGAAATGATGGTCAGGGAATCTGGGTTGAAGGAGGATGTCGGGCTCAATTCCGAGTAACTCCAATCAGCCGCAATGACCGGTGTGGTGGAACTCTGGAAGCGGACACAGACCGACCAATCAACCCCAGAACGGCGCATGTTTCTTTAAAGATCCAAACTTCGGCGGAGATTATTTCTGTCAACCCAAAGGAAGCAGCGTGAATGTTCTTCCGCCAGGTCTCAACGACAAGATCAGTTCTATTCAAGTATACGGCGTCGCTTTGGTGACGTTCTATAATGACGCAAATTTCAAAGGCGCTTCGGTAACGACTCGGCGAAGCATTCCAGACCTACGCGCGTTCCAACTTCAGGGCTATGACAACAAGACTTGGAACAATCGAATAAGCTCGATCAGCATCGATTGGGGCCGCATCGACTAGCCTAGGTTTCCGCACGATCGAGAACTTACCTGATTAACGCGGTGGTCTCAATAGGTCGATGCAACACCATCTGATATGGCAGACTCACATGCGCCTCCTTACAAATAGTTCAAATTTTCGTGTACCTCAGGGATCACCTCCTCATCGGACACAATATGTCGATGCGGGATTATAAAATCATTTCTTTCAGCGAATCACATGCGCCTCTTTTGTTCCGTCTCTGGATCAATTCAATAGTCCTTTGATTCGATTCCCAAATACCTCACGCACGGTCTCCTCGGGGAGTAGGCGATTCAATAATCCGAGATCAGCATCAACTATCAGTTCGTTGTCTGTAACTTCGATCGTTCCCTTAATTGGTGTACTCACAAAACCCATTTTTGCGGAGAGCGTAAAACTCAATATCGATCCTTGCCAGCTCTTTTCCTTTACCACTAATCGCAGGGGAAGCCCCGGCTCTCCTTGCAACATTTGGTTAAACGAGCGATCTACCGACGCAATCATGTCTGCTTTCAGGCGGTTGTGTGAAATTGTGATTCGCATCTTAGACCCGCTGGAGCCGATGAGAACTCTATGCTACTCCCAGTCTCTGTCCGGCCTTATTGGCTTCGCTGTGTATTGCCGCCGTGGCGTTCCTTCGTATCAAGACGACCGCTATCTGCCGTGACCTTGCGGCTCAGTGCGACCCAACTCAGGATTGTGTACCAAATTGAACAGATACCACCAGTCCCGTGGTCCAAACTGATGTGTCGATCCTGAGTCCGAGGATCTATTCACTGGAGGCCAAAATGTTTGGGTACGGGTTAGTCGGAACCATATTGATTATTTGTGTGATTGTTTGGCTCGTGCGAAGAGCGTAAAGGCTTAACCACAAGCAATATCTCGTGGTGCACGTTTTCGCGATACTCCAACAATGTTTGGGAGTGAGGAGGATACGAAAATGACTGACTCAATAACGGATTTTAAGTGTGATCAGTGCGGCGCTTTATACAATTCTCAGCATGATCTCGAAGAGCATCAAAAGGCCGCGCATCATGCGGAAATCTGTGACCGCCAACCAAAGGTATCTTATTAAAGTTCGTTAAACCCGCTTGAGATCTTGAGATCTGAAAAGTCCACTCTAGTCATAATCGCAAAGGTTGAGATCCGTCTCATTTGGTACAGGTACTAGTAGCTGTGCAAATGTGTACAGAATGCTTCACGCCCTACTTCTACACTCAGTTCGCGAGCATCAATAACAAAAGACAAATCCGCCATGCAGATTGTCCCAATTCTGTTCCTGTATCTGGCTATTTGACCGTTTCGATCGACTCTATTAGCTCCTAAATCCCTCAAAGTCTGTCGGCTTAGTTCTGTTTGTCGGTTCGCCCGGAACCTAGTTTTTGGAGCCTCAGCCAGGTTTCGTTGCGGGGACGACTTCGCCCGGGTTGAAGAGAGACGCGGGCGGCTGCCCCGTAACTTGCGCCGCTTGCGCCGCCATTTTTTCGAGGTCAGCTTTTGAAAATCCCACGGTGCTCTGCTGAATTTGGCCGTCGGTGTTGATCCAAAACATAGTCGGGACATTGGTGATGCCATATTCGTTGGACACGGGGAAGTCGTGTCCATCAAGGAGGGCAGGGAACTGCAGGCCGTATTCTTCGCAGAACTCGCGCGTGTCTCGCGCGTCGTCTTGCGAAATCCCCAACATGCTGAATTTCGGGCCACCGTAACGTTGTTGTAAGCGCGAAAGGAACGGCATGGTGAACTGGCAGGTGGGACAGCTTACTTTGAAAAAAGCGGCGAGGACCGGGCCGTTCTGCAGCGATTCTGCGAGCGAACGTTTCTTTCCGTTGGTGTCGGATAGCGAAATCGGCGGAGCAGTTTCTCCGGACGGCAAGGCGCGCAACTTTTTGCCGCCGAGAAAACCTCGCAGGTGGCTCTTCACGCTCATGTATGCTCCGTTGAAACGCCGAACGATTCCCTAACCGGTCTCAGTTGGACGGCTTGTCCTTCAAATAGCGGTCAAACCAATCGATCATCCGCCGCATGGCGTCGATTTGATTTTCACGCTTGGTGAAACCGTGGCCTTCAGCCGCGTAGTAATGCACATCTACAGTTTTGCCGTTTTGCTTCAGGATTTCAACCACCTGCTCGGCTTCCTCTTTGGGCACGCGAATGTCATTATCGCCCTGCAGAACGAGCAGAGGAGCTTTGGTGTTGCGAATGTAGGCGAGCGGCGAATCGGCTTCGTAAATGGCGCGGTCTTTTTCTGGGTCGCCCAGAATGGATTTCTCATACTCCTGGAGGAAGGGGTCTTCATTTTTCATCATGGTGAGCCAGTTGATGATGCCGTATTCCTCGACCGCGGCGGCCCATATATCGGGAGTTTTGCCGATGGCCATGAGGGTCATGAAGCCGCCGTACGATCCGCCGGTGATGCCGATTTTCTTGGGGTCGACGTAGCCGGAGGCTTCCAGAAATTTAACGGCGTACACTTCATCCTGCAAATCTCCGCCGCCGAGGTCTTTGTTATTGGCCTTTTGAAAATCTATGCCATAGCCGGTGGATCCGCGGACATTGGGAGCGATGCAGATATAGTCGCGAGAAACCAGGGCGATGGTGGTACGGCTGAAATAATCGGTGGTCTGAGCGGTGGGGCCGCCGTGCGGGAGCACGATTGCCGGATTCGAGCCGTCGCGTTTCAGATTATAGGGGATCCATGCGAAGGCGCTGATGATCTTGCCGTCGAAGCTTTTGTAATGAACCAGGACCGATGGAGGAATTTTCGCGGACGCCAGGCTTGCCACAGCAGATATGGTGAGCTGTTGGGGGCCTTGTTTTGAAATATCGTAAACCCACAGATCGCCCGGCTGAGTAGAACTTTGATGGTTGACCAGAAGGCGGCTTCCCCTCGGCGAAAACGAACTTGGGCTGCCGGCGTAAGTGTTCAGGCCGGCGGGAAAATTGATCTTTGCGCTGTGATGAGTGGAAACGTCGCCCAAGTAGGCGTCCGAGCGGCCATCTTCGTTGACGATGTAAGTGAACTGTTTGCCGTTGGGCGAAAAATCTCCGGCCTGCGCTTCCCATTTCACATCCGTGGCCCAGGCAATTCGTTTGGTGGCGATATCGAGGAACGCCACGTTCGGATAACCGCCCGGTTTGTCGGAGGTAATCAGCAGCGTGCGATCGTCGGGCGAGACAGCACTTACACTGCTGCGATTTTGGCCTACATGTGGGGTGAGGTTTTCGGATGCTCCGGTCGCAACGTCAACTCGATAGACGTCAGAGTCGTTGAAACCCGCGTCCGAACGTGTGGCGTAAATGTACTTGCCGTCCGGACTCCAGAACGTACCGCCCCACACGTGATCTTTGGTTTTTTCCTGAGTGAGGTTGTGAACTTCGCGTGTTTTCCAATCGAGGATAGCGACGTCGATGGCCGAGGCTGTCTTGGGCTTATACGAGATCGCCATGCGCGAGCCATCGGGCGACCAAACGGCGCTGTTTTCGGAAATATCGGGTGTGTTGGTCAGGTTGACGATTTCGCCGCCGTTGCTAGGGATGGCGAAGAGATCGTAGATTTCGCCTCCTCCTTTGTCGGATTCGAAAACAATCCATTTTCCATTCGGCGACCATGCACCGCCGTATTGTCGATCATCGGATTGGCTAAGCTGGACGGGCCAGCCGCCCTCTGCGTTTACTTTCCAAAGATTGAAGCGGCCGGTTAAATTCGTGGTGAAGACGATTTCTTTGCCGTCGGGTGACCATGCGGCGCCGGTCACAGACCGAGTATAGAAGAGATCATCAATCGGTACAGGAGCCGCGCCGGGTTCGGCGAGCGAGCTGAGAGATTTTGGATCAGTGATTTCACGAGTGTCGGGAGAATCGGAGGCGAATACGGTCAGCGAGAAAATGAGAATCAGAGCCAGGCGGGGAATCTTCATGCGTGTGTCTCCTGTGAACTCTACCCCTCTGTGGAGTTTGCGGCGCCATATTAGGCCGCGGAATTCTTAGCGTCAATCCGGGCGGAAACTGCGCATACCAAACTGGAAAATCGGGCAAGTGAAATTAGTGAATGTTACGCGTCTTCTTCCCGACGTAATCCATCAGCAAGTACTGGCCAAGCGTGTAGGGCGTGGTGAAGTAGGCTTTGCCGCGGCAGAGCTCCGTTATTTTCTGCACGAAGTGGACCAGGCTATAATCGCTGGCAAGCATGAAAGTATTGATCAGTATGCCGGCGCGTTTGCACTTGGCAACTTCTTCGAGGGTCTGCGTGACGACCAGAGGATCGAGACCGAAGGCGTTTTTGTAAATGCGGCCGTCTTCCAGAGTGAGGGCAGAAGGCTTTCCGTCGGTGATCATGATGATCTGGCGCATGTCTTTTTTCTGGCGCGACAGAATTCTCTGGGCCAGGCGCAAGCCTTCGCGCGTGTTGGTGTGATAAGGGCCCACTTGAACGCGAGCGAGTTTGCCGAGGGGAATTTCTTCGGCGCTATCGTGAAACAGAACGCAGTGAAGCGAATCGCCGGGATATTGCGTGCGGATCAAGTGCGAAAGGGCGAGCGCAACGCGCTTGGCGGGAGTGAAGCGATCTTCACCGTACAAAATCATGCTGTGGCTGCAATCGAGCAGCAGAACGGTGGCACAGGAGCTTTGGTATTCACACTGGTGGACCATCAGGTCGGGATAATCGAGCTCGATGGGAATGTTCGCACCATTGCGCTGGACGGCATTGAAAAGCGTTCCGCTGATGTCCATGTTCAGCGTGTCGCCAAATTCGTATTGTTTGGAGGTGCCGCCGGATTCCACGCCGGTGGCGAGATCGCGCGTGTCGTGACGGCCGAAGCTGCTCTTGCCTAACGACGCGAGCAGGTCTTTTAGCGTTTTGAATCCGAGAAAATCGAGCGCTTTGTCGGTGATCTCAAATCGCGCCTCGGTGTGAGGCTGCGGTTCGCCGACCTGTCCGCCGGGAGTTTGCGTGGGAGGCGGCGTTACTTGCGCAGCCTGATTTGGCTGCGAAATATAACCTTCCGCTTCCATGCGCTGGATAATTTGCTCGATGAGGTCACGGAGTTCCTGATTTTGCGACAAGTCCGGATTCTGGAGCATTTGCTCCATCATCTCGGGCGGGACGAGGTCGCCTTCTTCCAGCGCGCGAAGTATCGCTTCGCGCAGATCGTCCATGATTTGCTCGCGCGAACGCTCGTTGTCGAGTTCGTAGATGCCATACTGGGATTCAAAGCCGCTCTGAAGCAAATAATCCGAGAGGCGGCTCATCAATTCCTGCAGATCGATATCGTCTGCGGCACCCGGAGCGTATTTTGAATACTTGATGTATTTCATGGCAATTTTGCCGCTTAGCTAATTGAACTGGCGCCGCGGCATGCGTCCCGAAGGCTCGCGCGGATCGCGCGGCTCGGGAGTCTTGCGAGCTTCAGCAAAATAACCGCGCTCTTCGCTACGGTTTATACGTTTGTGCGCCCAAAGGCCTTCGAGAATAAATTCGGCGGCGCTGGTGACGACTGCGGGATCGTCTTTCGCTCCCACATCAAGCGCGGGGAGATTGTCAAAGAGTCCTTGGATTTTCTTTAGCTGCGCCATCAACTCTGCGCTGGAGGCATTTGCCGGAACTTTCAGTTCGCCGCCAAGTTCGAACCATTGCACGACGGGCTGGAAATTTGCTCCGGTGAAATATTTGGTGAAAGTCTTCCCCACGGCCGCGCGAATTAATTCGCGTGCGATGTTTTCGGCACCGCGAAGTTCGCCTTCATACTCCAGCTCGAATTTGCCAGTCATCGCGGGAATGGCGGCATACACGTCGGAAACGCGCGCGAGAACTTTGGAATCGTGAGTCCTGATGGAGCGTTGTTCAGCGCTGCTCATCACATTTTCTAACGTGCTGATGGGAAGGCGCTGACTTACACCGGAGCGGCGGTCAACGCGCTTGTCTTCGCGAGCCTGGAATGCGATTTCTTCCACGACTTCGCGAATGTAGTCGGGCAATTCGGCGCCGCGTTTTCCGTCGCGCTTGGTCCACGATTCCTGCGATGTGATGGACATGCCTTCTGCGAGGGTCGCGGGGTAGTGCGTGCGAATTTCAGAACCTATGCGATCTTTCAGTGGTGTGATGATTTTTCCGCGCGCGGTGTAGTCTTCGGGATTGGCAGTGAAAACGAGAAGGACGTCCAGGGCCATGCGCACCGGATATCCTTTAATCTGGACGTCACCTTCCTGCATGATGTTGAAAAGGCCGACCTGAATTTTTCCGGAGAGGTCGGGCAATTCGTTGATCGCAAATATCCCGCGATTAGCGCGCGGGAGCAGACCGTAGTGAATGGTCAACTCGTCGGAAAGATTGCGGCCACCGCGAGCGGCTTTGATGGGATCAACGTCGCCAATCATGTCAGCGATAGTTACGTCGGGCGTAGCTAATTTTTCGACGTAGCGATGCTCGCGAGCGAGCCAAGCGATGGGCGTGGCGTCACCTTCGGAAGCGATGCGTTCGCGGCAAGAGCGGCAGAGAGGAGCATAGGGATTGTCATGAATCTCGCAACCTTCGACGACTGGGACCTGGGTATCCATG
>DATNLR010000041.1:0-3570 GCA_035602755.1 Binatus sp. (SeqCode) | reverse complement strand
GGCGTCCGGGAATTTCTACCCGTGTCGGTCAGGCGCCAATTTCAAAGAATGTATCTCCGAGGGTGGAAAAAATTGGTGTTTCCAAGCTGGCCGGTGGATTTCACCGTTGATACCCTTCACGAACAATTTTTGAGCTTGTCGATGAAAGCGATGAAAGTCTCGCGGGTACCCTTCGTCTGGTTCTGGCCCGATGGCGTGCGTAGTTGTTTGATTATGACTCACGACGTGGAAACTGCAGTTGGCGTTGGCTTCACCTCCGGCTTGATGGACATCGATGATTCCCACGGGATCAAAGCCTCCTTCCAAGTCATCCCGGGAGGACGCTATGAGGTTGGCGAGGACTACCTCGAGGGAATTCGTAGACGCGGTTTTGAAGTGAATGTTCACGATCTGAAACACGACGGATCGCTCTTCCAGAACCGCACCGAGTTCCTTCGCCAGGCTGCAAAAATCAACGAATCTCTGCGCAATTTTGGGGCGGAGGGTTTTCGATCGGGCGCCATGTACCGGAACCAGGACTGGCTCGAATCGCTGGACATGTCCTATGATATGTCGGTCCCCAACGTAGCTCACCTGGAGCCGCAGCGCGGCGGCTGTTGCACAGTAATGCCTTATCGCATCGGGAAGACCTTGGAACTTCCGCTTACCATGACGCAAGATTATTCTTTGTTTCACATGCTGGGCGATTACTCGATCAATCTTTGGAAATCGGAATGTGACCTGATCCTGCGACGTAACGGCCTGATCAGTTTCATCGTGCATCCGGACTACGTCATTGAGCAGCGTGCCCGGAAAGTCTACTTGCATTTGCTTGATTATTTGTCACATCTGATCGCGGATGAGGGTCTGTGGACAGCTCTTCCGCGAGATGTGAATCGCTGGTGGAGGAACCGCGGCCAGATGGAGCTGGTTCGAGATGGCGACCAGTGGCGCATTGAAGGCCCGGATAACGATCGCGCCAGAGTCGCCTACGCGACTCTGCAGGGCGATCGCGTGATTTACAGCTTGGACGAAGCTCCCTAAGGCGTGCAGGACGTGCGATGGTGGAAAATGCGCAGGATATTTCGGGTTCTGCTACTCGCCGACATTGGTACTTTGCCGGATTCGTAGCGGCTTCCGTCATTGTTTCGTGGAAAGTGCTCACTGCTCTGGTTCTTTTTTCCCTGCACGAAGAGTCCTCCTCGCACATCCTCCTGATCCCGCTTATTAGCATTTATCTTCTTTACGTTGAAAGAAAGCGGATCTCGAAATTCCTGCGAACCGGTGCCATTCGCCACGCTTCCCTCATTCTGGCCGGCGCGCTCCTGTTTTTTCTTTTTATCGTCGGGGGATTCTTTGCCGACCAAGCCTCCTATTTGCCGGTCACAATTTCCTTGCTTGTTGTGGCCTGGATAGGAGCGTTCGCATTGTTTTACGGCCCGAGTGCACTGCTCGCTGCGGCATTCCCTCTGTTCTTCCTTTTGTTGATGATCCCGCTGCCCCAAAGTGTCTTGGCCCGTTCGATTTACCTATTGCAAAGTGGTTCCACCGATATCGCATATTTTCTTTTCCGCATCGTGGGCGTCCCGGTCTTTCGTCAGGGGTTTTTCCTTACTGTGCCCGGCGTCACGATCGAAGTGGCCACCGAGTGCAGCGGAATCCGCTCGAGCGTAGCCCTCTTTATTACCTGCCTGCTAGCCGCGCACTTGTTCCTGCGGACGCCCTGGAAACAGCTCCTGTTCGTCCTGCTAGCGTTCCCGTTGGCGCTCATCAAGAACGGAATTCGAATCGTCACTTTGACTCTCCTCAGTATTTACGTGGACCCGAGCTTTCTGACCGGTAGCCTCCACCACAAAGGAGGATTCGCTTTCTTTCTGCTGGCCCTGGCTATCCTCGCTCCCGTGTTGTTGTTCTTGGAGAAATCGGAGCGCCTTCAAACTCCTTCGATTCCAGTTGTTCCTGCAAAAACCGAAGGTGGACTCTCGAGCAGCTGATTCCGTGCGCCCAAAATCCGATGTCCAAAAGCCGTTCGCCAGTTTGCGCTTCAAATCTTAGCGAAAATCTCGGGAGCCACCCAGCAGGCGGAATACTCAATCTCAACGACTATGGAAAATTGCGACGTCGTGGTTCTGGGTGCCGGTCCGTATGGGCTTGCGGCTGCCACCCACTTGAAGAACGTGAAAGGTTTAGAGGTCCGCATTTTCGGCGAGCCTATGTCTTTTTGGGAGCGCAACATGCCGGTCGGCATGTTTCTGCGCTCCAATTGGACCGCGACGCAAATCGCGGATCCGCATCTTGCACTGACGCTGGAGGAATACGGATCGGAGAGCGGCAGCAACGTCTCGCAACCGGTGCCGCTCGATCGTTTCGTGCAGTATGGGCATTGGTATCAGCAAAAGGGAGTACCTGATCTCGATCAGCGAAGAGTTTCTAGAGTGGAGCGTGGCCCCGATGGATTTCGAATTACGCTCAGCGACGGCGAGGTGCTCGGATCGCGTCGTGTAGTGGTAGCCGCAGGCATCGGCCCCTTCGCCTGGCGACCGCAGGAATTCGACGGCTTACCCGTTGAATTGGCATCGCACACGTCCGAGCATCGTGACCTCGGAAAATTTACCGGCAAGAAAGTGCTTGTAGTCGGCGGCGGGCAAAGTGCTTTGGAGTCGGCAGCGTTGCTGCGGGAAGGCGGCGCTCAAGCCGAGGTCATTGCGCGCACGCATAAAATACATTGGCTCCAGGGATCGCTATCAAGAACCCTGCATCACGGTTTGGGCAAATACGTCAGGTCAATTCTTTATGCTCCGACAGACGTTGGGCCCGCGGGCATCAGCCGCCTCATGGCGCGTCCTGATTTGCTGCGGCGCTTGCCTCGTTCGGTGCAGGACAAGCTCAGAAAACGCGCCGTTCGCCCGGCTGGGGCGCGCTGGTTGGTTGACCGGCTGAAAAGTGTTCCGGTTCGCTTGGGATGCTCGGTCGTTGATGTTGCCACGGCTGGCCCGCGAGCTAGGGTGCGCTTGAGCGATGGAAGCGAGCGGACGGTAGATCATGTTCTGCTCGGCACCGGATATCGCGTGAACGTTGCTAAGTATGACTTTTTCCCTCCGGAACTGGTTCAATCCGTTCGACGCTCGAATGGCTATCCTTGCCTGGAACCGGGACTGGAGACATCCGTGCCGGGATTGCACATCCTGGGAGCTCCGGCTGCATGGAGCTTTGGTCCGCTGATGCAATTCGTTTCTGGCGCCCACTACGCTGCTCAAGCTCTAACGCGTCACGTTATCGCAAATAAATAGATCGCGAACGGCGAAGGAAAGCGAATGAGCATTGGCTGTTCTAGAAATTTCGGGAAAATAAGAAATTGAATCGCAGCTCACCGGACATTCCAGGCGCCGTGGTGATCGGCGGAGATTACCAGGGGCTGGGGATTGTGCGCAGCCTGGGTAGGCGGGGTATTCCCGTTTGCATCGTGGATGACGAGCGCTCAATATCCAGATATTCCCGTTATGCGACATACGGAGTGAGGGTTCCGGATTTGCGGAATCAGAACACCGCCGTCGAAACGCTTCTGGATTTAGCGAAACGACTGGATCTGAA
>DATNLR010000096.1:0-89892 GCA_035602755.1 Binatus sp. (SeqCode) | reverse complement strand
AAGACGTAACACTCACCCGATTCGCGCATCGTGAAGCGATCCATTTCCTGCTTGTCATTGTCGGTTATGACGACTTCGCCACCCTGAGCGCCGCAGCGGCCCACTAGATGCGTGGCGATATACTTTTCCCCGTCTTTATGTAAGCCCGGTGGACTCGTGTCGCACGGCCGGCCAGGCGCAGCGGTGAACCTTATTAGATGAACGTTGACCATATACTTCGTGCCCACCGTCGACAGCGGTAGGTAATGAAGGTGGTGAGCAATCATCTTGCGAACGCCTATGGAACCGGCGATCGCCGGGGGCAGCGGAGCGTACTCTCGCGGCTGGCCGCCGACTGTCGTGTTGTATTTTTTCAGCTGCACATAGGGCGTGCTCTGTTCGCTCAACCAAACCTTTACACCGCCCTCAACAATCTCGGCCCCGACACGATTTAAGGAACGATACCTGTCGCCCCCATCGTAGTATTTGTCCTTTGGAACGGACCAGGCGGCATGGGATAACGCTTCCAGCGAGCGTGCTATGTCTACATCAACCCTGAGCGGCTGACGACTGAACCCGCGCTCGACGAGGTCGCTTCGCGACTTGTCGTTGGTTGCAACCGGAATAAAACTATCTTGACCCATGATTGCTCCTGATAAATGCTCGACGATTGCATGACCAACCAGCAGCGCAAGGGCCATGTGCGCGCGCAAATTATAGCCCACGCAGCCATTGCAGCGGATGCCGACGATTCTGGGCGGGTGGCCGGCAAATAGGAGTAATGACCTGATGACCGCGATCGGGTTGAAGACGCCAGTGGCCCCGGTCGCTTGATTCTATGAATGGCGGGCGACCCACGCAGCTGGAGAAGAACAGGTGCCCGCTCAGGGGCTCGCACGACAATCGATCGCAGACCAAACCGTACAGCCCCTCGAACCCCTTGCCCAGTAAAAAGGCCGCGCTAGGGTAGCCGGCCTCGCTCGCTTTTTTCCCACACGGGCCAGAAGCCGGCCTGTTTCAGCTCCTTGTCGAGGCCGGTCTCCTGGAATAACTGTTCGATCTGAGCGCGTGATTGGCGGGGGCCGATACGCTGCTCGCGATCCGCGAGAGCAAAGGCGCTGATGGCGGCGACTGCCACGCTGCGTTTGAGTTCTTTGAAATCAACTTTGTCGTAGGTGTCAGACGCGGCATGGTAGTTCAGCATGTAATTGGCGGGCTCTTGATTCGCTTCCAGCGTGGGAACACCTTCCAGAATGAAATCGAAGTTGTCGGTATCCATACCGGCGTCGAAGGTGAAATCCAAGGGAGCAAAAGTGTGGAGCGGTTGCAGAGCTTCGCGCACGGCTGATTCGATATCCTTGCGGCCGCCCAGCGAGTATCCAGTGATGCGTCCTACTCCGGAATCGAAAATTACAGCAGCGACCATGCGATCGAGTTCCGCGCGGTGGGCGTGCGCGTATGCGGCCGAACCTAGCATTCCTTGTTCTTCGCCGGTAAAGAAGGCGAAGCGGATCGAGCGGCGAGGGATGGTACCGGACGTGTGGATGACGCGAGCTGCGTCGATGAGCATGGCGACGTTGCAACCGTCATCGAGCGCACCAGTACCCAAATCCCAGGAATCCAGATGCGCGCCGAGCAGCACGAATTCGTCCGGCTCTTCGCGGCCGCGAATTTCTCCAACTACGTTTTCCGATTCCGTGGGACCGCCGATGTGGTTCGGCATATCGAGACGGGCGCGGACTTTTTGTCCGGCGGACAGAAACCTGGCGATGCGCTCAGCGTCTTCGCGCGCCAAGATCGCTTGCGGCAACCTTTCGAGTTCGCCGTTGACGGATACATTGTGGCGATACAGCAGGAGATTGGGACGCGTGGACATCCAAAATATGGCGGCCACGCCAGCTTTCACCGCACGGTCAACAATTTCGTGGTCCACATCGTATTCGGCGATGAGATCTTCCCAGGTGACCAGCAAGTTCGTGTGGACCAGAACGATGGCGCCGCTCGCAAGCGTACCGGCTTTGGCGAAACCGTCGTCGCTGCCGTTTCCGACGTCGACAACGTCCGCCGTGATGCCTCCGACTGGCGTAGCGGGCGACCAGCCAATCGAAACCATGCGAACAGGAATGGGCTCAGGCGACAAAATGTCGATGTGCGAGTTGCCTTCGCTCCAGCTAACCGGGATGATGAACTTTTCGGTGTGCACTTCGTCCACTCCGGCATGCCGCAGCGCTTCTACGGCCCAGCCTGCAGCACGGTCGGCTGCCGGCGATCCGGTTGGGCGGCCGCCGATGGAGTCGCTGAGGTAGCGCAAATTTTCTTCGAGAGGCGAGGGGCCGAGGGCGCTTTGAATCATCGCAGGGGCCAGGTCGTCGCAGGATTTTTCGACCGAGCATGTGCCGGTCCCGGTGGGTACTTGCAGGGGAGACGGCTTCGCTGGGGGAAGCTGAGCTAATATGCCGACCGGGAACAGAGCCAAGACCAGCACGAGTAAAACGATGCCCAGAATTTTATTCACGAACGATTCCTTTCAGGATAAGTGCTGATCGGGACTTGGCGAGCGAAGTTTACCCTAAAAGGCACGGTGAGTAGTACGCTCGCGTGGCCCGTAATCGCGACGCGACCAGTGCCGAGAAGTTTCCTTGCGCGCTTTCACACAATTGAAACAAGATTCGGAACATTTTGCTGCGTGAGAGAAGTTTCTACCTATCAGGAAAATTTCGCTGGATTTAGGCGGTCGAATATCTGTCTCATTTTGAGTCATTTAACCAATGTGGAGAGTGGCACACTACCTGCCGTGGCCGTGCTTCTATCCATGTTTTGGTAGAACGGTTCTCAAGGCAGTTGGATCAGGGCGACCGTCATGAGAACTGCCGTAAGTCCCGTATGCCGTAGTGATAGGAATAAAATCTAACGACTTCACCGGATAGTCCTGGGGGAGCAGACGGGAAGGTCTTAGTGAAAAAGGTACGCGTATTTGAAAAGCCAGCGCAGCAAGAAAAAAAGCAAGAGAACAAGACTAACTTCTTTGTTTTCTGTGAAACCAGCACGGGAGTCGCTCAATTCCGCACGGAATCGACAGCCGATCCTGAGGCCACAGTAGAACGGGTAGCAGGACTACTAGCCATGCAGTGTTTGGTAAGAGGCCAGAACCCGAGCGATTTTCAGGTGCTGGTTCCGGCCGAGACGGCTTTAATGGGTCGGCTGGTATCGCGAGCAGAGCAGCTTCTGCAGGAAGGGCGATCGATCACCTGTCCGGCGTCTTTAAGCCCACGGCAAAAGGAAGTGCTGCATTCAGTGCTCTCGAATCGGGCGAACAAGGAAATCGCTTCCAAGCTGAATATTACGGTGCGCACGGTGAAGTTCCATATTTCGACCTTGCTGAGCAAGTTTGGTGTCGAAAGTCGCACCGAGCTGGCGCGGCGGGCAGCAGGGTTTGCAAGTCCTACAACGCTAGAACTGGAGACTGCGCAGGACGATTCGGGGGAGCAGCAAAGAAATCCGGGGCCACTGGCGGTTGCTCGTAAAGCGCCGATTCCAATGACGAATAAGTCACAGAGCGTCCGATTTCCCGGACGCGCGCTGATGGCCTAGCGGGTCCGGAAGAGTTCTTAGAACTCCGGACCTTTTAACGGCCGAAAGAATAATATTCGAAGCCGAAGGCTTTCATCTCCGCAGGGTTCAGGAAGTTTCTCGCATCAATCAGCAGGGGTCGAGCCATATCGTTGTGAATGCGCTTCCAATCGAGGCGCTGGAATTCGGCCCACTCCGTGGCCAGCACGGCGGCGTCCGCATCCTTGAGCAGTTCGTAAGGATCCTTGGCGAACGATATTTCCGGAAGCAATTTGCGCGTTTTTTCCATGGCTTGAGGATCATATGCGTGTAAACGCGCGCCTTCGGCTAAGAAGCGCTTGGCGGCGTCGACAGCGGGAGAAAAGCGAATATCATCGGTGTTTGGCTTAAAGGCCAATCCGAGAAGCGCAATTTTTTTGCCTTTGAGCACCCAAAGAGCTTTGCGAGCTTTGGCTAGAAGCAGATCGATGCGTTGCTTGTTGACCTGTTCAGCAGCCTTCAGCAAAGTGAAATCGATGCCCACACGTTCGGCCAATCGAACGAAGGCTTGCACGTCTTTGGGCAAACAAAACCCTCCGAAACCAAGTCCGGCTTGCAAAAATTGGGGACCGATTCTGGGATCCATTCCTACCGCGGCGGTAACTTCCTGGACGTCAGCGCCTAGCTGATCGCACATATCCGCGAGCGAATTTGCAAAAGAGATCTTCAGTGCGAGAAAAGAATTCGAGGCGTGCTTGATTAGTTCCGCGCTGTTGACGGTGGTGATGACAAAAGCGGGCGCGGGGGAATCGGGACACTTGCCGTTGTGCGCGGGGCAAGTAAATTTCTTGTTCAGGATGGGCGCGTAAACTTCGCGAAGTTTTTCGGCGGCGGCTTGTTCGTCCACGCCTATAACGATTCGGTCGGGGTGAAGAAAATCGGTGACGGCGGTGCCTTCGCGGAGAAACTCCGGATTGGATGCGACGGTGAAATTCGTGCCGGTTTTACGACTGTAAACAGTGAGCGCGCGTTTTAACTCCTGACCGGTTTGAGCCGGTACGGTGCTTTTTTCCACAACTAATTTGGGACCGCCGCCTTCGGTGGCGATCATGCGGGCCACGTTATCGATAGCGCTTAGATCGGCGTCGCCATTGTCCAATGGCGGAGTTCCGACGCAGATGAA
The DNA here is from genome assembly GCA_035602755.1 of Binatus sp. (SeqCode). GTDB lineage: Bacteria > Acidobacteriota > Terriglobia > Acidiferrales > UBA7541 > Palsa-295. The sequence continues at coordinate 85,181 of DATNLR010000096.1, read as the reverse complement.
GACGGCTTCGCTGGAACGCACGGCTTCGCCGGCGTTGCTCGTGAAATGCAAGCGCCCTTCGCGGATGTTTTTTTCGACCAGGGAATCCAAGTGCGGCTCGTAAATCGGCAGCTTTCCAGAGCGCAGAGTGACGATTTTGGATTCGTCGTTGTCGGTGCAAGTGACCTGGTGCCCGATTTCCGCGAAGCAAGCTCCAGTTACGAGTCCAACGTATCCACAGCCAATTACCGAAATTCGCAAGATTCAGAACTCCTGATTGGTTAGCTTTTCGTTCTAATTTAAGATAAGTGCAAACTCTCGAGCTTCCCGCGCACAGCCTATCTAAACTAGTGAAACAGCCCTGAAATGAAAAGTCACGATAATATGATGGATTCAATTCGTCTGAGTTACGATCGACACCGTTCTCAGCGGTACAGTCCGACCGGCGATTGAACATTCCGGTCTAGCCCTCGGCATTTTTGCCATACCACATCACTGTTTGCCGTAACCCTTCCTCGAGTGGAATCAGCGGCTTCCAGCCCAGCTCACTCTTGATTTTGCCGGAGTTCAATGCATAACGGCGATCGTGGCCCGGCCTATCCGCCACGTGCGAGATTAAGCTTTCTGGCTTGCCGATGACTTTAAGAAGATCGCGGGCCATGGTGAGATTGTCTTTTACGTCTGCGCCACCAATATTATAGACGTGACCTAAGCGGCCGCGCTCCAATACCGCGAGGATCGCGCGACAGTTGTCTTCGACATGGAGCCAGTTTCTTTGCTGCAAGCCGTCTCCATATATCGGCAAAGGCTGGCCGGCTAATGCGTGGGCAATCATTAGCGGCAGAAATTTTTCCACGAATTGATGCGGGCCATAGTTATTGCAACAGCGCGTGATGAGCGCAGGAAAGCCGTAGGTTCGCACGAAAGAAAGAACCACGAGGTCGGCAGCAGCTTTCGAAGCGGAATAAGGACTGCTGGGGATGAGGGGACAGTTTTCACCAGAGAAAGAACCCGGCGGGATATCGCCGTACACTTCGTCGCTCGAGATGTGAACGAAACGCTCGATTTGTAATTTGCGCGCGGCTTGCAAGAGGACGAAGGTGCCTGTGACATTCGTTCGAATGGCGTCGGCGGGTTGAGAAATGCTGCGATCGACATGGGATTCCGCAGCGAAATGGACTACGGCGTCGCAGCCAGCCATGGCCGATTCGGCGGCAACTGCATCGCAGATGTCGCCTTTTGTAAATTTGTAATTGGGATTACCGGTTACATCGTTGAGATTTGCGAGGTTTCCTGCGTAGGTCAACTTGTCAAAGTTGACGACGGTGTAGCCCTTGTCGAGCGAAAGGGTCAGCCGAATAAAATTCGAGCCAAGGAAGCCCGCGCCACCGGTTACAAAGAGTTTCATCAGGCGTCCTGAGGAACCCGTACGACAGCAGGTAATTCTTCGTCGGAGCGTATCCACAAAAATCCAGCAATGACCAGTAAGGCGGAAAATAAGAAATTTGAGATGGAGAAGGGCCGGCCGCTGACGCGCACAAGAATCAGTTCGAGAAGAAAGGTGGGAACAACCGAGTACAACGCGAGTGAAAAGATGACCATGGCATTCGACTGGGTTCGTCGTTCGGCGGCTAGGCCCAGAATAATGCCCGCCGGGAAAAAAACCAGAAGACAATAGACATCACTGTAACTCTCCAACTCGGAGGGACGGATCCTGCGCAAGAGCCGTGCCAATGCTGCGCCAGGCCCGAGATGATATAAGCGCGTGCTCTTTTTTCCATCGATGTAGAGCGAGAGGTTCGCGCCGTCGTAGGAATAAACGATGTTACGCGGATTGGAGTCATTGAACACGTTCGGAACGTACCACGCCAGGGTGGCGTGTTTCACGGAAAGCGGGCTGCGAAACCAGAAAACGAGGTTTGCTTCTTCCTGCTTAAGAGTTAGATCCGTGAACGAGGGCGAACGCGATATAGAAATAATCTGGCCGGTTCCAATGTGAGGCACAGCCGCACTACAGATTATATGGAGAGCGAACTGATTTGATGTCTGGATATCTCGAACCAAGGCCGGGACGGAGGAACGGGAGGTTAGCCACGATTCGCCGTTGATAGCAAGGGCATCCGTAGATGCCGGAACCGGGTCGGAAGGTGTCCATGAGAGAGCGGGAAGAAATCCGTTGCTATCGTGGAATGGAGCAGCGGCTTTGAAATCATATTGGGCGCGCCAGGACGGGACTTCCCGGCTGGATAACCCGGCTGAAAGGGGAAGGGCGGCAGAATCGGGGATGGCACGGTCCGCAATTTGTAGTTGAGCGATCTCACCCTTCCAAGGGTTCTGGCCTGTAGATTCGTTACCCAACAGTAACAAGGAGTCGGCGTACCAGTTGCTGAGTCGCGTCCGCGTTTGCAACCCGGCGGAAAGCGCAAACCAAGCTAAGAAATAGATAGGGAACACAATGGCAATACGCTTGGGTGTGAGCCATGAACGGAGGGCGGCTTCACACTGGGAGAGAAAGCGTATTACGGACGCGCCTAATAGTTCAAAAAGAAAAAAACCCACAACAGAACCGGTCGTGTTGGTAAATACATCTTCCCAACCTGAGTCTCGCATCGGGATATAGATCTGAGTGATTTCGATTGCGTAGGAAAGAATGGCGCCTGTGCCCAGAACCATCCAAAAGGTAGCCGTCCGAGACATCTTCCGTTCACGCAACTTCTCCGCTAACCCAAACCCCAAGGGAACAAACAACAAGACATTCAGGAAGACATCGAGCGTGCCGCCAAGCTTTGTAGTCGGGCCCAACAAAAATGGGGAGGTATTACCCGGGAGCTTTGCGTGGAAATCGAAGCGGAAAGGAGAAAGCGTAAGAAACAGGATTCCTGCCAGTGCAGCGATAAGGAAACGGTTCGACCAGCTACCGCTTTGCGCTGGTGAACGAAAGGCGGCAGTGTGGATGGGTGTTGGGCTCAGGAGTAAGGATTCCTTTTTGCTCAATCAAAAGTTTAGCATGACCAGGGAGTAGGGGGTCGTTCGCCACAATGTCGCCCGCTAACTTTCAGGGGCTTCGAATTGGAAGTTGTGCCGAAACGAAACACTGCGGCTAAGTAGCTGAGAAAAAGAGGGTAAGCGAGCCTGTACTTTGCCTCGGCCAGTGTCCGTTTGTACTCTAGGACAGGCGAGCCGGCCTGCACTTCGTTGCTTCTTTCGACCAGTAGTTCCGTTCCGGCCGTGGTCCCTACACTGTGCGGGACATGAAATACTCCGAGCAGAACTCCACCAGACAGATTCAGTCACAAAAACTAAAAAGCCGGTCCTGGGGCGCTATGCGCCGCAGACCGCTGCCTACCGTGGCGTTCCTCGCCGCTATCGTGGCGATCGGCGGGCTATCAGGTTGCGTTGGATACACAGGTGCCAAAACAGGCACAGGCAAGGCCGGAGTATTGTCGGGCAATAGCGCAACGGTTGCTTTTGGCAACGTAGGAATGGGCAAGACAGCGACGCAGAGTTTGACGGTGACCAATACGGGAACGGCGGCTGTAAACGTGTCTTCGTCTTCGATCGCAGGTGCAGGTTACACGGTTGCTTCGGGAAGCCCTTCTGGTTCGCTCGGTGTGGGACAAAGCGTAACCGTTCAGATTGCGTTCGCGCCACAAGCGACCGGCAGTGCAACGGGCAGTTTCACGGTTACGAGCGACGCTTCAAATTCACCTCTTACTGTCGCGTTGACGGGCGCGGGAACGCAGCCGGGCCTGGCGAGTACGCCGGCATCCGTGAGTTTTGGAAATGTGGTGGTAGGCGCGACCGGATCCGTGTCAGTAAACCTGTCTAATACTGGATCAGCGAGCGTCACGATTACCCAAGCGAGTGTGACCGGCACGGGATTTACGATCGTTGGATCGCCGACCGGGCAGACGATTCAGCCAGGCCAAAGCTTGAGTTTCACGGCCCAGTTCTTGCCCACCTCTGTCGGGAATGCAACTGGAAGCATTTCAGTAGTTAGCAATGCGCCAAATTCTCCGATGATGATTGCGTTGACTGGGGCAGGGACGCAAGCGGGCTTGGCGAGTACGCCACCGTCTGTGAGCTTCGGAAACGTGGCTGTCGGGACTAGCGGGTCTGCATCCGTGAGTTTGTCTAACAGCGGATCAGCAAGCGTGACCATCAGCCAAGCGAGCGTGACCGGCACAGGCTTTACCATGGTCGGATCGCCGACCGGGCAGACGATTCAGCCAGGACAAAGCATCAGTTTTACCGCAAAGTTCTCGCCAACCTCGGCTGGGAATGCAACCGGAACGATTTCTGTAGCTAGCAATGCGCCAAATTCTCTGATGACCATCCCTTTAACCGGAGCAGGAACGCAGTCGGGACTGGCGAGTACACCGGCATCTGTAAGTTTCGGAAAGGTGGTTGTTGGAGCAAGCGGATCGGCATCGGTGAACTTATCTAATACTGGATCAGCGAGTGTCACAATTAGCCAGGCCAGCGTCACTGGGACGGGATTTAGTATGCTTGGATCTCCGGCGGGACAGACGATTCAACCGGGTCAAAGCTTCAGTTTCACGGCACAGTTCTCGCCCACCTCTGTTGGGAATGCAACCGGAAGCATTTCGGTGGCTAGCAATGCGCCAAATTCTCCGATGACGATCGCGCTGACCGGCTCCGGGACCGTACCGGGATTAGGAGTTTCCCCTGCGGCGGTCAACTTCAAAGGAGTAGTTGTGGGCAACAGCGCGACGGCTACGTTAAATCTGTCGAATACCGGATCGGCGGCCGTGACGATTTCTCAGGCGAGCGTGACCGGAACAGGTTTCACGATAAGCGGATTGGCTGCGGGCCTGACAATCCAACCGGGACAAAATTCAAGTTTCGCGGCACAGTTTCAGCCGACATCGACGGGAAGCGCGAGCGGGAGTATCTCAATCTCAAGCAACTCGCCCAATTCTCCGATGACTATTGCTCTAACCGGAACAGGAACCCAACCTGAAATTGGCGCGATCCCATCGAGCGCACCTTTCGGAAATGTAACGGTGGGAAACACTAATTCCCAGACGATTACACTGACCAACGGCGGAACGGCGAACCTGAAAATTTCGCAAGGAAGTGTTTCGGGCAATGGTTTCAAGATTACCGGACTCAGCACTCCTCTGACGCTTACGCCGGGCAGCAATGCGACGTTCAACGCCGTGTTTACGCCTACGGGGGCTGGAAAGGTTACCGGGTCCATATCGTTAGCGAATGACGCGCCAAGTTCGCCCTATACGATCGCCCTAAGCGGAACGGGCGTAGCCGGAACCCAGCTGTTGAGCTTCAATGTGCCGAGCCTGAGTTTCGGGAACGTAAACGTGGGGAGTAACACGAGTCTGCCGGCGACTTTGGCGAATACAGGCAACTCCAACGTGACCATCTCCTCGGCAAACACGACAGGCGCGGGCTTCACGGTAAGCGGGGTGTCGTCGGGAGAGAGTTTGAGCCCGAACCAATCGATTCCGGTTACGGTTCAATTTGCGCCGAGCGCAGCGGGAGCAGTCAACGGAAATCTGACGATAGTGAGTAACGCCACGAATTCTCCAACCTCGATCAGTTTATCCGGGACTGGGACTCAGCAGACGCAGACGGTGGCGCTGGGATGGACCGCCAGCAAATCCAGTGTGATTGGATACAACGTTTACCGTGGAACGGTAACAGGAGGTCCTTACTCCTCGAAGCTAACTTCTTCCCCGGTGGCGGCAACACAATTCACGGATACGACAGTGCAATCCGGGCAGACTTACTACTATGTGGTCACGTCGGTTGATTCGAACGACGTCGAGAGCGTTGACTCCGGGCAGGCTAGTGCATCGATTCCTTAGATTAAGGGTGAATAACGAGGTCGAGAGAAACGATAAGAATGTAGTGCAGGGAATGTCCATCGTCCACTAAGGACGAAATGAGTTTGTTTTTAGCGGACAGGAGTACCCCCTGTCCTCCCCCGTGTACCCCTGGCCAGTAGTTTCCGGCAAGTTCCTTCCCGCAGAATGCCCCTTCATATGACTGGTGTCTTCAAATCAAAGGAAGCGAAATCGACGGCAATTCCGCGGATCCTGATGGCTCGCTCGGCAACGGTCGCGAGGTTATTTTGCGCGATTGTGGCGTTCCTAGGATTGTTCAGCACTTCCGGTTGCGTGGGTTACGCGGGAAGCCCAAACGCCGCGAATACGAAGGGGAACCTCATCGTTACTCCGAACGCTATCCAGTTCGGAAGTGTTGGAGTCGGGTCAAGTGCGAATCAGACAGCGATTGTAAGTAACCACGGCACCAAGGAGTTAACGATCACGAATATTTCTGCAAATGGTTCGGATTTTAAGATCTCGGGTTTTGAGATCTCGGGTTTTTCAGGGCAAATGATATTGGCGCCAGGGCACACCATAAAACTTACGGTCACCTTCACGCCGAAGTCCGCTGGTGAGGTCACCGGAAACATTTCGATTACGACTGCTAGCAAACCTGCGGACGCCATGGCTACTCTGAGCGGGACAGGAGCAAACAGCAGGTTAACTATGTCGCCATCCTCCGTGAATTTCGGAAACGTGAGTGTAGGCAGTCCAACTACTCAGACGATGAAGTTGACGGATGAAAGCACGGGGAGCGTGTTGATTATTTCGAAGAGCGTAACCGGCGCGGATTTTGGCATTTCCGGGCTTAGCACGCCACAAACGCTGACTCCCCACCAATCCTTGATTTTTACTGTGAAGTTCGATCCCAAAACAGCCGGCAACGCGACGGGGAAAATTTCAGTAGTAGCGAGTGGCGGTGCGGAAACGATCGATCTTAGCGGCGTAGGCGTTTCCTCCAGCGTGGGCCTAAGTGCGAGCGCGACCAGTATCACGTTCGGGAACGTAAAGGTGGGAAGCACGGTTACCCAAACAGTGACCTTGAAGAGCACGGGAAACTCGAGCGTGGACATCTCGAATGTTTCTGTTAACGGGAACGGCTATACGTTCAGCGGAGTAGCGCCGAATACGGTGCTGGATCCGGGCCAGAGCGCAGTGCTGAGCGTCAGTTTTGACCCGAAAGCGACGGGGAGTCAGCCGGGAACGGTGACGATTTCCAGCGACGCTCCAAACCCGAAAATGAACATCGTGCTCTCCGGTGCTGGAACATCCAGCCAGCAACCATCTGTGGAGCTGAAGTGGGACCAGAGCTCGTCTTCGCAAATTGTCGGATATTACGTTTATCGAAGTTTGAAACCGGGCAATACCTATTCGAAGCTGAATTCACAACCGGACTCTGGAACGAGTTACACGGACAACACCGTGGCGAGTGGCCAATCGTACGTTTACGTTGTGACATCTGTTAATTCCAGCGGAGTTCAAAGCGCTTACTCAACCCCGATTGGCGTGAATATTCCGGCAAACTAACAGGCAGAAGTTCTGTTGACTTGCAATCAGTCGCGTCCATGTCTGCTGCCGCACACGCGTTGAGTTTGCAACATACTACGGCTATTACCTGCCGACTAACCAATTCTCTTTTAACAAGGCCAAAGCCCTCGGGTGGACCGCTATCTCCGCCACCGAGAATTTCGCATCCGGCACTTCCGCAACCGCCTCAGTCAACAGCACCGAACTGAATAGCTCAGCCACCAACACTGGCGATTTTCAGAATAATGCCCAAATTGAAAAAACTGGATTCGTAAACAGCAAGAATGGAACGGTAACAATTACCGTGCCCTATTCGTTAGACATAGCGATGACCAACAGCTCTTCCGGGCCCTGCTGCTACAGTGCGGTCGATCAGATCGCCATAGAGCTGTTCAACGCTGCGGGAAATTAGCGGAAGGGGCGTCGAGGCACAGTACGTCGATTCATACGGCGCCGTCCCCGATTACAGCAAAAACGGCGTCCTCACATTAACAGTTAACGATCTCTCTGGGGGCAAGCATTGGTTTGATGTTCCGGCAGACAGCTAAACAATTTTCGTTCCCGAGCCCAGCGCCCTGCCCATGCTTTGCGCCGGCCTACTCGGCTTGGCCGCTTTGTCCGCGCGTAGGCGTGTGCATAGAAATCGCTTTGCTCTGCAGCCCAGACGTAACTAGGCCTCTTGAGAGTTCAGGGTTCACGGAGAATCTTCAACATCCGCCGAAGCGGCTCGGCGGCACCCCACAGCAACTGATCCCCAACAGTAAAAGCCCCCAGAAATTCCGCTCCGAGTTTCAATTTATGAAGGCGGCCGACCGGCACATTCATGGTGCCGGAAACGGCCGCGGGAGTGAGGCAACGCGTGGTTGATTCCTTGTCGTTAGGAATCAATCGTACCCAGGGATTACTGTTCACCAAAATCTGTTCGATATCGCGGAGTGGCACGTCTTTTGTGAGCTTGATGCACAGACCCTGGCTGTGGCAGCGCATGGTTCCGACGCGCACGCAGATACCATCGACGGGCACCTGCGGTTGCAAGCCCATGATTTTGTTGGTTTCCGCCATGCCCTTCCACTCTTCGCGGGTTTGCCCACCGGGCATTTCGCGATCGACCCACGGAATCAAACTAGCCGCCAGAGGCGCGCCAAATTCTTGCGTGGGCAAGTTCGAGGCACGTTGGGCTTCCGTCATTAAGCGATCAACTTCCAAGGCATTTTCAGAAGGGGTGGCGCGATTTGGTGCGGTGAGAAACTCCATCTGCTTTACGAGTTCCAACATTTTAGCGGCGCCGGCACCGGAAGCGGCCTGATAAGTCATGGTGCTGACCCATTCGACGAGGCGGGCTTTGAGAAGGCCGCTGATGGCCATCAACATTAAACTAACGGTGCAATTTCCGCCTGCGAAGGTGCGGAGGCCGCGGGCCAGACCGTCTTGGATTACGTCTGCGTTTACAGGATCGAGGACGATCACGGCTTCGTCGTTCATACGCAGGGTGGAAGCGGCATCAATCCAAAAACCTTTCCAACCGCTATTGCGCAAAGGGCCATAAATTGCAGCGGTGTACTCGCCGCCCTGGCAACTGATCAGAATGTCGCAAGCAGCAAGTTCACGGAGATCTTTCGCGTCTTTGAGCGACCGAGTGCTGGATTCTTTGGGGGCGGCGCCTGCGATGTTGGATGTGGAGAAAAAGACGGGCTCGAGACCGGCGAAATCGTTTTCTTCACGCATTCTCTGCATGAGGACGCTGCCGACCATGCCTCGCCATCCGATAAATCCTACGCGTGGTGTCGCTACATCGAGTCGCACAGTATGTTTGATTATGCCATCGGACACGGGATTTTCGCGGGGAGTGCTAATGAATTCGCTCGTCGAGTTGGAGCTCCCGATGGACAGTGGCAAGCGCTGCCTTGACGTCTTGCTGGGCTACCACAAAGCAGATATTAGCCCCCGAAGAAGGTTGAGCTAGTGCAAAGAGTTTTAAGGTGTCGCGGTCGAGCGCGGCGGTTAAACGACCAACGATATCGCCGGCATCGCGCAGATTTCGCCCGACCAAAGTGACGATCGCGACCGACGGGTTGAGGATAATGTGTTTCACTTTTTCGCGCTCTACATCGTGCGCGAATTCGCGACGCAGGGCTTCGACTGTTGACTCGGCGTGATCGGATGAAACAACTATGCAGACCGCATTTTTCGAAGAAGACGATTGCGGCAAGAGACGCACTTGAACCGGAATGGCCGCTACGGTCGCAAGCGTTCGACGCAAAATGTCGGGCGTTTCTAAAACGCTGGAAGCACGGACTGTGATCAAGGCGGAATCGCAAATGACCGTGGCTGCTTTTACGCCCGCTGCGTTCGAAGAACCGCCCGCCGTAATTTTTGTTCCCGGTCGATCGGGAGCAAATGTATTGCGTATTGAAAGTGGGATTCCACGTTGCATCAGTGCGTGCAGAGTTTTCGGATGCAGAACTTTGGCTCCCAACTTTGCGAGATCAGAAGCTTCACGGTAGGACATTTCAAGTATGGAAGACGCGGAAGGGACCAGGTGGGGATCGGTGGTGAGTATGCCGTCGACGTCGGTCCACAAGGTGACTTCGTTTGCATTAAGGGCTGCGCCAACAATGGAGCTGGAATAATCGGAACTGTTGCGGCCTAGAGTTGTTGGTACTCCGTCGGCTGTGGCAGCGATGAAGCCGGTGACCACTGGGATGATTCCCTGCGTCAAGAGCGGGCGTAAACGAGCTTCGCAGCGGTCACGCGTGAGGTCCACGTACGGCTCAGCGGAGCCATGGCAAGAATCTGTGACGATTAGTTCAGTAGCATCGATCGCCTGGCTGCGCAAGCCTCGCTCTTCCAGTGCGGCAGCGACGAGAGGAGCTGAGAGGCGTTCACCGAAACCGGAAATCGAATCTCGCGCACGCAAGGTCAATTTCTGCTGTAAGAGGATTTCCTGGCAGAGGTTGCCGGCCTGTTGAATTAGCTCATGGATTTTGCGGGCGATGCTTTGTCGCCTATCGGCTGAGTGGATTAACGCATTTGCAGCAGATTCGTGCCGCTGGAGCAATTCTTGAAAAATCGCTCTGACGCGGTGTTGATCGCCGGTCTCGGATTGGGTTGCGGCTTCGATCAACAAATCTGTAACGCCGCGCATCGCAGAGACAACCACTACAATATCACTCTCCGATGCGGCGGCTTTAATGATGTCGGCAACTTTCGCGATGCAGGATGCGTCATTGACGGAGCTACCGCCAAACTTCATGACTTGTAGCGCCCTGTGCGCGTTCGTCCGAGGGTGATCGGGAACCAAGTGGGGTTGCAAGACACGCGCAGGATAACGGTCGGAGGTAGCCACAGAGACTTTCACTCGTTCGACACGATCTCTTAACGGATTTGTCATATGCGCGGTTGGCGCGCCATCGAAAGAGCTTGGACGCGACTTTGTTGTGAATACCAGGCGGCCCGCTTTCGACGGGAGCGAACGCAGGCGCGAATCAAATCTGGTTTATCCCAAGGAACATCGTGATAGGCCGCTTGCAAAAAAGGGCTGGCCGGATCTCTGATCCATTCTTGCGGAAAGAGCGCAATGGTGTTTTCCTCGGTGACTTTTGCAGATAGTGAAATTGACTGCCCGCATATGGCTGAGAAAAGAGCTGCAGGGATGTCTCGCCCGCAGCCTAGTGTGAGATGCGAGACTTGCGTCAGTCGCGGATTAATCTCGATAAGGTAAGCGTTTCCGGTTTGCGTCTCAAGCATGAAATCGAAGCCGTGCAAACCGGAAAGGTTCAAGCGACGCGCCATTTTTTCCGCGGCGGCGGACATTTCGGGGTTATCGATCAAGCGAAGAACGCTCGCCGGTCCGGACGAAACAGTTTTATTGATTACCTCAAAATGGAGACTGGCCAGCACCTCACCTTTCCAGCAAACGACCGAGGTGGTAGCTTCACGTCCCGCCACAAACGCTTGCGCATTCACGACAGAACGGCGACGAAGGAGCGAGGGCCAGACAAGAGTTCGGTCTTGATCGACCAAGGCTCGCTTGACAGCGCGCGCCAGAAGAGGAGGAGCTTGCAAAGACCGTAAGGCACGTTTAGCGTCGTCGAAACTACGGACAATTCTGACGCCGTCACCACCGGAAGTGCCGTCTGCTTTCAAGACCATTGGGAGATCTGTTTGAGCGATCCATCTTTTCAGATCGGTGTGGTCGCCAATTATTTCGGTCTTTGGAACGCGGACGCCTTGCTCCTGAGCCAGTTGAATAAATTTGGTTCTGGCGTACAAGACGGGGAAATTTTCCGAGGCTCCGAGGGAACGCTCGATCAGCGCGCAAATCAGTTTGCCTGCGTCGCCCTTGCAGCGTTCCTGGTCATATAGCAGGTGCAAGTGCTGAGTGGCGCGATCGTCTCCTGGAACAATTAAATCGGGCTTTGCGGCGGAAATTGCATCTGCAAATGACGTTAAAGGATCAAGGCCGCGGTAACTGTATGTTTGGCGTATTGCGTCGGTGTTGGCGAGCGGATGTTTAGAAGGGCAAACGGCGTCGATTACAAAACCGGCGTTTGCGAGAGCAACGGCCAACCGAGCGGTTGGAATCCAGCGCGTCGTTGTAGCAATGAGGACCGTTGGTTTCACCGAGCTACATCCTCCCAGATTCTTTAGAACCCCTATCGAGCTACATCGATGCTGCCGCGGGCGCTGATATTCGAAAATGGTACGACGGTTTTAAAACGCAATCTACCAACCAAACCGGCCCTTCTGGGGATGACTCCTTTCAATGCCAACTTCATTGAAAACAGGCTAGTTACACCGACATTGGGCATTTTTGAGGGGTACTAGCAAGCGCTAGGCCGAAATACTTTCTCTTTGTGGCAAATTCATTCCTAGAAACCTCCTCTGCCGACAGGTTGGTGAGCGTGGCGGCGTAAGGCTAGAACGCCATGTTAGACTTCCCGGTGACGAAGACCTATCGTTTTATCTAGTTGCTCGATTTCCAGAATCTGCCCGGAGATAATTGCTGATGTCGCCGCCGACATTTCCTGTCCCTAAGGTTTTGTTTACCCCTGAATTTGTGCAAGACCCCTATCCGACATACCGGAAGCTGCTGGAGGAAGGGCCGCTGCACTACGTGGAAGTAAGCGGCGGCATGTGGGCGGTGTGGGCAGTGTTCGGCTACGCGGAATGCTTTGCAGCAACGCGCGATGCACGACTTTCAGTTAAGCGCACGGGAAGACTTTTGTTGACCTTGCCCCAGGAACAACAGACGGAGTTTCAAGAGTTAGTCCGGATGATGGGGATGTGGATGATTTTCATGGATGCGCCGGAGCACACACGGTTGCGAAAACTGATGAACAAAGGATTTTCACCGGCGGTGGTGGAGTCGCTTCGTCCAAAAATTGAAGCCGTAGTGGATCGGATGCTGGAGCCGCTCGCTCACGGCAGCGAAGCGGATCTGATGGCGGCGGTTGCCAACCCGATGCCAGTGCAGGTAATTGCGCGAATGTTGGGAGTGCCGGAAACGATGTACGCGCATTTCATGGAATGGTCAGAGGCCATCGCGAATTTCATGGGGAATCCTGATCGCACGGCAAATCACGCGCGTGTGGCGCAGGAAGCCGTGTTAGCGCTCACTGATTTTTTCCGACAAGCGGTGGCCGAGAGACGGCGGAATAAAGGGGACGACCTGATCAGCCTGCTGATTGATATTGAGGCCGACGGAGAAACCTTAAGCGAAGAGGAGCTCTACGCGCAATGCTTAATGCTACTTTTTGCCGGGCATGAAACGACGCGAAATCTGGTCGGGAATGGAATGTGGGCGTTACTGCACAATGCGGAGCAGACCCGGGAGCTGCGGGAAACCCCCGAAATAATCCGCACCGCGGTAGAAGAGTTATTGCGATTCGAAAGTCCTATTCAGTACACGGCGCGAATCGTGAAGGACGAAGCGGAGATTTGCGGGACCCGGCTGCGGCGTGGGCAAACGATTCTATGTATGTTGGGAGCGGCAAACCGGGACGCGCAACAGTTCAAAGAGCCCGACCAGTTGAATCTGAAACGAGTGAACAATCAGCATCTGGCATTTGGCGCGGGCGCACATTTCTGCGTCGGGAATCAACTGGCCCGGCTGGAAGGACAAGCCGCAATTTTGCGGATGGTGCGGCGGTTTCCGGAGATGAGACTGACGAAGCAGCGGCCAGCTTGGGCTCCAAATTTTGGATTCAGGGGATTGAAGACACTTCCGGTAGCTCTGTAATTTGTGGTTGCGTAAATGCTCGCGCCTCCAGGAAAGCTTGAGGCGAAAGCCGCCGGAATTCTCGCAATCTATTCATGCATCAGGGCTGCCAGCAGGCTTGCGGTTTTTGTCCGATTTTTCCATCCATAAAAACACGGGCAAGAGAATGAGCAACGCGATGAGGAAGAAAACAAACCCACCTTGCCTGTGAAGCCTTCCGTACAAGAAGCCAGGGTCGACATAGACACTCAGTAATGTGAGGGTGGTGATCCGGATACCATTTTTCACGACAGATAAGAGTAGGCCTAAAATCACAAAAACGAATTTTTTCCAGGCCGTACGAAGGTACAAATGAGCCGCAAGAAGACACGTGATAAAGAGCGCGATGCTGGAACGAATGCTGCTGCATTCCTTGGCCACCTCGATGGTGACACCGGGTACGGAAAGCAGGAATCCGTGCCGGGAGACAGGCGTGCCTACCAATTGGAAAATGAGATAGGAAATTTCGGTGGAACCTGACTGCAGAGCATAAACGGCGCGATCCAAAATTACATCTGGCAGCGGAACCATTAAAAGGAGAAACAGCAGCGGAAAAGCAGCTGCACGCAGAGCAGCAAAACCATAACAAAGCAGAAATCCTGCTATCCAGACCAGGACCACGCACAGAGTTTCCAGGCAGAGCCGCCAATTCCCTTCCTGCGGGATCGAACTTCTATTAACCAGCCAGTCGAGAAGTATGCCCAGCAGCGCCAGGCTGGCTCCGGGGACTATGCTTGCGCGAGTGACGGAAAATATTCTTTGCCTTTCCAAATAGAGCAGGAAAAACGAGATTATAGGAATGAGAACGATGTGCGAACTGGAGTCGCTGCTGGCAAGCGAGTACCGAATCACAGCGCCGAGTGTTTTATAAAAGGCCAGGCTGGAAATAACGATAAAGGCGACAAACATCGCGTGCCTTCTGGAATTCCCGGCAAGCGCACGCGTGGCAGTAGTGGACGTCACCATGAGGCTCTAAGATAGTTATTCTATCCGGTCTCGGTTTCTGCGAAGCGAACTTAGAAATGGGTGTTGCCAAAAGGAACTCGCAGAACAAGTGCGATCACATTTGATGTAGAAGGCTCCAACTTAGAGTTACTTCGTTCGTTTTAGGGCGGCTATTAATTGGACGGGCTGGAACTCGACTATCGTTTTGCCTGCGCCGCGTCCCGGGTAGCACGGGCGCCTTTCTTGACGCGGTCCATCGGTTCGGTGATGCTTGGCATATGTGCTGTGATCCAGACGACAGCCCGGTTCACAAGAGAAAGCGGAAAAATGACCGGGCGCAGCAAATCGACGAAGAGCACGACGCGATAGGAATCAGAGTCGTTCCAAGCTTCGTGTAGGTGACTATCGTCGAAGACCAAACTCTTTCCTTCTTCCCAACTCCGCACGTCCCGGCCGACACGAATTCTGCAACTGCCCTTCGGCCCCGGAATAATCAATCCAAGATGGTAGCGCAGCATTCCTTTCCACATTCCGCGATGCTCGGGGATGTGTTTTTTGGGCGCGAGAATAGAAAACATCGCCGTCTTCATCCCCGGAATACGCTTTAGGATCCGCACGGTCTCAGGACATCGCGCGCAATTCTCCTCAGCCTCGACGCCATAGCCGTAAAGAAAAAAAGTCTTCCACTGATCACCTTGCGTAAGAGGTTTCTGTTTTTCGGAAAGGTCCTGGAAATTAGGAATCTCTTCGCGCCGTACAAGAAGAGCGTCCAATTCCTTGCGAATGGCCATCCAGTCCGCTTCTACGGCGCGCACCCAGGGATAGGAATCGGGGTCGAAAAACGTGACTCTTGCCGTGGGAAAGAACAGAACTCCCTCTACTAAATCTCGCAACATTGGCTCGCCTCACACCCAATGACGTAAAAAGGCGTGTATATCGGGGCCCTGAAAAGCTGTTGAGAGGCACGTTATCAAATTCCGGATATAATGTCTCTCTTTAAAATTTGCGAGTGTGGAAATGGACCAGAGTAATTCTTCCATTCGAAATATTTCCGATACAGCGCGCTGGGTTGCTTATTTCCGCGCGCGTGAAACGCAACGGCCGGATGCATTGTTCCGCGATCCGTTCGCCGAACGGCTGGCCGGAGAGCGTGGGTTTCAGATCGCGAACACGCTGGCGCAGGGAAACAAACACGAGTGGGCGTGGGTGGCGCGCACATACTTGTTCGATCAGTTTATTTCCCGAGAAATTAATGAGGGCACAGACTTAGTGCTGAATCTCGCAGCAGGTCTGGACGCGCGGCCGTATCGCATGGACCTTCCTTCCGCGTTGCAATGGGTAGAAGTGGATTTTCCGGAAGTCGTCTCTTACAAAGAAGAGGTTCTCGGCAACGAAAAGCCAAAATGTGGACTTGAAAGGATCAGTCTTGATTTATCGGATATGGCGGAGCGCCGCGCGTTATTCGAACAGCTTAACGGCCGCGCGAAAAAAATTACAGTTGTGAGCGAAGGCTTGCTCATTTATTTTTGTGCGGAGGAGGTTGCATCTTTAGCACGCGATCTCACGGTCGGAGATCACTTTCAGAGCTGGGTCATCGATCTCGCTTCGCCGGGCCAGCTCAAATTAATGCAACGGTCAACGGGAAAACAACTTAGCGAAGCGAATGCCGCATTCAAGTTCGGACCTCCGGAAGGCGCGAATTTTTTCGTAGCCTGCGGGTGGAAGCCGACGGACACTCAGGGATTCTTGAAAACTGCGGCGCAGTTGGGTCGGGCACCACAAGAGTTACTTTCGCTATTGCCAGAGCCGAAAGGGCCACTGGGGAATTATCCGTGGACCGGTGTTTGCCTGCTAAAACGCGGCTAAACTGCCGATATTCAAACGATTGTCCACTCGTTTGTCACATATAAGGCAAAGGATTTCTCATATATTAAGCGATTAGCGAGGAATCGAGTTTCTGCCTCAGGCGATATCTTGTAAGTCCTTTAAATACAGCGGGGAGCATGCTTCGTTTTTGAACGACGACGGTTAACTATGGCCGAATAATTGCCGAAAGATAAGAACCTACATGTGTAAACACAGTCAAACCGTATGCCGCTATGCCATTTCGGTGCTAGTTGCCGCAATCTTCCTGTTACTTGCTCTCTTTCCTGAACCTACACATGCGCAAGTAAGCGTGACGATGGAGCGGAACGATTTGTCGCGCACCGGCGCAAATCTTAACGAGACCACGCTAAACACATCGAACGTAAACGTGAACCAGTTTGGGAAGCTTTACAGTTACACCATCGACGGGTCGGTCTTCGCGCAGCCATTATATGTCCCCAGTGTAGTGATACCAAACCAGGGAACGTACAATGTAGTGTACGTCGCTACGATGAACGACGTGATTTATGCGCTTGACGCGGACAGCAACGCCGTCAACGGCGGCGTGTTGTGGAAAGTGGATTTGCGAAACCCAGCGGCGGGCGTAACGGCCATTCCGATCGCTAACATCGTCGGTTCTAACAGCCTAAACATCGTGGGCACGGTAGGAATCGAAAGCACGCCCGTGATCGATTTGACTTCGAACACGATTTACCTGGTTGCGAGAACCATGGAAGTTTCCGGATCCACAACGAACTACGTCGCGCGTTTGCATGCCCTGGATATAACGACCGGAAGCGAAAAATTTGGCGGGCCCGTAGTGATACAGGGTTCCGTCCCTGGTACCGGGCAAGGCAGCTCCGGAGGCACGCTGACACTTAGCACGTTCTTCCAAAACCAAAGATCAAGTCTCGCGCTGGTGAATGGCTTGGTTGTGTTCGCCTTCGCTTCGCACGAGGATCAATATGATTGGCACGGGTGGGTTTTGTCCTACAACGCTACTACGCTACAGCAAACCGGCATTTATTGTTCCACCCCGAATGGACAAAATGGCGGGATGTGGATGTCCGGCCGCGCGCCGGTAGTGGATTCGAGCGGAAATCTTTATTACGCGACCGGCAATGGCGACTGGGACGGGGTCTCCAGCTTTGGAGATAGCATCGTCAAGTTGAGCACGTCAGGCGGTGTTTTGACGCAAACAGATTACTTCACTCCTGACAATTATGCGACGCTTCAAGCCGACGATTTAGATTTGGGTTCTTCGGGGCCGCTGCTGATTCCAGGCACGAGTTTCCTGATTACTGCCGGAAAAACATCCGAATTTTTCTTGCTGCAAAGTACGAATCTGGGGCACGAGGCCAGCGGGAATAGCACAACCCTTCAAGATTTTTCCTTATCCGGATCGATCAAAGGCGGGCCCGTTTTCTGGAATAGAACAAGCGGAGCGGGACCGACCCTCTATATTTGGCCTGCCGATCCCAATGCTCTTCAAGCGTTGCAATTTACGAATTCCCAGTTTAATACCACACCGCTTTCTGAGAGCACGATTCTAAATCCGACTGGGTTCACAGACGGGACACTGAGTCTGTCGGCCAATGGCAGCACGGCTGGTACGGGCGTCGTGTGGGCTTCAACCGGAGTTGCAGACGGAACTCACGGAACTGTAGCAGGAGTTTTGCGCGCATTCGATGCTAACAACTTGACGACCGAACTGTGGGACTCTCAAATGAACGATGCGAGAGATGACGTCGGTTTGTGGGCAAAGTTCAGTCCTGCAACGGTCGCCAACGGGAAAGTTTATCTAGCTTCATTTTCTAATCTGCTAAACGTCTTTGGCCTGGAGTCTTTCGGATTGTCTGCAACGCCGCAAACCCAGACGGTGGCTGCGGGGAGCAACACGACATTTACGGTTTCCACTTCGGCGTTCAACAGCTTTAGCGGAAATATAAGCTTGAGTGTTACGGGACTTCCCGCCGGCGTTACCGCGTCTTTCAGTCCGTCGTCGGTTGCGGCTGGCTCTAGTTCGACACTTACGATAACTCCAGCGACAAACACTCTGACCGGCGATTACACGTTCGATGTCGTGGGCACGAGTGGTTCGCTGACAAACACGATTGCTGTAACTGTGAATGTAACGGGCGGGGCTTCTTTCGCATTGTCAGCCACTCCCAGCTCTCAAACGGTGAGTCCGGGTGGAGAAGATACACCGTATGTCGTCAACCTGACGGTCGTTAGTGGATTTACAGCCGCAGTCAACTTGACTGTGAGCGGCTTGCCGGCTAATGCTACGGGAAGTTTCAGTCCGACCTCCGTTAGCGCGGGAGGGAGTTCGACGCTTACAATCACCGCGGCGAGCAACACTCCCACGGGCGCCTTCACTTTCACCATCACCGGCACCAGCGGTTCACTCACCAATACGACTACAGCTATCCTAGACGTCGCATCCGCGACCGGCTCGAGCAATGTGATTGGTATCGACTTCGTGGGAGAGGACGTGGCTATGGCCTCCACCGAAGTAGCCGGAGTAGTGGCCGAACCAAATTGGAACGACGCAAGCGGTGCCGCGAGTACCACCCCGCTCAATCTTGTCAACGCAGGGGGCGCGTCAACAACGGCGACCGTGACGTGGAGTTCGAATAACGTTTGGGAGACTCCAATCACAGACCAGCCTGGGAATGCACGGATGATGAAGGGATACCTCGATACCGGCAGCAGCACCACCACGACAGTAACTGTAGCCGGCTTGCCGACTAGCGCAGGCGGCTACCAAGTGTATGTCTATGCAGACGGAGACAACGGCAGCGCTACTCGGACGGGTATCTACACGATTAGCGGCACTGGAATCACGACAACCACAATCGATTTGACTGATGCGGCGAATACAAATTTCAATGGGACGTTCACACTAGCAAATAATTCGGCGGGCAATTACGTTGTGTTTACTATTAACGCCGCGGGTTTCACTCTCTCAGCGACAGGTGGCGCGGCGAGTGACGGCTTCCCGCGAGCCCCGATCAATGGCATTCAAATCGTACCGTTGACACCGACTCCTTCGTTCACGGTTTCAGCTACACCAAATTCACAAACAGTGAATCCCGGCGGCGGCACTTCCTATTCCGTGAACACCAGCGCCGTGAATGGTTTCACGGGCTCGATAGGGTTGAGTGTGAGCGGGCTGCCGGCCAACGCGACCGGGACATTCAGCCCGACTCCGGTGAACGTGGGCAGCAGTTCGACACTGACAATTACTACGGCAAGCAACACACCGCCGGGCAGCTACGCTTTGACCGTCACTGGAACGAGCGGCTCGCTTACCAGCACCACGAGCGTTACTCTTAATGTTACTGGACCGGCATCGTTCGCGCTATCAGCTACTCCGAGTTCACAAACTGTGAATCCTGGCGGAGGCACTTCCTATTCCGTGAGCACCAGCGCCGTAAACGGCTTTACCGGCACTATCAGCTTGAGTGTAAGCGGCCTGCCTGCCAATGCGAAGGGAACATTCAATCCGACTTCGGTCAGCGTTGGAAGCAGCTCGACACTGACGATTACAACAGCGAGCACCACACCGACGGGTAGTTCGACCTTGACTATCAAGGGCACCAGTAGTTCGCTAACGAACACGACGACGGCGACCCTTAACGTGACGTCTGCCAGCGGCGGTTCCGGCAATGCGATTAGCATCGACTTTGTCGGCGAGGACGTTGCCATGGCCTCCACGGAAATCGCTGGAGTCGTACCGGAACCCAATTGGAATGATGCCAGCGGTGTGAGCAGTTCTTCGCCGCTTGCTCTGATGGATGACACCGGGGCCGCGACAACTGCGACTGTGACATGGAGTTCGAACGACATTTGGGAAACACCGATTACGGATCAGCCCGGGAACGCGCGGATGATGAAGGGCTATCTCGATACGAGTAGCAATTCCACCACAACAGTGACTGTCGCCGGCTTGCCTGCCAGTTCCAGCGGCTACCAAGTGTATGTGTATGCGGACGGAGATAACGGCAGCGCTACTCGTACAGGAATCTACACGATCAGCGGCACTGGAATCACAACGACTACAATCGATTCGACTGACGCGGCAAACACAAATTTCAGCGAAACGTTCACGCAGGCCGATAATTCGGTTGGCAATTACGTTGTATTCACTATCAATGCTACGGGCTTTACTCTCTCCGCCACTGGTGGCGCGGCGAGTGACGGATTCCCGCGAGCCCCGGTCAACGGCATACAAATCGTGCCGATAAACCCGACGCCAAACTTTGCGCTGTCGGTTACGCCGGGTACTCAGACGTTGACCCCAGGGGGAAACACTACCTACACGGTGAATACCAGCGCGACCAACGGCTTCACCGGCTCCATCACTTTAAGTGCGAGCGGGCTTCCGGCCAATACTACGGGTGCATTCAGCCCTGCTTCGGTAAGTGTGGGAAGCAGTTCGACTCTGACAATTACAACGACGAGCAGTACATCCACGGGTAGTTTTCCTTTAACCATCACCGGCATGAGCGGTTCACTCACTAACACGACCTCGGCTGTGCTCGAAGTGACAGCCACGAGCGGCTCCGGCAATCCGATCAGTATCGACTTCGTCGGCGAGGATGTCGCTATGGCGTCCACAGAAGTTGCCGGGGTAGTAGTCGAAGCTAATTGGAATGATGCGACTGGTGCTATCAGCACCTCTTCGCTTGCTTTGTTGGACAGTACCGGTGCCGCGACGACCGCGACAGTGACGTGGAATTCTGCTGACATTTGGGAAACACCGATCACGGATGCGCCGGGGAACGCGCGGATGATGAAGGGGTATCTGGACACCGGCAGCAACACGACGACAACGGTTACGGTAGCTGGGCTGCCGACTCACGCGGCAGGCTACAAAGTGTATGTCTATGCGGACGGCGACAATGGTAGCGCCAGTCGCACGGGTATTTACACGATCAGCGGCACGGGTATTACGACCACAACAATCGACTTGATTGACGCTGCGAACACGAATTTCAGCGGGACGTTCACACAGGCCAACAACTCAGCCGGCAATTACGTTGTCTTCACTATCAAGGCGACCGGTTTTACTCTTTCGGCGACCGGTGGCACGGCGAGTGATGGATTTCCTCGAGCGCCAGTCAATGGGATTCAAATAGTGCCACAGTAGACTGCGTTCCTCGCGAGCAGGGCTTTTGTGTCCTTGCCATCCCAACTATGAAAGCAAACTTGCGTTTCAGCTCTGAATACAACTTGGCCAGAAATTTCTTGGTGATCTGCCTACTTGTTTTTGCTTTGGCTTTTGTGTCGACTGCTCAGGATGCCACTTCGAAGATTTCCGATTACATGAATGCTCAAGTTGAAGTGAATCACTTTAGCGGCTCAATACTTGTCACCCAACATGGAAAGGTAGTGCTCCAGCAGCGATATGGCTCAGCAACGACCGGCTCCTCTAACACTCAAACCGAGATGGCCGGCCGATACCGTGTAGGGTCTATTGCCAAGCAGTTCATTGCGGCGGCAATTTTGCAACTTCAAGAAAAAAGTGAATTGCGGCTGCAGGATTCGGTGTGCAAGTACATCGCGAAGTGTCCAAACGGTTGGCAGGAAATTAAGATTTTCAATCTGTTAGTACAGTCAGATGGAATTCCCGAAGTTAGGTTTCCCCTTGACCCACAGACGGTGAGGTCTCTCAATAAGACTTCTGGGCTTTTGGCTTATCTCGCCGACCGGCCGCTGGAGTTCGAACCGGGCAAGAGATTTAGATACGGAAATTCGGGCTATGCGGTTTTGGGAGCTGTAATTGAAAAAGTGTCTGGTGAACCATATCTGGAATATTTGAAGAAGCACATTTTCGTTCCTTTGGGAATGCGCGATACGGGATATGACGACGCTGGGAAGATAGCCCCCATCGATCCGAGAAAATCCAGTTCGATAACGCCAAGCGATCTCGAGTCTACGATTCCTTATAGCTGGGGCAGGCTGTACTCCACAGTCGGCGATATCTACCGCTGGGATCGCGCGTTGAACGGCGAAGCATTGCTCTCGAAGAATTCCGTAAATGCGATGTTTACACCGTATATCGATGGCTATGGTTTTGGTTGGGTGGTTTCGATGGAGTTCGAACGAATATTGGATACTAGTGCCGGGGGCATTTATCTTTTTGAGTCTGCTATTCGGCGTTACGCGCCCGACGACGTTTGCGTGGTAGTGCTCAGCGACTCAGTCGATTCCGATGCGGGGAGCATCAGCCGGGACTTGGCGGCGATCCTCTTCAAAAAGCATTACGAACTACCTGCTGAGCATCAGGCGATTAGCGTCAGTCCGACAACTCTAGATTCCTACGTTGGGCGATACGAACTAAGTCCGGGATTGGTTTTGGTGGTAAGCAAGGACGAAAACGGCTTAATGATTCAAAGGTCGGACGAGCCGAAGATCGAGGTTTTTCCCGAATCGGAAACGCGATTTTTCGTTAAAGGATCCGACGCAATGATTACTTTCATTACGGGGCCACAAGGAAGCGCTACGCGGCTGGTGTTGCAGCAAGGAGGGCGCGACATTCCGGCGCCGAGAATAAACTGAGGTTACCGCTTCCTTTCAGCTGCCCAACCATGCCACCTATCGCCTATGTCCCCAAGCGACCGGTTGCGAGGGAAAACGATTTCCTTCGACGCCGGTAAGCTTCATCTAAGTATTTAAATATTAAAGACTTACCTGCACAGCATTCAGGCAACCAGATTGCATTTAAATCCACGAGGCCATGCCGCTGAGGCTACAGGTTTGCATACAGTAACTAGACATAAAGCCGATTTCGGGCCAGTATCGAGGATGGTCCTTTTGGAGAACCGATGGGCACTTTCACAATCGATCGAAGGCGTTTTATCCCAAGGCTTATGATAGAAACCGCAATTATTGGCGCAGGTCCATACGGACTTTCTATCGCTGCACATTTTCGCCGCCGCAGTATCCCGTTTCGGATATTTGGACGTCCCATGGATAGCTGGGTGGCGCACATGCCAAAAGGCATGATGCTCAAGTCGGACGGCTTCGCTTCGAGCATCTACGACCCCGATAGTAAATTCACTCTAAAACAATTTTGTGCGGAGCAGCAAATTGAGTATGCCGACATGGGAACTCCGGTGCGACTCGAGACCTTCGGCGATTATGGACTGGCTTTCCGCGATCGCCTGGTGCCGGAGCTTGAAGATAAATTAGTTGTCGATATCAAGCGCGTGGCCGATGGATTTCTCTTGCGATTGGACGATGGCGAAGAGGTGCAGTCAAAGCGTGTGATCCTCGCGGTGGGAATCACGCATTTTGAATATGTGGCTGAGAATCTGGCGAATCTTCCAGCTGAGCTTCTATCGCACAGCTATTGGCATCATGAGCTTTCAAAATTCAAAGGGCGAAACGTGGTGGTAGTGGGCGCAGGCTCCTCCGCCATCGATCTGGTTGGATTGTTACGCGACGCCGGTGCAGATGTACAGCTCGTCGCTCGAGCCACGGCATTGAGATTTCATACTGGGCCGAAGCAAGGCAAGCCGCGTTCCTGGTGGCAGAAGATACGACATCCGGATTCGGGTCTCGGACCCGGGCTGCGGTCGCGCTTCTTTGCCGACGCGCCCGCATTGTTTCACTGTCTGCCAGAGATTTTGCGCATCCATTTAGTTCGAAAAACGCTTGGGCCGTCGGCGGGATGGTTTGTGAAGGACAAAGTGATGGGACGCGTGCCTCTGGTACTTGGGCATTCAGTGGAACGAGCCGAGGTGGCGAACGGCAAGGTGCGCTTGCACCTGCGAGGGTTGGATGGGGCAACGCGAGAGATTGTGACCGAACACGTGATTGCGGCGACTGGCTATAAAGTGAATGTGGAACGGCTGGCGTTTCTCGATTCAGGGATTCGGTCGAAGATCAAGTGTGTCAACGCGACGCCGATATTGTCGTCGAATTTTGAATCGTCGGTTCCGGGCCTTTATTTCGTCGGGATTGCGGCGGCAAACAGTTTCGGGCCGGTGATGCGCTTCGCTTTTGGTGCAGGTTTCGCCGCGAAACGGCTGACGCAGAGCATTGTGAAATCGCTCGCACGAAATCCAGCGTCCGTTCCCTCTTCCGGCGTTGCGACCATCACGGAATAATGCATGAAGCGAGAGACAATCGCACTTCACGTCGGTTACGATGGCGACCCCACCACCAAAGCTGTGGCTGTGCCGATCTACCAGACTGTCGCGTTTGAATTTGACGACGCGGCGCATGGCGCAGCGCTCTTCAACCTAGAAGTTCAAGGGAACATTTACACTCGTATCGGCAATCCGACTAACACAGTGCTGGAAAAACGAGTGGCCGCGCTAGAAGGAGGCGTGGAAGCGCTGAGCGTCAGCTCGGGAATGGCGGCAATTCACTACTCGCTCATCAACATCGCCGAGATGGGCCACAACATTGTTTCAACTCCACAGCTTTATGGAGCGACCTACACGCTGCTCGCGCATATTTTGCCGAAGCAAGGAATCGCGGGAAGGTTTGCTGAAAGCGACCATCCGGACGCCGTTGAAAAACTGATCGATGAAAATACGCGAGCGGTTTTCTGCGAGAGCGTGGGCAATCCGGCTGGGAACGTCGCCGATATCGAGGGACTAGCGCGGGTGGCGCACAAACACGGCGTGCCTTTGATCGTTGACAACACAGTGGCCACGCCTATCTTGTTGAGGCCAATCGAGTATGGCGCGGACGTCGTGCTGCACTCCATGACGAAATTCATGGGAGGGCACGGGACCACACTAGGCGGAATGATCGTTGATAGCGGGAAATTTCCATGGCGCGATCATCCGAAACGCTACTACATGTTGAATGTGCCTGAAATTGCGTACCACGGTGTGGTTTACACCGAACATTATGGAGCGGCTGCCTACGTGGCGCGCTGCCGCACCGTTGCGCAGCGCAACACGGGCTCGACACTTTCACCGTTCAACGGTTTCTTGTTGCTGCAAGGGATTGAGACCATGGCATTGCGCGTCGAGCGGCACGTGGAGAACGCCCGCAAGGTGGCTGAATTTCTGCGCAATCATAGCCGGGTGGCTTGGGTGAATTACGCGGGATTTCCCGACAGCCCGCTATATCCGATGGCGCACAGATATCTCGGCTCGAAGTTCTGTTCTCTGATGACCTTCGGAGTGAAGGGCGGATTCGAGATGGGCGTGAAATGTTTTGATGCGTTACGTTTATTCAAGCGCATGGTGAACATGGGCGACGCTAAATCGCTAGCTTGTCATCCTGCATCCACGACACATCGCCAATTGACGCCAGAAGAGCAGTTGAAAGCGGGCGTCACGCCGGAAATGCTGCGGCTCAGCGTGGGCATCGAACACATTGACGACATTATTGCGGACCTGGCGCAGGCGCTGGATAAGGCTGCTTAATGGTCTGACCTGCGGCCTCGGAGTTAGGAAATGCCGATCGTAATTGACGGAGGGCGCGTTCCCAAGCTTTTGGCGCTGAAAGGGCGTGCGCGCTCCGGGCGACCAGCCAGCAAGCAAACCGACTACATCCGGATTGCGTTGATTAACAACATGCCGGATTCCGCGCTGGAAGACACTGAAATTCAATTTTGCGAACTTCTCGACACGGCCGCCGGTGACATTCCGATATCACTCAAACTTTTCTCGCTGCCGGAGCTTCCTCGAAGCGATGGCGGGCAGCGTCATCTAAACAATTTCTATTTTGATATCAATGAGCTTTTGAACGGCCGGTTTGATGGTGTGATCATGACCGGAACCGAGCCGCGCCAACCGGACTTACGCGACGAACCGTATTGGCCGGTTTTGGCGAAGGTTCTGGATTGGGCGGAGACCAATACAGCGTCCACGGTTTTATCGTGTTTAGCGGCTCACGCCGGTGTTCTCCATAGCGACGGCATTCTGCGTCACCGGCTTAGCGACAAAAAATTCGGCGTGTTCGAGTACCAAAACATTCGGGACCACGCGCTGACGGCCGGCGGCGAGAACGCGATTCGAATTCCTCATTCTCGATGGAACGAAGTTCGAGCGGATGCGCTGAGATCCTGCGGCTACGAAGTCCTGCTGCAATCGGCGCAAGCGGGCGTTGATTTATTTGTGAAGAAAAAAAGAGACAGTTTGTTCGTGCACTTCCAGGGACATCCGGAGTATGGGACGCGGACTTTGTTGAAGGAATACCGCAGAGACATCAAGAGATTCTTACGGGGAGAGAGAGAAACATACCCCAACACGCCGCACGGATATTTCGACACAGCAGCGACTAAACTTCTTTCCGAGTTTCAAGACAAGGTCACGGCGAATCCGCGCGAGGAACTCTTGACTGAATTTCCTGAGACCACCGTTGCGAGCGCGCTGCGGGAGACTTGGCAGGCGTCCGCCGCGTCCGTGTACCGAAAGTGGCTGCAGTATTTGATTTCGAGGAAAGCTGAGGCTTCTTCGCTCTCGTCCATGACTCCGGCCGTGCGCGGATAGAATTCGCCGCGTTGTCCCGTTTTCGCTCGGCTCACCCGACACCAACCCCGCTCGATGTGGTTTGCGACCAACTGGTATGATATGGACTCATGATTGATATGCAGGCGTCCGAGCTATTGAAATCCTTACCGGAGAACATCAGCGATGTGATTAGGCCACGGGCGGAACGCTCGCCTGAACGATTGGCTGTGGTCGAGGCGTCCGGGTCGTTGACCTATCGACAACTGGGAACTGTAGTCGGCGAAACGCAATCCTGGCTACGGGAATTAGGCGTACGGTCTGGCGACCGAGTCTTGTTGGTATGCGAAAACTGCCGTGCGTTCGTTGCGGTCTTCCTGGCCTTGACGGGAATGGACGCGTGGCCCGTACTCGCCAATGCGCGGCTTTCGGCTCGCGAGATCGATGACATTCGAGATCACTGTGGCGCCCGACGCGTGATCTATATGGCTGGCGTTCCGCCGCATGCTGCCCAACATGCGAAGCGGCACGGTGCGATAATTGAGGAGCGAGCGGGGTTGGGTTCGATTGGTGTCGGCCAACTAAATGAAAAGGTGGAACCCGAGCCGATTGCGAAGAATAGTGCTGACCGTGTGGCCGCGCTGATCTATACCTCCGGCACTACCGGGCTTCCAAAGGGCGTTGTGCTGACGCACAGGAATTTGCTGTTCATTGCTGCGGTGTCGGCACAGATACGTTCGCTTATTCCTGATGACCGCCTGTATGGTGTTCTGCCGATGTCACACGCTGTGGGACTTTCGGTGGTTTTGCTGGGGACACTGTTGAGCGGTGCGACACTTTATTTGTCGCCGCGATTCGATCCGGTCGCGGCACTTACAGCGTTGGAACGAGACCGGCTCACAATCGTGCTCGGCGTGCCTGCCATGTTTGCGCTGCTGGTCGATTACGCAAAAGCAAAGAAACTGGCAGGGCCATTGAAATTTCCGGCGCTCCGCATTATTTCCTCTTCCGGCGCACCGTTACAGATGGCGGTGAAATCGGCAGTCGAAAGCCTGTTCGGAATGCCGCTGCACAACGGGTACGGGGTGACGGAATGTTCGCCCACTATTGCGCAGGCGCGAGTCGATGAGCCTCGCAGTGATCTGTCAGTGGGTCGAGTGCTTCCGGGGGTTGAGATTAAGCTGGTGGATTCGGACGGACAGAACGTGGGAGATGGAGAAGTGGGTGAACTATGGGTGCGCGGGCCGAACGTGACAAAAGGATACTATCGCGCGCCCGAGGAAACTGCCGCCGCCATCAATTCTGAAGGATGGTTCAATACGCGCGATCTCGCGCGTGTAGAAGGCGGACATCTTTTCATTGTTGGACGAACGAAGGAATTGATCGTTCGATTTGGAATGAATGTTTATCCGGCGGAAATTGAGGCGGTATTGAACACTCATGCGGCGGTGGTTAATTCCGCTGTAATTGGCCGGGCCGTGCAGGGAGCGGAAGGAGGCGAGGAGGTCATTGCTTTCGTGCAATTATCGCCGGGTTCGTCGATTTCAGCTGCTGAGTTGGCTGAACATGCTGCCAGGAACCTAGCTCCTTATAAAAGACCTTCCGGGATTTTGCTGGTGCGCGAACTGCCTTTGACTCCAACCGGCAAAGTTCGGAAAGAGGAGCTCAGTAAGATCGCGGCATCGCCAGCTCCTGAGTCTGGCGCGCGGTGAAGTTTAATAGAAGTTGTTACGTGAATTTTCGGGCGGATCTTTTATAACGGAACTTCGATCAACGATGGTCCACGGCTTTCAAATCCACCTTTCAATGCTTTCGCGAATGCATCCAGTGTAGTGACACGGGCGGCGGGTACGCCCATTCCTTTCGCCAAGTGAACCCAGTCGAGGTTGGGGTGGCCGATGTCGAACAGGGCCGCGGCGCGAGGTCCCGGAGCGCCGAGGCCCGAAAATTCACGCTGCAGCACAGCGTAGGATCGGTTGGCAAAAACCACGGTGGTTACGCGCAGACCCTCTCGCGCCATAGTCCACAGTCCTTGCACGGTGTACATTCCACTTCCATCTGCAGTGAGGCACAACACGGGCCGGTGGGGGCAGGCCACCGCCGCGCCCACCGCTAATGGCAGGGCGATGCCGATAGAGCCGCCGGTATTTCCGAGCCAATCGTGAGCGGGCGATCCCGTGGTTGCGGCCATCATGCCACGGCCCGAGGTCATAGCTTCGTCAACCACGATCGTATTTTCAGGAAGAAGCGCTCCCACTGCGGCTGCAAGGCCCTGCAAAGTGATCTCACCGCTTGGTTGAGGTGGCCGTTCGAGCTTTTCGGCAATCAACACGTTCTTATTTTGAACTGAAAGTGCTGACCCCAGCGTCTTTAGTGCGCCGAGGTAATCTTCTCCAGGCCTCGCCAGAGTATGGATTTCACATTCCGGGGAAGTAAGCACGCTACTCTTGCCGGGATAGGCAAAGTAGGAAACAGGAGCGGCCGCGCCGATCAGAATAAGTTTGCGGATACCTTTCAGGAATTCCGCCGCTTGCTCGGGCATATACGGAATGCGTTGCACTGAGGGGATACCGGCTCCACGTTGAACGCGCACGATGGGGTACGGCGCAAGAAGCTTGGCGCCAGTGGCCGCAGCGATGCGTCCGGCAACCTCGAGGCCTTCATCATACAGAGCATTTCCGGTGAGCAAAAGCGCGGCAGGCAGTCCGGAGCGAACCATGGACACAGCATGATTGACGGACTCAGAAGGCGGAGACGTTGCAGGCGGTCCGGCGGGAATCTGCGCGACCACACCACCTTCAGTCCAGGCCACATCGGCGGGAACGACCAGCGTTGCGATTTGCCCAGGAGCAGTACGCGCGGCGACTATTGCCTGGGCGGCGTCGCGGCCAAGCTCAGGCGACGAGGCCGACGTTCGCAACCATTTGGAATAGGGACGACTAATCGCTTCGATATCAGAGGTGAGCGGCGCGTCGTAACGCAAATGATACGCAGGGTGCTGGCCGACCAAATTGACCATCGGCACTTGCGCGCGGCTCGCGTTGTGCAGATTGGCAACACCATTGGCGAAGCCCGGACCCAGATGCAAAAGGGTGCAAGCCGGTTTTTCGGTCATGCGCGCGTAGCCGTCGGCAGCTCCTGTGACGACGCCTTCGAAAAGGCCGAGCACGCAGCGCACCTCCGGCGCGTGGTCCAGCGCCGCTACGATGTGCATTTCCGAGGTGCCAGGATTCGTGAAACAGGTGTCCACTCCTCCGGCGATTAGCGTGCGGATCAGACTTTCTGCACCATTCATGTTATTGGAATGTGCTCCTTGCGGATCCGTTTAGCATATCGCGATTGCGATTAAGAGGAAGCTTCATTCACGTAGCGGGAAACTACAGAGGCAAGGCTCTCGAAATGGACGCCGAGAATTCCCAGGTGGTCGCCTGGAACGGTCTCGACCTGAAACTTTGCTGCGAGATGGGACCAAACCGCTTGAGGATCGTCCGGGTAGTCGGTTACGACCCCGGCCCGGACGAATTTAATTGTGCCGTTGTAGAAACGAGGACGATAACGAGTCAAGGCCCGATAGGCATGCTCACGCGCGCGTTGCATGGCTGGGGTGTGCGCTGCGCCAGCAGGTATTTGACTTGGCGCCGCCCCATTGTTGTCTCGCGAGACATACAGCCTGCGTGCGGACGGACGAATAATGTAAGAAAGAGCATCGCGTATCGGCAACCTTCCGAACGTCGATGCGCGCTCATTGGCCAAACGCGTGCCGAGACGAACGCGCTGCTTGAGCGAAAGAAATCTCGGGTGCGGATAACTTTCCAGCATGGCCAGTAGCGCGACCTTCTCTCCTTTCTCGATTAGGCGCTGAGCCATCTCTAGCATGACGAGGCCACCTAATGAATAACCGACGAGAAAGTATGGTCCGGCGGGCTGCAGTTCCTTGATCGCCTTGAGGTAAAACTGCGCCAAGTCTTCGATGCGGTCAAATGGCTCGTCCACACCGTCTGTACCTTTGGCTTGCATGCCATAAATGAACCTTTGAGTTTTGAGGTGTTTGACGAGCTGGAAAAAATCCATGGCTGTACCGCCAAGCCCATGCGCGAGAAAAATCGGCGCGCCAACACCCTCTTTTAGTTGCAAAAGGGGCGGGAACCGGGGCGCCGAAGGTTCTTCGAGAATGTCGGCAAGTGCAGCGATTGTGGGGGCGCAATAAATCGTGACGGGCGCGAGTTCTCTTCCAGACACTCGCGCAATTTCGGAGAACAATTGGACGGCAAGCAAGGAGTCGCCGCCGAGATCGAAAAAGTTGTCGTTGACGCGAATCCCTGGACGCAGCAGTACACGCTCCCAAATCGCAGTCAACACTTCGGCCAGACTTGAAGTGGACTTGTGCATCACGCGGCAGCTACGCGGCTGACTTTTGAACATTTCGCATCGGGCAGGGAGCTGTGCATTATCGATCGAGAAACCAACTCAAGGCTTTCGGCAAAAAGTAAATCAAGAATGCGCGAACGCCCAATATAGCTCTCGTGCTTTGGCATACAAGGGGCCAAATGGAAGTGTACGGTCATCGATGCGCGTCACTGGGACAACTTTAGAGTAATTTCCTGTAGAGAATATTTCGTCGGCCCGTGTGAACTCCTTGTAAGTTAGCGTTTTCTCCACCACAGTTACTCCAGCCCCACGCAATAACCCGATTACACGCTGGCGCGTAATTCCGGCCAAGAAAGTTCCGTTCGGAACCGGAGTGAAAACCACGCCGTCCTTGGCCATGAAAATATTAGACGTGGCCAGCTCCGCCACATTTCCAAGCATGTCGCAGACGATGGCGTTATCGAACTCTCGCGCGTGGACTTCGAAAAGCGCGCGAGCGTTGGTGGGATATAAGCATCCCGCTTTGGCGTCGACCGGCATGGTATCGATCGTTGGTCTACGATACGGAGACAGAGTGACGGAAAACCCTTTCGGGGGACGCATGGGCGCTTCATAAATACAAAGACACCAGCGTGTTGATTCCGGATCGTGGGCTTGAACCCAGGGCCCTTCATTCTCTGCCCAGTACATCGGACGTATGTAGAGCGCGGCATCTTTATCGAAGCGAGTGAATCCTTCTCGCGCGAGTTTGACCCAAGTCTCCGGCGAAACTTTGGGCTTCAAGAATAGTTTCGCGGCCGACTGATTCACGCGCGCACAGTGTAGATCGAGATCCGGCGCAACCCCTTCAAAATATCGCGCGCCATCGAACACTAGGGAACAGAGCCAGGCAGCATGTGTGCGAGGACCCATGATCGGCACGTTGCCCTCATGCCAGGCGTCCTCGAAGAAAGTCCAGGTCTTGGACCAATTCGTTCCGACCGTCATTCAAGTCCTCGCTAACTGAATACGCATCAAACAAGTTTTGCAAGACGCGAGCAAACCGCTCACCGACCATCTCGCGAGATGTGCCGCCAACAATATTACTCCGAGTGTCGTCTAGTCGGAGTTAAGCAAATTGCTGGGCGCATCTAAGTGCAGGAGGTCAGAAGGGTCTTGTCATTTACGAATCGCCGCGTCGATGGCTTTTCGAAGGGCGACAGCAAGGTGCTTGACAAATGGTTCGAGAAGCATGCCGGCGGGATAAACCGGAAGAACGACAACCGTTTGTCCTTGTAGAGCGAGGCGATCCCATTTCGCATCCGGCTTGTCGAAGGCCCGATATTGTTTCAACGGTCGAAAGTCCGTGACCACTCCAGCGAAAGGCTTGGGAACATACCTCTGACAAGCAAGGTCATTCGCTGACCAGATATTTCCAAGAACGCGGGATCCTGAGTTCGTTGCTTTAGAACTTTTTTCGAGCTTGCCGAGTAGCATTCCCCACCACACCGGCAGACGATTTCTCAATACTTGAATCTTCTCGCGGAAGAAACGGATTTTCCCTTTGAAGTCGAGACGCATGAAATTAGCTGCATGAAACCACACACGTTCGCAGGAGTAATAGGCGCGGCTCCAAATCGAGAGAGGAGGGATGTGGGAAAAATTCATGGTGTCCAATAATGCGAGCAGGGCAATTTCGTCGCCCTCGCTTTGGAGTTGCTGAGCCACCTCAAAAGCAATCAGCCCACCGCCGCAGTACCCCCCGATCAGGTAAGGCCCGTGTGGTTGGCGACGCCGGATGGCCTTGACATACAAGGCCGCCATATCTTCGATTCGTGTCAGTGGCGGATAGGCACCATCCAAACCCTGGGATTGCAATCCGTAGAACGGCTGGTCGGAGCCCAAATTTTCCGAGAGCTCACGATAAATTAAAACGTTTCCGCCAGCGCCATGAACGCAGAAAAATGCAGGACGCGAACCTGAATCTCGAATTGTGACAAGCGGGGACCACCCATTTGACGGAGCTTCGCTGCGAAGAATTCCAGCCAGTTCCCGGATGGTGGGCGCTTCGAAAAGCGTGGCCAGCGGGAGCTTAACTTTAAACACCTTCTCAATTTCCGCGAATAAATGCACGGCCAGGACGGAATCTCCGCCCAGATCGAAGTAATTCTGGTCGACACCTACAGACTCAACGCCCAGCAGCTGCTGCCAAATGCGAGCAAGCGCTCTGGAGGTGGCATCCTGAACATTGTTGGTTGTGGCGGTGGCCAGTTCGGCGACGGGTTCCGCCATGACGTTTGTAGTGGGTGTCACTTCTGAATCCATTTGTTCTCAATTCCGGCGCAATTTGCGAAGCGCGCTTCGGAATCGGATGCAAGTTGCATGCCGAGAACGAATTGTGCAATTCCCGGACCAACTGAAAGTCCCCAGAACCTCTTGAAAACAAAGGCGATGACTAATTGCGGGTCGTCGAGTTCCACTGTTACATGGAAAGGTATTTCCCAAAATAGACTCGTTTGTAGCGTAGCGTACAGCGCAGAGTTCTGGCGCGGAAGCTGGTTGTTTTCGCATGATGGCGCGATCCAAGAACTCGAAAATCTAACGAACTTTGCTCTGGTATCTGGAACCCAGAGGGTCAGAAATTTGAACGTGGGTGCTATTCGGCAAAACCAGCGCGCTTAAGCGGCGCGAGGCAGCGTCTTCCAAGAATAGATTGTCGAGATGTGAAAGTTGGACTGTTCCGTGAAGAAATCGATAAATAAAAGAGGTCATCAGCCGCATCAGTTGTCTGGACGCGAGAAGCAAACAGGCCGATCTCTGAATCGATTTCTGCTCGGACGTTCTCCACATGGATAAAAACATATCCAGGCGCTCGCGATAGCTAGCGCGCACTCTTACGCCCATCGAAGCGATAATGTCGTAGGTTCTGCCTTCCTGATATGCGGACCAGAGCGCCTTGAGGAAGTAATCCGTTAACGAAAGCGAAGTGGCATGTTGTACGACTGAATTGGCAACGAAATAGGGGAGTTCGCCGCCCTGCATCAGGTTGGCCAACACGAGAGTGTCTTCCGCTCTAATCGCGGCGGGTTCAAAGGCAAAACCCTCGGCGTTCACTCTTGAGCGCCGAATCGCGAAACCGGCAGTATTTAAATAACGAATACAGCCGTTTGGCTGAATGAGGCTCTCCTGAAGCGTTGTAAGGCGTAGCTCCTCCGTTTCGCCAACGAACGTGGAGCGGTCGCCAACCAAGCGGAGTTGAAAACAACTGTGCTCCGGAGTGTCAGCGATTGTTGTGGCGAGGGCCGACAAGCAGTTTGTCTGAAGCTTGCAATCCGCGTCGGCGAACAACAGGATTGAGCCTTTCGATAACTGGATTCCGCGATTGCGAGCGGCCGCGACGCCGGCGTGTGCTTGCCTGACAATTGTCAGCTGGTAAGAACGTTCCCAGCAGCGAATAGATTCAGGCGCAGATTCATCACTGCCGTCATCCACGACAATGACTTCGAAAGTTGGCCCCGTTTGCAGCGCAAGCGAAGCAAGACAGCTATCTAGTGCTGTCCAGTCGTTATACGCACCTATAATTACGCTGAAAAGCGGAGAAGCGGGCGAGATGGGATCGTCTGTGACCATAGAACGCAACACAGCCAAGGACACGCAACCGTGTCCGTAAGGTAGCAAAGCGCAGCCGGCTTTGCTAGCCTGTAAAACAATGATACATACGAGATTAGCCTCTTACAAGAGTACTGCGGTACTAGGGCGTTTAGGACCCATGGTAAACATATCCAGAAACCCCGTAAAAGCAGAGAAGTTTCGAATTGCAGCCCCGCGGTTAGCACGCGCATGAGCGCCGAAGTTCACTGGGTTGCTCCAATTGAAACCCCTGAATTGCCGGTCAACGAAGTACATATTTGGCGAGCATCACTCGAGATTGATTCGGCGGCGCGACGGCATTTTGAAGGCCTACTGGCAAACGACGAGAGGATCCGAGCGGAACGATTTATCTTTGGTCGCGATCGAAATCGATTTATTGCCGCGCGTGGAATCCTGCGCGATGTACTTGGGCGATATTTGCGATGCCCTCCGCACACCGTTAATTTCGTTTACGGCCCTCGCGGGAAACCTGCACTCTCTAACGGCGGATTGCGTCATTCTATTTGCTTTAATCTTTCGCACTCGCATGGACTCGCGGTCATGGGAATAACTCGCGAACGTGAAATTGGAATCGATATTGAGTTAATCCGCCCTGAAATTGCGGGTGAGGATATAGCAAAACGTTATTTCTCCAAGAGGGAAGTTGCGGAGTTGAACAAACTGCCCCCGGAATTGCGAACTGAAGGATTTTTTCATTGCTGGACCCGCAAGGAAGCGTATGTCAAGGCCCAAGGTGATGGACTGTCTATCCCGCTTGAGAGTTTTGACGTCTCGCTTACACCGGGGCTACCAGCAGAGTTGAACAGCGCCGATCGTTCGCAATGGAGCTTGAAGTCATTTGCACCTGCTCCAGATTACGTTGGGGCTATCATCGCCGAAGGCGGCAGCTGGCTATTGCGGTATCTGAGTTTTGCTCATCGAGAGGATCATCCTGTTCGAACTAGCTGTTGATTGTCTGAGGAGTCTCGTCTAGCGCTGGCTGGTGGATAGTCGCAGACTCGAAGGTGCCGGCATTGGAGTGCTCCCTGATATAGCGCGTTAACGCTTGCGAGGCGTAGTGGGTTCCCGACACGAATTGCATCAGAGGCCCAAAGCTCCAGGCCGCAGGCGCCCCTAGAACGTGCAGACCAGCAACCGACGTTTCCAGCCCCACTTTCAATATTGGGTAGCCGTTGAAACAGCGGATGGCCTCTTTGAGTTCCGCAGATAAGAAATCATATTTGGAAATATCAACCCGATATCCTGTACCTAGCAAAACATGGTCGGCAATTCGCTCGCTGCCATCGTCCAGGCGTACCCTTACGCGATCGCCGATCACATCTACCGATTTTACTCTGCAGCCAAGCCTAATAGGTACGTCCCGAAGTCTCTCGACCAGCCACCGAGCGCCGGCGGGACGCACAGCCCGGTCACGTAAACGATTTTGTAAGCTGCGGGGAAGCCGTCTCACCAAGTTGGGTCGAGCCAGGAGTTGGCTGATACCAGCCGGTCCGACATCGGTTGACGCGTACAGAAGTCGCCGAATAAATCCTCCCAACCTGTGATGAAGAGTCTTCGACGCCCATCCCTGCAGCCAGTGGATTCTCGGAGATCGGGTAATTACTTCGGGTTCGCCGCCGGCTTCGCGCAGAAGCGCCGCTGATTCCAGTGCACTCTGCCCGCCTCCGACAATCAAAACTCTCCTGCCAGCAAATGTACCAAGGTCGCGGTGTTCGGAAGTGTGAGACACCAGTGACGAAGGCAGGTTTTGGAACTCCGACGGCCGGAAGGCGAATGAACCAATGCCAGCGGCTATGATTACGCGACGGGAGTGGAACATCTCACCATCTTGAAGGATTACGCAGAATCCATTTACGCGAGTTTCGATTCGACCGACTTCACGACGATCCAGATCGGGTACCGCCTGACCCTGATACCATTTTCCGTACTCGACGAAGCGTTCGAGCGGCACTGGCATGTAGAATTTAACCGCGTTTGCTTGCTGGAATTCTTCTATGCTTAAACCGGAATCAGGAGCAGCAATCTGCGTGGCCGTCCAATTGGATCGGAGCAACATTCCGCGCGGCATCTGACGGTCCCAAAATGACATGGGCTGGCCAAATACCCGCACATCGAGGCCTTTGACCCTCCGCAAGTGGGCGGCCGCAGAGAGACCATAAGGACCAGCACCGATGATTGCCACATCACAGGTTGGCATCAATTTCTCTCTCAGATGAAGTCGATTCGTAATGGTCAAACCTTGGATGTTTTCGGCGCCAACTTGGCATCAAGGCAACCATTTCGACTTCAAAGTCTCTTACGAGAATAATACCTCAGCACTTAACTGAGGGATTCTCTCTCGTCAGAACCCGCGCTTAATCGCCAAATATGGAATCAACGCGATCTCTGCTAAGCCGGGCATCGGGTCGTCGCGACTGAAGACAGCCTCTTCATCGAAATCGCGAAGCGAGCGAACATAAGCGCCGGTGTGTTGTTTGCCTCGCAGGATGCTTAACAGACCGGTGGGCAGATCCGTGATCAAGCGAATCCAGCGGATTCCGACCTTTCCCCGCGATTGCTCGACCGGTGTGTTCAGCTGGTCCAAAAAAAGAAGATAAGGAAAATCCACGCCCGCAGGACGCCCGATCGTGTGGTAACCCCAGGTTCGTCCGTTTACATCCAAGAGACAGTACTGATCAGTTGCCGGATCGTATTTGTACTCCAACTCGACTAAGCCGTAGTAATCGATGGCCCGAAGAAATCGCTGGGAATACTCTTCCAGTAGAGGCAGATCAATGCTCTCAACGTACGTGCTTGATTTTCCAAATTCAATGGGATGCTGCCGCCGGCGGCAGGCGACGAGACTTGAGGCCGCTTGACCTCGCTTAAAAAACGAACAGTAGGAAAATTGGTTACCTCCATCGCCAGGAATTAGATCCTGAATCAACAACTCGTCGATGGACATGAATCGTGATGCGCGATTGAAGAGCTCCTTCAACTGCGAGCGATTGTCGGCGCGCCAGGCTTTGACTGAGGTCGCATACACGAAGTGTTCCTTAATCGAGGGTTTGATTACCACAGGAAACGTTAGCGCGAGGTCGTTCAACTCCATTACATCGCGAATCTGGCGCGTGGGAGGCGTTGGGATTCCAAGCCGACCAGCTAAATCATAAGTGTTTCGTTTGTCCCAGAGATGTTGGATCGTGTTCCAACCGGGAGTCGGAACTCGATAGACTTTCTCCAACTCCTCTTTATTTTGAGAGATAGCTGCGACCGTCTCGTCTCGAGTGGGATAAAGTACCCAACCCTCCAGTCCTCGCCTTCGTGCCAATTCGAGCAAAATTTCTACGGTTTTGGCCGCGTCACCAAACGAAGAGACCTTATCTGCAAAAGAGGTATAACGAGAGAAGCGAGAGATCGATAGTTCATCGTCAATCACCCCGACCGGCACTCGGTGGCGGCCTAAACTGCGGGCTATGCCCAGCCCCTGGAAGTCCCCGCCAATCACGACAGCTCCGACGTCATTGGGATAAGCGCGGTTATTCGGATTCATAATCAATCGAGTGAGAGACCTTCTAGGTCACCAGGCAAAGCGCGATTACTTATGCACGTTCTCTTGAGCAACTTCAGCAAGTTCGTACTTTACACGACCGCCATCCAAGACAGCATAGGCTAAGCGAGCCCGTTCTTTTCCGAGGCCTTCAATCTCCCAACCGCCTTCGCGCGACACTACTTTCATCTGGCTCCGAGTCCGCCACCAGCGATCGACATCCCCAGGCAAGGCCGCCCAAACATTTTCGCGCACAATCATCTGGCGAAGGTAGTTCAGCAAGGATTCGTATACGGTGCGATTTTTTCGGTTGATCAAATAATCCGGGTGGGCAATGAAACTCATCAAGCCATTTCTCTGTCTGATAAGATCTAATTGCCTTTTCCACAGATCGATGGAGTGATCGTTCAGAATATAAAACAACGAATAATCTTGAGTGGTGGTGAGGGGAAGTTCGAGGATTTCACCGACAAAAAACGGCATCACCGTGCAGCAGCCGCCACGCTGCGGCTCCAGATGGGCAACATTTGGGACGGACATGTCGTAGGAAAAATCGTAGGCATCGTACCAGTCGAGATCGCGGTACATCACTCCCGCACGGAAGCCGCTCGCGTTGTACTTTCTGTTGTATTCGTTAATTCTTTTGGCTCGCTGAAGGAATATATCCCGCTTCTGATACAGCTGCCCGTCATGACTCAGGTCGTGTACGTTGAACTCACATCCGTGAGCCCGAATATGCCGTACATAATCTTCCGGGACTTTATAACGCTCTTCTGGGACGACTTGATAGGAAGCCTTTATTCCGTAGGAAGCGTCCAGTTCGATCAGGTCGGTGGTAAAGTCGCGCCCCGCTGAAGTTTCTACGTCGTGAGTCATGATTAGGCAGCCAGAAGCGCCCTGTGGCCAAAACCAAATGAACGGCACCCTCTTCGCCCCGCTTTTCTCCATGAATAGCCGCAGGAGCTCGTCGTGAAGATTATCTACGGTGAAATCCACCGGCCAGCCGGGGAATGGAAGTTCCTTCCAACTGCGGAGGTAAATTTTCTGCAATTGACGCCGGAGCCGAACCGGCAGCCACTCACGGACCAGATAATAAATCTTGCGGACTATTTTACTCGCGGAGAAGGATTTCCTATCGGTATTCATATTCCGCCGGTAACGTTCGCGGCGGAGATTCTCAATTACTTCGGTAAAATCAAAAGGTAGACGAATGGTTTTGCCGTCGGTCTGGACATCTTGGGACGCATCGAATTTGCCGGCGTCTTCTACGTTCGCAGCGACGCCCGACAGGTTTCGCCCATAGCAGATATTCTTTTCGCCGAATTCAAAGAAGCCGTTTTCTCCCGACGGAAAATCGATAGTTGGAGACTCACCGCCGAACGAATCGGCAGGAAGGCGGTAATAGTCTAAGAGCGCTCGAATCACGGGTTAATCTCGCCTCTTCACCCTACAGCGTAGAACCTGCAGGGCCACGCCACTTCAACTAATTGAAAGGCCCTCGGGGCCTCAATTTATAAGCCACAAGAGCGAAAATTCTAAATTCGCTAGTTCTATCCGATATGGCGATAAATCAGCCTGCCTGTGATGGTAAGTAATCTGCCAGGCATGTACGAGAATATGCGCTTCGCCATTTTTAATTTCCAGCGATCGAATGAATCTACAGCAGACGAATCCGGAAATTTCCAATAAACTAGTTGTTCGGGCTGATGAACCCAATGGTTTTTGAATGCCAGGAGTCCCGGATTGTCCTCTTGCGTGCGGCCCATATCGAATACGTTGGCTCCCTTCAGCTTGCCGGTTTCAATAGCTTTCCATAAAAGCCATGGCATGGCCCCAAACTTATTGAATCTTGTATCGGAACACCCGTACTTGTAATAGATGACGTCCTTCCACTCCAAAGTGAGAATAGAAGCAACCGGGACATTATCCTTGTAGGCCACACGAATCTCGAGTGCTTCACCTTGACACTGGATGAGCTTTGTAAACCAGTCGTAGGGAATAGGAGGCAGGCGATGCCTACGTCGGGTTGTAACAAACAATGCATAAAAATCCTTCAGCAGATCGGCGGACCTTCCGCACTTCTCAACCAGATCTCCCCTTCGAGCACGCTGTATTCGGCGCTGAACAGAATCTCTATCCAAACTTCGAAACAGAACGTCTATCTTTGGGCGAAGGTCGAGTCTATGCAGGGAATACCTAGGACCTGGTAGAAAGGCGACGCGATTATCCGCCAGTCCGAAATTTCCGTGAACCGGCCGAATCTCCAGATATTTCCATTTCCGTTT
This sequence comes from Binatus sp. (SeqCode), assembly GCA_035602755.1. Classification (GTDB taxonomy): domain Bacteria; phylum Acidobacteriota; class Terriglobia; order Acidiferrales; family UBA7541; genus Palsa-295. The sequence goes on along the minus strand of DATNLR010000096.1, from coordinate 44,499 downwards.
GACCGAAGCAGTTTGCAGCTGCCGTATCAAGAAGTTCATATCTTCGATCGAGTCGCAAAGCGGTTCACAATGATCTGAAAACGGCAAAGATACTAGACGGTTCCCGGTGAGCCAGCTATTAACGTTGCAGAATACAATGCCATTTTTTAACTCGCCGGTCGGCGGGGATGTGGTGAAGGCCACCGGCACATAGCCGTAGGTTCGTTGAAGCGCCTTGAGCCATCCGACCGTATGGAATATCGAGGATCTGGGGTGACGCTCGATCAACTCTGCCCAGCGGGGGTCGGTTGTCGGATCTATTTGGTAAAATTTCATCGGTCTTTCTACAACTACAGCATCATCGCCGGAGGTTGCCACACTCAAACAGGCGACGCAATTGATCTCAGGGTTCAATTCCATAAATGGTATAGGAAAAGCCTCGAAAGTTAAAACTCGGAAAATCATCCGAATCATTTGCCATCGTTCGCCGGCGGGGAAAATTTGGCACTACGTTCGGTTCTGTCGTTCTCCACTTCGAGCGATTGATGGTAGTGTTCGCAAATTTGCCCGGCACAACTCCAAACTTTGAGCTTACAAATGAAGCGCTGGGATGGCTCGACAGAAAAAATCCATCGCACGGATTCTGACAGCAACCCACGAAATGACCGGATTGGGATCCCGAGAAAACGCCAGCTATTAGGCGGTTTTCCAAATTCGCGGACGTCAGACCGTCCTTTATTGAACCACCACTCCAAAAAATATTTCCGGCGTACGCGAAACTCTTCGACCGGGTGATATGTCACAGCCGATGGCTCGTACCGAAGGCGCCTTCCCGCCGCGATCACGCGACGGCCGAACTCACTGTCCTCGCCGCTTAGCATTCCTTTGCCGATGCGGCCCAAATCGGTCCGGAATCCCCCACAAGTGTTGAAGACTTCTTTTCTAAATGCCATGTTGGCGCCGAATGGACTCTCGGCAAGCGGTCCGTCTTTCGTTCCTAGGTCGAACATGGCAAGGGGCGCCATCGTAAGGACACTCCGGTCAGACAGCCAGCGCGGACGAGGGCAATTCCATTGTGGCAATATACGCCCGCCTGCTCCGGACCATTCACCGTTATGCAGATTCGCGGTCAGGTTCTGAACCCAGTCGGGAGCCGCAGTTTCGTCGTCGTCCATAAAGGCCAGAATTTCTCCGTGGGCCTCTCGAATCCCAGTATTGCGAGCATGAGATATGCCTTGCTGTTTTTCAAAAAAGTAACTGAAGCGATCTGGGTACCGTCTTTGAAAATCCTCAACTACGCGACGAGTTTCATCGCTGGAATTGTTATCGACAACCACGATGTCCCAGCCGACAGACTCCGAAATGTTTTGCACAGCAATACTCTCGAGAGCCGTCGCCAAAGTTCGTGCGCGGTTATGGGTACACAAGATGACCGTGATTTTCGGCGGATCAGCCACGAGTCACCACACATCTATCGCTAGAAATTATGGACCTATTATTGTTCACGGAACCGCCACGGCCGTCGCGGGATCGATATCTTTCTGCCCGTTTCTCTTTCTTATTGCGGCCTTGAAATATTCACGTTCGACGGGATTGAATACCACCAGCCAAGAACCGATTGCATATATCAATGTGGCGCAAATTGCAGAGGCAACCAGAAGTGGGTAACTCGGCCGCAGACCCCACGCCGAGATTGCGGTGGCCGCTCCCATTAAGAAGGTGCAGTACAACAGATTTCGTCCGAGAAATCTCATATAGATTGGGTATCCGATTCCGTTGACTCTACAAACCCACCAAGGCTGCAGCACAACTCGGATAAGAAACGCCCCAATCAAGGTTCCCAACGCGACGCCGACAATGCCCAGAGGCTTGGCTAGAAGCAAGCTGAACACCAGATTGAGAATTCCTTCGGCCCAATTCGTGTACGTATAAAACCGATGGTTAAATGTCGCATACAACAGGTCGATTGACGGTTTCTGGCATACATCCAATAGAACGGCCAGCGATAAGACAACCAGAGGCCAGTAGGCGTCCTGATATGCCAGGCCCATCCAACGAATTATAAAGGGCTTTCCCCAACCAATGAGAGCGAGACAGATGAAAATGGAAATGCAAGATGAAAGCTTGGTGCCAAAATAAAAGACCTTCTCGATGCCAGGTCGGTCTCCCGCGCCATGGAGCCGGCTGAACACCGGCTGCAACATGCCTACTGAAAAAATTATCATCTGCATGTAATATTGTGCGAACACTCCGGCGACCCGGTAATGCGTAACCATAGCCAGCCCGATAAGGCCTGAAATGACAAGAGGATCGATTTGGAATCGTATGGTATCGGCAATGTAGGCCAAAAAAGTGTAGATGCTATAGGAAGACAAGCTCTTTACTATTTTAAGTTCGACCGCTTTACTTTCGATTCTCGCCCAGGATGCCTCACGTCTCGCGAAGAAAATCTGCAATATATTGGCTGGTAATGTGGCCAATAATGTCACCCAGGCTAAAGCCAACAATCCGTATCCCAATAAAATTACCCAAACGATGAGACCTGTGCGCAAAACCAAACTGAGTATTGTGATCCAGGACTGAATATCAAATCGGAATTTCGTGTATAAGACACCCCCGTAAACCCTCATAGGGAGTCCAATCGCCGCGTTCAGCCCCAGAATGCCGATTACGCTTTGAAATAGGTGAGCATCTTCAGAATTGTGAGCGAACCAGGGAGTAATCGCGACGATGGCCGCGGTCACTACCAAGGCAAGGGCACCGAGCAAGAGATTAATTCGTAAGGCCGTATTGAAGACGCCGCGGCATTCGGCGTCATCATTGCGCCCGATCGCCATGGACATGTACTGTGAAACGGCGCTCGAAAGGCCGAAGTCTAACAAGCTGTAGTACCCGATGAATGAGGTGGCGAGAGCCCAGAATCCGTATGTTCGGTCCCCAAGATGATGCACGATAAACGGCATCACGCAGAATGCGGCAACGGCTGTTGCTACGAGGTTGCCAATCTGCAGCACCGAACCAGAAAGCAGCCTGCGCCCTATAGAAGTGAATTTTGCAGTCATGATCTAGTCGCACTCCGGAATGACAGACCAGAAAATGCGCCGGTGGCAATATACGTGGAAAATGAAATTGTTTTTATTCATGAAGGAAGACCGTGTCCACCTATGTAACAGGATGGCGCTGTCAGGAATCGGATTTGGGAATCCCTAACAAATTAGTCTAGTGGAGAAGCCTTCGCCGCCTCACGATTAGACAGTTCCGGGGATGACGCTGATCGCATGAGGTGTAAATAGGCGTTAATCGTAAGCTGGCCGACCACATCCCAGGAATGTCGCTCTGCCGCATAGTTTGTTATTTCCGTTCGGCGAGTATTTAGGGTCGCGAATAGATCGCTTTCGAAGTACCGTTCCATGGTCTTCGCTAAATCACCTGGATTCTCCGGCCTAAATACAAATCCGGTTCTACCTTCCACGACCTCATCCTTCAAAGACCCAACATCGGCCACCAGAACTGGCAATCCGAAACTGTATCCCAAACACAAAACCCCACTCTGGTAGATATGCCGGTAAGGCAATACAAGGACGTCCGCGGCCTTGAAGTAGACTTCGGTCTCTTCATCCGGGATGTACTCTCCCTTAAGAAGTATTAGCCCGCGTTGTATGCCGTCACGGCTGGCTTCGCGAATTGCGGCCCAGTAGTCTTCGCAGTTATTAGGTCGGCCGGCTACAATCAACCTGTAATCGTCATGTCGGCCTAAGAGCTGTTGAAAGGCGGCGACGAGGTATTCGATACCCTTATAAGGTGTGATAGCGCCGAAAAACAGAATCGTCTTTTCATTTGGGGCGATGCCGAGCCGTTGCCTCGCTTCCGCTTGAGTGAGGCTTGTGTTCGGGACTGAGTTGTTTATGCCGAAGGGTATGACGCTGATTTGAGCCACCTTCGCTCCGAATTCCTCCATTAACTCGAGTTTCATTTTTTGAGTATGGACAAAGATATGGTCTGCCAGGCGATACTGGATCCGCAAGGTTAGTCGATTCACCATGGAGTCTGTGGAATCGCGCTTTCCCGCATTCACGTTGTGGACAGTCAGAACGACTTTTTTTCCCAGCATCCTATAGAAAAGCATTAGCAACGTTCGATCGAAAAGCTCGAATTTGTTATTCCAAAGAATGTGAAAAATTTTCGGTTTGGCTGTTGCCGCATAATGAATCAGGCGGGCGTAGTACTTACATATTCTAGACACCTTGGTTGCGAAACTGGCGTCGCGGCGTTGATTACCTCGCAAATTCAGAAAATGCAATTTGGCGTTCGCGTGATATTCAGGGCAATCGAGTTCGTCGCTGCCGATCAAATCGATGGTGGCTCCCTTCGAGACGAGTTCGCTAGCCAGGCCAAATACGTAAGGCCTGTCGCCGCCGCCGGTAAGGAGGGTCACGCAGATCTCAGGAATCTTGTTTTCGGACATCGTTAACTGACCCAATCCCCTCGACCTTGGTTAAGCCGAGGAGCCTCGCAGATTTCAATATCACAACGGCCTATATCCCTGAGCGTCTACTCTCTCGACTTCGCTCCGTTCAACTTGCGACTGACCCAAACCCTACGTAAGTCACGAAGCTTGGCAGATACGGGCTCTGGAAGGAATTCAACGAACTGATGATGTAGGCCTAGACGGAACCCAGCTGCGCCGACAAGAGATAGCGGGATGTAGTATCGCGGCACATCAACGCGTTCGAACCCGTTACCTTTTTTAAACAGGGTCAGACTGTCACCTTCTTTTTTCCCATAAACCATCTTCCCGTAAGTCAGGTATTTCATCCCACGTTCCACACACGACCGGACTGATTGGGCTATTAACGCATTGGTCGGAGACTTGTCTCTGTACTTAACCATGGAGAGAATGTGCAACACGGTTGCTTGCATTCGAGTCTCGTCGATCACCAACTTGGCGAAACCAATAATGCTGTTATTATGAAAGGCGCCGATGAAAATGCTGCGGTCTAGAAACGTTCCGGCGTAGGGCCGTGCCTTCTCAATATCAATTCCGTAGTGGGGAAAGCGCATACCCTGACGCACGGGAGTTTCGTTGTAGATATCGCAGATTCCTTGAAGAAGAGCATCATCGAAAGGCACTTCCCGGACAACGATCCCGTTTTTCTCGGCCTTTCGAACCTTTACCCGAACATTCGAGTGGATTTGCTTCATCCACCAATGGTCGAAGGTGGAAATAGACAGGGAGGCGAGGTTGTCCCACTCCATCGGGTAATCATATTTTGGCGCGGTTTCGGGTGGTTTCTGAAAGAAAGTGAACAAATCGACTCGGGTTCCGGATTTCTGCAACTCCTTCAGCAATGTGTCGAGATCCTCAAAAGACGTAAATTCATCTCCGTCGAGGCGTGCTATCCGCAGCAGCCTTCCCTTCATTGCGATATCCTTGCCACAAACCTTCATTAACCCTTATTCTCCTGATTGCGTGTGAAGCTCACCCACCAATTCTCCGTCATAACTTCGCCAGTCTTTCTTCCAGTATCTCGCAGATTGCATGGCCGATAGTGATATGCATCTCCTGCATTCTGGGCGTCGACTTGCAAGGCACACACAAACAAAGATCGCAGGCTCCTCGCATTTGTCCGCCACTTTCGCCGGTAAGACCGATGACGGTAAGTTGGCCCTCTCGTGCAGCCTCAATTGCGCGCAAAACATTTGGGCTGTTTCCGCTAGTAGAGATTGCCAGCAGTACATCGCCCGGCCGGCCATGGGCGGCGAGTTCGCGAGCAAACACTTGCTCGTAGCCGTAGTCGTTACCAACCGCCGTAAGGCTGGACGTGTTCGCGTGCAGTGCGAGGGCTCGGAAGGGGCGCCGTTCAAGGAAGAAGCGGCCCGTCAGCTCCGCCGCGATGTGCTGGGCATCGGCCGCGGATCCGCCATTTCCTGCGATGAGAAGCTGGCCGCCGGCAGCCAGCGATGCATATATCAGGTCAACGGCGGTGGAAACGGCCGAGGCAAGCTTCGGAAGATTCCTCGCGACCTCAAGGTGTTCGTTCCATATCCCGATAATCCTATTTTCTTGACTGGTTGGGCTAGACACGTTAATGCTCTCCTATCTCAACCGACCGCTCTGTTAAAACCCTTAAGACGGAATGGCTTACGACTGCTCGCGGGTCTCTAACCTGAACATGGCCTTATCCCAACGCGCGATCAATGCAGCTTTGTATTGAGGAAGCATGGCTTCGGCCGATTTCGCAGTTTTCCATCCGAAAAGGGGCTCCATCCAGGCATATTTCCAGCGCAGACGGGGTGCTTCCAGACTACCCCCAAGTTCCGCGGCTAGACTTTGCAACTCCGCAATAATATCGGGTCGCTCGGGGTAGAAATCGATGCACTTGGTCTGAAGATACGTAATGCATGCCTGCCGAACACGAGGGCTATCTTCAAGCGAGCGAATATATTGCACGTGGAGCTTCATGGAAAGAAGCAAGGCATCTTTTTTCTCATTCGAGTCGCCCACGTAGCTCCAGCGGTTTAGCGAAGTCACTCGATAGAAGACTTTTGCCTCCGGCACGAAACGTGCACCTGCAGACGCCAACAAAACTCGGCAATAGTATTCTCCGTCATCGTCGCTAATCATCCGGGTATCCCAGGGACCGGCGGCTTCGGCTAGTTCGCGGCTGGTCAACCATGTTGCCGTTTGCATATGCCAGTTTTCGCCCATTTTTCTCAAGAGCCACTCGACGGGGGAAAGGTCTTGCCATAGCGATGTCGGGTGGAAGCGAGCGCATCGAGTCCGGTAATAGAAGTGTGCCCAGGGGGCGGAAAGCAGTACTCGTCTGCTGTCAGATTCTCTTAGCATTGCAAGCTGGCGTTCGATCTTGTCCGGACTCAGAAGATCGTCCGCATCCAGCCACTGGATGTAGTCTCCTTGGGCTAGTTGCATTGCGTGGTTACGAGCCGCCGCCGCGCCTCTATTTTCTACCGACACAACCGAGACCTCTTTTGAGTCAAAACGCCGGGCTGTTTCCGCGGTTCTATCGCGGGACCCGTCATCCACGACAATGATCTCCTTGCGTGGCCAAGTTTGGCCCAGAGCGGACCGGAGGGTTTGGACAATCCATTGTTCGGCGTTGTATGCAGGAATCAGAATCGAGACCAACGGTTTCATCTTAATAGCGCCTTTTCTCTTGTTAATCTTTCCGAACGCTATTCAATGCTAACATGGCCGCCTTGAAGCTAAAGGAGTTCAGTCTGGTCCTGTTATCGAACTGGAATACTGTCCGGATAGGAAGCGTAACCCCTGAAGCTGTCCCAAGACTGTCCGGCAGTACAGTGGAACTTCGTGTGATTCCCGAGCACACTAGACTTGATGGAGCGCCGGAAGGCCGTTTGGGTACCAGGTCCGTTCGTGCATAGCGGATACCCATCTCAATCGCGGAAGTTATTTTATGGGGGTTGCATGCTTCAGGTCATAAATAAAACGCTAGGATTGTCTGTGGCCAGGGCGTTTGGTCTTTTTGTCTTCTTAATGATCGGATTTTGCTGTCCTCGTACGTGCCATGCTGGGTGTGTTGGTTCATCTCCTACATGGACTGCTGCTTCAACATCTTTCGTGGACGTACAAGCCTGCTTCGCCGAGCCTCTTCGTTGCGGCGACACGATTGTTATTCCTGCCGGAACTTCCACATGGACCAGCGCGATGACCCTAAGCACCCCTCCGTCTGGATGTGCGTCGAATCAAGGGGTCACGATTCAAGGCCAGACCGTCTGCAATGGTACTCCGGGGGTCCAAGTCTCGAGTTGTGTGGACGCTACAAACATTTCGCTCTCCGGGGGCGCACACGGCTTCGATATATCCAACTGTTCAAACACGTCTTTCTGTACCGTCACCGGGATCACGTTCATTCTGGGAACCAATTATAGTAACGGCGCGATTGGATTGTATGGAACCCATGGCCAGGTCAGCTTCCGTGCGCATCACATTCATTTTATAAACACGTCCGTTTCGGGTGGCGTCATGCTTTTCATGGGTGGCGGTTACGGACTAGTTGACCACTATCTTACAGACGATACGAACACGGGTACTGCTGCTACCCCGATCAACGTGGGTGGAGATTTTACCACTCGCGGATATGCTAATTGGAATGACCCGACGCTCTTTGGCAGTAATCAGTCGATCATCGTAGAGGATAGCCGATCTAATTATAGCAATGCGAGTGACGAAGGGTATTTCGACTGTTACTACGGCGGCAAAATCACTATTCGATACGACCTGATAAATGGTAATCAAATGGGCGGCTGGCACGGAACGGATAGTGGTTGGTATCGTGGATGTATTTTAGGCGAGATCTACAACAACACCATCACGAACAGTTCCGGTACCTCTGAGCGAGTAATGAATATCCGAAGTGGGACACTGCTCTTTTTCAACAACACGGTCAGTGGCTCAACCCCTTTCAGCCCTATCGCTCTCCAATATTACCGAATGTCGGAACAGGGTCCGATTGAGTCAGGAAGCTGGGGTTCCGCTGGTCGGGGACTGAACTGGACTCCTATTTCTTCCGATCCCACAAACTTTCTTTCCGATGTCAACACGCTCAACGCGCCGGACTGGTCAGCAAGTCATCCGTACGGGGCGGGTGCTGTGGTCGGGCCGCTCGCCAATAATCCGGGCCAAGGCAACGGCACCGGGGGATTTAATTATCAGGCCTCAGGCAGCTGTGTGAGTGGCGCGAACGAACCGAACTGGAATCAAACCGTGGCGGCAACACAATCAGACGGCTCCTGCACATGGATTAATGTCGGCGGCGGCACAACGCCGAGTGCTACAGCGTTTGGATTCTGCGCGGCCAATCCTGATACTCCGGCTTCTTCAAATGCCATCTGCAGCGCCCTTATACCCGGCGATACGGCTACACGAAACTTCGACTCAAACGGCGGTGTCTATCCTTTTCGCGATCAACCATGTGTCATTCACAATCAAGTGCTGAATGGTTGTTATGCTTGGAACAATACGGGCTCGGGGTTACCAAGTCCATTGCTGAATACGGAAGCATCGACGTCCAACATAATTGTGTCAGGCCGTGATTACTTCTTTTCGGCAATGCCGGGCTACACACCTTATACGTATCCCGACCCGTTGCAAAATGGGGGAACTCAAGCACAACCTCCGGCTCCCCCGACGAACTTGACTGTTGTCGTCAATTAATCTGGCGTTGGCGGAATACTTACTTTATCGGCCGACGATGGCACAGTGCCGGTGCTCGGTTTAATTGCCCGCATGTAGAGTGTTCCTATTCTCCTGAATTCGGTATCTAATGTGGCATCAAAGGGGCGACGGGTCACAAATTCGAAACCCGATCGCTGCAATACACCTTTAAGGGTTTGCTCGTCCCAAGCGTATTTGTGCTGCTCGCCTTGGCGAAAATGGTAGTTAATGTGATCTATCTGGGTTTCGCAGTCGAGAGGATGCCATATGGGCGCATGACGCCAATAATCATGATCTGGATTGCCGTAGGCGCGAATAGCCCATTCAGTGTCTGGCACACCCACGTCGAATACGCCAGCGTCTTGAAGCACGCGTAGTGACTCCGACATGAAGTGGGGCACTTCTTCGGCGAATTCGAAGTGCTCGAGCGCGTGCTCACTGTAAATATGCGTCGCGCTACCATTGGGGAATGGCCAGCGCTTACGCAAATCAAGCCGCAGGTCGGCGCCTGAAGCGAAGAGGTCGATATTCACCCAACCCGGCTTGTAATTCGGTCCGCACCCAAGGTTGAGCTTTAGCGGTAAGGTCCGAACGAACCGCGGCACTTTTCTTACCCAGTACCAATGCCGAAAATAGATCAACGTTTCGGTCGCAAGTTCACGAATAGCGCGGCGCAACGCCAGCGTCGTGCGAGATTTGACATATTTCTTAAGTAAACCCATTGCCCTTTTTCCGACTCAGATGACATCACCCAGTAGGAATCGGCGACAGTCCCTAAACGACTCGTATCGTCTTAGCGGAGGCCTATCTAGTTCTCGCGTTGGTCTTCCAAAAGATCTCGACACTTGTGTCCGTGCACGAATCAAGCGCTTCAGTTATTTCTTCTCGTGAAGCCCAGTGATTCAGAACTAAACCTTTGCCGCAGGCGGACGTGTAGTTAAACGTGCCGTCCGGAGCTAGGTTCCACAATAATTGGGCGCATTCAATACCTTCTTCCCTGAATTCGGGAAGGTTCACTTCGTATGAGAGGTAACGGACAGGACGTTTCATGCCACGCAGAACGTTCAATTCGTGGCCTTCGACATCGATTTTGACGAAAAGGGGCAGACCGTAGGAAACGATAAGCTGTTCGATTGAAACTGTCTCAACCTCTTTGCATTGTCCAAAACTAAGTCTATATCCGAACCGACTATTATCATCCCGCAAGACATCCGTCCATTTCCGGCTGAGCGTGTTCTTCGCGCCTCCCGGCGTGTCAATCCACATTGTCTTTCGCGAGCTTCCATCGCTAACTGCTTTTGAGACCACAACCAATCTTTTCTTTTTTAGTCGGTATTTGAGGAATTTCTGTTTGAGAATTTCTTGGCTGGTTTCGTCGGGTTCCACCGCAACCACTCGCGCTCCGAGCCTCAGGAAAATATCAGACTTATAACCATGGTTGGCTCCCACATCGAAAATTATGTCACCATCTTGGAATCCCTCCAGGAGATTCCGATAGAACTCAACTTCGTTCCGTCGATCATCGATAATTTGCCTATCAGCGAGACGCCAATAGAGGTCGTAAATCCATGAGGTTTTTGCACGCTGATAGATAGCACCTTGTCGAAGTGACTGTCCAAACTGGCTTTGGTTCCTGAGTTGTGTCACTGGTAGTTCCATTGGCTCTATCATCCCAGATTGGTATGCGGCCAATATTATCAACCAATACCGGGAGTCAATTTCCCACTCGGCCGCGCAGACGCTTTCTCAGTTGCGGCGAGCTGGTGTCTCGAAGCGGAGTTCCTAGAGGTCGCGGACGGGCACCTGCGAATTTAAGCGGGGCCGCCACGCGAACGGAGCTCTCGGCCGACACAGGGACGGCGATAACTGCCAGAAGGAACATGTCCCACATTAAATGAGCCTTAAAGGCTGCTTCGGTCATGTTATAGAAAAGCATCATAGTCCAGAAAGCCATATTCAGCGAGGCTAAGGCAGGTGCGGAAGTAAACTGTCTGCAGATATTCCGGTAGCTCGCGATTATTAGCCAGACAAGAAAGAACACTCCGATTAGACCCAAATTGAGGTAGACCTCAAGATAACCGTTGTGTGATTCATTGATCTGGCCAAAAACTTTCCAGATTTGCTGGAGGCGAGGACCTAACCAAAAGCTTTCGTATCCAGTGCCCACTAAGGGATTCGTGTGCATGCTAAGAACGAGCTTCCATATGCCGGTTCGATCAGTGAGCGTTGGGTCCCGGCCGACCTGCCGAGCCAACTCCCCGTTGAGATCGAGCCCGAAAGCTAGAATTATATATAGGCAGAAACCTGCTGGAATCAGAAATCTGAACAAACTGGGGTGACTCTTGGCCCATCTGCTCCGAGCTGCCAGGATCACGACACAGCCAATCACCGTGCAGACGCCGGAGGTCGCGCTGTGGGCGAGGTTCATCAACCACAATGCCATAGCGATAAACACAATGTTTACCATGACGATTCGTTTCGTACGGCCTTCTCTGCGGTCAGACCAGCGCGTCAGCGTATCCCAGAAAAAATAGATCACCCCAATCATGGCTACAGCTCCAAGCATATTCTTTCCGGTTGTCGCTCCGACGTAATAACCTGCGCCCGTCCAGTCCGAATATTGTTTGCCCAAGCTGGGAAAATACTTGATGAGTAGCACACATAATGGAATCAACAGATAACAAAGACGTCGAAGCACTGTTCGCACTGCTTCCAAAGGTCTTCGATCGGAGAGCACAACGAGAATCGCTGCGTAGTTGCCAAAGTCTCGGAACCATCGCTTGAAGGAGATGAACGGAAAATCGGACCACAAAACGCTTACCAAGGCAAAGGAAACCAGAGCAACCAGGGCCGTGTTACGAACGAAAAAATCGCCCCACTTGAAGGACCGCGATACCAAAATTCCTAGTGCCAGAACGATGAGGACTAAAAAGACCGTTCGATCTATTGGATTGCCTTCCTCGAATGCCTGGGCTTGGACCGAAACAACTTCGCCGCCGAGCCACTGCCCAGGCAGACGCGAGCCTGCAATGAAAATCCAAATCAAAGGGACCCATAGAGCTGGCGAAGTCTTCGGCTCTTTGGCGGGATCCCAGAGCAGCAAGGCCACTAGAAGCACTAACCAAGTGATCAGGGCCACTGAGGAAGGCATAAGATCAATTCACTCTATTTACTTCGAATATCGCGCGTAACAAGATGACCGCATCTTTCGCAAGCTGGTTATTCAGACGGAACCGGCTGAGGTAGTGCCGCAAACCGCTCATGAGAACGGTCCGAGCTCATCTGCGAAAAGATGGCGTCCATAATCCTGGCAGTGAGTAGAATTTCCCGATAAGGAATTGGCACCGGTGAATCATCACGGATCGACCGATAGAACGACTCTATAAGATATTTCATCCCCGAATCCATGTGAAAATCCCGGCCGAGGAATAGCCGGACGTTGGTAAACAAATTTCCCAGATGTTGTTTAGCAAATAGTGCCGGTGGAATAAACATGTCTGCGTAACTCTTAAATTTTTGGCCCCGCAGACGGAGCAAGATTTCATGATCCTGGTCAAGGATTAGGCCATTCTTCGGTCCATAAAGCCGAAGCAGATGCATGGGAGGCTTCATCTGCGAAGAAAATGTGAAGTAGGCCGTTGTGCCCTGTTCCTCACTGATGATGACCCTAAGCTCATCGACGATTTCGCGTTCGTCTATTTGCTTTAAAAGAGAACTGACAAAACCGTGCGCAATCACCTGGGGCGAATCACTCGGAATGAATTCCGCAATTCTGGCGATGCCGTGGCTGATCACGTTTTGAAGCAGCTTTCCAGGCAATCGGCGCACCCAGTGATTCTCGTCGCCCAGCAACGCTCGAGCGTAACTTGGGTCACCAAGATCATAGGTGTAGTAACTCTCCATGTGAACAGGTGCACCGCCCAAGTAGCCGCTTTGAACCAGTGCTCTCATACGCCGCGCAACGTGGCTGAATTGATCGTTGTGACCGACCGTTAGTTTGACTCTTTTTCTCTCCGCCAGGTCCACCAAGCGCTCGGCTTGCTCGGCGTAAAGTGTAAAAGGCTTTTCCACGTAAACATGACAGTCATGTTCCAGACAGAATTTTGCAATATCGAAATGACTTTCCGCTGGAGTTGTAATGTGAACAACGTCAGGCCGAGCCCTGTCGAGGAGTTCTGCAAGGTCTGTAAAGTATTGCTTGACCGGGAACCGCTCATAGAGCTGCTTGGCCATGAGCGGCTCACGGTCACAGACCGCAACGATTTCACATCCCTCTATGCGCTGTATCTGCAGCGCATGGGAATCGGCGATCTTGCCGCATCCCACAATGGCGACTCTAAGCATATCGTCCATCCGGTTTGCAGGTTTCGATGTACCGCCGCATTCCCTCTGAAGTAGACACCTTTGGTGTCCATCCTAACTTGGCCTTCAATTTCTTATTGCTGTAACGCGTCTTCTTCCACTCCGTGTGCCATCGCCTGCGATTGAATACGGGCGGCAATTGTCCCTGGGACCATTTCGAATACTTCTCCCACAGGTAGCAAAGCGCATAACTAATTGCATGGGGTACATAGATGGATCTAAACTTTCTTGCGTTCTTTTTGTATAGTCGCAAAAACTGGCGGCTGGAAGGTAAGTTGTCGTCAACCACATTGAACGCTTCGCCATCGATTCCTTTCACCAGCCCAGCCAATACAATGGCGTCCGCGCAGTTATCAACATGCGTAAAAGGAATCTTGTTGGATCCACCGAGATGCAAGAAAGGCCCAAAAGCGGCGATGCCTACACGTCCGGTAATGTCTCCCTTCTTGCCATAAACACTCCCGGGCCTTACAAGGACGAAGGGAACTCCGGAATTTTTTCCGTACTCGCTGACCAGCTGTTCTTGCCTGACTTTCGCAAAGCAATATGCTTCGCCACGGAGCTCTGGATGCTCTTCGATCGGACAAGACTCGTCCAGAATTCTGCCGTTTGGTTTGTCTCGATTCGAGTACACCGCAAATGAACTCACCAGCACAAATCGCCGCAAATTTCCAAATCGCAAACTTGCTTCAATAAGATTGCGGGTCGCCACTACGGAATTAAGAAATGCATCGGGAAAAGACTTCTCGCCAGTCCCAGCGGCTAGGTGATAGATGACTGCCGCATCCTTGGCCGCCGCTTCACAGTCTTCTCGAGAAAGAAGGTTGCCTTTGCGCACTTCGATTCGAGCATCGGGCGGACGGCGCTCGATGATCGCCTCGATCTCGGACAATTCACTCGATGGCCGGACAAAGCAGACGACGTTACGCAAACCCCGATCCAACAAGTTCTGCAGTACGCGGGATCCGATGAAGCCGGCCGCGCCTGTCACCAGAATGCGGTCATCAGGTCCGACAATGGAACGGTCCTGTTGGAGCAATCCATCTTCCTTACTGGCGATGCTCGTCGTCGACTTACTCATCTCGTAGCCTCGGAGGGAACTCCGGCTTCAAAGCTCTCGCCTATCACCGTGTCCACATAGGTTTCAGACCCGTGGGTAGTAATCGAGCCTAACTTCCGAAGCCCATGAATGCGCAGCCGCAACGCTGGGAGATTGTCGCGTTGGTCAACAGCAACGTGAGCGCGAACCCCACCAGGCGCGCTGCTGTCCGTCTCAAACTCGGCTGACCTACGCTTTCGAAACCAAGCAGTCGCCTGACTAGCTGTGGAGAACCACGCCCCGCGATTGCTTAGATCGTTGGTCAAGTATGAATAGAATTCGCCCCACAATCTTTCAGGGGCAAGACTGCGGTCGTGCCAGTTGATCGTTAGCGTGCCTCCGAAATGAACCGCATTATCCAGAATCGGCCGAACCAGGGACTTCGCATGATCTCGAGAAAGACCGAGATGACTGGGGTAGAAGAGCGACGTGTCCATTATGTGTAGCGGCAATTCGAGCAGATGATTCGCATTGAGCGGCTTGTAAACTTGCGTTGTGCCAGCGCGGTATCCTACGGTTTCGTTGTAACCGATTGTGGAGTCGTAGGCCGCTCCAGCCTTCTCCAGCACAGCCGGGGATTGCTGGTCATAATAAAGCCAGTGCATTCTCACGCCGACTTCAGAGGTTCCCGTCACGCGTCGGATTTCATCTAGTTCTTGGCGTCCTTTTGAGCTATCCAACCATGCATCAATTCCGTGCAACCCGACTTCGCAGCCTGCCGCGGTTAACTTGTGGATCGCATCAACGATGTCCTGGGCGCCGTAACGCGCGGCGCGAATCGAAGGAGCTAGACCGCTCGATTTGTTTCCAGGCTTGTTGCTAAAAGGAATCACGAAGAAAGTCGAGCGTAGCCCTTTTTCCGATTCCAGATACCGATCATCGAACTCGCGCCAGAAGTCTTTCGCCAGACCCAAATGAACGAAAGGCAGCTTCAAAGCCGCCGTCCAATTCCTAAAAAGATTCCGGAGCGACATTTGTCCGCTGAGAGTTTTTCGCAAAGAATCGAACACCGCTCGATACAAAAAACCGAACATGGTGTGATCCCAATCGTGTTGGCGGATCGCTGGATGGTCCACGTCGTGAGTCAGGCAAGCCGTAAATTGGTATCCATCGGGAACCGGCGGAATCTCAACCAACGGAATACCGCAGCCCGTAATCAAATCCCTCAAGAAGGCGATGTGCAAATCCAGTGCCGGTAAGCTGGCATTGGCGACGGGTTGCCCTGACGTAAGCAGAGTGCGGATTTCGGTGAACAAGTCGTAGCCAATGCGTGACGCAACTCGGTCGTCCGACTCGTCAATGTAGGCCGCGCACTCTCGGGAATCTCCATCCATCAAAATACCGTTTCCAATTCCTGGAAAAGTCAGGCAGTTCCCATAAATTGGGATTCGGTTTCCCTGATACGAGAGGATGCAGATGTTTCCCTGAGGGCAGCGGGTTTGAAGTTTCTCTTGATCGTCGAACGCTATTTTGCTTCCGCTATACCGCAGCACCAGCTTCGCTGTTTCATCAAAATTGAACTCGCCGGCGCAAAGCAAAACGTCATATTTCCGATCCGGCTCGAAAAACTCCCAGGGAGTTTTGAACAGCTCGAAGAACTCCCGCACCACATCGTGGTCCGCGGAATCTGCAATTACGCCTATCATAGCAAGACCGTCTAGCCCAACGCCGTTACAGGTTGCTCGTGCGCGCGGAGCCATTCTTCAAAAACAACCAGGCTGAAGAGGATTTTATGGTTGTCGTTTTGGCCGGAGCGATGCTCGTCGTAAATTTGCTTTACTGCTGATGGGCGCAGGTAGTTGTATATCTGGCTTCCAGAATCCAGCAGAATTCCTTCCATTTTTTGTTGCGCGCTTCCGCGGAACCAATCATCGACCACATTAACGCCAAAGCCTCTCTTCTTTCGTTTTAATATCGTGGCTGGAAGAAGTTCCCGGCTCACTTGGCGATGGAGCCATTTTCCTGAGCCTTTCCGGACTTTCAAATTCGACGGCAGCCTTTCCGCATATTCCACGATTTCTTTGTCCAGGAAAGGCACTCTGACTTCGAGACTGTGGGCCATGGAAAGCTTATCCGCATACATCAGAAGCTCATCGGGCAACGTCGAGCGCAGCTCCAGGAAACTAAACCCTCCGAGCTCGTCGGTCTCGCCCATCAGCTGTGCCAGATCCTGCCAAGAATCTAGAATTTTGTCGCCCGTACCTGTGGGAATAATTCCATCCTGAAAGAGACCGTCGATTTCGTTGCCCGGAAGGAGCGACAAAACGTTCTGATACCTGCTCATCCTGTCGGGAAGATCCAGCGAGTAGACACCTCTTTTGAGCATCTCATTTCGCGGAAGGGCACTTATCACCGAACCTACAGCCGTACGCACCGACTTCGGCAAACCTCCCCAATATTCCCCATATCGAACACCCAGGTGACGGCGATAACCGCCGAACAGTTCATCAGGCCCCTGGCCCACCAGCGCGACTTTTACATCTTGCCGCGCACGTTGACACACAAAATACATGGGGACGATGGAGGACGAAGCGATCGGTTCTTCCAAACATGAAACGATGTGCGGAAGAGCTTCTTCGAAGGTCTTCCTGTCTAGGACGACGGAAGTATGCTCGGAACCGAATCGCGCCGCGGTATCCGCCGCGTCTGTCAACTCATCATCGGAAAAACTCGAACCATATCCGACCGTGTATGTGCGCCATGACTTCCCGTACAAATTCATCAGCGCAAGCAGCAGGCCCGAATCAACACCTCCGCTGAGTAGCAGTCCCAACGGGACATCGCTGAGCAGTTGCCTCTTCACCGACTGCTTGTACAGTTCGCACAATTCTGCCGTAGCTTCGGCCGCGGACTTCGTTGGTGAGAACGGTGCGGGCTTGTAGTTGTACCAACGACGAAGGGCGTAATTTCCCTTTTCGAAAACCAGCATGGTTCCGGCGGCTAGTTTTCGAATGCCACTGAAAATTGTGTAGGGCGACGGTGTGTAACGATATCGAAGAAAGAGATTCAACGAAACCGGATCGACTTCGGCCTTTTCGTTCTTCGCCGCTACAACCGCGCGAATTTCCGAGCCAAAGTAAACACGGTCACCGTCAATCTTGTAATAGATTAGCTTGATGCCGAAGGGGTCTCGAGCGACGACGAGCCGTTCTTTGCGCGCGTCCCAAATCGCCAACCCAAACATCCCGTTCAGGTGGTTGAGTACATCGTCGCCCCATTGCTTGTATCCGTGGATGATGACTTCGGTGTCACACTTCGTCCGGAAAACGTGACCATAGCCTTCCAGCTCGCGTTTGAGCTCGGGAAAATTGTAAATTTCGCCATTGAAAATTACCCAAACGGATTCTTCGCGATCGGACATGGGTTGATGCCCGCCCGTCAAATCGATGATCGAAAGCCGGCGAAATCCGAACCCGAGTGGTCCTGCGATGTAATAGCCTTCGTCATCCGGCCCACGGTGGATGATGCTCCGGGTCATCCGTTCCACATCTTGACGGAGCACCGGAGCCTTGCTTCCGAAGTTATATTGTCCGCAAATTCCACACATAAATCGTTAGTTCTGTCCTAAAGACTTACGGCCAGAGTTCTGGCTATCCCGGTACAAGAAAAAGCAAAGGCTGCGAAACAATTGTGACTGAGCCCAGCGATGCATCGGAGTATTGTCCCAGCCAAGTAAAAGCTGGCGGCTTCGAAAAGAGCCGTCCGGCTTTTGCCATCCGTCTAGGTTTATCGCGCGCGACGAAGCCTCATCGAGTGCGGGAAATCGTCCCGCCAGGAGCACTCCAACATTTATGCACTCCGCATAATCATACAATTCGCGCCGATACACTGTCATGCGAGGCTTGCGCGAGAAAGGCTTCGGCAATCCTTCTTCGTCGAAGAGGTTTTTGACGTAATAGTCAACTCCACGCGCAATAGCCTTCGTGCAATCCGGATTCTTTGTAATGGCCTCGATCTTCGCCAATGCCTTTAGCACGAAGCATGTATGAAAGTGGTCCACGAACGTTCTAACTTCATCGGTGGAATAGGGCCAAGAGCCATCCGGATTCTGAGCTTGTAAGACAAAATTCAGATTTCTGTCCGCGATTTGTCGGTAACTGTCATTCGAGAATTCAGTAGATGCCGAGGTGAGAAGAAATGCCC
The DNA here is from genome assembly GCA_035602755.1 of Binatus sp. (SeqCode). Lineage (GTDB taxonomy): Bacteria > Acidobacteriota > Terriglobia > Acidiferrales > UBA7541 > Palsa-295. Next base: position 25,720 of record DATNLR010000096.1, on the reverse strand, counting down.
GGTAAGCACTCGCGTTTATGACACCACTCGAATCGTTGGGCCGGGGGTCATAGAAGCAGGCCGAAGCGTTGGGAGATGTTGTGACGTCCCGATAATCTTCAACGGCGTGCTGCGCAATAGACTGCATAATCGCCCGCCACTTTGGGTTGCCATCGATCCGGTACACTTCCTGAAAAGCTTCAAAAACATAGGGAATTGTAGTGATGAAAGGAGTGTCGTGCCAGATTGGCCCGCGCCTGGTTTCCCAGTTAAACGGATATCCCCAGCCATAGTGAACGTATCCCGGTGCCCTGGTTTCGATAAGAACTTGAAGGAAGTGCACGGCGCGTTCGTAGTACCGCTTGTCCTCAAGAACGCGCGAAAGGAATGCAAAACCCATAGCGTAGTGCGCGTCCGCGATGGGAAATCGTTGTCGCTTCCAAAAGAATCTGCGAGCCGAAGGTAAAAAAGCCTCGCAAAAGATCATAGGGGAAACCGCCAATGTCCCGAGCAGCGGCTTTTTGTAGTACAGAGCTTTGGCTGCACGCGCTAAATCGCTCGCGAAGAAACTTTGATGGTCGTAGGAAGTTTCGCCGAACCGATCAAGCCATCTGACAAACTCAAGGGTAGAAACTCGTATTTTCTCAACTTTTTCGGCTTCTACCATTAGTCGCGGTTTTTCTTTTACGGAAGCCATCTAACTGGGCTTGATTTCGAAGCTGTCTATGCGCTTCAACCTGAACATGGACCTGAATATTATTTTTAATTTTGACATCTGCTCCTTGCGGTGAAAACGCATCAACTCATCAGAGACCGCCCTATTCATTCGACGAAGGAATGCGCTCAGGTACCCAGAATATAGGGCAATACCCCCTATCAAATACGGCTTCCTAGTTACTCGATAGGCAACCCGGAAGAACTCCCACAGCGGGTGGCCGCCAAGATAGTAATCTTTCTCCCCGTAAGAGAACGTGGAAGCAAGCAGCGAACGCTCGGCCGTCCCCAAACTCCGGTAATGAAAGAACGATTTTTCCCGAAACGATCGAGTAGTCCAGCCCTTCATTCTAGCGGTGGTGACTGCAATCCAGTCGATACCTCCCGCTTTGTTTGGGACGTACCCCCCAATTTCTTCGAAGCACTGGCGGCGAAATAGTTGGCAACCTCCGGCGACGTGGTTCTGCCCTTCAAAGCTATCGGTTGCAGAACTGTAGCCGTCTTCCCGGAAAATCGTGCCCGCAACACCGAGATGTGGATCTTCCTCGAACTTGTTTAACAGAAATTCACAGTAGTCCGCGTCAAACGAGACGTCGGAATCTAAATTCCCGATCACTTCATATTCGAGGCTCTTCACTTTTTCAAAACCAGCATTAAATGCATACACCTTAGCGGCAAATGTCCGATCCCGATGCGCGGGCAGGTTCACTAATTCGATCCATGGGTGTTTCTCCAAGTACGGGCCTACGAGGCTTGCCGTAGCATCTGTCGAACCGTCATTTACGATGACCCATCTAGTGGGCAAAGCAGTTTGCGCGATCATCGATTGAATCAGTTGTTCGATGTGCTTTTCCTCGTTGCGAGCTGGAGTAATGAGGACGTAAGGTATGTGATTTATAGGGTTTTTGTGCATAGCTAATCAGCTCAAGACACGATTCGCCAGTGACTCTGTCAAACTCGGTCCTGGGAGGTTTTTTGAGCGTAAACCTCCGACCGTTCGATGGTAAGAGACTCGTCGTACTTTTCTTCCGGCTCGTATACGACCACATGGCTGCCGCGATCCGAGAACTTTATTGGTACGCACAGCAGGTTCTTAAGTCGCATACGCAGAGCTTCTCTGCGCTCTTGCGGTACGAAGAACAGCATGAAGCCGCCGCCGCCCGCACCTAGCAGTTTGCCACCCAGCGCTCCGGCGCTACGTCCAGCCTCGTAAATATCATCCAAGTTCGTGTTCGTAATTTTTTGCGTCAACGTCTTCTTCACTTGCCAGCATTCATGCAACAAATGTCCAAATTCACCGATAGGACGATTTGGGTTTGTCACGATCGCTTCGGCTTCATTTACCATCTGACGCATCCGCTCCAGTTCATTCTTTCGCTGGGGCGTCAGTCTAATCTGCTCTTTAGCAATCTCCGCAGCTATCCTGGAAAATCCAGTGAAGTAAAGTGCACAGTTTTGCTGCAGTGCAGCCAATCTGTCCGGGGAAGCTATGATCGGCTTGACCTCGAAACTCCCGTCCGTGTTGAAGTTGATGCGATTAAAGCCACCGTAGGCAGCGCTAATTTGGTCCTGAGAGCCAACGGCCTCTTTGATTACTTCCTGTTCGACGTGGATTGCGTCGGACGCGAGTGCGTGCTTGTTGCGCATCTGATCCTTCAGCGCGTAGAGACCCAACAAAAGCCCTACCGTAAATGCCGAACTCGTACCGAGGCCAGTGCGGGCGGGAAGATCGGCTACGTGGTGAATCTCAATCCCTTCATCAACGCCCATATACTGTAAGCAGCCGCGGACAGAGGGATGTTCAATCGCGTTGTTTTCATTGACGTTTTCGATTCTGGAGTACGAAATGCGGCTGTGGTATTCGAAAAATGGCGGGAGACGCCGGCAAGTAATGTAGCAACTCTTATCGATAGCGGTGGACAACACCGAGCCGCCGAATTCGCGGAACCATATCGGATAATCGGTGCCGCCGCCGAAGAATGAAATACGCAGAGGAGTGCGCGTTGTTATCATGCGGTTCGTTTCCTTTTGTTCATGTGGACTGTCATGTCTCGCCGAGACTTGAAGTTCTATATCGCCGCAGGAGTACTGGAAAACGAGTCGATGACGACTCCCTCCCGTTCGAATATCCGGCGAATTGCCTCTAAGAATGATCGCACAGTGATATCCGCATGAGTTGACGAGGTAGAAACGCGCTGCGCATTATCCGACGCTTCGCCACCTGCTATCAGCCGGGCTGTTTTGCAACCCGCATTTACGCCGGCCTGTATATCGATGTCAGAATCGCCAATCATCCAGGATGCCGACAAATCAATGCCGTATAAGCGCGCCGCGTTTAGCAACATGCCCGGGGCTGGTTTACGACACTCACAGACCGGCTCGATTTCGTGCGGGCAGTAAAAAGCACCATCAATGATTGCACCAGACGCGGCGAGGAGTTCGGTCATTCTTTGGTGCATGTTCTCCAACTCAACCACAGTCATCAGGCCTTTCGCGATGCAGCGCTGATTGGTAACTACAATTACGGTGAATCCGGCTCGGTTCAGCAGGGCAACGCCCTCTGCCACTCCTGGAAGGATATGAAAATCCTCCCAGCGAATTATATAGTCGCCCTCGGGAGGCTTCTGATTGATAACGCCGTCGCGGTCCAAAAAAACTGCTTTGCTCATATAACGTGGCCCTTTGTCCAACTATGATTTGAGGGAGGCGGCCTGATATAGATTTTCAGCGAGGGTTTGTGCTCTCGCATAGTCTTCAGGCGTCCCGATGTCTATAAACGTGCCTTGCTGATCGAGCGCGTAGACCCCGCGTTCGAGCGCCCGTGGAAATATATCCCGTTCTAAGCTGGCCGGTCCTTCAGGAATTTGCTTCAGGATGGAATGGTTGAACACATACACACCGCCATTTATGATGCCCGGAGCTGAGTCACTCGTTTTCTCGCTGAACCCAAGCACTCGATGATTTTCGTCAAGCTGAACGCTTCCGTATCGCGCTGCGTCGGAAACTCTGCGGACAGCCATAGTAATCAAACCGCCGCGCTCCCGATGAAAGCGGGCGAACTCACGAAAATCAAGTTCTAGAAAAGAGTCGCCGTTCATAACTAGGAATTCGGAAACATTTTGGAGATAGCGCTCGGCGAGTTTCACTGCTCCTGCGGTTCCGAGCGGCTTCAATTCCTTAGAATAATCAATCGCTACATCCCACTTGTGGCCGTCCCCGAATTCTTCTTCGATCTGCTCGGCAAGATGACCGGTGCACATTACGATGCGCCGAATACCTTGTGAGCGAAGCTGCAGAACCAAGAGCTGCAGGAAAGGCAGATTTCCAACTCGGGCCAACGGCTTAGGTGTTGATGGCAACACTGATCGGAGGCGCGTTCCCATTCCGCCAACCAGCAGGACGGCCGGTATGTCTTGAAGGTCAGCATCCAATCGCGCGGGAGTCTTTTTAGAAGAGTTCATTTTGACTACACGTTCGATCAATTAAACGCCGCGACATGCCGGCGTTTACATATTCGCGTCCCAATACTCCAGCATTGACTTCAAGGTTTGCTCGATCGATTTCAGCGGTTTCCAACCTGTGTCCTTGCGAATCTTGCCTGTGCTACCGAAAATAATTTTCTCGTCAGAAGGACGCATCAAGCGCGGCACGGGCCGTATTTCGGCTTTTACTCCAGATAAACGGATGGCCGTCTGCAATAGCTCACCAATTTCGTGCGTCTTGGTGGCGCATAGATTATAAGCCTCGCCGTGCTTGCCCTTTAAGGCAGCGAGGTAAAAACCACGAACGGTGTCATCAACATCCAGAAACGCACGATGTGGCTTCAGATTTCCCACTTCTAACACTGGCGGCTGCAAGCCTTTCTTAATTCGAACCAACTGACGCACGAAGTCCGAGGGCGCATCGCTCGTCTTACCCGGCCCAGTGGTATTAAAGAGCCGCAAATTAACGGCAGGAATTTTGTAATCCAGGAAATACTCGCGCGCTAGCAAATCCAAACAGACTTTGCTGATGCCGTACGGATGCAATGGCCGAAAGGGTTGCTCTTCAGTGACAGGAATCGCAGCCGGCGGAACGTGTCCATATTCAGCACTCGAACACGCAGAGACCACCACAGGGGGCGTTTTTGCATGACGCACAGCCTCAAACAGGTGTAGCGAACCCATGATGTTCGACTCGAACGTCTCCACCGGGTTCGACCATGACAATGTTGGCAAGCTCTGCGCCCCTAAATGAAATATGTGGGTCGGCTGTTGTTCGCTCAAGATTTGCGTGACGCGCTGGCCATTCCGCAGATCACACTGCTCAAAACGCACATTCGTAAGCTCAGCCGAAGTGTTAGGGCCCTGGTTGAGATACGCAGCAATTACTTTCCAGCCGTCTGCGTGCAGAAATTTGACCAGGTGAGAGCCAATGAAGCCCTCCGCGCCGGTTACTAATGCGATTTTTTTCATGAGAGCTGTGGAGTTCCGAAGTTGAACGTTGTCTCTATTAAACGAGATCTGCGTGAAGCCACATTAAGAGTCGGTCTTGCGGAGACTCGGATAGCTAATTAAAAAGCGCGCTTACACGTTCAACCAGGGTTTCTCGTTCGCGGTCCCAGGTGTGTTCCACGAAGACCTTTTGCCCTTTTCGGGCGATCTCCAGAACTTCCCGCGGATGGAAGAACGCATATTCGATCTGTTGCGCCAGCTCTGCGGCGTTTCCGGGCTCGAAAAATAGAAGAGAGTCTTTGTCGAAGTAATCCAGTATGCCCTGCGTAGAGGGTGCGATCACCGGTTTGCCCATGGCCAGATACTCGAAAACGCGAGTAGGGGTATTGATGTCTGTGAACGGATTTCGCTGGTTCGGGATAATCCCCAAGTCACACTTCTCGATTTCGGTCACGAGCTCTTCAAGGTGCCGAGGGCCCATAAAGCGGATCTTATCCTGCAGCCCCATACTTCGGGCTTTATCCATAACACGATCAAGAAAAGCTGTCTGTGAACCAAAAATGCGCAGTTCCGCGCCCGGTATTGTTTCGCGAACCCGCGCAAGCGCATCGAGAGCGAGGTCCAACCCGTTCCGCTCCACGATAGAGCCGTGGTACATGATAACGAAGGGCCGATCACTGCCTTGTTTTGGCGATACGCTCGATCGCGCCTCGCGAAAAGGAAAAATCTGGCCGTCCGGGGCGTTCATAACCACAGCAATCTTTTCCGCCGGGCAACTGCGCGAGGAAAAGATTCGTTTGCACGCAACATTCACCGTGACCGCCAAATCTGTTCGCGCGATGCTCCATTTTTCAAGGCGCTTCATCATCCGTACGCTTCTGTTGTCTTCGGGCGTGCGAAAAATCGTCATCATCAGCTCGGGCATCGGGTCGTGTAGATCCAGCACCACCTTAGCCCCCAACATCTTAGGTATCAGGGAACTGGCCACGAGGATGTCGGGCATATTGTGGACGTAAACCAAATCATAGCGGCGGCCCAGTGAGCGAAGGGCAAAGGTCAGGGAAGAAATGAGGATGAAGGTCCCATACCGAAACGCATATTCGAATTTCCCACGGCGAGGATGTTTCAGTGGTACGCGGAATACTTTCACGCCCGCCGGCACTTCACCCTTGGCATCGTTCTTATTACCGAGGCAAATCAAATCTACAGTAGCACCTTCTGCTAACAGCGCATTTATGGACCGCCGCGGGCGAGGATCGAACGGATAAGAGGAAAAGGTGACCATCGCCACACGTTTCCCGGCAAGCCTCTTGATGGCCGCGGTTGGCGGGCTTTCAAGCGACGTGGTAGTCGTCGTTCGCGTCATCGTGGAACTTGTCATCGGTGTATCGCTTACAGTAACTTAGGCGCGTGACCAGACCCGCAGTCGCTGAGTTCCGTGTTCAGCCCCTGGAACGGGTGGTTTCTATCTTCTGTTCATCCAGCTTCTTGCGTGATTCACGTTCGATTTTCGCACGATTTGAGGTCTGGATAGCCCTCAAAAGCGACGAATCATCGAAATTTAACAAAAGCTCAATATTCGGCATGACGCAGTGGCCACCGATAACCCCCGGGAAGTATTTAGTCCTCGGGAAAAATCCGATCTCTTCGTAAATGCTCCAAATTTCATCGTAGGACTGTCCCGTTTTCTCGCAATATCTCTCAAGCTCCTGCGCCCAGGAGATCAACAAGCCGAAGTACGTGGTCTCCGTCAACTTCGCCAGTTCCGTCGCTTCCGGAGCCGCCAGGACCTTCGTTTTCAGACCCGCCCCTTGAAAATGTTCCACCGCAAGCTTGCCACTGGCAGCGTCGATGGGCCCTATAAATTTCGCATAGGTTTCCAACTCCTGCAACATTCGCACATGCTTACCGCGAACCGGACTGTGCGCCAGAGCCGTCCCAGTCCGCGCTGCTACCGCTCGAGTGGTCCCGATTGCGACGGTGCTATTGATGATCGTCAACATGGGCTTAAAGAGATCAATGTAACGCGCGGTTTCGCCAACAAAATCTTTGATCTCAAATGGGTAGCAGACGTGCAAAACGTCCACTCTCCCCAGCGGGTGTTCAGGCGGCGCGAGATCTACTCCTACGGTCTTGTAATGCTTGGAGAGAAGTTCGAGCAGGGGCCGGCCCACTTCTCCGAGTCCCGCCACAACAACACTATTTTCTTGCTTCACCGCTGAACCTCCTTGAAGGTCTCGTTCGATTAGCTGGCGAAAATTTATTCATCAATCGTCACTCTCGTTGGCGGTGAGTAGCCCACCAAACTAGATGTGTAGAACAGGGCCGGAGATACCTAAAGCCGGTCTGACCGAATTCGAATGCGGAGCCTAGTAATGGTACTGCCGTGTACCAAGTGGGCTCGCGCCCCGACCTCGCTCCCTTCGCGAAGACCCAGGCTGCATTGATTATATTAGGAAAAACATGGCTAACGGAGGACGCCGACGGAGGCAAATTCCTGGATCTTCTGAACGACGCGCTCCTGCGCCGCGGGCTGAAGTTGCGGATACATGGGAAGAGAGAGGATCCCTAAAGCAATTTTTTCGGTGACCGGGAAGTCACCTTTCTTGAAACCAAACGTTTCGTAGGCTTTTTGCAGATGAAGCGGAATCGGGTAGTGAATGCCGGTATCGATCTTGGCTTCGGCCAGGTGCTTCTGCAAGCCATCGCGATCCGACACTCGCACCACATAAAGATGATGGACCGGGCGCGACCAAGTGGGCTGGTATGGCGCGACTACGCCATCGAGCGATGCCAGCATCCTGTCGTAACGAGCCGCCGCTTCTTGGCGCTTCGTGTTCCACTCCGCCAAATGTTGAAGTTTTACGCTAAGAAGGCCCGCTTGTAGCGAGTCCAGACGGCCATTATATCCTTCCATGTCGTGGTAATACTTTTTTGACTGGCCGTGGTCGCGCAGAATGCGCATCGTTCGCGCCATTGCCTCACTATTGGTGGTGATCGCGCCGGCTTCTCCGCACGCACCTAGATTCTTTCCGGGATAAAAACTGAAGGCTGCAGCGTGGCCCATGGAGCCCGCTTTCCTCCAGCGATTTTCTTTCTGTGAGAAATACTCCGCGCCGTGAGCTTGGCAAGCATCTTCCACCACAATCAGGTTGTAGCGGCGAGCCAGCTCCAGGATGGGATCCATATCCGCGCACTGACCATAGATGTGGACAGGCACCACTGCCGTGACGGGCGCGCGAAACTTTCTGTGGTACGGCTTTCCCGTTTCGCGGTCCAGGTAACATTCCCGTTCGAGGTAGTCGCGCAAGTTGGAGATATCCATCGAATACGTGCGCTCGTCGATATCGATAAAATCGGGACGCGCTCCGGCCTGACTAATGGCTTCCGTGGTGGCGATGAACGTGTGCGGAACGGTAACCACGATGTCTCCGGGTTGCACGCCGGCAGCCGTCAAAGCAAAGCGAACCGCATCGGTTCCGCTTGCTACACCCACGCAGTGTTTCGCATCGCAAAATACGGCAAAAGCCTTTTCGAAGTTCTCTACCATCGGACCGCCGACAAAACCAGCGGTGCTCAAAACCTTCTGAAATACCGCAGTCAGCTCAGGCTCGAGCTCCATATGCGGAGTAACTAGGTCTAAAAACGGGATTTTCTCGGTAAGGGACATACGTTTCCTCAATTCCTTGGCAAATTACTTCTGAAGTGTTAAGAAAAATTCATTGCAACGATTCCATCCGCGGCCATATTCGTCCGGTTGCTAAACAGTTGTCTTTTCTCGCGTGATGCGGCGCAACACCCTTGCAGGATTGCCGGCTACGATAGTGTCGTTGGGAACGTCTTTGGTGACCACGCTTCCCGCGCCAACAATCGCATTCTCGCCGATAACAACCTTTGAAAGGATGGTGGAGCCCGAACCGATGGAGGCGCGCGCCTTCACCAGAGTCTTTTCCACTTTCCAATCCTGTTCGGTTTGCAACTGCCCTTCTTCCGTGGTTGCGCGTGGATAGGAATCGTTGATGAAAACGACGCCGTGACCCACAAACACGCCGTCTTCAAGGGTCACGCCTTCGCATATAAACGTGTGGCTTGAAACTTTGCAATTCTTGCCGATCTTCGAATTCTTCTGAATTTCCACGAAGGCGCCAATTTTCGTGTCGTCCCCTATCTCGCATCCATATAGGTTGATGAACTTGGATAGTTTTACGTTCTTGCCAAGTTTGACGTCCGGCGCAACACACAAGTACTGGTCCATGCTTGAATTTTTCCTCTTTTAAAAGCTTCAGGCCAACTTAAGCAGATACGCGGAGATCCTAGAGCTTGATGACTTTGCCTCTTTGTTGCAGCGATTGGTCGGCGGCTTCGAGCACTTGTACGACGTGCAGCCCCGCGGCTCCATCGTTGAACGGTTTTTTGTCGTTCAAGATGCAATCGACGAAGTACGCAGCTTCCAGCTTCAGAGCTTCCACTTGTTCCACGCGAGGCGCCCACATGTCGCCGGAACGATAGCTCACGAGCAGTTGATAAACTCCATCGCCGCTCATTTGCACACCCTTGTCGTATATCTTTAGCTTTTCGTCGGCTTCTAGGTCGTTCCAGACCAACATTTTTTTCTCGCCGCCAATTAACGTCGTGCGCACTTTCACCGGAGACAGCCAGTTCACATTGATGTGCCCGATCATGTTGTTGGGATAATAGAGAGTGAGAAATGCAATGTCGGCCACGCCGTTCAAATGACGTTCGCCGGTGGCAACTACGGCTTCAGGCTTCCCTTTGATCAAATAATCCATGATCGAAAGATCGTGCGGAGCCAAGTCCCACAGCACGTTCACATCATGCTGAAAGAGGCCCAGATTAACGCGTGTGGAGTCGTAATAATAAAGATCTCCCAGCGTGCCGTTATCGATAAATTCCTTAATGCGCTTGACCGCTCCGGTGAACAAGAAGGTGTGGTCCACCATGATTTTTAGGTGTTTGCGGTCGGCCAGCTCGATCAACTCCTCGGCTTGCGCGGTGGTGCAGGTGAATGGCTTTTCGACGAAGACGTGCTTGCCGTGCTCGAGCGCCAGTTTCGCAAGCTCGTAATGAGTCCACACGGGCGTCACGATAGCGATTGCATCGATGTCCGTAGCGGTCAGGATGCCGTTACACTCCGCGATTACGCGTATATCTGGATACGATTGGCGCGCGCGGCTCTGTGACTTCGGGCTTTGATCGCAAATAGCTACGACGCGCGAACGCTCTTGCCCGTGGAAGTTTCGCACGATGTTCGGGCCCCAATATCCGTACCCAACTACGCCCATTCTGATCACGTCGGTTGAATTGTTTTGTTTTTGAGCTTTCATTTCGCCTGCATCTAGACTAGTAGCCATTTTTTCACCCTGGAATGCAAACTCTGAAGGAGCCGAATCGTCGCGTCCACAGACAGGAAAATACGCAGAAGATGAAGAGCGGTCTAAATTGGAAATGCGCCTACCAATGAAGTGCTACAGTGGGCCAATTTTGCCACGGGCGTCATGAGATTAATATGCGCCATCGCCCGTAAACACCGCCCGGGGAGTCTGAAGTAGAATCTTCAGATCTAACATCGGAGACCACATTCTGGAGTACTGCAAGTCAAGCCTTACCATTTCGTCAAAAGTAGTCTTGCTACGTCCGCGCACCTGCCACAGACCGGTGATACCAGGCCTGGACTCCAGCAAACGCCGGCGGTGCCAGATATCATAAGTCTCAATTTCGTAAGGGATCGGTGGTCGCGGCCCTACCAAGGACATCTCGCCAATCAGCACGTTCCAGAACTGCGGAATCTCATCCAAGCTTGTGCGCCGCATGAATTTTCCAATCCAGGTTACTCGAGGATCGTTCGTGATCTTATAGACGCCCTTCTTGCTACCCTCTCGAGCTTCAGAATTCGCTTTTCCAGCGATGAACTTCCTGACGTACTCCTTGTGGATGGCAGCGTCCGTGGAGACATACATCGATCGGAATTTCAGAAATACAAAGCGTGAACCGAACTGGCCAACTCTCTCTTGACGGAAGAATATGGGACCCTTCGAGGTGAGCTTGATCAGTATCGCAAGAAGCAGAAAGGTGGGCGACAAGAACAGCAAGGCCACCGAAGCGCCAAACGTATCCATCACTCGTTTGGTCAACAGTGACAGTTTCTTTCTCTCTTTAACTTCGAAAAGGTCGGGGTACATGGTCGGGTCAACCGGACGCTGGTGCCCGTCTCCCTTCCACCCATCTGGAAAGGCGTAAAAAGAAATTTGAAAGCTGCTCAGTTGAGTGGCCTTAAACGCCTTCTGAAGGCTAGCAGTGACTTTCGATTCGATTGTCTTGACAGCGGCGCTTACGTCGCTATCTCCAAACTCGGTGAAGATGACTCCGAATACGGAGTTGGCTTCGAACCAGCCAGCCAAATCTGTCTCGCGGATGGATGCTCCCAAGACAACTGCAATCTGCTCAAGAAGAGCATCGGTCTTCTTATTTTTTAGGCCCCCGTCGATTAGCATCAAGACCAAATGTTTGCGCGATCGTTCCGACCTTTTTCTTTCCCGCGCCAGCATCCGCCGGAAATGCTCTTCGGAAAGGAAGTTACCCGGGTCTCCGGCGGTGTTTCCATTCCCGTTAGACTTTTCAGCGGACTTGGACTTGACCACGGGAAAATGAGTCCCGAGCGGCTGTCTGTCCTGGAAATCTTCTTCTGATTTCGTTTTCATAAATTTGTAAACCGAATTCTAGACCACCAACTGAACTGCACGATGTCGCACGTTCCCCTTATCTTCTGCAGACAGATGGGACGTGGTAACCGGAGTTACCAACGCTGAGTCAATTTCTACCGCCACCGAACGCTGTAGTAGGGTGACCGAAAGAACCAACCGGTGATGTCCTTTGAAATCCATCAGAATCCCTTCAAGACCCCGCAGCGGACCCGATTCAATTCTGACCTTGTCGCCCAGTTCGAGGAATGGGCAGGGATGATTCGGAACACCTGCCGCCATCAAAGTTTGTAGTGCGCTGATTTCTGACTCCTGGACGACCGCCGGGATTCGATTGAATCCAACTATCTGGATCACTCCGGGTGTCTTCAGGATCGGCAGCCGGTCGTGTTGATTAAATCGGCAGAATAAGTATCCAGGAAAAAGTGGAGACTCCACTTCCTTGATTCGGTCAGACCAACGCTTCCTGCTTTTATAAAGTGGCAGGAACCATTCATATCCCTGTCCATTTAGATAATCGGCAACACACAATTCATGGCGCGATCGCACCTGCAACGCAAACCACGGATATTTATCAGTGCCGGTGTTGTCGGTTGTTGTCCCGGCATTCGCGTCGAATTGCGGTTTTGTTATCATTCTAAGAAATACCCAACTGTGCTACCGCCATTAGAGTCCCAATCGACTCTCCCGAAGTCTATCTAGGTTTGCACGACAGTTGCCACGCGCTAACCTAGTCTTGATCCCTTTAAACCTATGTTTCTAATACCTTTATAGAATCGAAGGCCGCTAAACCAATCCAAAGAGCCCTGTCATCGTATAATTTCAAGAACATTGCTATCACATAGTTGCAATAATTTTCCGCCCTGCAAGTAAAACTCAACAAAGGACATATACAACATGTCCCAAGACAACGTTTCCCTCCGGAGCGGTCCGTGGCCTGAACAAATCGGAAACCTATCCCTGAGTTGGTTTAATGTCTTCGTGTCCATATGCAACACCGTACCCGTGGTAGTAATAAGAACCGTAGGCGTGCGTCTTCTCCACCGCATTCAGCACTACTCCAACAACATTCCTGCCCTGCAATTCTTGACAAGCTCGCTCAACAGTCGATGTCTGCGTGGACGCGGCACGAAGAACCAAAATCACTCCGTCGACGTGGTCGGCTAGTAAGCTCGCGTCCGCCACGGGAAGCAATGGAGGTGAGTCCAGGATGACCCAATCGAACACCGGAGTGACACGTTCCAACAAAGTCTTGAGCCGCCCATTTAAAAGCAATTCACTAGGATTGGACACCTCCTTGCCGCCCGGAATAAAACAAAGATTTCCTTCGGCTCCGTGTTGGATCACAGCCATCTCATCAGCTTCTCCCATCAGGTACTCCGTCAAACCTGGAGAGGGCGGCGCGCCTAGAGGAACATGGAGGCGCGAGCATCGCAGGTCCGCGTCGATAATCAGGCACCTGCGATCTGGCTGGCGAACGATGGCCTGTGCAAGATTGTTTGTTACAAACGTTTTCCCTTCTGTCGGCATCGAGCTCGCGATGAGGAGTGTACGAAGCCGCTGGCTACCGCGTAATTGGTAAAGCCGCGATCGCAAGGTTCTGAACTGCTCCGCTGCATGCACGCTGAGAGCGGGGTTGTGAAAAATGTTTACGTTTAGATCTGGGTGCCAGTGCGGATGAGCGCAACGCTGGCAGAGATCTTCAAAGCGATTTAGAGCGCCCGATTGTGTTGTAAGGGCTGGGGGCTGCTTGAAAATATCCGGAACAGAATCGCCGTTGGGCGGCAGCGTGCCGATGTCCACTGCCGTGTTTTGCATAGGCGCAGCGCCGTCTGCAGATTGATGCACGGCCCGTTCTTGTTCGGCCTTTTTCAAGGCTTCGTGAATTCGACTCATGGTTTCCTCTCGCGCGTTGTCACCGGCATGATATTCGCCTCGCGTAGGCGGCTGAGCAGCTCATCCAGGTTCTGAAGCAATACTTGTGCATCTACAGGCGGCTTGTTTCCATTTGAAAAACCGACAGGCGCAATCGGCTCGATCTCATCGAGTTGAAACTCACGCGCTACCTCTTCCACCAGGTGCGCCGGAACAGGCCGCAAGTGGTCCACGTATGCGTTTATTAAAGCGTGTTCGCAAAGCAGGTTCACAATGCGCGGGATACCTCGGGAATACAGGTGAACCGTTTGAATGGCTTCCTTTGAGAATATCGGGTCGCCATTAGCTCCTGCGATTCGCAAACGCTCGGCAATGTATCCGAACGTTTCCTCCAGCGTGAGTGCGCCAGTGCGGCATCTCAGCGTGATGCGCTGGCGCAGCTGGCGCAGTTGGGGCAGTTTCAGTTTCTCTTCGAGCTCTGGCTGTCCGGTTAGCACAATCTGCAAAAGCTTTTCCGTGGAGGTTTCCAGATTCGTCAGCAAGCGAATTTCTTCAAGCACCTGCAGCGACAAATTCTGAGCCTCGTCTACGATCAAAACCGCCGTCTCGCCGGCTCGATATCGTTCCAGCAACCAGGCGTTAAGCTTTAGCAGGACTTGGCTCTTGTGACGTGTTTCACAAGGAATCTCGAAGTCAGCCATCATGAAATCAAAAAGCTGGCTTACGTTGAGCTGCGAATTGAAAACAAAAGCTGTAGCCACACGCTGTCCATGCAGCCAATCGAGCAACCGGTTCAGCAGCGTTGTTTTCCCCGTTCCGACTTCGCCGGTGAGCAATATGAAGCCCTTGCGGTTTTGTATGCCGTAGGTTAAACCTGCCAGCGCTTCCTGAATCTGTTTCGTCAGGAACAGATAGCGAGGGTCCGGGTTCACATTGAATGGGCTTTCGCGAAGCCCGAAAAATTTCTGGTACATTTGCGTTAGGCTCCCGCTCCCGCATGAAACGGAGAATCGCCAGCTTTCCCAGCCGCACCGCGCTTCGACTTCCTGACCATCAATGATTCAACGGCAGGAACCATTGCCAGTACCGGCAGTCGCAGCGCAGTCTCAACATCTCTTTCAGTCCTGAACGAGCTGTCGCGAGATTCCAAGAAAAATGCTATTCCGATTCCCAGAGCTAAACCTCCGGCCAATCCTCCGAGTGCGAACAGCGGACGGTTTGGAAATGACGGATTATCCGGTAAATTCGCAGGATCCAAAATCGAAAAATTTTCGCCTTCCTGATGCCGTTCCAGGTCCGCTGCCATCGCCGATTGATCTCGCTTCTTCAGCAAATCGTTGTAGAAATCGAGCGCGGTTTGATAATCGCGTGTCAATTCTTTATATTGCTGTTCGACTGCAGGACTCGATTGCACTCGATCTTGATAAAGTTTAATGGCCTGTTGGATCTTCACTTGTTCCTTGGTTTTTTCGGAAATCACTTGGTCGGTCGTGTGAACTTGCGCACGCAATTGCGCGATTTGGGCCGGTTCCGTTTTGGGTGACTTTCCTGCACCAGCAGCCTTGGGATTATCTTCGCTGTCCGCTATCTTTTTTTGTAGCGCAGCAATTTCACTCTTCGTTTTCACCACATCCGGATAGTCATCCGTGTAACGAGCCTGCAAATTCGCGAGCTGCGTTTGTAGAGCCGCGAGTTGCACATCCATTGTTTCTGGATTTGAGCCGGTCTGAGCAGCTTGCCAGGCAGCAACTTGCTGAGCTAGCATTGACTCAGCAAAACTCTTATCCTGTTGAGCACGAGCCAGTGCTTGCGTCGCCGCATCCAGTTGTGAGGTCAAGCCCATCAGAAGGTTCAAATTGCCTTGCTCTTCATCTGGAAGCGAGCCGATATAGCGGCTCTTGAATTCGGCGAGCTTGGCGTCCTGCGCGTCCAATTTTGCTTTGGCGTCAATGAGCTGTTGCGCAAGAAACTGGGTCGTATCTTCAGATCTCTGTTGCCTCAACCGCAGATTTTCTTCAATAAACATTGATGTGACGGCTGCGCAAACTTCTTGCGCTGTTTTCGGATTGTCTAATGTCACGATGATGTGAAACCCCGGTAACGCTTGCGATTGGGTCTCGGCCATGGGTTGTACCGGAGTTACTTGGATACTTTTCTGCAGCCGTGCGACTAGTTCCTCTACTGGCACGCGGTTCACGTCACCCGGATACAGTCCGAACTGATGGATAATAGGTTCCAATCGCGTCCTGCTTAGGATCTCTTCCTGCATACTCGCCAGGCGTGCATTAATTTCCGTCGTGATAACAGGCTTCACGAAATCTGTGGGTACTGTGGGCTGTTCAATAAGGACAAGTGTTTGCGACGTGTAGCGATTCGGAAGAAATCGCGAGATTCCATAGGCCAAAGGCCCACCTACTAAACTGAGCACAGTTATCAGAACCCAGCGACGTCTTAAGATTTCGAGGTAATCTGTGAATGTTAATTCTCTTTGAATCATGCCGTCCTCTTCGCGGGCAACTACCCCGCTTAAAATGCTCTCGGTCGCGCGCGCCATCCCAGACCTACGGTAATCAGATTACGGGTGTACGAGCCACCGCATTCCGTGCCCGAACAAAAGGGTGCGTTCGAGTTCTGATATTGAAACTCGTACCCCACAATAAACTGAAGGGTCCTTCCCCACGGGTGCGTTAAATGTCCACCCGCGGTCCATAAATCATAAGTTCCGCTCAGGGCTGGAAGACTGGCGATCGCGACAGCTAGTCCGCTGTTCCGTGCGTACCCGATTTCGGCGTCTCCAGTAAGAGTTCTTGACAACTGCCGCGTCACGCTACCCAAAACGGTATCGCCGACAGCACCGGCCAGAACGCCTGATCCGTTCGTGATGCCATGAGAATACGTTGCAAGAAAGCTGGTCCTCGCCAGCTGGTAATTTAAGGCCGTATTCAAAGACCAGAGAAGTTGGCTCGTGGATCCACAAGGCGGCACATTCACGCCCGTTGCCCCACAGGAAATCCCAGCGGCGAAGAGGGCGTATTGCGGTCCTGCAGCGATTTGAAAAGCTAGACGGCCAGTGATTCTCCGTCCATACGATAGCAGTGCAGTGTGGGTGTCAATCGACTGTGCAATGTTCGAATAGCGAAAACCATTGTAGACGTAGGAAACGCCGATCGTGTCGGTCTTGGTCAATAGGTGGTTATAACCAGCTTGAGCGTAAACTTCGGTGCTGTTAAGTAAATCTTGATCAAAAAAGTGCAGCTCGGAGTATCCCCCCGAAAATGTAAGCGAAGATCGCGGAGTGAGTCTTACATCAGCCTGTCCCCCGGATGCATTGGTAAGCCTCTGTCCAAAAGCGCTCAGAATTGTTTGATCCCCGCCGAACGGTAGGCCGATGGAAACCCCAATCGTCGTGGGTATTCCTCCGAACCCGACATTTCCGAAGGCAGTCTCCGGCGTATATCGAAACTCATCAATTAACGTAAGCGTCCAGCGGCGGAAAGAGAACTGTGCTTCAAAATTGGCGTCCTGCAACACACCATTTCCTTCGTTGCCGTCATTCGAAAAAACTCCGCCTCCCAAGTAATCGAAGGTTAGCTCGGACTCACCGGAAAACCTATGAACGTCAACTCCGCCCACCAAGGTTGTCCAGGTGGTCCAGCCTCCGCCTCCCGCTTCGGTCGGTTCGGAGTCCGCGGTTAAATCAACTTCGGCGTGGGGTTGCCAATAGCTGTGACGATCGAGCGGTACCCCCAGTGATAAATCCTGTATTCCTGTTAGCGGACGATTATCTGGAGCCAATTGCGTAGGATCAATGATCGTATCGCCGTTGTCCGCCTGCGATGCCAGTGGAGACTTGTAGGCGGGAATTGGCCGCTCAGCCCCCTGCGACTGGGGCTGTTGGGTCTGGTCAGGCGGTTGAGGCTGCGATGGCTCTTGGCCTCGAACAACCGGCACACTGATCGCGCAAACGAAAATTATTGCGGCGATTTGATACAACCTAAACATTCATCCCCCTACGGCACCACAATGGTGTCGCCGGCTTTCAATAAAATGTCCTGCTCGGGATGCTTTCCGCCCACCACATCCTTGTAATTAAACGGATACTTCACTTGCTTCCCGTTTTCGAGCCGAAGAACGTAAATTGATTTCATCTTCGCAAATTGCGTAAACCCGCCCGCACTCGATAGCCCGCGTAACACAGTCGTTCCAGGCAATAACGGAAAAGCGCCGGGCCGGGTCACCTCACCGAGAACGTAGATTCGTTGGCTGTTAATTGCAGTTACGATCACGGTGACTTGCGGATTCGTAACGTATTTTTTCAAGCTCGCTGTTATTTGGTTTCCCAATTGCGCCGGAGTCATTCCCGCTGCTTGCACATCGTTTAACAACGGAAGTGAAATTTTTCCGTCCGGACGGACCGGAACAGTGCGGGAAATATCGGGCTCTTTCCAAACGTTCACGTCGATGACATCCTGTGGTCCAATTACGTAGTTTGGATCAGACGTCGCGCCGCGCTGAGCCGGTGCCGCAGCCGATTGCGAATCGGGCTGAGAAGTCTGCGTGGCTCCTTCCTGCTGAGCCCACGTTGGAATTGAAACCAAAAGCGAAACGATCGCTAATGCATACAGCCCTTTAATCATTTTTTCTCCTGCTTCCATCATTCAGTCTGCGACTCTGGCATGCCAATCTGCTTCAATTTATACAGCAATGATTTGTAGCTGATTTGCAGCTCTTGCGCGGCTCGCTTGCGGTTCCAGCGCGTGCGCGCTAGCGCTTCTAGAATCATTCCGCGCTCGGCTTCACGAGAAGCGGCTCGCGCGGCCGCTTTCAGAGAATAGCTACGCGTTTCGGGTGGTTCGGTGCGCGCCTCAACCGGTGCCGTAGCAACTTCCGGCAACGCCAAGTTTTCGTCTCCGAGCGCGACAATCTTTTTAACCACGTTTGCCAACTGCCGTATGTTTCCGGGCCAGGAATAATCCAAAAACTTTCGTAGCGTGCGCGGACTTAATGTAGGACGCGCGCGGTTGAATTCCGCGGCATACTTCGTCAAAAAAGATTCCACGAGTAGCGGTATATCCTCCTTGCGATCTCGCAGCGGAGGTAGCCGCAGGCACACGCCGGTGATACGGTAATAAAGCTCGCTCCGGAAACGTCCGGTCCGCATCTCTTCATCAAGATTCCGACTGGTTGTGGAAATCACGCGCGCTCCTAGCAAGCCGCGCCGGGGCCTGGCATCGCCATCCGGCAAGGCATATAGAAGGCTGCGCTGGCAGGTTGGATCAAGTTCGCTGATTTCATCGAAGAAAACCGTTCCGAACCTTTCATTAGAACTATCCCCGTTGCTATCTAACCCCAGCTCGCTCGCAAAGTTCGTCACGTTGAGCGATGCGCAAGGGATTTTCACAAGCGGCGCCTCGACATTCGCCGAAAGGCAGTGAATCCTATGAGCGAACATTTCCTTGCCTGTCCCGCTCTCTCCGACAAGCAAAACCGGAATGTTTGTTAGAGCGATTTCCGCTACAACGTTCTCCAGCGTTTGCATGGCGGGCGACATCCCGCTAACAAAGCCCGCGTCCTCTCTTACAGAGGCGATTTCAATGTCATTGCTTGGCATAGTACCTATTCATATCCTCGGTGACGGTGGCCTGGGAGTACATAGGACTACCGTTCGCTGAAGTACTAAATGCACGGCTACTGCCAAGCCGAATGACCACAGATCGGCCCACAAACGATACTTAAGTATTTACTTTTCTGTTGCTTACCTGAGGCTAAGCGCAAATCGAGAGCTGGACGTGCTGCCGTGGAAATCCGCGCAAACTTCCATGTTTGGGTAAAACCCTTCCTCTTAATCCTCATTAAACGGATTGCTACCCAGCAATCAAAGATTTGTGCCGGTGACACAAGGTTACACAATCGAAGCCGATTTCACTAAAATAATAAACCTTGTGTTATCTTAATCCTATCAAGGGACTTAGGGCTGGCGATCCGTACAACTTCTATGGATTGGCACAGACTCGCAGGCTAGAATTACCGATTGCACTCAGCGAGTTGTTTAGAAGATCTATGCGGAAGGCTCAGATAAATATCGGAAGAGTCCTGCCTGTATTCGCAGTGATGGCGCTGGCTTTATTGGCCGGGTGCTCCCGCGATCCGCAGGTGCGAAAGAAGGCCTACCTCGATAAGGGCGTGGCCTATTTTGAGAAAGGCAAATTCGACGCCGCGATTATCGAATACCAAAACGCCATTCAGATCGATCCGGGCTTCGCCGCTGCTCACTATGAGGTGGCGCGCTCGTTCATAAAACAGGGCGATTGGACCCATGCTTTCCAGGAACTTCGGCGCACGGTTCAACTCGATCCAAAGAATTTCAAAGCTCAGCTCGACCTCGCGGATTTCTATCTTGCCGGCCGTAAGTATCAAGATGCTCGCGATCATGCTGCATTGGTTCTGCAAAGCGATCCGAAAAACGCGCAGGCCCAAGTGATTCTTTCCAACGCGGACGCCGCGTTGGGCGATTCCAAAAAAGCGCTGAGCGAAGCTCAGCAAGCGGTACAGATAGATCCGAACCGTTCTCCGTCTTATCTCAATCTTGCTTTGATGTATGAAAGATCGAACGATTCACAGGCCGCGGAACAGAACTTTTTGAAGGCAATCTCACTGGATCCGAAATCCGTGCCCGCAGTAATTGCTTTGGGAAGTTTTTATCAGCGGGAAAAGCGTTGGGCGGATGCAGAAAAGGAATTTCAAGCTGCCATCGCTTTGGATCCCCAGAATCCGTCTCCGCGTGTGGCTCTGGCAAATCTTTATCTCGGGCAAGGAAACAAGTCCGCGGCCGAACAAGCCATGCAGCAAGCCAAGAGTGCGCTGAAAGATAATTCGGCCGGTTATCGATTGCTCGGCGACTTTTACCTAAGCCAAAGAGAACTCGAGAAAGCTACCATCGAGTTCAGCACGCTGAATTCCCAGCATCCCAAAGATAAGGCGATTGCCGAGACTTACGTTCAACTCTTGCTGCAGCAGAATCGCCTAGATGACGCAGCCAAAGTGAATGACGCCGTTCTTAAAAATTTCCCATCGGATCCCGCCGCCATGATTCTGGAGGGCGCGATCTTGAATCGTCAGCAGAAACAGTCCGACGCTGTTCACGTTCTTGAACAAGCCGTAAAAAACGCGCCGGATAATGCTGTCGGCCATTTCCAACTCGGACTCGCTTACGCAGGTACCAAGAACTTCGGACAAGCCGAAGGTCAATGGCGAGAGGCTGTCCGACTGCAACCCACTATGATCGATGCGCATCGGGCTCTTGCTAGTTTGGCTTTGCCGAAGCGCGACGCGAAGCTGCTGGAGGAAAGCGGTGCAGCTCTGAAGTCAATCGAGCCTAACGCTGTCGATGGCTATATTTACGCAGCGCAAGCTGCGTTCTGGCAAGGGAATCAAGCCAGTGCAGAAGCCGATCTGAAAAAGGCCATGGAAGTGGCTCCACAGAATCCGGCCGGTTATGTCCAAATGGGAAATCTCCGCCTGGGCCAGAAAAAGTTAGACGAAGCCGAAAAATATTTTGCTCAAGCGCTAAAACTCGATCCATCGTCGTCCGACGCTCTCACCGGGCTCGTGAACATCGCCGTTGAGCGCAAAGATCCGGCGAAAGCTCAACGCTTGGTTCAAGATCAGGTCGCGCTGGTACCCAACAGCAGCAATTTCTACCTGTTGCTAGGACAAATCGAGCTTCGGAACCAGGATCAGGCAAAAGCGGAAGCCGCCCTCCAGAAGTCTGTTGACCTCGATAAGAATAATGTGGCGGCCGTTCTGCTCCTTGGCAGCATCCAAGTGGCCCGCGGCTCTGTCGATCAGGCGATTTCGACCTATCAGAACGCTATCAAGAACAACCCTGGCGACCATCGCCTTTACGCCGGCTTAGGCGGTGCGTACGAAGCGCACCAGGATTGGCAGCAAGCCCAGGATGCTTACAAGAAGGCTCTTGAAATCCAGCCGGATTATCCTCTTGCCGCAAATAATCTCGCGTACGTGATGCTCGAGCATGGCGGTAACGTCAACGTGGCACTTTCGCTCGCGCAAACCGCGCGCAAAGGTTTGCCCAACGAAGCTTTCTCTGCCGACACTCTGGGGTGGGCTTATTACAAGCAAGGCGTCTATAAGTCCGCGATTGAAACGTTACAGGAAGCGGTCACTGCAAATCCAATTAATCCGACGTATCACTATCACCTCGGGTTGGCATACCAGAAATCAAATAATGTTCCGATGGCGAAGAAAGAATTCGCGGCTGCACTGAAACTCAATCCCAAGCCGGATCAAGCTGATGAAATGAAGAAATTTCTGGCGGGGTCGCCGCTGAAGAAAGATTAAGGCTACAGAACTTGATTCGGTCACTCCGTCGGAGTTCCGAGCTCACCCAAACTCCTCGGATCTTCAACTCAGTCGATTGTACTGCGACTGAATCGGCGACGAGCCCATATTCCAATCCCTAACAAGCCAGCAGTACCCCACAGCAAGAGAGTGGAAGGCTCCGGAGTTGGGCTCACGGTACCGCTGACCGATAAATCCAGGTATCCCGGATCATAGCTGAGATCCCACTTCAATCCCGGGCTAAGCGTGGGCAAGTCGACCTTACTGTAAGTGCCCGTCTCGCTGTTATATTTCATCAAAAGAAAGTTGTCACCCAGTGCAACCTTGAAGCCATCCTCGAAGGTGACATCCAGCTTGCCGTTTAGATCAGCCGCGCCGCTTATCAGCAGTTCGTCATATCCGAGGCCGGGCGTCAGTCCCGCAATCTCCGCGTCGTAAACGCCGGTCGCCGTCTGCATGTAGTTGCCATTGATGGTCAGAATTCCGGGAGAATTTCCGGGAGCAATTGTGCCGCCCATCACTACGTTGCCATTAATCGTTCCAGACCCAGAAAGCTTACCGCCCTGGATTTGAACCGCTGGCACGGAGTTCAGAGTTCCGTTGACGATGGTCCGCCCGGACGTTTGAACGTAGGTGCTGCCAGCGAGGTTGTTCAACATCCCGCCGGTAGTAATGTTCAGAATCCCTTCGTTCGTTATCGTCCCGCCGTTATTAATCGTCCCGCTGTTTCTTATCGTCCCACCATCGTTGTCGAGCAAGGCGCTCGGTCCTCCGTCGGACGCCGCCTGTAAATTAATCGTCCCGCTGTTCGCGAACTTGCCGCTGTTGCTGATAATGGAGGGGTCTTCAAATGGAGACGACGAAGTGCCTATCGTTCCTTCGTTCGTGAACTTGCCGCTATTGCTCAGACTGCCTATGACAGATAGAGTGCCGTGGTTGTTCAAAGTACCACTATTCTCAAAACTGAAGTTAGTATCCACTGATCCGCTCGCGGCGACGGAAAACGTGCCTATGTTTTGAATTGGATTCACGATATCGTTGAAAAGCATACCTGAAACGATGATCACTCCGTTGTTCAGCAAAGAGCCGTCGCCGCAGCTACAGCTCGCATTATCGAAATAGCTCCCAGCTTTGATTGAGACAGTACCGTTGTTAATCATCTCCCAGTCATTAATGAAGCTGCTGCCAGAAGCGTTGACGATCCCGCCGTTGTTGGTGAATACCCCGAAATCAGTACCGCTGACAAAAGTGCCGCGATTTATGATGGTGCCGTTATTCGTTGTAGGCCCTGAATTAAGCTCTATGAGATTCGAGTTGCTAATCGTGCCGTAGTTTAAAAGTGTCCCGCCACTAGAGTAGTCCCCGTTATAGAATTGACCGGTATTGTTGAAAGTCCCGCGGTTGGTGAACGCGCCGTCGTTAGAAACCATACCGCTGGAATCGATTGTTTTGTAGTTGGTTAGCGTGCCGCCGTCGTCGTTCGTAAATCCACCGTTGTTTGTTACAGTGTTGTAGTTAACCAGCGTACCGCCAGCTTGATTCTCTAATGTGGCTCCGAAACTGTTCGTGAACGCAGCGTTCACGTCACACGGTGACTCCGCGTTAGTTGCCGTACCCGAGTTTGTAAAAGCCGTCGTCACCGGGCAAGGAATTTGCTGCGACCAAGCGTCCGAGGACAGGCCCAGCAATATCAGCAAGCCCGAGATCGCTACAATATAGCAAAGACGGGAAGACCGACGTCTGACAGGCATGGTGGCTCCTTAGGCGCGGAGTTGGCCTATGCGGGGTGCCTGGAAGGTAAACCTGGTAACAGGAATTGTCAAACTATTTGACGGAGAGTTGATCTCTGTTATCAGAACCCTTCCTCGACGCCGTAGCTATTCGAATACAACTGTCAAAATGGCCAACACAAGCAATAAGATTTCGTCATTGTCCGTGAGTGAGTGCGCTCGGCATTTCATTGGTTCTACAGAGCTGGAATTTATGGGTGGAAACGTCGCTGTAAACGGAAATCTCGTCAAGCAAACTCGCCCGACAGTTTCAGCTGCACCTTCACTCAACGTAAGAATTGACGGTTCCTCTCACGGAGAACCTCCTTCGATTGCGGCTCAGTCGGTACTGCGAGCCTCTCCGCCGTCCCAAACGGCCATCCCGAGCTGCCAGTTGATCCACACCGCGATCACCGCCGGGACTTCCCGTGTTGCGCATGCTCCACTTTGCCTACATGCCGTCGCTAATACCCCGGCAGGTCCGATGGAATTTTGTTCGCTCGTACGATTCCATCAACTTCGGCCTTCCCCGTAACCGGGGCGCGTCGGCTCCTGCATCACGGTTTTCGGGGCCCGCTCAGCGTTTACTCACGTTACGGCCTGCATGCTCGCCAGGTCGCCTTCGCGACCCTCTGCACCAGAGGCTTCAGCAGGCTCGTTGCCTCCACTGCTGCTCTGATTGCTACCGAGTGGAGCGAACCAGTTCCCGGGCGGGATAACCCCCGCCGTGGACCACCGCCTTTTCACGGCGCGTTAACCAAGCATTTGAGAACGAGTGTAGTGGTCTGGCGCAGAAAAAATAAAACGTTACTGCTAGTACTCTATTATAAAGTTGACTTGTCTTTCGCAAGGTATATCGTTGCATCGAACTAGGCCCCAGGCTGCGGCTCCCGATTTAGGCCCCTTTTGTAAGTCGCTGTTGGCGTGAGTTTTCTCAGAGCGTGTGAAGTTGATGGCGAGAAAGGGAGTTACTTATGAATTATTTCAAATCGGGTCGATTGACGTTTCGTTTTCTGGCGGTTCTTGCACTTATCAGCTTCAGTTCAGTTGCGACTCGAGCAGGCTCAATCAAATCGCCGCAATCCGGGGGAGACAGCATTGTACTCATCAGTACCACCACGTCCGGAGGTGAGACCGACTATCTTTACGGTATTTCCACGAATGTGCCAACTTTATATGCTCTTGGCGACAGCATTACATTCAAGAATATCCCTATGTTGGCGGGTTGGGGAGCGGGACTCGCGCTGACAGGTTTTGGCGCCTCTGGGGACGAGCACACTGGAACAGTCATATTCAGTGTAACAGCTGCCCCGATCTCATTAGCCGCCGATGAAACCTACGAGTTTATCGACATAGCATCCTTTTCGCCGAAAATGGGCCTGGTTCATTACGTATCTACGTCAAACCCGGCTTTTAGCGGGTTCGTGGAAGGCCCTGTTCCGGCGACTACTCCTGAGCCTTCTAGCATTTTGCTGTTCGGCAGCGCCATAGTGACCCTGATCGGAATAACCTTGCGTTCAAAACGGCTCGCGTAGGCCAGACGTAGCAGGCCGCTTCCAGCATCGAACGTAGTTTCCAATGCGCCCCAGGAGTCCCCCCTGTGGCGCATTTTGCATTTTTCGCCAATGAATTTAACTTGCCTGATTAGTTCTATAAAGGGAGAAGTCAAGAAAAAACACCTCTCCTTCGGCTGGAATTTTTCTTGCTTCTCAGCCCACTTGATCGAGCGAGATCTGTTCTGACCTTCCGCGCCATGTGCTCGGTTGCAGGGCCATGCGACCCCGCGGTTGGGGTTTTCTCTATTAGCGGTTTTCATCGCTTCTTGGCGACGAAGCCTGTCCGTTCCGAAACCAACAAAGCAGAACGTGGT